>JAUNAJ010000005.1 GCA_030527645.1 Lachnospiraceae bacterium | reverse complement strand
CAATCATATATACTCCCATTGTTTTTGTACAGCCAATCTATTCCGTTGCAGTTTACAGGAACATCTTTCGTTCTGTGAACTGCAAACCACTGATCCGGTTACGGTTCACGGGAAACCTCCCTGATCTGCAAATAACTATATCATACTGTCATACGGTTTTTCCATACATCGCTCTTTTATGATATACTGCTATTAATTACGTGCTACTGTTCACGGGGCAGAAGGAGATACGCATGCCGGCTCGTCATGCCGGCATGCAAAAGACTGTATGCATATTTCCTGCTGTCTCGGGATCAAGGAAAGGATACCAATATGTTTGAAGAACTTTATTCTCCGCTTCCGGACAGAGAAGCCTATTTAAACCGAATCGGTGCCGGTGCCGGTCCCTGCTCTCTTGAATCTCTCGATGAACTGATCCTGGCCCATCAGAAAGCCGTTCCCTTCGAAAATCTGGATCCCTACTATACCAAAAAGACACTGTCCTGTGCCATTGATGATCTGTTTGATAAAATCGTCACAAGAAAACGGGGCGGCTACTGCTTTGAACAGAATGCCCTGTTCGTATCCCTGCTGCAATCCCTTGGCTATTCTGCCTGGTCTTCACATGCCAGGATCATTCGGGGAAAGGATCCTGCTTCTCCTATCCTCATTCTGCACCGGGTCAATCTGGTAGCCCTTGCAGATGGTCTGTATTTCTGTGATGTTGGCTACGGCGGTCCTATGCCGCCCTTTGCCATTAAGGTGGCAGACCGCAGCTGCAGAACCTGCAACGGCGAAACATTCTATATCAGGAAACAGACGGACAACTGGTGGCTCCTCGGAAGAATCACCTCGCAGGGAGTGGAGGAAGACATTCTTCTCTTTCAGACAGAACAGGTGGAAAACTGTGATTTCTTTGTTTTGAATCACTATGCAAGCACCAGTCCGCTTTCTGTTTTCACGAATGTCCGACTCGTTAACAGAAAACTGGACACAGGAAATGTCAGCATTACAGGTGATCAGCTTACAATCCACGAAAACGGATCCGAACAGATCATCCCCATTACAGACAATGCACATCTCCGAAGCATTTTGGAAGAATACTTTGCGATGGATCCGGAATCGCTGGATTGCATCCCGATGGAGAACGATACCTGTCACTAACGTTGGCAGAATCATTCGTCTGTATCTGTGGACGCTGAATGTCTGAACAGAGCAAAGAGAACGTCCATCGGACGTTCTTTTTTGCATACATGGCAGCAAAAAAACGGCAGGCCGGATAGTTTTCTGCTATCGGACCTGCCGTTTTTGGAGATTCATTGATTCTGCCGAACCGGACAGGTCCGGCAGTGAATTCACATCATTGATTGAACTGCTTCTGAGAATTACATCATTCCCGGAGCACCTGCACCTGCAGGCATTGCCGGAGCCGGCTCAGGAATAATGGATACAACAGATTCTGTTGTAAGCAGAGTAGATGCAACAGATGTAGCATTCTGCAGCGCACTTCTTGTCACTTTAACCGGATCAAGAATACCTGCCTTTACCATATCTACATACTCTTCATTGTATGCATCGAATCCGATTCCAGTCTCAGACTCTTTTACCTTGTTGATGATGACCGCTCCCTCGAGACCTGCATTTGCTGCGATCATAGCCAGAGGAGCCTCAAGTGCCTTCATGACGATCTTCGCTCCTGTTTTCTCGTCTCCCTCAAGAGAATCAACAAGTGCTGTCAGTTCTTTTGTTGTATGGATATAAGCAGAACCGCCGCCTGCAATGATTCCTTCTTCTACTGCTGCACGAGTAGCATTCAGAGCGTCCTCCATACGAAGTTTTGCTTCCTTCATCTCAGTTTCTGTAGCTGCACCAACACGGATTACTGCTACACCGCCTGCCATCTTAGCGAGTCTCTCCTGCAGCTTTTCTTTATCGAAGTTAGATTTTGTTGTCTCGATCTGTGTTTTGATCAGAGCAACACGATCAGCGATTTTCTCTTTGCTGCCGTCTCCATCAACGATCACTGTATTCTCTTTTGTTACTTTTACGGATTTTGCACGTCCAAGAAGCTCAATGGAGGTATCCTTCAGCTCAAGACCAACTTCCTCAGAGATTACCGTACCGCCTGTCAGGATTGCAATATCCTGCAGCATCTCTTTTCTTCTGTCACCGTATCCGGGTGCTTTAACAGCAGCTACCTTGAAGGTTCCGCGAAGTTTATTTACGATCAGGGTAGAAAGTGCCTCACCCTCTACATCCTCAGCAATGATCAGGAGGCTTGCACCGCTCTTAACGATCTGCTCCAGTACAGGAAGGAGATCCTGAATGTTGTTGATCTTTCTGTCTGTGATCAGGATATACGGATTCTCCAGATGTGCCTCCATCTTCTCCATATCGGTAGACATGTAAGCAGAAATGTATCCGCGGTCGAACTGCATACCTTCTACCAGATCCAGCTCAGTCAGCATACTCTTGGACTCCTCGATGGTGATAACGCCGTCCTTGGATACCTTCTCCATAGCATCTGCAACCATCTGTCCTACTTCCTCATCACCGGAGGATACGGCAGCGACTCTTGCAATCTGCTCTTTTCCCTCAACCTCTTTGCTCATAGCCTTGATCACTTCTACGGCTTTATCAGTTGCCTTCTTCATACCTTTTCTCAGTACGATCGGGTTTGCGCCTGCAGCCAGGTTTCTGATTCCCTCGTGGATCATTGCCTGTGCAAGTACAGTAGCAGTTGTAGTTCCGTCACCGGCAACATCGTTTGTTCTGGAAGCAACCTCGCGGATCAGCTGTGCTCCCATGTTCTCAAAGCCGTCCTCCAGCTCGATCTCCTTCGCAATGGTAACACCGTCATTCGTGATCAGCGGAGCACCGTAGGATTTCGCAAGTACGACATTTCTTCCCTTCGGTCCAAGGGTTACACGTACTGTATCTGCAAGTTTATTTACGCCAGCCTCCAGAGCCGCTCTGGCCTCTGCACCATATTTAATCTCTTTAGCCATTTTCTTATGCCTCCTGAAATGTTATTAGTATGATTGATAACTAGTATTATAATTACTCTACAACAGCAAGAATATCTGACTGTTTTACGATGATGTACTCTTCTCCATCCAGTTTTACATCCGTTCCGGCATATTTAGAGTAGATTACCTTATCGCCGACCTTCACTTCCATCTTTACATCCTCTGTTCCGGGTCCGACAGCGATGACCTCAGCCTCCTGAGGCTTCTCCTGTGCCTGTGTTGTCAGAATGATTCCGGATTTTGTTTTTTCCTCGGCTGCCATCTGCTTTAAAACAACTCTGTCACCTAATGGTACTAACTTCATGTATGTATCCTCCTTGAATGATTCTCATCTTTTTATTAGCACTCATTGCCTTTGAGTGCTACTCGATGGTCTAATAATAGATAGTTTCGGCCGGTTGTGCAAGTATAAAAAATACCGTAAATTTATCTATTTTCTCTTTATTTCACCTTATTTCTCTATTTTTCGCCTTTTTTCGCCATTTTGAAAAATTTCAGACTAAGCAGCTCCACTCTGTGAGACGAAGCTTCCCTGCAGGAATTCAAGTCGAGCTCGCGAGACTTGGCACCGGACGCACTTTTTGCATGCATGGCCGAAAAAACAGGTGCTGCAAAGCAGCACCTGCACATGGGACTAGTTCGTTACTCTTACTTCTTTTCTTATTTCTTTTTTTATTTTTTTTCTTTCTTCTCCTCGCCTTTTCCCGTCTTATCTTCCATACGGATTTTTTTCAGCTCATCAAAAATATAATCATTCAGCACTTTGATATAGGTACCCTTCATTCCACTGGACCGGGACTCGATGACACCTGCACTCTCGAACTTGCGAAGAGCATTCACAATTACTGAGCGGGTAATTCCCACCCGGTCCGCAATCTTGCTGGCAACAAGGATTCCCTCTTCGCCTTTCAGCTCATCGAAAATATAACCGATGGCCTCCATCTCCGAAAATGAAAGGGTATTGAAGGCAGATTTCACGATCTGGATCTTTCTCTTCTCCTCCAGCTCCTCCTCATTCACAGAGCGCATCATCTCCAGACCTACAACTGTTGTTCCGTACTCACTGACAATGATATCGTCAATATCATAAAGCTCACCCATTCTGTAGGTAAAGACCGTTCCAAGACGCTCTCCCGCAATTTCAATAGGATTGATAATAGCTGTGTAGCTGCGGATATTTTCATTCGTAAAGCCAAGTGTTGTCAGATTTACATTCTCTTTTGTGGAAAGAACGCTGAGAAAACGATCGTTCAGAAGCTCGTCTACATGATCTCCCACCTGACCGGTAAGAAGCTCCTCCAGCACATCAACTCCCTGACTGTATGCAGTACCGAGAACTTTACCCTTTTTACTGATTACAAGAATATTGGAATCCAGACACTCCATCATTACATTGCAAATATCATTGAACACTACTTTTGTTGAATTATTGTTGTGAAGAAGTTTGTTGATTTTTCTGGTCTTATCTAATAATTGTACACTCATTACGTTCTGTTCTCTCCTGTTAACTTCTGTTTTGCCAGATTTACTCTTGTATTATACTCCTTTTTTCGAATTATTGCAAGTAATTGTCTGATTTTTTATTAATTTTCTTGTATTGGTGTGTTTTTTCCATCAACAATTCAATTGAGCTTGTTTTATCCACCACCTATAGATACAGGAGCCTCGACCACTGAGGTAAACGGAAAAGGGACAGTGGTGCTGTCTCTTCTGAGCGGAACAGCACCACTGTCCCTTCCTTCTATTAAGCTCCCACTTCCATAAGTGGTGAGTGGTTCATGATTACTTCAAGAGTCCTCAGCTCTCTGCTTTTTCATTCTTCTGTGCCATTTCCACATATCCGCAGGCAGGATCGGAGCAGGCAAGCTTCTTTCCCTTCTCCAGCATATAGGAGCCGCACTGGGGACATTTTTTATCGGATGGTTTCTGCCAGGACATAAAATCACATTCCGGATTATGCTCGCAACCAAAGTACCGGCGCCCTTTTTTTGACTTCCTGATCAGAATTTCTCCGCCGCACTTCGGACAGGCAACACCTGCCTTTTCCATATAGGATTTGGTATTGCGGCAGTCAGGAAATCCGGGGCATGCCAGAAATTTCCCGTGGGGACCGTACTTGATGACCATGTTTCTTCCGCAGTTTTCACAGATTACATCGGTCACTTCATCCTCAATGGTGATCTGCTCCAGCTCTCTGTCGGCATTTGCAACAGCCTCCGCCAGATCCGGCCAGAAATTGCTGATCACTGTCTTCCATTTCACAGATCCTGCACCGATACAGTCCAGCAGACCTTCCATATTCGCAGTAAAATTTACATCTACAATGGTAGGAAATGCCGTCACCATTACCGTGTTCACTGCTTCTCCCAGTTCTGTGATATAAAGATTTTTATTTTCCTTCAGGATATACCGCCTGTTCAGTAAGGTGGAAATCGTAGGTGCATAGGTACTGGGGCGTCCGATCCCCAGTTCTTCCAGCGTCTTAACAAGCGATGCCTCCGTATAGTGAGAGGGAGGCTGTGTAAAATGCTGTTCCGGAAGAAATTCCTGAAGCTCCGGCTGATCTCCCTTTTCCAGCTTTCGAATGGAAGCAGATGATTCTTTTTTCTCCTCATCATCAGCCTGTGTATAAACATTCATAAAGCCTTCAAAGATGATCTTTGAAGCAGATGCAGTAAATACATACTCCCCTGCCTGTATCTTTACAGACAGAGTCTCGTATTTTGCATGCTCCATTCTGCTGGCGAGAAAACGTTTCCAGATCAGCTGGTACAGACGAAACTGATCTCTGGAGAGATACTCCTTCACATGGACCGGCGTTCTCTTCACATCCGTCGGGCGGATGGCTTCATGCGCATCCTGCGCATTCTTATTCTGATTGCCTGTATGAACAGAGGATACGAACTCCTCACCAAACTGCTCCTGAATATAGGCTCTGGCTGACTGATCTGCCTCCTCTGAAACACGGGTGGAATCTGTACGAAGGTAGGAGATCAATCCGACAGTTCCCTCCTTCTTCAGATCAATTCCCTCATAGAGCTGCTGGGCGATACGCATGGTTTTCTGTGTGGAAAAATTCAGTGCCTTGGCAGCCTCCTGCTGAAGGGTGCTTGTGGTAAAGGGGAGAGGTGCCTTCTTCGTGCGCTCCCCTCGTTTGATCTCCTGTACGATGAAGGATTCCATCTGCAGTGCGTCCATGATATCCTGCACCTGCTGCTGATCGGACAGCGGCATTTTTTCTTTTCCCTTTCCATGGAAATGAGCGATCAGCGGTTTTTTTTCACCCGGCAGCTGCAGTGCTGCATCCAGAGACCAGTATTCCGTCGGAATAAAGGCATCGATCTCCGCTTCACGGTCTGCAATGATGTGAAGGGCAACTGACTGTACCCTGCCTGCGCTCAGTCCCCTTTTGATCTTCTTCCAGAGCAGGGGGCTGATCTCATATCCCACCATTCGATCCAGCATACGCCTTGCCTGCTGCTCATCCACCAGATTCTGATCAATGGCTCTTGGCTCCTTCAGAGAAGCCTTTACAGCATTTTTTGTAATTTCGTTAAATGTGATACGGCGCATCTTCTTATCATCCAGCTTCAGTGCCTGCGCCAGATGCCAGGAGATCGCCTCTCCCTCGCGGTCCGGGTCAGTTGCAAGATATACCTTCTCTGCCTTATTTGCTGATTTTCTTAAATCCGCCAGCAGATCACCCTTTCCTCTGATGGTTATATATCTGGGTTCAAAATCGTTTTCCACATCAATTCCGAGTCGGCTTTTCGGAAGATCACGGACATGTCCGTTGGATGCGGCCACCTCGTAATTTGACCCGAGAAATTTCTGAATTGTCTTCACCTTTGCAGGCGACTCTACAATTACAAGATTTTTTGCCATGTTGGTTCATCTCCTTAACTGAATCCAAATCCGAATTCAAATCTGAAACCAAATATAACCTATCTGTTTTTGAATTGCAAGGAGATTTTTATTCCGGCGGAAAAGCCTGCCGCATCCTTACCTCTGCTTTCTCCCCTGATTCCATTCATTCCCAGTCCTCTGCCCGGCAGTAATAGCCGGGCACACGGCACACGGCAAATCCATTCATGCAAAGGTTGGTCAGAGCAGCAGCCGTTTTTCTGATCTCCAGACCGCTTTCACGGCTGATGCTTTCCAGCGGCTGCTCTGCCGACTCCAGACAGCTGTAGATTTTCTTCTCCTCGGGGCTGAGGGCGGCTGTTCTGCCGTCCTCAGTCTCCGCCGCCTTCTCTGATTCTGCTTCTTTCCCGGACTGCCAGCCGCTGAACAGTTCCTCCAGCAGCACCTCCGGACTCCAGGCAATGCCAGCTCCCTGAGCAATCAGGGCATTGCATCCGGCACTGCAGGCATCCCCGACTCTTCCGGGCACCGCAAATATGTTTTTCCCCTGCTCCAGAGCATACTCTGCCGTAATCAGGGAGCCGCTCTTCTTCCTGGCTTCTACAACCAGGATCAGATCCGCCAATGCGCTGATGATTCTGTTGCGAATGGGAAAATGCCAGGACAGAGGCGGCGTTCCCGGTTCATATTCTGACAGGATCCCGCCTTCTTTTTTCAAAATCTCTTCATATAATAAATAATTTTCTTTTGGATAGCACACGTCCACTCCGCAGCCCAGCACTGCAAAGGTTGCGCCTCCGCCCTTTAAAGCTCCCTGATGGGCGTACGTATCAATTCCATACGCAAGCCCGCTGATGATCTGCACCCCTTCCCTCGCGAGAGCCTCTGAAAACTGCAGTGCCTGCGTTCTACCGTAACCGCTGCAGTTTCTTGCGCCTACAACTGCTACCGATCGTCTTCCCGGATCCGGAAGGGATCCCTTCACATACAGTCCCGCAGGCATCCTCTCATATTGTCTTAGTATGCCCGGATATTCCCGGTCCTCTTTTCCGATATAGCGCAGCTCTGCTGCACTCCTGCTTTGTTTATCCATTCTGTCCTGTACTCCTGTAAGTGATGGCTTCGCTGATATGATCTGCCCGGATCCGTTCTTCGTTGTCAAGATCCGCAATCGTCCGGGACAGCTTCAAAATTCTGTGATAGCCTCTGGCGCTGAGTCCGAGACTCGAAAAAGCACGGGAAAGCAGCCGTTCTCCTTCGTCAGTCAGCGGACAGTATCGATCCAGTGCGTCGGACGGCAGTTCGCTGTTAAACAGCCAGCTCTCCCTGCTGTAGCGCTCCTTTTGGATCTCGGCAGCATGCATCACCTGCTGCTGCATGACAGCAGAGGAGACAGCATCTTCCCCGCCTCCTTTCAGATCCCGATACCCTACCTCCTGCACATCGCAGCGCAGATCGATCCGATCCAGGATCGGTCCCGACAGCTTCTGTCTGTATTTTCTTATCATCTGCTGTGTACAGGTACAGCGGTTTCTATCCGGGTAATATCCGCAGGGACAAGGGTTCATTGCTGCGGCAAGAAGAAATTCTGCAGGAAAGGATACGCTGCAGTCCAATCGTGATATGGTGATCCGTCTGTCCTCCAGAGGCTGACGGAGAAGCTCCAGGGTGGAAAGCCGCATCTCCGGAAGCTCATCCAAAAACAGGACGCCTCTGTGTGCCAGAGTAATTTCACCGGGATGGGGAATTCTGCCTCCTCCGCAGAGAGCGGCAGGAGATATGGTATGATGGGGGGATCGGAAAGGACGCATGTGCAGCAGGGGACTGCTTTTTGGCAGTCTGCCTGCAATGCTGTAGATGCCGGAAATTTCCAGTCTTTCTTTTTCAGTAAGGGGCGGAAGGATGGTGGGGATCCTTCTGGCGGCCATGGACTTTCCGGATCCGGGAGGTCCCGACAGCATCAGATTATGAAAGCCGCTGGCAGCGATCACTGCCACACGCTTCACGGCTTCCTGTCCGCGGATCTGTGAAAAATCCACTTTCTCCGTGTATGCAGACTCCTCTCCTGCAGTTTCCTCCTGCCAATCCGGCAGACTTCCGGCTTTCAGATAATCGAGAAGTTCCTGGAGGTTTTTCACACCGACCACCTGCATATCCGGAACTGCTCTGCCTTCAAACCGGTTGGAAGCGGGGATCACGCAGCCGCTGCAGCCGGCCTCTCTGGCAAGCAGCAGACTCGGCAGTACTCCGGGAACAGCACCGATGCTGCCGTCCAGATGCAGCTCGCCAAGAAACAACAGCCCCTCCGGGGAAGCCGCAGGAATCCGCTCCATGGCAGACAGAATGGCAACTGCTATGGGCAGATCAAACCTGGTTCCCTCCTTCCGCAGGTTTCCGGGAGACAGGTTGATCGTTATTCGTTTCGGTGGCAGACGGATCCCCGTATTTCTCAGTGCTGTGCGGACTCTCTCCTGTGCTTCTCTGACCTGTGTTCCTACAGAACCAACGATAGAAAAGGACGGAAAGCCATCGCTGACATCCGCCTCCACCCGGACCGGAACCGTCTCCACTCCATAAATTTCTGCTGACAATACACTGCAAAACATAGTCCTCCTTCTCTCTCTTCCCGGAGCACTTTCCGCAGCCTTCAATCGTAAGGTATAAGACTCGATGGCGAATCTTATCTGCTGATGAGAAAACACCCGTCTGCCGAAACAGACGGGTGTCTTCTCATCAGATACTCTGATTATTGCATATAGCTTCCATCAATTCAAGCCTTTGCCTTCACCCGCAGGATATCATACAGCTCTGTCTCTCCCTCCAGATCCAGGTGAAGCTCCTGACGGGAATGGGGTGCACTTTCCTGGGCATTGCCATCCGCATCGTAAATACCTCGTACCAGTGCCGCAGGATTGCTTCCATCCGGCTTCATGATCTCGATCACGTCTCCCACACAGAACTTGTTTTTCTGTTCTACAACAGCATAGCCCTTTTCATCTCTGCCGGAAACAGTACCCAGATATACATACTCCTGGATATAGGTATTGCTGTCATAGATCTGCTCCTCGGCTCCGGGCTTTCCGTAAAAGAAGCCGGTGGTGAACTGCCGGTAGGTGCAGTTGGATATCTGATCCTGATACCAGGACATATTCTGCAGATACAGAGCCGGATCCTTTGCATAATCATCCAGCGCTTTCCGATAGGTACGGGCAACAGTAGCAACATAGAGGGCTGTCTTCATTCGTCCTTCGATCTTGAGACTGTCAATTCCCGCCTCTACAAGATCCGGAATATGCTCGATCATACAGAGATCCTTGGAATTAAAGATATAGGTGCCCCTCTCATTCTCGTAAACAGGGAAGTATTCTCCCGGTCTTGTTTCTTCTACAACAGAATATTTCCAGCGGCAGGGATGGGTGCAGGCTCCCTGATTCGCATCCCTTCCAACCAGATAATTGGACAGCAGGCAGCGGCCTGAATAGGAGATGCACATCGCACCGTGTATAAAGGTTTCCAGCTCCAGATCATCAGGAATATGTTCCCTCAGCTCCCGGATCTCCTTCAGAGAAAGCTCCCGCGCCGTAACGATCCGGGAAGCTCCCAGCTGATGCCAGAAATTACAGGTTGCATAATTCGTGTTATTGGCCTGGGTGCTGATATGGCGCTCGATCTCAGGGCATTCCTCTTTAGCGATCTGAAAAACTCCGGGATCTGCTATGATCAGCGCATCCGGCTTCATTTCTCTCAATTCTCTGAGATAAACTCTTACACCCTCCAGATCACTGTTATGTGCAAGAATATTCACTGTAACATGAACCTTTACTCCATGCTCATGAGCAAAGCGGATCCCCTCCGCCATTTCCTCCGGGGAAAAATTTTTCGCCTTAGCTCTGAGTCCAAAAACTTCTCCGCCGATAAATACCGCATCGGCGCCGAAATTCACGGCCACCTTTAATACCTCCAGACTGCTGGCAGGAACCAGCAGCTCCGGCAATCGACTGTTTCTCATGCTTACTGTTCTCCTTCTATTTCCATGGGATCCCGTTTCACGCTGATGGTGATTCCGTCCCCCAGCGGTACAATGGATGTCTCCAGCAACGGATGATGCTTCAGCTCATAGAGATATTCTCTCATCCGTTTATAGATCGTCCTGTTTCTTCTCTCGATCAGAAAATGCGATTCGATCAGATCTCCGTCCTGCAGCACATTGTCCGAGATCAGCACGCTGCCCGGATGCATCAGCCGCAGAATATCCGGAAGAAAATGGATGTACTGTCCCTTTGCCGCATCCATGAAGATCAGATCATAGGTTCCCTCCAGGTTCTTCAATACATCCTGAGCATCCCCTTCGATCAGCCGGATCTTCTTCTCAAAACCAGCCTTACGGATATTTTCTCTGGCAATGGGAATTCTTTTATCATAATTCTCAATGGTAGTGATCTGTGCATCGTCCGTCCCGTATTCAGCCATAAATATAGAAGAAAATCCAATGGCTGCACCCACCTCCAGAATACTGACCGGCCGGTGGATCTTCAAAAAAACTTTCAGGAAGCTCTGCATCTCCCTGCGGATGATGGGGACGTCTGTGTCCCTGGCTTCCTGATACAGCTTCTCCAGAAAGGGGGTATGCCCCCTGTCCAGAGAATTTATATATGTTGTCATTCGCTCATCGACGATCATGGTTGTTACTCCTGGTCTTCCGTTTCGGATGCCGACATGGTCTGAAGCATCTCATCCACTGACATGCCGGTATTCAGCACATAGGTTCCGGGAAGAAGTCTGTCATGATACTCAGACAGAGCCTCCTGAATAGCAAAACTGACAGGTTCCTCATCAATCAGTCCCCAATCGTCCAGCAGCCTGCCAATTTCCATTACAGACATGTCATCGGTAATGGTCACCGTGACATCTACACCGTTTTCCTCAGCAACAGGATCTGTATTCACCACCTGATACCCGATGGTATAGGCCCGTTTCCCCAGGAGGATCAACAGGACCACGATCAGGATATAGACCAGGATATGTATCATGCTTTGAAAACCTTCCAGCGCCATGCGATATCCTACATCATTCTTTTTCTCCCGCACAGTGCCTCCTTTCCGATCCGTTTCTCAGGTCGGATCCCTTCATGCCGTCTCCTGCATTCCCTGATCCGTATGCATTAAAGTTCGGGAAACTGAATCTCAGAGGTGATCACACGCTGGATCTCCTGCAGCATCCGGCAGACACCCGCCTCTGCTTCAAAATAGGCGCTGACAAGCGGCTCCCGCAGCAGTTCCAGATACTCTGCATTCAGATTCCACATCTCCTGTTCCGGATCCTGTGAAGAATTCTGAAGTTCATAATTCCGTTTTCGAAATGCATGCACCCGCTCAGCAAGTGCAGGATCCTGCTCCAGCTTTTCCGATAGTTCCAGGAACGTTCTGTAATCAGGATCAGCCCTCATAATCTCCGCCAGAAGCTCTGCGCCTTCCCGTACTTCCGTATGCACTGTTGTTACGCCTCCATGATGATCGGCAGGATCATAGGTCTTCTCTGTGTCTTCTTCCAGACATAGCTTCCCAGAGTTTCCTTTACTGCACTTTTGATTCTGTTCCAGTCACAGGATTTAAATCCAATGCATTCCTCCACAGTCTCCTGAAGAAGGACTCTTGCCTCCTCCATCAGATCCTCGGATTCCCTCACATAGACAAATCCTCTTGATACAAGATCCGGCCCTGCAAGCAGCTGATTGCTGTATCTGTCCAGCGTCAGCACTACTACAATAATGCCGTCCTCAGAAAGATGCTGACGATCTCTCAGCACAATATTTCCAACATCGCCTACACCAAGGCCGTCAACCATGATCGCACCTGCCGGTACTTTTCCGGTAACCTCAGCGGATGCTTCGTTGATCTCCAGCACTTCTCCGGATCGGAGAATACGGATGTTTTCCTTAGGAATTCCCAGCTCGGCAGCAATGCCCGCCTGTGCCTTCAGATGACGGTACTCACCATGCACCGGAATGGCATACTTTGGCTGCACCAGCGTATAGATCAGCTTGATCTCCTCCTGACAGGCATGTCCGGATACATGAACATCCGAGAAGATCACGGTGGCTCCCTTGGCAGACAGCTCATTGATCACCTTCGAAACGGCCTTTTCATTGCCCGGAATCGGGTTGGAGCTGAAGATAATGGTATCGCCGGGATGAATGGAGACCTTTCTGTGAAGATTAGACGCCATTCGAGACAGAGCTGCCATGGACTCTCCCTGACTTCCCGTAGTAACAAGAGTCATCTTCTCGTCCGGGTAATTCTTCATCTCATCGATGTCGATCAGAGTATGATCCGGAATATTCAGATAGCCCAGCTTCTGAGCAGTAGTAATGACATTCACCATACTTCTGCCCTGCACCACCACCTTTCGTCCGTGATTGTGGGCGGCATTGATGATCTGCTGTACACGATCCACATTCGATGCAAACGTAGCGATAATGATTCGTGTATTCTTATGCTCGTTAAATATGTTGTCAAAGGCCTTTCCCACAGTCCTCTCGGACATGGTGAAGCCCTTTCTTTCAGCATTGGTACTGTCACACATCAGAGCCAGGACACCCTTTTTTCCGATCTCTGCAAATCTCTGCAGGTCGATGGCATCGCCTACGACCGGTGTATAATCCACTTTGAAATCTCCGGTGTGTACAACAATGCCTGCAGGCGAATAGATCGCAAGGGCTGCTGCATCCTGGATACTGTGATTTGTTTTGATGAATTCGATCCGAAACTGTCCCAGATTGATGGACTGTCCGAATTTGATGGTCTTTCTTCTTGTCGACCGAAGAAGTCCATGCTCTGCAAGCTTATTCTCGATCAGGCCGATGGTCAGCTTTGTTGCATACACCGGAACGTTCAGATCCTTTAAAATATAGGGCAGAGCGCCGATATGATCCTCATGTCCGTGAGTGATCACAAATCCCTTCACCTTATCCTCATTCTCCTTGAGATAAGTAATATCAGGAATACACAGATCAATTCCAAGCATCTCTTCTTCCGGGAAGGCCAGACCGCAGTCCACAACAATAATACTGTCCTCATACTCAAAGGCAGTAATATTCATTCCGATCTGCTCAAGACCGCCCAGCGGAATGATCCGCAGTTTATTCGATTCTTTAAGTTTCAAAAAGCACCTCCGTAATAAATTTCCGTACGTGCAAAGCCCTTATGAACGAAGGTCCACATCCTCCAGCATCTGCTGAAACACCCGGAAGACAGCATCCAGTTCGACCTCATCCTCCACCATTTCGTATGCAGCTACCTCATCACCATCCGCAGACAGATCCTTCATAATATAGGCATTTGCTTCATCATCATCCGAATCAGAGACCAACAGGTAGGACGTTCCGTTGATCCTTGTTTCCTCTTCTACATAAAATTCCAGTGTTTCTCCGTCTTCTGCTTCTAAATAAATCTTCTGTTCCATTTCGATCATCCTTTTCTTTAGAAAACATAGTGATATCACAACTACAAGACCCGTACGTTTTCCACCCTTCTCAGGGTCTCTCGGGAAATCTACGCACGGATCTTCTGTCCATCATCCTATATTCAGAGGAGACTTACTCCTGCAATCAAACGTGTGTTACTCTCTTCCGCACATCCATGCCTCGTGATGGATATACTCCTTCAGAAGCTCCTCCACCAGTTCATCGCGCTCAACCTTCATGATCATGCTGCGGGCACCATTATGGCTGGTGATATAGGTCGGATCACCTGACATGATATATCCCACGATCTGATTGACAGGATTGTACCCCTTCTCTTCCATGGCATGGTATACAAGATCCAGTACTTCCTTCACGGACACTTCAGGGGCAATAGTAACTTTAAAATATTGAGTATTGCTAAGATCTGCCATATCTCTCACGTCCTTTAAAATAAATTTCAAGACCTATTCTAATATAGAATGCATAAAATAGCAAGTCTCAGGCCTCCGGGATTTCGCCGGTAAGTCCCTCGCCGCCAAGAAGCCCCGTAATCTGCACCGGGCGGATCGTGTTTTCCAGATTTTCCTCAGAGAGGACAAACACCCTTCTGTACTCCATCGTATAGCCGCTCCAGTACAGGCCCCCTTCTTTCTTTACCTTCTCCTCAAAGAGCACCTCCTGCACACTGCCCACTGCACGGGTCAGATACTCCAGACGCTTCCTGCTGTCGATTTTCTCCAGCACATGAAGACGGTCCTTCTTTACTGCCTCAGGCAGCTGGTCCGGAGCCGATGCGGCTTTTGTTCCCTCTCTTCTTGAATAAGGGAAAATATGCGTCTCGAAGAAATTGATCTCATCCACAAAGGCAGCAGACTGCGCAAAGTCCTCCTCCGTCTCTCCCGGAAAGCCTGTGATCACGTCTGTGGTCAGCGCCGGATCCTCCATACGGCTTCTCAGCAGCCTGCAGCTCTCTCTGTACTCATCGGCTGAATAGCGGCGGTTCATAGCCTTTAAAGTCTTATCGCAGCCGCTCTGCAGGGAAAGATGAAAATGTCTGCAGACCTTCGGAAGCGAAACAAGGGCATCCACAAAATCCTCTGTAATAATTCTCGGTTCCAGAGATCCAAGACGGATCCTGCAGATTCCTTCAACTTTATGCACAAGGCGGATCAGAGACAGAAGATTTTCCTCTCCCTCCAGATCCACACCATAGGAACTCAGGTGGATCCCTGTCAGGACCACTTCCTTGCAGCCGGATGCAGCAAGCCGCTCCACCTCCCGAAGCACGTCCTCCGATCTTCTGCTGCGGACCCTCCCTCTTGCATAGGGAATGATACAGTAGCTGCAGAACTGATTGCAGCCGTCCTGCACCTTGATAAAGGCTCTGGTATGCTCCTCAGTGCGGTCGATCTGCAGTTCTTCGTATTCCCTTGCGCCGGAAATATCGATCACCGTCTCCTGAAGCATGTCTGTCCCTGCTTCAGGATCCGCTGTATTGCTCTCCCGCTTCCACTCTGCCTCCAGAATTTCCACCAGATCCTGCTTTCTGTTGTTGCCGATCACCAGATCGATGGCCTCGTCCTTTTCCAGTTCCTTCCCCTTCGCCTGCGCATAGCAGCCCGTTGCCACTACAAGAGCAGATGGATTCATTTTTTTTGCTTTGTGCAGCATCTGTCTCGATTTTCTATCTGCTATATTTGTAACTGTACAGGTATTGATCAGATACAGGTCTGCTCCAGGTTCAAAGGGGACGATCTCGTACCCGGCCTTCTCCAGCATCTGCTGCATGGATTCCAGCTCATAGGAATTTACCTTGCACCCGAGATTATGTAACGCAGCTTTGCGCCTCATGAAACACTCTCCTTACTACTTGACTTTTACAGACGGCGGGAATAGAATTAGTAACAGCAATCTGCATTCCTGCGCGGATGCACCGCTGCAGCACATACATGCAGATCTGCTGCTGTCAATACCCGATACCAAATCCATATGATACAGGAGGAATATAGTATATGCAGTCCGTAAAAATCTCTCTGAATTCTATTGATAAAGTAAAATCATTTGTAAATGATATTTCAAAATTTGATTTTGATTTCGATCTTGTGTCCGGCAGATATGTGATCGATGCCAAATCCATCATGGGAATCTTCAGTCTGGACCTGTCCAACAACATTGATCTGAACATCCATGCTGACGGAAAAGAGCTGGAAGAAGCCCTTGCCTCTCTCAAGCCCTATATTGTTGCGGATTGATCCGTACAGGTACCTGTCGGCCAATGCTTACATGTGACAGATCCTGTGCTTCCCGAACATCATACCCTATGCTTAAAGACACCTGACCAAATGGTCAGGTGTTTTTTTGCCATAGAAACATTCAAGTCGAGCTGCAGGTATTCCTTTTGGTGACAGACAGTCTTCCCGTCCGGATCATCCCTCCACCCGGATCACTTCCGTGGTCTCCAGGGCCGTCTTCATCAGCTCATCGATCACATCATCCAGCTTTCTCTCGGAACGCTCGATGGTCTTCAGTACCGGTTTTGTGACCGGATGCTTCGCTACGAAGATGGTACAGCAGTCCTCAAAGGGAAGGATCGAGGTCTCATAGGTACCGATCTTCTCCGAGATATCTACAATCTCCTGCTTATCCATTCCGATCAGCGGACGGAATACGGGAATGGTGCAGGCTGCGTCCGTGCAGTACAGACTGTGCATGGTCTGGCTTGCCACCTGACCGATGCTCTCTCCCGTAATCAGACCGAGAGCTCCCGTCTTTTCCGCAAAATACTGGGCAATCTTCATCATATAGCGGCGCATGATAATGGTAAGCTCCTCATGGGGGCATTTCTCATAGATGGCCAGCTGAATATCCGTAAAATTCACCACATGAAGGCGGATCGGTCCTGTATACACAGCGATCTCCTTTGCCAGATCAACAACCTTCTGTTTTGCTCTCTCACTGGTATACGGCGGAGCATGGAAATACACAGCATCGATGCTCACACCTCGCTTGGAGATCATATATCCTGCAACCGGGGAATCAATTCCGCCGGAAAGCAGCAGCATAGCACTGCCGTTGGTTCCCACCGGCATTCCTCCGGGTCCGGGAATGATCTCAGAATACAGGTAGATCTTATCCCTTACCTCAACGGTAAGATAAATATCCGGGTTATGCACATCTACAGTGAGATTCGGACAGGCATCCAGGATCACACCGCCCAGCTCCATATTCAGTTCCATAGAATCCAGCGGATACTTCTTATTGGCTCTTCTTGCTGCCACCTTAAAGGTCTTCTTCTCCTCCGGATACATGGTCTTCATATAATTTTCCACCGCTGCCGCCAGAGCATCGTATCCCTGATCCTCAAGGATCATAACAGGACAGATTCCCGCGATTCCGAATACAGTCTTCAACGCATCGATGGTGCCGTCATAATCAAAATCCCCTTCTGTAAATACGAAGATTCTTCCCATCTCCTTGGTTACTCTGAAGGTTCCGTCTACCTTTTTCAGGGTTCGCACGATATGGCGAACCAGTGCGTCCTCAAACAGAAAGCGGTTTTTTCCCTTGATACCGATTTCTGCATATTTAATCAAAAATGACTGAAACATTCTTATCCTCCCGAATATGCAAGCCGGCAGACATGCATTCCTTGCCCGCCGCTTCGCCTTCTGAATAGTATATTCGTAACTATCCTTATCTTCTCGTATATTTTCTCAGTGCCGGAATCACTTCCTTCAGCACCTGCAGTGTATACTCGATTTCCTCTTCTGTTGTGCTTTCTGAAAAGCTGAACCGCACGGCAGACTCCATCTCTGCTTTGCTGCAGCCGATGGCTGTCAGGGTGGGGCTTCCCGCTCTTTTGTGACTGGAGCAGGCACTTCCCGCTGATACATAGATCCCTCTGTCCTCCAGAGTATGAAGAAGTACTTCGCTTCGGATTCCCATAAAGGAAGCATTCAGGATATAGGGAGCACTCTCCTCCTCATCCTGGCCGTGAATGATCACATTTTCTATCCCGGAGAGACCTGCAGACAGCTGATGGCGAAGTGCCTTCATGTGCTCAATATAAGCATCCAGGTTTTTATACATAAGCTCCGCCGCCAGTCCAAGTCCTGCCGCTCCCGGCACATTGTCCGTTCCGGAGCGCATGCCCTTCTGCTGACCGCCTCCTAAGATCATGGGGTGAATCTTTACCTTCTCCCCGATATAGAGGAAGCCCACACCCTTGGGGCCATGGATCTTATGGCCGCTGGCGGAGAGCAGATCGATCTTCATGGATTTCGGGTAGATCCTGTACTTTCCGTAGGCCTGGATGGCATCCACATGAAACAGAGTTCGCGGATTTTTTTTCTTAATCAGCTGACCGATCTCCGAAATGGGCTGTACCGTGCCGATCTCATTGTTTACGTACATGATGGAAACCAGGATGGTTTCCTCTGTAATGGCAGCCTCCAGCTCCGCAAGGGAAATGCTTCCATCCCGCTGTACGCCCAGCCTGGTGACAGTAAAGCCCTGTTCCTCCAGTGCCTCCAGGGGGGCAGATACTGCAGGATGCTCAATACTGCTGGTAACGATGTGCCTGCCGCTTCGCCTGTTTGCCAGGGCAGTGCCCATCAAGGCCCAGTTATTTGACTCTGTTCCGCCGGAGGTGAAATAGATGTCCTTCTCCTGCACTCGCATGGTCCTGGCGATGGCAGCAGCAGACTGCTTCAGGTACCGCTCTGCCTCCACCCCCTTCAGGTGCATGGAAGATGGATTTCCATAATCCTCCATCATGGTTTTTATTACAATGTCACGAACCTCCGGATAGCAGCAGGTCGTGGCAGAATTATCCAGATATGCTTCCAATAGTATACTCCTTTACAGTTGAACAAATGATCCCGCCAACCGGAGGGTAGGTCATTCTTCTTTTTGCTGTTCACCGGAAATCTAGTCCTGCTCCAGCAGATACATAAGAATCGACAGGGTCGTAAGTCCGGCTGTTTCCGTGCGAAGGATCCGCTTGCCCAGGGTAATTGGCTCAAAGCCCTTTTCCATGGCAAGGGACACTTCCTTTTCTTCAAAGCCGCCCTCCGGACCAATGAGCACGGCAACAGACTGCCCGGGGCGAATGCTTTCCAGCACTTTTCGTGTCCCGGTCATTCCCTCGGAGCGCTCATAGGGAATCAGGCGTACATCCTTTGTTTCCGCCAGAGCAAGAGCTTCCCGATAGCTTAGGATATCTCCAACCTTTGGAATTACCATACGCTTGGACTGTTTGGCAGCACTCTCCGCAATGGCGTTCCACCGGGTTACCTTAGAGGCAGCACGCTTTCCCTCCAGCTTTACCACACAGCGCTTTGAAGCTACAGGTATGATCTCGGTCACACCGAGTTCCACTGCCTTCTGAATGATCAGCTCCATCTTGTCGCCCTTTGGGAGACACTGAAGCAAAACTATTTTAGAGGGCAGTTCCTTGCCCGGCTTCTGGGCATCCAGAATCTCAGCAGTTACTTCTTCGCCTGTGATGGTTTTGATCCTGCAGGTATACTCCCATTCATCCTGGCTGCTGATCAGGATCTCTTCCCCCGGCCGCATGCGAAGCACGCTGCCTATATGGTTGACATCGTCCCCCAGGATCCGGATGCTTCCTTCCTGAATCTGATCTGCATTTACAAAAAAACGATACATACGTATTCCTTCCGGTTACTTCTGTGCAGTGATGGATACCCATTCTCCCTGGTGTGTGATCTCAAGAACAGTCAGGCCTGCTGCCTCAACAGCTTCCCTTACCACTTCCTCCTTCACATCCAGAATGCCGGAGGTGATGTATACGGCTCCGGGCTTCATCTGATGAACAATTACGGGAGTCAGCGGGATCAGGACATCTGCCAGAATGTTTGCGGTCACAACATCGTACTTCTCATATCCTGCCCGATCCTGTACCGCCTGATCGTCAATGATATTTCCGATCAGCATGTCAAATGCTTCCGCCGGAATATCATTCACCTCTTTATTCTCCTCCACTGCCGGAACCGCACAGGGATCCAGATCCGTTCCCAGGGCATGCCCTGCCCCGAATTTCAGTGCCAGAATGGACAGAATTCCGCTTCCGGTTCCCACATCCAGCACCTCATCGCCCGGCTTTACATACTTTCTCAGCTGCCGGATGCAAAGCTGGGTGGTCTCATGCATGCCGGTTCCGAAGGCGGTTCCCGGATCGATGTGAATGATCAGCTTGTCCTGATCCTCAGCCTTTACTTCCTCCCAGGATGGAATGATCAGGATATCATCCACATAGAACTGCTTGAAGTACTGCTTCCAGTTGTTGATCCAGTCCTTGTCCTCCGTCTCCCCTGCAGTAATGGTTGCTTCTCCGATGTCCATAAAGCTGCGAAGGTCTTCCAGCTCCTCCTTTGCCCGGGCAAGGATCGCCTCGTTGTCCTCCTCCGGCTCCAGATAAAAGCTCAGGTAGGCAATGCCGTCATCCTCTCCCATCTCGGGAAGGATATCCACAAACATCTGCTCCTTATCCTCCTGGGTCAGAGGTTTCTTATCCTCGATCTCCACACCCTGGATTCCCACTTCCGCCAGAGTTGCGATCACAATGTCCTCTGCCTCCGCCAGGGTTTTTAAGGTATATTTATTCCATTTCATAGATTTTCTCCGTTCAGACTTTACCCATGTTACATTACATCCAATCATCATACCCCATAATTTTACGGAAAGCAATGAAAATAACGGAAGAGGCAATACAAAAGAGGCCATTACGTGAAAATAAATGCTTCCCATCAAAAGAATCGGCTGACAGCAACCATCATGCCGTCAGCCGATTCTTTATTCTTCTTCTCCCTCGAAAAACTCTTTTGCTTTCTCGCGGAAGGTTTTCTTTTTCTTTGTCTGCTTCTCATCTGTATTTTCATAGGATGCGCCGGCACTGTTTCCGCAGGCTGCATCGAAGGCACGAAGTGCTTCCTTCGCCTCTGCATTCAGTCCGGTTGGTGTCTGAACGATCAGTGTTACATAATGATCACCACGGACGTTGGCGTTACGAAGAGACGGAACACCCTTGCCCTTCAGCCGGATCCTTGTATCCGTCTGAGTTCCCGGTTTCACAGTATAGATCACATCGCCGTCCACTGTTGCAATGCGGATATCCCCGCCCAGGGCAGCCTGTGCAAAGCTGATGGGTGCTGTGGAATAGATGTTGCGGTCATCACGCTGCAGGAAGGGATGCTGCTCCACGGAAACCTGAACCAGAAGGTCTCCTCTCGGTCCGCCGTTGGTTCCCGGCTCTCCCTTTTCCCGGATACGGACACTCTGTCCATGATCGATTCCCGCTGGGATCGTAACCTTGATCTTCTTCCGGCTCGAGGTAAATCCACTGCCGCCGCAGCTGGTGCACTTTTCCTTGATGGTCTTTCCGGATCCGCCGCACTGCGGACAGGTGGTCACATTGCGGATCATGCCGAACATGGACTGCTGGGTGGTGGTCACCTGACCGGAGCCGTGGCACTTGGAACAGGTCTCAGGCTTGGTACCCGGCTTTGCTCCGGTTCCGCCGCAGACGGTGCAGCTGTCCTTCAGATTCAGCTCCAGCTCCTTCTCGCAGCCAAATACTGCCTCTTCGAAGGTCAGATGTACGATGGCACGAAGATTGGCACCTCTCTGAGGACCGTTGTTTGCCCTTCCGCCTCCGCCGAAACCGCCGAAGCCGCTAAAGGCGCCGCCGCCGAACAGATCTCCGAACAGATCACTGAAATCAAATCCCTCGAAACCGCCGCCGTAGCCGCCGGCTCCGCCCTGCTCGAAGGCTGCATGACCAAACTGATCATACTGCTGACGCTTCTGGGGATCACTGAGGATTCCGTATGCTTCTGTTGCTTCCTTAAACTTTGCCTCAGCCTCCTTGTCGCCCGGATTGGTATCCGGATGATATTTCTTGGCCAGCTTGCGGTATGCCTTCTTTAAAGCAGCATCGTCCGCATTCTTGTCCACTCCAAGGACCTCATAATAATCTCTTTTCTCTGCCATATATTAATCCTTACAAATAGAATGATTCCGGCATCTTCACGGAACTCCAGCAGCTTTCGCCCTGGCTCCGGACAGGGTAATAACCTCATACAGGTCGGAGAAAATCTCCGACCTGAACAAGTCATTCTATCATATTTTCTATTGATGCTTCGATTACGAAGCGATCAGCCTTCACATGTCAATCTGCCGGTAATTAAACCTCTTTATAGTCTGCATCCACTACATCATCGTCAGCGTCTGCTCCTGCTGCGCCGCCCATGTCAGAACCTGCTGCTCCCTGTGCCTGCTGCATGTTCTCATACATCTTTGTGAACAGAGTCTGTGCACTCTGCATCAGCTTCTCCTGGCCGGCTTTCATCTCAGCAACCTGCTCGTCTGTGATGTTATCCATCTGAACCTTTGCAAGAGTCTCCTTCAGAGCTGCCAGATCAGCCTCAACGGCACTCTTGTCAGCATCGCCCAGCTTGTCACCAGCCTCTTCCAGAGCTTTCTCAACCTGGAATACTGCTCCGTCTGCATCGTTTCTTGCATCTACAGCTTCTTTTCTCTTCTTGTCCTGTGCCTCGAACTCAGCTGCCTCTTTTACAGCCTTCTCGATGTCATCGTCAGACATGTTGGAGCCTGCAGTAATGGTGATGTGCTGCTCTTTTCCTGTTCCCAGCTCCTTAGCAGATACGTTAACAATACCGTTGGCATCGATATCGAAGGTAACCTCGATCTGCGGAACACCGCGGCGTGCCGGCGGGATTCCGTCCAGGCGGAACTGTCCGAGGGATTTGTTGTCTTTCGCGAACTGACGCTCACCCTGTACAACGTTGATATCTACTGCAGTCTGGTTGTCAGCTGCTGTGGAGAAGATCTGGCTCTTCTTTGTAGGAATAGTTGTATTTCTCTCGATCAGATGGGTAGCGATTCCTCCCATTGTCTCAATGGACAGTGTCAGAGGAGTTACATCCAGAAGAAGGATGTCTCCGGCACCTGCATCACCAGCAAGCTTGCCGCCCTGTACAGAAGCACCAAGGGCTACACACTCATCCGGGTTCAGAGTTTTGCTTGGCTCATGACCGGTCAGCTGTTTTACCTTATCCTGTACGGCAGGAATACGGGTAGATCCACCAACAAGGAGAACCTTGCTCAGCTCACCTGCGGCAAGACCTGCATCGCTGAGAGCCTTACGTACCGGCTCTGCTGTCAGCTCAACCAAATCATGTGTCAGCTCATCGAATTTAGCCTTTGTCAGGTTCATATCGAAATGCTTCGGTCCCTCTGCAGTAGCAGTGATGAATGGAAGGTTGATGTTGGTTGTTGTTGCGCTGGAAAGCTCTTTTTTTGCCTTCTCTGCAGCCTCTTTGATTCGCTGCATAGCCATTTTATCAGTAGAGAGGTCTACACCCTCCATCTTTTTGAACTCAGCGAGCATATACTGCGCGATCTTCTCATCAAAGTCATCGCCTCCGAGCTTATTGTTTCCGGCTGTTGCCAGTACCTCAATAACGCCGTCACCGATCTCAATGATGGAAACATCGAAGGTACCGCCGCCAAGGTCGTATACCATGATCTTCTGCTCATTCTCATTGTCCAGACCATATGCAAGCGCTGCTGCTGTAGGCTCGTTGATGATACGTTTTACATCAAGTCCTGCGATACGTCCTGCATCCTTTGTTGCCTGACGCTGCGCATCGTTAAAATAAGCCGGAACGGTAATAACCGCCTCTGTTACCTTCTCACCAAGGTAGTTCTCTGCATCGCTTTTCAGTTTCTGCAGAATCATAGCGGAAATCTCCTGAGGAGAATATTTCTTGTCATCAATGGCTACTTTATAATCTGTACCCATATGTCTCTTAATAGAAGAGATTGTTTTGTCAGCGTTGGTAACTGCCTGACGTTTTGCAGGCTCACCTACCAGACGCTCGCCTGTTTTTGTAAATGCTACTACAGACGGTGTTGTTCTGCTTCCTTCTGCATTGGAGATAACGGTTGGTTTTCCACCTTCCATTACTGCTACACAGCTATTGGTTGTTCCAAGGTCAATACCGATAATTTTTCCCATAATCTTGTCCTCCTGACTTAGTATTGTCTCCGGCATGCTCTGCCGGTGTTGATCTATTTATCTGTAAACTGTTGTCAGTTTGCAACCTTTACCATACTGTGACGAACGATGGTGTCTTTGTACTTGTATCCCTTCTGGAATTCTTCGACAACCACATTGTCACCGGCTTCCTCATCCTCCACGTGCATCACTGCGTTGTGAAGATTCGGATCAAACTCCTGACCCACCGACTCGATGGGGGTAACCCCGATCTCGGCCAGCACTGTGGTCAGCTGCTTATAGATTTTATTCATTCCCTCTGCAAAGGGATCCTCCGGGTCAGCTGTTGCCAGCCCTCTTTCAAAGTTGTCCACAACCGGAAGGATCTTCTCGATCACATCCTTTGCTCCGTACAGGAACATGGTGGATTTTTCTTTCTCGGATCGTTTACGGAAGTTCTCGAACTCTGCCATCGTTCTTGTCAGACGATCGGTCAGTTCTTCGATCTTCTCATCTTTTTTGTCCTTTTTATCTTTCTTGCGGAAGAAGGATTTTTTCTCCTCCTGCTGTTCTTCTGCAGTTTCATCGGACTGCTCTGCTGTGTCTTTTTCCTCTTCTGCAGCTGTATCTTCCGCTGTCTCAGCGTTTTCTCCAGCAGTTTCGGCAGTTTCCTCAGCTGTATCTTCAATCTCGATTTCTTCTGCTTCAGTTTCCGGAATATTCTGTTCTTTGTTTTCCATATCTGTCACAAATACTCTCACTTTCTGTTATTCTATTGGTAACGTGCGGTGTTCTGCGAAATGGATCCAATGCACGCGAAATATGTTCCGCTCTATTCCTCCGACTCAGAGTCAGATGGAAGGATTGCATCGATCGTCACACTCACATTCCCGCCGTTTTCATCCTTTGATTTACCAAACACCTTATCAAGCTGGACCTTTAATGTTTTCAGATTGTCCACTACATTTTCATAGTCCATACGCTTTGGTCCCAGGATACCGATGGTTCCCTTCAGGCCGTCGCCAAGATCATAGCTTGCAGTTACTACGGAACAATCCTTCAGTGTCTGGATGGGAGATTCATTTCCGATGTATACCTGAATGCCTGTTCCCGGATTCTCCTCGGAATCCAACCCGCTTTCCTTCAGGATCTCCACCAGTTCCTTCTTCTCTTCCAGTGCATTGATCAGCTCACTGGCAGTGGCTGAATCCGCCAGCTCCGGATATTTAAAAATATTGGTGGCGCCGCTGGTAAATACCGGGCGGTCTTCCTCATCCGGCTGGATCGCCTCTGCCACCGCATCCACCACACTTCCTACAACGGAGCTGTGAATGCCTGCCTGCTGCTTCATGGTCCGGATCATATCCAGATTGATCTCGCCGATGGTGAGACCGTTCAGCTGTGTGTTCAGCAGAAGATTCAGCTTCAGCAGACGTTCATCGTCGATCGGTTCCTCCAGCGCAATGAACTGGTTTTTCATCAGATTTCCCTCAGTAACGATCACAGCCAGAAGCTGCTGCTCGCTTACCTTGGACAGCTGAATGAACTTCAGCCGATTCTGATGATAGGTAGGACCGGTGATCATGGTCGCATAGTTGGTGTTGGAGGCAAGCACCTTCACCACCTGCTTCAGCATATGCTCCAGACGGTCTGTTTTCTGGATCATCATCTCCTTCATGTCGGCTACTTCCTGATCCTTCTCCTTGATCAGCTCGTCTACATAGAGACGATAGCCCTTGTCTGAAGGAATTCGTCCTGAAGAGGTATGGGGCTGAAGGATGTAGCCCATCTCTTCCAGATCAGACATCTCATTTCGAATGGTAGCGGAGCTCAGTTTCAGATCGGAACATTTTGAAATCGTTCTTGATCCCACCGGTTCACCGGTTTCCAGATAGTTCTGAATGATCGTCTTCAGTATGATTCTTTTTCTTCCATCCAGTTCCATGATCCGCTCCCTTCGTTTTTGATTTGTTAGCACTCAATTAACTGGAGTGCTAATATCTACGCTCTTAAGATAGCACCACCCTATATTTTTGTCAACACCTTTTTCTATGAAAATATACTCTCATGCTGTGTGCGTTACTGTTCACTGTGACTGGTGTAACGCTTCTGTTCTCGGTACGCAAAAATCCCCTGCAATGACCAAAGATCATTACAGGGGATTCTATGGTGTATTAGTATTACTGCTCAATCAAGGGCAACTACTTCCTTATAGAAGGCTGCGTAATCATCCCGTCCTTCCTTTGTGAAGGCAATGGCTGTTCTGGGATGCTGGTTCAGGATTCCGGTCAGCATATACTGCAGATCGTAGCCCCATACCACACCCTGTTTTTTCAGAGGATTGATATGCTTCTCGATAAAGTCA
Organism: Lachnospiraceae bacterium; assembly: GCA_030527645.1. Classification (GTDB taxonomy): domain Bacteria; phylum Bacillota; class Clostridia; order Lachnospirales; family Lachnospiraceae; genus JAKSRN01. The sequence goes on along the minus strand of JAUNAJ010000005.1, from coordinate 119,311 downwards.
ATAACCGGGAACTGATAGTACTTTGGATTATGCAGCATGCCCAGCAGCAGCTCCATGGAGCAGTTGCCTGCCCCCCTGCCCATGCCTGCATAGGTTGCATCCAGAAATTCCACTCCGTCACCAACTGCCTCAACCGTGTTTGCAAATGCCATCTGCTGATTGTTGTGTGCATGCATTCCGATCTTCTTGCCGTACTTTGCGCAGACGTCCATAAAGGTATCCACCACCCGGCTGATCTGTTCCGGATAGAAGGCACCGTAGCTGTCTACAATATAGATCACCTCCACCGGTGTCTGGCACAGTGCCTCCAGGGCGATTCTGTGATTCTCCTGCTGTCCGCTGGAGATCGCCATGATATTGCAGGTCGTCTCATATCCCTTTGCTGCCGCATCCTCAATCATATCCACTGCTGCAGGGATCGTGTTTACATAGGTAGCGACACGCACCATATCAAAGGGACTCTCATTCCTTGGATGGATATCCTCCTTGTAATTGCACCGTCCCACATCCGCCATCACCGCAAGCTTCAGATCAGTCATGTTATCACCTACAATGCTGCGGATATAGTCGTCATCACAGAACTTCAACGGACCGAACTTCTCCGGATCAAACAGCTCCTTGTTTGCCTTATATCCCAGTTCCATGTAATCAACGCCGGCCTTCAGATTTGCTTTATACAGGGCGGAGGCAAAATCCTCCGGGAAAAAGAAATCGTTCACAAGACCACCGTCGCGAAGTGTGGCATCCAGAACCTTCGTGTTCTCACTGTAACCCATCAGCTTTGATAATTCTTTCATTTTATGGAACCTCGTTTCTGTATATATTGTAATTATCCTGAGCAACTGCCATTTCAGAGTGCATTTCTCATGAGATGGTACTTTGCACCTTTAAAGTGTTGGTGTGTTACAGTATACTATCATTCCAGAAAATTGTAAATAGCTTTTTTCAAGATTCCTCTTTCTTTTTACCTGAATTATTTTCCGATGATCACCGGTTCCTTTGATCTGCTTTTTCTCTTTTTGTCTTCTCAGCCAGTTCCTTCATTTCACCTGCCGTATGCTCTACCGCTGCTGTAATCTCAGCACCGCCGAGAATTCTTGCCAGCTCCCGGACCGATTCCTCCCGGGACAGCGGATAAATCCTGGTCACCGTTTCCCGGTCTTCTACCTGTTTTCTGATTTCGAAATGACGGTCTGCCATTGCAGCGATCTGAGCAAGATGGGTGATGCAGAGCACCTGATGGTTGTTTCCGATCTCCGCCATCTTTTCTGAAACCTTCTGAGCAGTCCTTCCGCTGATTCCTGTATCGATCTCGTCAAAGATCAGAGTGTCTGTATCATCCTGATCTGCCAGAATGGTACGGATCGCCAGCATGATTCTGGAAAGCTCACCGCCGGAAACCACCTTGTCCAGAGGCCGTATAGGCTCTCCCGGATTGGTAGAGATACGGAATTCTACTATATCCCAGCCGTTTTTACCGTAATCAGCCGTCCGCTCGAAGCCGATTTCAAACCGGACATCCAGAAAATTCAGATCCTTAAGACCCTGGATGATCTCCTCTGACAGCTTCTCCGCACAGCTTTTTCTTGCGGCTGAAAGCTGTCCGGATACCTCCTTCAGCCTTCTTTCAGCCTCTGCCAGCTTCTTCTCCAGATCAGCCCGGATCACTTCATAATTGTTGAGCGTATCCAGACGCTGCTGCTTTCTGTCTCTTGCCTCGAGAACCTCCCGGGTAGTGGAGCCGAATTTCGCTTTCAAATGATTGATCAGATCCAGCCGATTTTCTGTTTCGTAAAACTCCTGCTCCGAGAAAGTAAAATCCTCCAGGTAACGGCTTACGTCCCGATTAAAATCCGCCAGCAGAGCTTCCACATCCATCAGCATGGTCTGCAGATCCTTCAGACTCTCATCGTATCCGGAGACTGTTCCCAGCTCACGCACGGATCGGCCGCAGAGATCACCGGCCCCGTCTCCGGCTCCTGTCATCTGATACACGCTTCCCAATGCCTGTACAATGGTTTTGCTGTGATTCATACGGCGGTACCGCTGCTCCAGCTCCTCTTCCTCACCGGGAATGATATTTGCTTCATCGATCTCATTGATCTCAAATTCCAGGAAGGAGATTTCCCTTGCCTGCTCTTCCTCGTCCAGACGATACTCTGACAGCTCTTTTTTCAGTTTTCTGTACTCTTTCCAGCGTTCCTCGGTCTGCTCCTGTAAATCCTTCAGAGAGCTGCGACCGTAAAAATCAAGAATCTCCAGCTGCTTGTCCTTATACAGCAGGGACTGATGATCGTGCTGTCCGTGGATATCCAGCAGCAGTGAGGATACCTCCTTCAGCCTAGCCATGGTGCAGGTCTCTCCGTTGATCCTGCTGATACTGCGCCCGCCGGACAGCTTTCTGGTTATGATCAGCTGTCCTTCTGAAAGTTCCACCTCCAGATCCTTCAGTTTCTCCAACAGCCGTTCGTTTTCGATCTGAAAGATCAGCTCCACCAGCGCAGAGTCAGCACCCTCACGGATCATGTCCTTTGTCATTTTTTTTCCTAATGCAAGATTAATAGAGCCCAGAAGTATGGATTTACCTGCTCCCGTCTCGCCGGTAAGAATATTCAGTCCCGGACCGAATTCCACATCGGCCTCTTCGATCAGGGCAAGATTTTTTACATGCAAATTTGTCAGCATTCTGTCTTATTTCCTTTTCCACGGGCTTTTGCCCGCAAAGCACTCATTCAGCCTCAAACAATGAGGTGATGACCATTTAGAAAATCGCCCGGAGGTACTCCGGGCGATTTTCAGGTTTTCTCACGGAGATTCCAGGATCCGCTTCAGTTTTCTCTGCACTGCAGCCGCATCCTCCTCCGTCCGGATCGCACACATAATGGTATTATCCCCGGCGATACAGCCGATGATCTCCGGCCAGTCCCATTCATCCAGAACAGCCGCTGCTGCCATCGCCATGCCGGAGGCTGTCTTGATCACCAGAAGATTTCCAGCCAGTTCCATGGATACAAAGGCATCCTTCAGCACTCTGCCGAAACGCTCTGTCTGGTTCGCCTGTGCACTCTGAGAAAGGGCATAGTACAGCCGCCCTCTGTCATCAGGAACCTTCGTCAGCTTCAGCTGACGGATATCTCTGGATACAGTGGCCTGCGTAACAGAGAAACCGTTCTCATTCAGCCTGGAGGCCAGTTCCTCCTGCGTTTCTATATGAAATTCTCTGATCAGTTTAATGATCTGGTCATGTCTGGCTGATTTCATATCCTACTCTCTTTTCTATTGTTTACAGATCTGTCATCTTTCTGCCCAGTACCTCAAGAAAACTGGTGTAATGGATTTTTATAAATACCGTGTCCAGCGGTGCTCTTGAAATCTCTACCCGATCTCCGGTAACGATCGGCAGTCTTGCATCTCCATCGAAATACACCATGGCTTTTTCCTGTTCCACCTCCCGGCCGGGACCAAGTTCCACTGTGATCACATCCTCCGGGGGCAGGATCACACTCCGCTTATTCAGTGCATGTGCTGCCAGAGGAGTCATGACAAACAGATTTGCCTGGGGGGAAACAATGGGACCGCCTGCAGACAGGCTGTATCCCGTAGATCCTGTAGGCGTTGACAGAATAATTCCGTCTGCCCGATACGTATTCAGATAGGAGCCGTTCACGTAATTGTCCAGCTGCAGCACCTTCAAGCCCGATTCCCGGGCTATCACAATATCGTTCAGAGCGATTTCGTCACCCATGATCGTTTTTTCTCTGAATACTCTTCCCTGCAGCATCATTCGCCGCTCAATGATATATCGATCCTCCATCAGATGATCCAGTGCATGGAATACGTTATTTTTATCCACCTCTGCCAGATAGCCAAGAGTGCCGAGATTCACACCGAACAGAGGAATTCCTCTGCCCGCAACATCTCTTGCCGCCCGGATCATGGTACCGTCTCCTCCCAGGACCAGGATACACTCCGTTCCCTCCGGAATGAGAGACGGATCCGTATAGCCGCTTCCCGGTTTTCCTGTGATCGCACCGGTTTCACCGACAGCACAGCTTTTCCCATGCTCCTTCAGATACTTGACAATGGCGGTGGTCACCTGAAGATCCTTATCCTTGATCCGGTTCGTTAAAACAAAAAATTTATCCATTGCTCCGCTTTCAATCACACGCTGGAATTCAATGACACGTGTGCCTCCTTTACGATCTCCTCCGCTGTACTATTCCACTTTTCCAGCGAAATCGTCTGTTCCGTCTCCTCTGACCCTTTCTTCAAATGAAGAAGATACTCGATATTTCCTTCCGGACCCTTAATGGGTGAAAATTCCAGGTGCAGCAGCTGAAATCCTTCGGATGCCGCAAACTCCATGACCCTGCAGATCACCTCCTGATGCACCCTGGGATCCCGAACAACCCCCTTCTTTCCTACCTTCTCTCTGCCCGCTTCAAACTGCGGTTTGATCAGACAGACCATCTCCGCCTGTTCCGCCATAAGCATTTTTACAGGGGGAAGAACCTTTGTCAGCGAAATAAAGGAAACATCAATGGATACGAATTCCGGTGCTTCCTGTATATCCTCAGGCACCACATAGCGGATGTTTGTCCTCTCCATACATACTACCCGGGGATCGTTTCGAAGCTTCCAGTCCAGCTGGCCGTGACCCACATCCACGGAATATACCTTTACAGCACCGTTCTGCAGCATGCAGTCTGTAAAACCTCCGGTGGAGCTGCCTACATCCATACAGGTTTTCCCTGACAGATCCAGAGAAAAATGCTTCACCGCCTTATCCAGCTTCAGACCTCCGCGGCTGACAAAGGGAATGGGATTTCCCTTGATCGTGATCTTCACTGTATCAGGAAAGGTAGTTCCCGGTTTATCCTCTCTTTGTCCGTCCACCAGCACCAGCCCCGCCATGATCATGGCCTTTGCCTTTTCTCTGGAAGGAGCAAGCCCCTGCTGTGTTACCAATAGATCTAATCTTTCTTTCATACTGTCTTCAACTCTCTCCTGTGGTTTCCTGCAGCCGGACCGAATCATAAGACCGCTCTTTTTTCAGCAGCCTTTCTGCTGCTCTGATCACAGATCCTGCATCCAGTCCAAGCAGCTGCCTCTGCCTGTCAACAGATCCGTGACCAACGAACTGATCCGGAATCGCGAACACTGACACCGATACCGGAAGTTCCTCTTCCCGAACAAAATCAGCCGTCTGCTGACCGAAGCCACCGATCCTGACATTTTCCTCCATCGTGACAAAACAGCTGTGATCCTCTGCCAGCTCCCGCAGCAGCTCCCTGTCCAGCGGCTTAACAAACCGGACATTCACCAGCGTCAGTTCTACTCCCTGTTTAAGAAAATGCTCCCGCACCTGCAGGGCAGTCTCCACCATGGATCCAACAGCCAGCAAAGCGATCCGGGATCCCCGGAACAGAAGCTCCGAACGTCCCCGTTCAACAGGTGCACGATGCTCCTGCAGACCGGTCCAGGCAGCGCCTCGGGGATAACGGATTGCTGTCGGCCCGCTGTTTCTTACTGCAAATCGAAACATCTCCTTCAGCTCAAGATCATTTTTAGGTGCCATAACTGTCATGTTCGGCATCATAGACAGATAGGACAGGTCAAAGCAGCCCTGATGACTTCTTCCGTCTGCACCTACCAGTCCTGCTCTGTCCACCATGAAAACGGAAGGCAGGTTCTGCATACAGATATCATGCATCAGCTGATCGAATCCCCTCTGAAGAAAGGAAGAATAAACAGCAAATACGGGAATCAGCCCTCCAAGGGCAAGACCTGACGCAAATGTCACCGCATGCCCCTCGGCGATTCCCACATCAAAGAATCGATCCGGATACAGCTCAGCAAATTTTGCCAGTCCTGTCCCCTCCTTCATAGCCGCAGTAACAGCTGTGATTTTCTTATTTTTACCAGCCTCCTCACAGAGCACTTCGCTGAACGCATGACCATAAGAGGGACCGGTCATCTTCTTTGGCTGTCCCGTTTTAATAACAAAGGGACCTGTTCCGTGAAATTTAGCAGGCTGTCTGATGGCAGGCGCATACCCGCGTCCCTTCTGTGTGATCACATGAACCAGCACCGGTCCCTGAAAACGCTTTGCTTCCTCCAGCACCTGGATCAGCTTGGGTATATTGTGTCCATCCACCGGGCCCAGATAGGTAAGCCCCATATTTTCGAACAGCATTCCGGGAATCACCAGCTGCTTTATACTGCTCTTGGTTCTTCGGAGAGTATCCACCATCTCCTCCCCCACCTTCGGAACCTGCTGCAGTGCATTGGTCACCTTCATCTTCAGATCCGTATAGGCCGCGGAGGTTCGAAGCGTTCCGAGATACCGGGGCATTCCTCCCACGTTCCGGTTAATAGACATCTGGTTGTCATTGAGAATCACAACATAATTTTTCTCAAGCTCCGCCAGGTTGTTCAGCGCCTCAAAAGCAGGTCCCCCTGTCAAAGCACCGTCACCGATGATCGATACAACAGAATACTTCTTTTTCAGAAGATCCCGGGCTTTTACATAGCCCAATCCGCAGGAAATGGATGTGGAGCTGTGTCCTGTGTCAAAGCTGTCGCAGGCACTCTCTGCCCTGCGGGGGAACCCGCTGATTCCCCCCTCCATGCGGAGGTGCTCGAAGTCATCCTTTCTTCCCGTAAGAATCTTGTGCGTATAGGCCTGATGTCCTACATCCCAGATGATCTTATCCTCCGGCAGGTGATAGACCCGGTGCAGGGCAATGGTCAGCTCAACCACTCCCAGATTGGATCCAAGATGTCCGCCGGTCTTGCTGATACTTCGGATCAGAAACTTCCTGATCTCAGCAGCAAGTTCCGGTAATTCTTCCACTGAAAGCTTCTGCACATCATTTGGTTTATTTATCTTCTCCAGCATAGGTTCCTATTTTTTGCGCAGTGCCATATACAGGATCAGTTCCCGAAGGAAACTGCCTTTCTCCGACCCTGCGGCAGTTCCCCGGCAATTACTCTGCATAAGAGCATCCAGGATTGCAGCTGCCTTTTCCGTCAGAGCCTGCACCTGCGCAGCGGCTCCATCAATTCCGCATAGTGTTACATAGGTTGTTTTCTGATTTTTTTCATCAGAATGAACCGGTTTTCCCAGCTCTTCTGTTGTGCTGATCAGATCCAGAATATCATCCTGGATCTGAAAAGCAAGTCCGGTATATCTTCCCACCTGCTCCATAAGAGCAGTTTCCTCCCGGGAAGCTCCTGCCAGCACGGCACCCGCCATCAGCGGAGCCTCCAGCAGGGCTGCTGTTTTGTTTTTGTAAATATAATCCAGCTCCTGACCGGACAGTGCATGTCCCTGATTCTTTTCATTCATCACATCCACGCTCTGACCGCCCAGCATGCCGTATATTCCTGTTTTATCAGACAGGATCTTCAGCGCATTCATACCTCGCAGGGCATCCTCCGCCGCCCTGCTGCACACTGCCTCCAGTGCGGTTTCATAGGCATAATTCAAAAGGGCATCACCGCTGAGAACCCCCAGCGCTTCTCCAAATGCAGCATGCGTTGTTTTTTTTCCTCTGCGATATTCATCGTTATCAATGGCAGGAAGATCATCATGGATCAGAGAATGGGTATGGATCATCTCGATTGCAGCCATAAACGGCTCATCCAGCCTGCCTTCTCCTCCGAACAGCAGAAAGCTTTCATGCAGCAGGATCGGACGGATCCGTTTGCCGCCTGCAGTCATACTGTAATTCATTGCGCGGATCAGGCTCTCTGAAAATCCTTTCTCCTCAGGCAGATAGCTCTTCAGGATCTGATTCACTTCCTCTGTTTTTCTATTCAGCTTTTCCTTAAAACTCAATTAGTTCCCCATCCTCACTGATCTGAAGCATCTTTTTTTCTACCAGATCGATTTTTTCGCTGCAATGTTTCAAAAGCTGCATCCCTCTTTCATACAGCCGAAAGGATTCCTCCAGCGTAGGACCGCCGCTTTCCATCTGCTGCACAAGACTGTCGAGCTCCGCAAAGCTCTCTTCCACTGTCAGCTCCTGCAGCGGTTCCTTCTGATTATTTTCATTCATAGCTTCTTTGTCCTTATTTCTTTGCTGCCGGATCCGGTGCCTCTGCAGTTTCCTTCACCTCCGCAAGAATGCTGCCGTCCCGCACATAGATATTCAGCAGATCCCCTGCACGGATCTGACTGATGCTTTTCACGGGTTCCTGTCCTTTTTCCACGAAGGAATATCCCTGATTCAGGCGGTCCAGCGGTGAGCAGCCCTTCATGCGGCCGATTCTGATCTGCAGCTGCATTCGTTTTTCCTCCAGAGAGCGGAATGCCGCATCCTGCAGTCTCTGCTCCAGATCCATCAGCTGCCGGCGCTGCTCCCGGATCCGGTTTTCAGGACTTAGATAACCCAAACGGCTTCTGCGGGCTTCGAGAAGGGTTCTCTGCTCCCGAAGCTTCGCCTCCAGCAGAGATCGGATCCGAATTCTGTACTGTTCCTTCCGATTCAGAGTCTCCCGGATATCCTTAACTGCCAGTTCCGCGGCTGCTGAAGGAGTAGGTGCGTACAGATCCGCTACATAATCACTGATGGAGGTATCTGTTTCATGTCCTACAGCGGAGATCACAGGTGTACTGCACTGAAAGATCGCTCTGGCAACTGCTTCCTCGTTGAAAGCCCACAGATCCTCCAGTGAGCCTCCGCCCCGACCCACTATGATCACATCCGGGTGAAGGGCATCAAGAGCCGCAATTCCTCTGCAGATACTTTCGACTGCCCCCTCCCCCTGCACAAGGGCGGGATACAGAATCAGCTGTACAAAGGGATTCCTTCTGCCTGCTATGTTGCGGATATCCTGCACCGCGGCTCCTGTGGGAGATGTGACGATTCCGACTGTACGTACATATTCCGGTATGGGCTGCTTGTACTCCTCCGCAAACATACCCATATCCTCCAGGTCCGCTTTAAGCGCAAGAAACCGCTCATACAGAATGCCGGCCCCCTCTTTTACGATTGACCTGGCATACATCTGATAGCGGCCGTCTCTTTCATATACATCAATGCTTCCGGTCACTGTCACCCGGTCTCCGTCCCGCATGGGGAAAGCCAGCCCCCTTCTTGCGGAGGCAAACATCACGCAGCCGATGGAGGACGTCTGATCCTTCAAAGTGAAGTAGATATGACCGGAACCATGGTATTTACAGTTGCTGACCTCACCTCGAACAGAGATCCGTGTCAGCATGAAATCCTGTTGAAACAGGTGTTTGATATACCCGTTGATCTGAGTTACCGAATATACGCTGCTCAATATTATGCCTCTGCATCCCGGGCAATCTTTCCGAGAACTCCATTGATAAAGGCAGGGGAATTATCACCGCCGTATTTTTTAGCCAGCTCCACCGCCTCGTTGATCGCTACTCCGACAGGTACCCTGTCGTCATACTTCACTTCATATGCAGCCAGGCGGAGGATAGACAGATCCACCTTGTTCATCCTGCCTGTCTTCCAACCCTTTGAGCTGGAATTGATCAGCTCATCGATCTCCGGAAGCTTCTCCTGGATCAGCTGATATTTTTCCCGGATGTAGACTGTGTCCTCCTCACTTGGAATCAGCTGTTTTTCTTCATCCGATCCGTCTTCCATGGTATCCAGATAAAAGTTCACCTTCTCCGGCATCTCTTCCTGCTCATTGAACAATGCCATAAAAAGAAGATGAAAAATCGTTCTTCTCTGTTCGCTTCTCTTCATTATCCACTCCTTCATCAAGCAAAACTCAGCGGAGATTGACCTCCGACTGAGCCGAACCGCTTTCATGCAGATAAGGGGGCTCTGAAAAACCATTTCAGTTCCCCCTTCATTTGTACATGTATCTTTTATTTTGCCGGATCCAGCACTACATCTGCAATTCCCACATCCACACCTGAAACCTCCAGGCCTGTCATATTCTCGATCGCAGTTTTCACTCTGTCCTGCACCGCCTTGCTGGTCTCAGGAATATTGTAGCCGTATTTGATGTTCAGAACGATTCTGACATGAACCACATTCTCGTTCACTTCGATCTTTACGCCCTTTGCAAGATTTTTCATTCCAAGCTTCGCAACCAGCTCATTGGTTATGTTTCCAACCATGGAATCCACACCTTCTACCTCCGTTGCTGCCAGTCCCGCAATGATCGCAACCACCTCATCGGCAATCTGAACGGTGCCGATGGTATCATCGTCATAAATTGTATAGGTATTTCTGTTCTTATTATCTGCCACGTCAAACCTCCTTTGGATCATAGCCGTATCGACGCCAGCGTATCATCGTTTATCTGATGTGCAGGCTGAAACACATGCCGGTATCAGCAGCACCCTACGCATCAATTATAGCAAAATCCCAATCAATTGAAAAGCATACTGCATCAGTTTTTGCTGAACTCCTCCAGCACCAGTCCCTCATTTCGATCCAGCACCATGCCGACACTCCAGGAGTTGATGAACAGCAGCAGCGGATTGCCCTTCAGATCCATGACCTTCTTCATATCGGAGGTTCCCACCAGCCGATCCAGATCCACATTTTCTTTATTGGCGATCCATCGGATATATTCATAGGGCAGCATATCCAGACGGATTTCTACATTGTATTCGTTTTCCAGGCGGTACTTCAAAACATCGAACTGAAGAACGCCAACCACTCCGACGATGATCTCTTCCATTCCGCCTTTGGCCTCCTGGAAGATCTGAATGGCACCCTCCTGAGCAATCTGATTGATTCCCTTCACAAACTGCTTTCTTTTCATGGAATCCAGAAGAGCAACACGGGCAAAATGCTCCGGTGCAAAGGTCGGGATCCCCTCATAGGCAAATTTCTTTCCGGCGGTGCAGATCGTGTCTCCGATGGAGAAGATACCCGGATCAAAGACGCCGATAATATCACCGGCAAATGCCTCATCCACCACATGTCTGTCATCTGCCATCATCTGCTGAGGCTGCAGAAGACGCATCTTCTTATTGCCCTGCACATGGTACACTTCCCGGTTGGCATCAAACTTTCCGGAGCATACACGCATAAATGCAATACGATCCCGGTGATTTTTATTCATATTTGCCTGGATCTTGAAAACAAAGGCAGAAAAATCCTCCTCCATGGGATCGATCACTCCTGCATCGCTGGTGCGCGGAAGCGGAGAGCTTGTCATTGCCAGGAAATGCTTCAGGAAGGTCTCCACGCCGAAGTTTGTCAGCGCTGATCCAAAGAATACAGGTGAAAGCTCTCCCTTGTTTACCAGCTCCTGATCGAATTCGGCAGCAGCACCATCCAGCAGCTCGATCTCATCCTCCAGCGTCTGCTTCTGCTCCTCTGAAACGAGGTCGAGAAGATGGGGATCATCCACAGCGATCTCCTCCTCCAGTCCCTCCTTTGTGCCCTTCTGCGTGTCGGAGAATACACGGACCTTCCTGGTGTTTCTGTCATAGACTCCCTTGAAATTTTTTCCGGATCCGATGGGCCAGTTGACCGGACAGGTGGCAATGCCCAGCTCCTTTTCGATCTCATCCAGCAGATCAAAGGTATCGTTGGCATCCCGGTCCATTTTGTTGATAAAAGTGAAGATCGGAATGTGACGCATGACACAGACCTTAAACAGCTTTCTTGTCTGTGCCTCCACGCCCTTGCTTCCGTCAATGACCATGACCGCCGAATCTGCTGCCATCAGGGTACGGTAGGTATCCTCCGAGAAATCCTGATGTCCCGGCGTGTCAAGGATATTGATGCAATATCCTCCGTAGTTAAACTGAAGAACGGAAGATGTAACAGAGATACCTCTCTCCTTCTCAATCTCCATCCAGTCAGACACCGCATGTCTGGCTGTTGCCTTTCCCTTTACGGAGCCCGCCAGATTAATGGCACCTCCGTAAAGAAGAAACTTTTCAGTCAGTGTAGTTTTACCGGCATCCGGATGGGAAATAATGGCAAATGTACGCCGTTTTTCTATTTCTTTTGAATAATCAGCCACAAACAGCCTCCTCATTGTATTTACTCTGTCAGTGCGGGATCCGTCCCGCATCGGTACTCGAAGTTCCGATCGAGTCCGTTATGCCAGATGCCAGATCTCTCTGTTATAATCCGCAATGGTTCTGTCAGAGGAGAAATATCCTGCCTCTGCAATATTGATCAGCGCCTTTTTGTTCCATGCGCTGCGGTCCTCATAATCCCTGAACATGGTTTCCTTCACTGAGATATAATCCTCCAGATCCAGAAGGGTCATGAACCAGTCTTTTCCTGTGAGCTCATCAAACAGTCTCCTGAGTGCAACCGGATCACCAATGCTCTGCAGCTGCTCGGAGATAATGAAGTCTACCAGTCTGCGGATCTTGGCATTGTTCTGATAGTAGGTGCCCGGATTGTATCCTGCCTTCTCATCCTGTTTTTTCTCATCATAGAGGGCAATGACATCATCCGGCATCTTGCCGAAGATATAGATATTGTCATCTCCCACCAGCTCGTGGATCTCTACATTTGCTCCATCCTCTGTACCCAGAGTGACAGCACCGTTCAGCATGAACTTCATATTGCCGGTTCCGGATGCTTCCTTGGATGCAAGAGAGATCTGCTCAGATACATCTGCTGCAGGGATCAGCTTTGCCGCCTTTGTGACATTGTAATTTTCAATCATCACAACCTTCAGATACGGACGCACCTCCGGATCACTGTCGATCAGCTGAGACAGGCAGAGGATCAGGTGGATAATGTCCTTAGCAATGGTATAGGCAGGTGCAGCCTTTGCACCAAAGAACATGGTGATCGGTGTCTTCGGCAGATTGCCTGCCTTAATATCCAGATATTTATGGATCACATACAGAGCATTCATCTGCTGCCGCTTATATTCGTGCAGGCGCTTGATCTGTACATCGAAGATAGAATCCACATTGATATCGATATTCTGTGTTTCGTACAGATACTGGCGAAGAGCTTTCTTGTTCTCACGCTTGATCTTCTCCAGATTTTTCAGAACAGCTGCATCCTCTTCATAGTCGCGAAGCTTCTTCAGAAGCGCTGCGTCGGAACGGAAATCCCCGCCGATCAGCTCTGTCAGATACTCCGTCAGACCGCGGTTGCAGGAAAGCAGCCAGCGGCGGAATGTGATTCCGTTTGTCTTGTTATTGAACTTGCCGGGATACAGCTGATAGAAATCATGCAGCTCGGATTTCTTCAGAATATCCGTATGAAGAGCTGCTACTCCATTTACAGAGAAGCCGTAATGGATATCCATATGTGCCATATGCACACGGTTGGTCTCATCAATGATCGCAACCTTCGGATCGTGATATTTTGCATTTACCCGGTTATTCAGCTCATGAATGATCGGAAGAAGGTGCGGAACCACCTCCTCCAGATAGTCCATCGGCCATTTTTCCAGTGCCTCAGCCAGAATCGTATGATTGGTATAAGCACAGGTTCGGCTTACCACATCGATGGCTTCATTCATAGAAAAGCCTCTTTCCAGAAGAAGGCGGATCATCTCCGGAATCACCATGGAGGGGTGCGTGTCATTGATCTGGATCACCACATGATCCGGCATTTCGTGAAGATCCACTCCTCTGTCTGCACATTCCTTCAGAATCAGCTGTGCAGCATTGCTGACCATGAAGTACTGCTGATAGATCCTCAGCAGCTGTCCCTGACGGGTGGAATCATCCGGATACAGGAACAGGGTCAGGCAGCGGCGGATATCTGACTGATCAAAGGCAATAGAATCATCACCTACCATGGAGTCATCCACGGAATCCAGATCGAACAGATGCAGGCGGTTGCATTTTCCGTGGTATCCGGGAATGGTGATGTCATACATGGTGGATTCCACGGTGAAATCACGGAACGGCACCCGGAAATGCTCACTCTGACGGATCAGCCAGCTGTTTTCCGTAAGCCAGGTATTTTTCACCTCATTCTGCTTATTGTTTACAAACATCTGGCGGAACAGTCCGTAATGATAATTCAGTCCTACACCGTCCCCGTAAAGCCCCAGGGTCGCAATGGAATCCAGGAAGCAGGCAGCGAGACGGCCCAGACCGCCGTTTCCGAGGGAGGGCTCCAGCTCGATCTCCTCAATATCTCCCAGATCCAGCTGATTCTTCCTGAGAATGTGATCCACCTTTTTAAACAGGTTCATATTGATCAGATTGTTGGAGAGCAGTTTTCCCATCAGGAACTCAGCTGAGATATAATACAGCTTTTTCTTTCCCTGCACCCTTGGCCAGCTCTCCATTTTATCACGAAGCAGCATCATCAGCGCATCGAAGATCTCCGCCCTTGTGCAATGCTTCATAGGGCGTCCGTATTTATTCAGCAGCGTGTTCTCGAGCCACTCCTCCATCTCCTCCTCGGAAATGTCGGAAACAACGGTCTCCCGGAAGCCAAGCTCCCTTGCTTCCTCTGCTCTTGCCTCCTCTTCCTGCACAGTGGAGATCACCTCTTCCATCAGAGGTGCTTCCACAACCGCGTTCATGACATGCTCCGCCATCTCCAGCGGCTCCTCCTGCTCCTTCGTTGCCTCAATGAGCGGAGCCTTCGGGATACGGCTGTAACGCACTGCCAGACTGTGGATACGCTCTACCAGCTCCTCATTGAACTGACCGGGGAGCATTCTCCATTTCCAGTTCTCACCCATAGTAGAGGGGAAGTTCAAACGTGCCTCTGACCCCAGTCCCAGATAATCCTGCATGGGGATAATTGCCAGATCAGCGATGCTTGAAAGGGCAAGACGAATGAAATCCCAGTGGATCTCCTCCGGAGCAGTACGATAGTTATCCATATAGGTTTTAGAGAAATCACGCTCTGCGGGATTCATCGCCTTATACCAGCCCTTGGTGGTATTGTTATCATGGGTACCGGTATATACGACACAGTTCGGCTCGTAGTTGTGGGGCAGATACATATTTTCATTGTCTCCGCCGAAGGCGAACTGAAGCACCTTCATACCAGGGAAGCCGCTGTCCTTCACCAGCTGTTCCACACTGTCAGTGAGGGTTCCCAGATCCTCTGCGATCACATCCAGTTTTCCCAGTTCCTTTTCAATTGCCCGGAAGAGATCCATTCCGGGTCCCGGAAGCCATTTTCCGTTTCTTGCGGTGGCATCGCCATAGGGAATTGCATAATATTCATCAAAGCCCCTGAAATGATCCACACGGATCACGTCGTACAGCTTCATGCAGTGCTTTACACGCTGGATCCACCAGGCATAGCCTGTTTCTTTGTGGTACTCCCAGCGGTACAGAGGATTGCCCCAGAGCTGCCCGTCCTCTGCAAATGCATCCGGAGGACATCCTGCCACTGCTGTCGGGGTGCTGTTCTCGTCAAACTGGAAGAGCTCCGGATTGCTCCAGGCATCGGAATTGTCGAAGGCAACATAGATCGGAATATCTCCGATGATCCGAATGCCGTTGCTGTTGGCATAGGCCTTCAGCGCTGTCCACTGCTGCATGAATTTATACTGAAGGAAGGAGAAGAAGGCGATCTCATCGGCCAGTTCCTTCCTTGCTGCCTTTAATGCCTCGGGATCACGCGTCTTATACTCCTTTGGCCAATCCGCCCAGCAGGCACCGTTCAGCTTGTTCTTCAGTGCCATGAACAGACAGTAGTCCTCCAGCCAGAACTCATTCTCACTTACAAATTTGCTGTATGGAATTCCCGGCTGGAATCTTGCAAATGCCTTGCGAAGCACTGCATAGCGTGTATTGTACAGCATGCCGTAATCCACAAATTCGGGATTGACACAGGCATCCGCATCCTGACATTCCTGCTGTGTCAGCAGCCCCTCTTCCATCAGCGTATCCAGTGAAATATAGTAAGGATTTCCCGCAAAGGTAGAAAATGCCTGATAGGGGGAATCTCCGTATCCCGTGGGGCCAAGAGGCAGAACCTGCCAGTTTGACTGTCCCGCACGTTTCAGCTGATCCACAAAATGATATGCTTCCCTTGAAAATCCACCGATTCCGTAGCGAGACGGAAGGGAGGAAATCGGAAGCAGAATACCGCTTGATCTCATATGTTTTATCTCCTTCTGGATGTTTTTTACTGTATTATCTTTCTACTGTTCCACCGAAGTCTGTCCAAGCACCAGATCCAGGTACTTTTCAACATCTCCGAATACCAGAAATTTTTCTTCTTCATTCAGAATTTCGTGACGAAGCTGCGGATACAGCTTGCCCTTCACGTTGTTATATCCCAGATTTCTCACTGCTTTCAGTGTCTGATGAAAGAGTGCAGGCGTGCCGATATAGGGATCGTCCGCTCCTCCGATAAAAAGGATCGGCAGATCCTGCTTTGCCGTTTTCCACCTGCCCTTTCTGTAGGCAGAACGCATCAGATTCAACACAACCTCCTGTCCGTCTGCTGCAAGTTCAAACCCGCAGAGGGGATCCTCATTGTATTCCTCCACCGCCTCCTGATTCCTGCAAAGCCAGTTATACTCCGTCCGCTCCCCGGGAAACCGTTTGTCATAGGGCATTGCAGTGATCTGCTTCAGAAGCTTGCTGCGGCCTCTTCTGTACGTTCCCCTGCGAAGCTTCGCAAGCAGTGTGCCTGCAGCCGCCAGATGATTGATGCAGGGACAGCCGGACAGGATCACACAGGATACTGCCTCCTCCCACTTTCTCAGCATACAGAGTACTGCAAGTGCACCGCTGCCGTGTCCAAACTGGATCACAGGAAGATCCGGCCAGCGCTTCCGGGCAAGCTTCGTGATCTGATGTACGTCCGAGAGAAAGCCGTCCATGCCGGCACTGTACATATATCCCAGATCCTCAGGATTTCGAACACTTTTTCCGTGTCCCCGGTGATCATGACAGATGCAGGCATAGCCTGCATCTGTCATGTACTGCATGAATGGAAGATACCGTTCCTTATGCTCCCGGGTTCCATGTACGATCTGAACAATTCCTTTTACAGGCTGATCCGGGTTCTCCGGCTCCGCCGCAAAAACCGACAGCAGAAGCTCATCTGTCTTTGACATGATAAAAAATGTGTCTGTTCTCATAAATTTCCTTCCTGCGGAGGACCTGTTCAGGATTTCATTCTGATCAGAAGAACGACAGCGATCAGTCCCAGAACTGCGATTGCCATGGAAATGATCGGCACCATTCTGCTGACGGATCCGTACAGGGCGAGTACGATCTCACACACAGCCAGAACCGCACAATACGCACCGATGATCCGCTGATAGCGCAGCTCTTCCTCTCTTGTTCTCTTTTTCTCTACCTTCATGGAGTTCTGTGAGGAAGCAGAACCGAACATCCTCATCAAGCCGTCTCCATGACCGCTGAGCAGAAGCGCTGCACATACAATACAGATCACAGCCATGATCCAGTCAAATGCACTACCTGTCATATTTATTCCTTTCCAGTCGGGCCCAGTTTCTGTTTACCCGCCTTTTCAGATTCGGTTTAGAAGGATCACGGGAGCATCCTGCACACAGCCATCCAAAAAAACCATCTACTGTATCTCATATTTTAAAAAGTATAGCAAACGCAGAGAAATTTGTCTAACCTTCCCGAACCATTACCAGAGCGTCCTCCTCCGGCTTTTCATAATACCTCTTCCGTACGCCGATTCTGTTGAACCCCAGCTGTTCGTACAAACGGATCGCCTGCTGGTTGCTTTCCCTGACCTCCAGAAAAATCCTCTCGATCTTTCTGTCCTCTATCTGCTTCAGCAGCTTGCTCACCAGCATGCTTCCGACACCGCGGCCTCGATGCTCCGAAAGTACGGAAACATTGGTAATATCTCCCTCCGGCGGTGCAAGGATCACTCCGCAGTAGCCGATGACCCTGCCCTCCAGCTCCGCTGCAAGAAACAGACCTTCCTGCCGGTTCAGCCAGGTATGGAAATCCTCCCTTGTCCATGGCGTACTGAAATTCATCTGTTCAATGTACGCCACCTGATCCAGGTCTTCCTCCCTCATCTCCCGGATGATCATGACTTTGCTGCCTCTCTCTCTGCCCGTTCCCGCTCTGCCTGGGACTGGCGAAGATATTCCGGCTGGAATTCCATGGCGGTCACGGCCTCTCCTTTTTTATAAAGAAGGGCTGCCAGTGCTGCCAGTGCTCCTGCTCTCTGTCTGTTCATATGAGCAGGAACGAAAGCATAGTCCACGGTCAGCCTCTCACGGAGCAGGGATTCATATACCGGAACACCATCTCCGAGAAACAGCACCTTCTGTCCGATATCGTTCAGCTTTTCTGTCAGCTCTGCAACAGCCATCGGCGTCTGCTCCAGCAAGGTCTCCATTTCCGCCCCGTGGAACCGATACAGCCCTGTATACACCTGCGATCTCCGCGCATCCATGATGGGGCAGACAAGTCCCTCCGCATAAACCAGATTATAGGCAAGCGCGTCTACTGTCGCCACCGGAATAACCGGCTTTTTTAAAGCCAGTCCCAGGCCCTTGGCTGTGGCAGCCCCGATTCTGAGCCCGGTAAAGGATCCCGGTCCCTTCGTCACTGCAATGGCATCCACTGACTCCAGGTCCAGCTCAATCATCCCAGCCGCTTCATCCAGCATGGGAAGCAGCGTCTGTGAATGTGTCTTCTTATAATTGATGGTATACTCTGCCAGCAGCAGATCGTTTTCCCACACTGCAACTGAGGCAACCATTCCGGAACTGTCTATCGCCAGTATTTTCATATCTGTTCCATCCCTTCTATCGTGATCCGTCTGTAATCAAAGCCCTTCTCCGGATCCTTCTCAATGGTAATCCGGATCCGGTTTTCCGGAATCAGTTCATCGATCAGTTCAGCCCACTCGATCAGCGTAATTCCTTCTCCAAAGAAATAGTCATCGTACCCGATCTCTTCCATCTCCTCCGGATCTCCGATCCGATAGACATCAAAGTGATACAGAGGCAGACGGCCATCCGTATATTCCTGCACAATGGTAAATGTAGGGCTGTTCACAGGCTCTGTAATTCCAAGACCTGCTGCCATTCCCTGGGTAAACACAGTTTTTCCAACGCCCAGGTCGCCGTTCAATGTATAGATCTGCCCCGGAAGTGCTCGCTCTGCCAGCTTTTTCGCCAGCTGCCAGGTCTCCTCCGGGGAATTTGTGTCAAATTGCTGCATAAGTATTCTTCCTTATAATCAAGTATCCTGGTTACTGCTACCGTATCATAGCACAAGAGCAGGCTCTTCGCAAGGAACGGCTTGCCATCCCATCTGCCGGCGGATATAATAGATACAAAGTGCAGGCTCAATGAACATCGGTCAGAACAGCCTGAATCATTCATACGTAATCAGCAAAGGAGAATTTCTATGTCTAATCCAATCGTAACGATCACAATGGCAGACGGCTCCGTAATGAAAGCAGAGCTGTATCCTGAAATCGCACCCAATACTGTAAACAATTTTATCAGCCTTGTCCAGAAGGGCTTTTATGACGGTCTGATTTTCCACCGTGTGATCTCCGGCTTCATGATCCAGGGCGGATGTCCTCAGGGAACAGGAACCGGCGGCCCGGGTTATTCCATCAAGGGCGAGTTTGCTCAGAACGGCTTCAAGAACGATCTGGCTCATACCCCAGGTGTTCTGTCCATGGCAAGAGCAATGCATCCGGACTCTGCAGGTAGCCAGTTCTTCATCATGCATCAGACTTCTCCCCACCTGGACGGCTCCTATGCAGCCTTTGGTAAAGTAATTGAAGGTCTGGATGTGGTGAATGCCATTGCTGCAGTAAAAACAGACTTCCGTGACCGTCCGAAGACAGAGCAGAAGATTGCTTCTATGACTGTTGATACCCAGGGAGTAGATTACCCCGCGCCGGAAACCGTATAATAACAGAGCTGCTTACTGCAGAGTTCCTGACCTTTGATCCAAAGTCCATCGGAAAGCAAAAGAACGTCCTCCGGACATTCGCTTTGCATGCAGTACCATCTGAGCAGTAAAAAACAGCTGCAGTTCCCCGTGAACTGCAGCTGTTTTTTACTGTTCTCCGTTCAATGCTCCGCCAAACAGAATCCCGCCATTCAGCTCCGCATAATAGCATGTATCAGCTTTTTCGATTTTCACTGCTCCGCTGGTGGCATCCACCAGCTCTGCGCGGAAGGCCTGCTCTTCTGCAACCGGCACCATGGCATCCAGCGATACGCTTTCTGTATATTCCGAAGCCAGCAGTGGAATCCCTCTCTGCCCCATCAGGTACTGGATTTTCCCAAGACCGGTATAATCTGTCCCGATCTTAAGAATAGCACCTAATTTTTTATCAATCAGGATGCTCTCCTTCAGTCCCTCCTGCACTGCCTGGGAATACGCCTTTACAAGACCTCCCGTGCCAAGGAGCGTTCCGCCGAAATATCTGGTCACAACAGCCACTACATTTTTCAAGCCTTCCCCCTGCAGTACAGCCAGCATGGGTCTTCCGGCTGTACCGGATGGTTCTCCGTCGTCACTTGCCCGCACCGTCTGCTCCTGGTCTCCGATGATATAGGCAAAGCAGTGATGTCTGGCATCCCAGTACTGCTTTTTCTTTGATTCTATGAAGGCAAGTGCCTCCTCCTCCGTTTCCGCCAGACGGATATCTGCGATGAAACGGGATTTTTTCTCAACAATCTCTCCTGTACCGCCCCTATAGACGGTTCTGTAGCTTTCTTGCATAGACTCCTCTCCTCTCTGTTCCATCATGATATCATAGGAACTCAGCTCATTTCCACTGTAAACTAGCACTCTGTGTACATTACGAAGCATGAAGGGGAGGTTTCCCGGGAACAGTAACGTTCACAGTGCACGCAAATGTGAATTTTTTCGTGATGCTTTCCTTATAATATGAATTTTGTTATACTGAAGCTGATTATTCTTCTATAATTCCGGGAAGAACGGTCATCTCAGGAGTACAGGCTCCCACCTCTTCAGGTGCTGAGTTTTGACTCCGTACATGCATGAGCAGATCACCCCAAAGGAGGTAACATATGAATCTTGGAAGAAAGGGAGTTAAGAAACGGCTGAAGGAGCTGGATTCCCGCTCCGAAATGCTGGGAAAAAGTGCAGGTGTCTCTGCCCTCCGGATTGTCCTGTTTGTGATCGCAGCTGTAATCGTAACAGGAACGATGCTGGGTATCGGTGCGTACCGGGGAACCATCGACAGTGCACCGGACATTGAAGATGTAAATATCATGCCTCTGGGCCAGGCTACCATGATCTATGATTCTCAGGGTACTCTGATCCAGCAGCTGAATTCCTCTGAAGGAAACAGAGTCTCAGTATCCATCAGCGAGATTCCTGAGGACATGCAGCATGCCATCGTTGCGATCGAGGATTCCCGTTTCTATACCCACAACGGTATTGACCCCCAGGGAATGCTTCGTGCGGTAGCGGTTGCCATCAGCACAGGACTTCGCCGAACGGAGGGTGCCAGCACCATTACCCAGCAGCTGCTGAAAAATAATGTCTTTACAGACTGGACAGAAGAGACGCGGATCCAGAGCATCAAGCGAAAGCTCCAGGAACAGTACCTGGCGGTAAAGCTGGAGGCTGCCCTGACTGCCGACGGAAGGGATACCAAGGCAGTCATTCTGGAAAACTATCTGAACACCGTGAACTTCGGATCCGGCTGCTACGGAATCCAGACAGCAGCGGAGAAGTACTTCGGAAAGGAAAGCTCCGACCTTACTCTCTCTGAATGCGCAGTACTTGCAGCCATTCCTCAGAATCCCACAAAGTGGAATCCCATTACCTATCCGGAAAACAATGCAATTCGCCGGGAAAAGGTACTGGGTGACATGCTGGAGCAGGAATATATTACGGAAGAACAGTACCGGGAGGCACTAGCCGATTCCGTCTATGAAAGAATTGCCATGCATTCAGAGACCACTCCGACGGAAGAGCCCTATTCCTATTTTGTCGACGAAACCATCGTTCAGCTGAAGAAGGATCTGATGGAGCAGAAGGGATACACAGAGGTACAGGCAAACAATGCGATCTACAGCGGCGGTCTTCGGATCTATACTACGCAGGATTCGACGATCCAGGCGATCATGGATGAGGAATTTCAGAACGAGGCCAATTATCCGGAAACGGTAACTGTTGCCCTCGACTGGGCTATGACCGTTCAGAGCCAGGACGGAACGCTGCAGAATTACAGCCGCGAGATGCTGCAGCTGTATTTCAGGAATTTTGATCCGGACTTTGACCTGATCTTTGACACGGAGGAAGAGGCCGTCAGCTATATTGAACAGTACAAGGCAGCAGTGGTAGGGACAGACGAAATCATTGCCGAATGGCATACCTGCACACCGCAGCCTCAGGCAGCGATGACAGTTCTGGATCAGACCAATTCCTATGTTCTTGGCATTGTTGGAGGCCGCGGCGAAAAAACAGCAAGCCTTACTCTGAACCGAGCGACCGATTCCTACCGCCAGCCCGGTTCCACCTTTAAGATCCTGTCCACCTATGGGCCGGCTCTTGATCTGGGTGAGATTACACTTGCCACCGTACTTGCAGATGAGCCCTACAACTACTCAGACGGAAGTCCTATTCATAATGCAGACAATGCCTACCACGGTGATGTGACGATCCGTACCGCGATCCAGAATTCCTATAATATTCCTGCCGTGAAGGTACTGGATGAGATCACTCCGGAAACCGGTATCGAGTATCTTCTGAAAATGGGCTTCGAAAAGCTGGTTGCAGATCCTACAGCGGAAGCAAACGATGTGATCCAGCCCCTGGCGCTCGGAGGAATTACCAACGGTGTCAGCAATCTGGAGCTGACAGCTGCTTATGCAATGATCGCCAACCAGGGAATCTACACTGCACCGACCTTCTACACAAGAGTAGAGGATTCCTCCGGCAATGTGATCCTGGACCACACACTGATCCAGTCCAGAGTTCTCAGCGAAAGCACTGCTTATCTGCTGACCAGCGCCATGGAAGATGTCGTCAGCTACGGCACCGGTGTTGAGTTTCAGCTGGATAACATGACGGTTGCCGGCAAAACCGGTACCACCTCTGTATACAGAGATCTGGTCTTTGCAGGCTTTACTCCCTATTATACCTCTGCCATCTGGGCCGGCTGTGATGTCAGTGTGGAACTTCCGGAGGAATACAGGAATTTCCATAAAACTCTGTGGACCAGTGTCATGAACAGGATCACTGAGGAAAAGCAGCTGTTCAATCAATCCTTCTCTGTGCCGGAGACAGTGCAGCAGACAACGCTCTGTGCCAGAACAGGCCTCCTTGCAGGAAGGGGCTGCAGCACGATCACAGAATACTTTGATACAAGCACGATACCGGGAAGCACCTGTACGCAGTGCTATGTAGCACCTACTCCGACTCCGACACCGGCTCCGACTGCCACTCCTACTCCGACTCCGACTCCGGCTCCGGACGAAGACGATGATGAGGATGCAAACAGAGATGAGGATCAGCATGATGAACCGGATGAAAACGAAGACGATCATTCTGATGACACGCAGGAATCGTCTTTCGGAGAATGATTGAATGATCTGACCAGGATATATAGCAGCAAAAAGGAAAGGATCGCACAGAACGCGATCCTTTCCTTTTTGCTGCTTTTCAGTTATTTCTTCCCGGATTTCCTATCCGGTCCTCTTCGCCGGCTGCCTACTGCTGACGTTTTTTTGCCAGATTATCTGTAACACGGCGGTACAGCTCCTTCGCTGCATTATAGCCCATCTTCTTCTGTCTGTGATTGATCGCTGCTGTCTCAACGATGATCGCAAGATTTCGGCCCGGACGAACAGGAAGAGTATGGGAAACAACCTTATTCCCCAGGAATTCAATATACTGCTCCTCCAGTCCCATGCGGTCGTACTCCTTATCCTTGTCCCAGTCCTCCAGCTGGATCACCAGATCGATGGATTTTGTATTCTCAACACTCTGGATACCGAACAACGTCTTTACATCGATGATTCCGATTCCGCGGAGCTCAATAAAGTGCCTTGTAATATCAGGTGCAGAACCAACCAGCGTAACCTCTGATACACGGCTGATCTCAACCACATCGTCACTGACCAGTCGATGTCCTCGCTTTACAAGCTCCAGAGCCGCCTCAGACTTTCCGATGCCGCTTTCACCCATGATCAGGATACCCTCACCCATTACATCCACCAGTACGCCATGGATCGAAATGGTAGGTGCCAGCTGTACACCAAGCCACCGCATCAGTTCTGCAGAGAAGGAAGAGGTGCTTCTTTTTGTAGTAAAGGTAGGTACCTGATACTGCATGGCAAGATCCAGATACCGCTGAGACGGAATCACCTCTGTGGTAAAGATCACGCAGGGAACTCCCCGGGAGATCAGCTCCTCGTAGGCTTCATATTTTCTTTCTTCTCCGAGACTGTCCAGATACGTATACTCTACGTATCCGATCACCTGAACACGTTCCTTCTCGAAATGCTCAAAATATCCCGCCAGCTGCAATGCCGGACGATTCAGCTCCGGTACGGTAATGTACCGCTCCGCCAGATCGATCTCCGGTGTCATATTCACCAGCTTCATGGATTCCATTACCTTCTGAAGCTCAATTTTCTTCTTTTGCATTTGTCTCTCCCTTCTTTTCCTCATTCATGCCGGTTCCATGCAGAAAATCATACACAGACTGCGCTGCCCGTTCATTCATGGAAGACAGCTGTTTCAGTTCCTCTACCGATGCCTCTTTGACTGCCTCCAGACTCTGATAGTGCTTCATCAGCTCCTTTCTTCTGGCCGGTCCCACATGGGGGATATCGTCCAGAACAGAATGCACCTGCCCCTTGCTGCGCAGAAGTCTATGGTATTCAATGGCAAATCTGTGTGCCTCATCCTGAATCCTTGTGATCAGGTGAAAACCCTCACCGGATGTGTCAATGGGAATTTCTATATTATTGTAATAGAGTCCTCTGGTTCGATGATGATCATCCTTCACCATTCCGCATACAGGGATCTTGAGCCCCAGCTGATCCAGCACCTGAAGACAGATATTCACCTGTCCCCGTCCACCGTCCATCATGATCAGATCCGGCAGCACTTCAAAGCCGGAATCCTCCTGAAGACCTCTCTTGAATCTTCTGCTCAGCACTTCCTCCATACTGGCATAGTCATTGGGGCCTTCCACTGTTTTGATCCGAAACTTTCTGTAATCTGCCCTTTTAGGTTTTCCCTTCTCGTATACGACCATTGAACCAACCGATTGAAAACCGCTGATATTGGAGATGTCGTAGGCCTCGATCCGTTTCGGCGGCTCCATTCCCAGCCATTCACCGATCTGATGTATCGCTCCGATGGTACGGCCTTCCTCTCGTTTCAGCCGCTCTCTGTCCTGTTCCAGAACAATGGATGCATTGCGCTTTGCCAGCAGGACAAGTTTTTCCTTGGTTCCTTTCTTCGGTACCAGAATGTGTACTGCATGTCCCCGCTTCTGAGTCAGGAAGGATTCAAGGATCTCCTTCTCCTCCACCTCATCCGATAGCAGGATTTCCCTTGGGATAAAGGGGGTTCCGGCATAATACTGCTTCAAAAAAGAAAGCATGCAGTCTCCTCTGGTCTCTCCGGGAGCCGTCCTGAGAAAATAATGCTCTCTCCCGATGATCTTTCCGTCTCTGACAAAGAACACCTGCACCACAGCATCAGAGCCTTCCTCTGCAAGAGCGATGACATCCCTTTCCTCACCATTTCCTACAGTGATCTTCTGATGCTCACCGATCCTCTTCACACTTTCGATCAGATCCCTCAGCTCAGCAGCCTCTTCGAACCGCCATTCCTCGGATGCCTTCTGCATCTTAGCCTCCAGCTCCTTCAGCTCCTCCTGAAAATTTCCATTCAGGAAGCGCAGCGCCTGATCCACCTGCTTTCTGTAAGCCTCAGGTGTGACCCAGCCCTGACAGGGCGCCTTGCACTGATGGATATGATGGTACAGGCAGGGACGGTCTCGCCCCTGCTCAGCCGGAAGCTTCTTGCTGCAGGACCTCAGTCTGTACAGCTTTCGCACCAGCTCAATCGTTTCCTTTACCGCCCCCGCACTGGTATAGGGACCGAAGTACTTCGACTTGTCCTTCTTCATCTGCCGGGCAAACAGTACCCGCGGATAGGTTTCCTGCAGCGTAACCTGAATAAAAGGATAGGCCTTGTCATCCTTCAGCATGGTGTTGTACTTTGGTCTGTATTCCTTGATCAGGTTGCATTCCAGAACCAGTGCCTCCAGCTCCGAATCAGTTACAATATACTCAAATCTGGCAATCTGAGGGACCATCGATTCAATCTTCAGCCCCTTGTTTCTGCTGCTTTGAAAGTACTGACGGACCCTGTTTTTCAGGCTGACTGCCTTTCCTACATATATGATCTCATCCTTTGCATCATGCATCAGATATACACCGGGTTTTCCAGGCAGTTTTTTTAATTCCTCTTCAATCTGAAATGCCATGCTTCACCTGCCCTCACCAGCTGTCTTTTTATTCCTCCGGACGTTCTTCCTCGTCCTCCTCATCAAAATAGTACTCAGGATCACTTTTTTCCCGTTCCTTCAATACCTGATGATACAATTCCATAAATTCCTTTCCGGTAATAGTCTCCCGCCGGATCAGGAAATCAGCAATCCGATCCAGAACATCCCTGTTCCCGGACAGCATCTCCTTTGCCTTCTCATAGGATTCCTTCAGCACCTGCATGATCTCATGATCGATCTCAGCCGCCGTGGCATCTCCGCAGTTCATAACCACTCTTCCATTCAGATACTGATCCTGCTGCTGAGCAAGGCTCATCAGGCCGAAGGTATCAGACATACCGTACTGGGTAATCATTGCCCGAACGATTTTCGTTGCCCTCTCGATATCATTGGAAGCACCGGTCGTTACACTGTTGAAGACCAGCTCTTCTGCTGCACGCCCTCCCAGAAGACCGATGACCATTGCCTCCAGCTCGCTTCTGGAATTCAGATATTTCTCTTCCTCCGGTACCTGCATCACATAGCCGAGAGCTCCCATGGTACGGGGAACGATGGTGATCTTCTGGACCGGCTCTGCATCCTTCTGAAGGGCATTGATCAGGGCATGGCCAACCTCATGGTAGGATACGATCCGTCTCTCCTCCTTACTGAGAATACGGTCTTTCTTCTCCTTTCCAACCAGAACCACTTCCACTGCCTCAAACAGATCCTTCTGTGATACCGCATTTCTTCCATTCTTAACTGCAAGAATGGCTGCCTCGTTCACCATGTTGGCAAGATCGGAGCCCACAGCACCTGATGTAGCCAAAGCAATCTCATCCAGATCCACCGTCTCATCCAGTGAAACCTTTTCCGCATGCACCTTCAGGATATTGACACGTCCCCGGAGATCCGGCCGGTCAACAATGACCCGGCGGTCAAAGCGTCCCGGACGAAGCAGTGCCGGATCCAGGATTTCGGGACGGTTGGTTGCTGCCAGGATCAGAATTCCTTTGGAGCTGTCAAAGCCGTCCATTTCAGCCAGCAGCTGATTCAGCGTCTGTTCTCTCTCGTCATTGCCGCCCATATGGCTGTCTCTGGATTTACCGATTGCATCGATCTCATCGATAAAGATGATGCAGGGAGCATTTTTCTTTGCCTCTTCAAAAAGATCACGAACACGGGATGCACCGACACCCACAAACATCTCAACAAATTCCGAACCGGACAGGGAGAAGAATGGAGCATGGGCTTCACCGGCCACAGCCTTTGCCAGCAGGGTTTTGCCGGTTCCTGGAGGTCCCACCAGAAGAACACCCTTGGGAAGCTTTGCTCCGATCCGGGTATATTTCTCCGGCTCATGCAGGAAGCCTACCACCTCCTGCAGAGATTCCTTGGCCTCGTCCTCACCGGCTACATCCTTAAAGGTAACACCTGTCTCCTTCTGTATATAGGTTTTGGCCTTGCTCTTGCCGATTCCCATGACTCCGCCTCCGCCGGATCGACGCATGATAAACATCATGCCCACCAGGAAGATCACCAGGGGAATGGCGATGTTCAGTACCAGATTAAGAACCTCTGACATTGCAGATGGTTCTTTCTTTCGGAACGTGATATCCGTATCCTTCAGAAGCTCTACGAGAGAATTCTCATCGCCCACCAGCTTCGTCTGATAGCTGTAACGAACGGTCGCCGAACTGCTCTGTCCGGATGGGGTCTCTGCCACACCTTCCTCTGCTGCCGCTCCTTCTGTTCCCAGCTCTTCTGATGTGTAGAAGGTGATCTTCGTTCCCTGCAGCGTGACTTCCTGAACGCTGCCGTTCTCCACCGTACTGATAAACTGATTATAGGGGACCTCTGAGGAAGATCCTGTGGACGTCCCTCCAAAATATACCAGTATCAGCATCAGCGCGGCAGCTGCCATGATCACGATCTGCGTCAGCTGCATATTTTTCATAGGGCCTGAGCCCTTTGGATCCTTTCCTCCTCCGACGGGGCTTCTGTCTGATCTTCCTGATCTTCTCTCCGATCCGACTCTGTCCGCAGGCTTTTCTCTCTGCTCCTGCTCCTTTTTTTCCCTCTCTCTGTTTTCTTCTGCAGCCTGCTCCTCCTGTTCCAGTGCATCCTCCCAGTCCTGTCGGAACTTATCGTCCTGATTCATTCACTAATCTCCTCTGCTTTTACTCCGTCCAGCCTTGCCTGCAAACGTCTTCGGTCTGCCTTTTTCGGATACATCTCAAAATATACCTCGATCATGGCATCGGCAAATGGTTCCACTGTTTTTTCACAGTGGTGCATGCCTGGTACCACTCTGGCCAGAAAAAAGACCTTATCTGCAATTTTTTCCGCAAGCTTATCCTTACTCAGTTTCCCGACACCCAGGATCATTGTACTGAAATTTTTATCATCCTGACAGATTGTGATATAGGTTCTTGCCAGATGCTTCATTTCTTCATAATGAAGGGTCTTTCCAAGTTCCCCGTACTCTTCCGCAAGGTCCAGTCCCCAGATGGAACGGAGGGAAGCAATTTCCCTCCTGATATATTTTCCGTTAAAGAATCCGGGCTTTGTGCGGCCCAGATTATCCAGTGTCAGAAAGCCCCTGAAAAAATGATCCACCTCACTTTTATCCCTTTTGTTCGGTGCATATCTGAGGTTCCAAAGCTTTTGCCGAAACTCATTCTCCCTGGTTGTCCCTTCCTCCTTCAGACCCTGTTCAAATATTTCTTCCCGGTCTTCTCTCTCTGTTTCGTGGTAGAATCGCTCCTGCCACGTATTGTAATTATCCATAATACTCTCCATTTTGCCTCTATTCAGGACCAAGTGTTACAGCCTCCTGCAGGAAACTCTGACAGGCCGGCATGCGTAGTTTCTGCACTTCCGGCAGCTCCATGCAGGGATCATATACAGCAGAAGCATCCCGGACCGCAGCAACTGGACAACGCACAGCACATACACAGATTCGCCATACTGCCTCCAACGGAACAGGGCTCGTAGCCGTATCCGGTACCCGTGGCTGTATACCAGCTGCCCCCTTGTGACAGATTCTGAACCAGCATTCTGTACTGCAGATTGGAAGGTTCCATTTCTGCTGCAGTTTTTGCATCGGACAGGGCATTCACATTGTTGCCCAGTCCTGCGTTTGCCTGTGCATGCAGGTAATACCAGAGGGCACTGCGCTGCTCCATTCGATCCAGCACATTCATCGCCTCCTGATAATGACGGCTGTTAATATAGTTTGCAGCTGCCTGCTGCTCCACATTCTCGTACTGATTTTGACGCTGGTTCTGCCCTGCGCCGTAGCCGTAGCCAAAGGGACCATAGCCTCCATAGCCGGTGGAATCCTGCCCCTGATAGGAGGAGGTTCCATGCTCCTTTTCATCCATGATCTGCTTATAAGCCTGCTGAATCTCTTTAAATTTCTCCTCCGCCTTGTCCTTGTCCGGATTATTTACATTCGCATCCGGATGATAGATTCTGCTGAGTTTTCTATATGCTTTTTTTATCTCATCCGTATCAGCATCCCTTGAGACACCGAGTACTTCGTAGGGATCTCTCATTCTTCACTCTTCTTTTCTTCTGAATTACAGTTTTTTCGATAGGTATTCCAGATACCAGAATACAATATATTCCGCAGGATGTCCACATTTTCAACGATAGGCAGCCGTTCAAAGGCTTTTGCCGCTTCTGCTGCCATCATCATGAGGATCCCGTAACTCCGGTCCTCAAAATCCGGTTTGCCGTACATAGAGAGGAAGGGATTGTAGTTTCCGCTTTTACTGTCCTTCTCCACATCAAGCCTTGCATCCATCAGGTAGATCCATTTCCCCAGATAAAAGCCCAGCGCCTGCAATTCCTCTTTCCAGGCCTGCTCCTGTTCACAGAACAATTCTCCGAAGAATCTGCCGGTCAGTCCGGAGGCAAGATCCAGATCATCGGAGCCTTTCGCCTCCACTTTGTGCAGCTCCTCCAGATAGGACTCCAGCGCCTTTGTCTGTTTCGGGTACTCTGCCATTATTTTCCTGCTGCTTCTGCTCATCATACCTGCTGCAGCTCTGCTGTTCAGCTTCTTTTCATCACTCCAATCGTCCAGCAGATTATAATAGGTAAGAAGCACATTCATGTCAGCTGCATAAGCCGTCCATTTATTATGGATTCCGGCTGTCTTGCGAAATGGATGCAGACTGCAGCGTTTTTCCTCCTGTTCTTCCTCTGTCTCATTCAATGAAGACAGGAGGATTGCAAGAAATGTCATATCATAGGTAAGAAACGCCCGGGGAAACTGACCGGAGCGTTTTTTTATATCCCTGCATACCCCGCAGTAGAACTCTTTGTACTTTCTCTGGTCCTTTCCCTTCAGTTCATCGGTATTTACAGTAATGTATCCCAGCATTTACCGTTCCTTTCTGTTATTATGTCAGGTTCGTTTCACGAATGTATTGCGGCATTTCGGACAGGTGATCTCAATCTTTCCTTTTCCCTTTGGTACACGAATGGTCTGCCCGCAGGAAGAACAGCGGTAATATCTGTGAGTTTTGTCACCGACTGCCCTGGACAGGAACTGGATTTTTTTCTCAAATTTCCGATTTTCCTGAGCTCTCTTTGGAATGTTACTGGAGAATATCCGGAAATAGGAGTAAAACAGCAGTGCCAGTCCTGCAAGATTCAGAATACCGGACAGCGTTGGGACTTTATACAAAAGCCCGGAAATCAGGATCAGGGGAAGGGAGACATACAGACAGAATCTGCCAAGAGTATCTACTCCGTTGCGTCCAATCAGCATTCTTTGCAAAAATGTTCTCAATCTGTTCAAATCTTTGACCTCTTTTCTATTCCTCTCCCGACTGCATGTAAAGGAACCGGGAGGCATAAACCGGTTCAATGGTTCACTGCCTTTATTCTACGCTGAAACATTGTCTACTACTAATGAAATTTTTATGAATTCTTTCTTGTCAGATCGAATCAGCCCTTTTATAATACAACGTAACATAGGAAGCTGCCGTTCATAGATTCAAGTCAAACTCACTAAGGAGGCATACGCATGCAGAAACTAAAACGGATTCTTGCCCTGCTGGGCGTGATCCTCCTGCTGGCCATGTACGGTTCTACTCTTGTATTTGCCCTGCTGGATCACCCCAACGCCCATGGCATGCTGATGGGTTCCATCTACTGTACCATTGTAGTTCCCGTATTTTTATACGCAGTCATGCTTGCAGGCAGAGTTTTATCAAAAAGAAAAAAAGAAAGCGAGGATTGATGTCCCGCTTTCTTTTTTTACCGCGATACACATTCAGTTGTGAACCAGCTTTCTGATATGCTTTCTGTCTCCCATCACATACAGGCTGTCCTCAGGATTAAAGATATAATCCGGGGCAATCATCGGAGTAAGCAGATCATCGCGCTTGCTGCCCAGGATATTTACATGATAGGCGGCCCGGACATTCAGCTGTGCAACAGATTTTCCGATCCAGTTTTCAGGAGTCCTGATCTCATATACGCCCATATCCTCACTGAGCTGGATATAATCAAAGATATCATCCATTCCGAACCGCACGGCCAGACGCTCTGCCATATCCTTCTCCGCATAGACTACATAATCGGCACCGTTTCTCAAAAGGAGTTTCTGATGGATTTCTCTGCTGGCCCTCGCGATTACGCGTCGCGCACCCAGATCCTTCAGTAATACCACGATCTCCAGAGTAGTCTGAAAATCATCTCCGATTGCCACCACGCAAAGATCGCAATTGTCAACACCAAGAGTGCGGATCACATCCTCCTCCCGGCAGTCCATGATCTCGATATTATGCAGTACATTCACCGCTGCATCCGCCCGCTCCTCTGACATATCCACACACATAACACTGTGTCCGTCAGCCTGCATTTTTCTAGCCATATAGGTGCCGAAACGTCCCAGGCCGATCACCAAAACTGATTTCATATTTTCTCTCCTTTATCCAACCTGCACCTTCTCAGCAGGGAATTTTGAATGGATTTTCCTGTTTCCGGATGCCAGAACACAGAGAACCGTCAATGAGCCGGCTCTGCCGAAGATCATAAGAGCGATCAGAATACATTTCGTAATCATTCCGACACTTCCGGTAATCCCAAGGGTAACACCTACTGTTGCAACCGCCGATGCGGTTTCAAACAGAGCCGTTACGATCGGCAATCCTTCCAAAGCTGAAATGATATAGGCAGATACCAGGGCAAGAAACAGATACAGAGTTGCCACACAGCCTGCAGTTCTGACTACGCTGTCATCAATGGAGCGATGGAACACCTCCACCTCCTTCCGATTCCTGAAAACGGAGGTCACAGTCAGCAGCTGCACTGCAGCAGTGGTAGTTTTCATACCGCCGGCAGTTGAACCGGGAGAACCACCGATCAGCATGAGACCGATCATGACCATGTGGCTGGCCGAGCTGAGCTTCGACAGATCTACAGTATTAAATCCGGCAGTTCTGCAGGTCACGGACTGAAACAGACTTACAAGAATCCTGTCTCCGGTTCCAAGAGCAGAGAAGACTTCGCCTCCCATCTCCATCAGATACAGTGCTCCCGCTCCTGCAAGTACCAGGAAGGCTGACATGGAGAGCACGATCTTTGTCTGAAGATGCAGCCCCTGTCCCCTGAATCTGTTCTGCAGAAGGTCTGCCCATACAAAAAAACCGATTCCGCCGATATTGATCAGCAGCATCAATATAAGATTCACATACCAGCTTCCGGACGCTGTGATCATGGAGGATCCCGGCTCTACCTGTCCCATCAGATCGAAGCCTGCATTGCAGAAGGCAGATATAGAGTGAAACACAGAGTACCAGGCTCCCTCAGCCAGGCCAAGCCGAGGTACATAGTAGAATGCCAGCAGCAGAGCGCCGGTGCCTTCTATCAGCAGTGTTCCCTTCAGAATAAACCGAACAGTACGGACAATTCCTCCTACCTGAGGTGCTGATATTGCATTCTGCATCAGCACACGGAAGTTGAGCCCGATTTTCTTGCCTGAAAGCATCATGACCATGATCGTCATGGTCATAAATCCCAGTCCTCCCACCTGGATCAGAAACAGCAGTACAGCCTGTCCGAACAGTGTCCAGGTGGACCAGGTATCAAATCGTATTAATCCGGTGACACAGGCTGCGGATGTAGAAGTAAAAAAGGCATCCGACAGGGCGATTGATCCCGATCTGCTGGAAATCGGAAGAAGAAGCAGTACGGTTCCCAGAAAAATCGTTCCGAGATATCCCATAAAAATCTTTTTCGGTGCAGACAGATCCCTGAAGAATACAATTATTCTGTCTTTAAAATTTAACATGGAGGTTCCTCTCTATTCATTTCGATTCCAAAGATAATAGTACCACTGCACACAGCCATTTTCAACAGAATGCAGGTTACGAATTCCATTCAGAAACAATCCGGCTCGTGGAACCTCCCCTTCACCTGCGGAAGCGACCACCGGCGCTTCTTTCTGAAGCAGACAGAGTGCTTATGCAGGAGATACAAAAAGGGACTGCCGAACGGCAGTCCCTTTGACTTTTGCTGAATACTCTCTGTTCCGACAGCTGCCTGCGGAAACAGTATCGATTCGAATAAATTATTTCTGAGCTGCTGCAGCTGCGTTACGACGAGCTTTAGCTGCCATGTTCTCACGAACAACGTCGAGAAGTACGGCACCGATAATAACAAGACCAAGTACCATGTTCTGTACTGCAGAATCAATTGCCAGCAGTGAGAATCCGTTACGAAGTACGGAGATGATCAGAGCACCAAGCATGGTTCCGAACATAGTTCCTTTACCACCGTTGAAGGATGCACCACCGATAACGCATGCTGCGATGGCGTCAGTATCGTATGGCTGAATAGCGTTTGTACCGTTACAGATTCCGGAACGTCCTACAGAAACGATACCTGCAAGAGCTGCCATGAATCCTGACAGTGCGTAGCAGAATGTCAGAACGTTAGCTGAGTTGATACCGGAAAGTCTTGTTGCCTCCATGTTTCCACCTGCACAGTATACAGAACGTCCCAGAGAAGTTCTGGTAAGAAGGATGTGCAGAATGATATAGATCACTACTACAACGATGAAGGAAATCGGGAAACCGCCGATTGTTGCAGATCCAAGCCACATAACACCTGAAGCTGAGCTGAAGGATACCATCTGAGAGCTTGTTACAAGAAGAGCTGCACCCCAGAGGAAGTTCTTCATACCCAGTGTAGATACGAATGGATGAGGCAGGTGAAGACGGGTAAGCAGAGTACCATTGATCAGACCGATGCAGGTACCGCAGATCAGTGCGATAATGATCAGCGCGATCGGATTTGTAAAGCCTCTGGTTACCAGCATACCCATTACGCAGGCACTGAATGTAGCGTTAGCACCTACAGACAGGTCGATACCTGCTGTGATCAGACAGAACAGCATTCCTGTTGACAGAAGTGCATTGAAGGATGTCTGTTTCAGAACTGACATAAGGTTGTTGTATGTCAGGAAGTTGCGGCTGAGGATTGTCCACAGCACACAAAGGATCAGAAGGGCACCCAGTGTACCCAGATATGATGTTAAACCACTTGCTTTCTTATTCATTGATGTTACCTCCCCAAGCTGCCTTCATAAGGCTTTCCTGATTGAAATGTTTGCTGTCGCGCTCTACCTCGGCCATAATCTTTCCGCCTCGCATTACATATACACGATCGGACATTCCGAGAATCTCCGGAAGTTCTGAAGATACCATGATTACACACTTGCCTTCTTTTACAAGACGGTTCATTACGTTGTAAACCTCGATCTTCGCACCTACGTCGATACCACGGGTCGGCTCATCGAAAATGAAGATATCACAGTCTGTATTGACCCATTTACCGATAACGACCTTCTGCTGGTTACCGCCGGAAAGCTGTCCTACTCGCTCATCTGCAGTAGGAGTCTTGATACGCAGTGCACCGATATTATCCTCGGCTGCCTTGGCAATTTTGCCGAAATTCAGGAAAAATCCTGAGGAGAAGCCCTTCAGGTTTGCAAGAATCAGGTTATTCTTAACAGACTCAGCAAGAACAAGTCCCTGTCCCTTTCTATCCTCTGTAAGAAGTGCGATACCATTCTTGATCGCCTGTGCCGGGCTCTTAATGGATACTTCTTTACCTTTAACAAAAATCTTTCCGGAATCCAGAGGATCTGCTCCGAATACCGCTCTCATGGTCTCTGTACGGCCTGCACCTACCAGACCTGCAAATCCCAGAACCTGTCCGCCGTAGGCCTTGAAGCTTACATCATCAAGGACACCGCCTTCTACCAGGTTCTTAGCCTCCAGCATAACCTCTCCCTTCGTTCCGTATTCCTTCGGGAACAGATTATCCAGAGTACGTCCTACCATGGCAGCGATCAGGGAATCATTGTTCCAGTCAGCAATATCTCTGGTATCGATATACTGACCGTCTCGGATTACTGTTACACGGTCACACAGTGTAAACAGCTCCTCCAGTTTATGGGATACAAAGACAATGCCTACACCCTGGTTACGCAGCTTTCTACAGGTAGCCATCAGCTGTTCTACCTCTTTTTCTCCAAGGGATGAAGTAGGCTCATCCATAATGATCATTTTCGCGTCGATGAGAACCGCCTTTGCGATCTCAATCATCTGCTGAACACCCATACCGAATGTTCCGGCAGGCTTTGTCGGATCTACATCCTGTCCAAGGGAGGCCATTACCTCTTTTGCCTTTGCATGCATTGCCTTGTAATCAAGAAGGCCGTTAGATCCCTTGATCCATTTGTTGATAAAAATATTGTCTGTAATACTGAGAAGCTTCTCAATATTCAGTTCCTGGTATACGCAGGCAATACCTGCTGCTGCAGAATCGTTAGGATTTTTAAACTGCATCTGCTGCCCGTTTACATATACAGATCCGCTGTCTGCCTGATGTACACCGGTCAGAACCTTGATCAGAGTAGATTTACCTGCTCCGTTCTCACCGATCAGACCCAGGATTTCACCCGGCTTAACAGCAAGCTGCATGTTGTCGAGAGCTTTTACACCCGGGAATATTTTGGTACAATCCCGTAATTCAACTACATATTCACTCATTGACATCTCACCTTTTCCTGAAAGAAGCTGCAAGTCTGCATTGGCAATGCCGACCGCTCACTCCGTCACACAATACTGCTTTCCCACTGCACTATTGCTCAGTTCCTTTCCGTATCCGCCCGGATACAGATCTTCCGCTTTTATCAGGCTCACCGGTCTGCCACCGAAAAAGAAGCTGCGATTCTTCCTCCGATATTGATCCCTGTGTCCTGCAGCGGAAATCACCCGATCATATACATTCCCATGCTTTTTTTCTTTTCTCCCACTGCTCCTCCTCCCAAAGAGGATGGTGAAATACTTTCAGAAAAATTCAAAAACATATCTTTACTTTTTAGTAAATTTGTATATTTTTCAGGTGTTTTTCATTGCCACATGACCAATTATACTACAAATCTACCTAACATTTCAACATATAACTGTAATTTTTGTCAGAGTTCACTCCAGATGTATTACCGTTCACGGTTTCTGTTTTTTATCGGTTCCGGCTCCGCCGCTGATCTGCAGCTCGGGAGTCTTCACACTGACCTTTGAACCTTCTGACACAGAATTTACAATGAATGCATTTCCTCCGATGGTGGTATTGTCTCCGATCACAGTTTCTCCGCCGAGAACCGTTGTATTTGCATAGATTGTCACGTTATTGCCAAGAGTAGGGTGACGCTTGGATCCCTTCAGCTGCTGACCCTTTTTTGTGGACAGCGCACCAAGTGTCACTCCCTGATAGATTTTCACATGCTCACCGATCTGGGTCGTCTCCCCAACTACGATCCCTGTGCCGTGATCAATGAAAAAATACTTACCTATGGATGCACCTGGGTGAATATCTATTCCTGTCAGACTGTGTGCGTGCTCTGACATGATCCTGGGAATCATGGGAATCTTCATAAGATACAGTTCATGGGCGATCCGATAGGTTGTAATGGCATACATGCCGGGATAGCAGAAGATTACTTCGTCCGTACTGTAAGCAGCGGGGTCTCCGTCATAGGCTGCCTGTACATCTGTATAGAGGGTATCACGGATCTCCGGCAGCTTCTGCAGAAATTCCTCCACCAGCTGCTCTGCCCGCTCTACTGCCTGTGCTCTCGGACATCCGCTGCAGCTGTCCAGGTTTCCCAGCGCTTTCGCAATCTGCTTCTTCAGATGGTATTGAACAAATTCCACCTTTTCGCCCAGAATAAACCGCGCATACTCTGATCTGATCCTGTATTCATCAAAAAATCCAGGAAAAAGGA
Organism: Lachnospiraceae bacterium; assembly: GCA_030527645.1. Lineage (GTDB taxonomy): Bacteria > Bacillota > Clostridia > Lachnospirales > Lachnospiraceae > JAKSRN01. The sequence goes on along the minus strand of JAUNAJ010000005.1, from coordinate 81,625 downwards.
TCTCTCTGATTTTTTCAAGCACCTCGATGATCGTCTCCTTATTCAGGATCGAATCTGCATCCAGCTTGCATGTCAGATCGTACTGATCATAGCTTTTCATGATACTGTTGATCAGCTGTTCACTGTTATTATTCATATTCGTTACCAATTCCTTTCGTTTTCTAAGGCACAATAGTGATACTCTTTCATAGAAAAAGGCGGATGAGAAATGCAGCATTTCTCATCCGCCGAAAATCACGAATTATTTATCACGCCAGATAATTCTGCCCTTATCGAGATCATATGGTGATAATTCGATGGTAACTTTATCTCCGGGAAGAATACGGATAAAGTTCATGCGAAGCTTTCCGCTGATATGCGCAAGAACCACGTGCTTATTCTCCAGCTCTACCTTGAACATTGCATTGGGAAGCTTCTCCAGTACAATTCCTTCTACCTCAATTACATCCGATTTTGACATTATTTGTCCTCCTTAACCTTTAATGCTTTCCTGATTTTCATATCTGTGACACTCTGCACTTCTGTCCTGCCGTCCTCCGGGATATTCGCTGTTTCAAGGGAGATCTGCACGTGCTTCCTTTTCTTTTTTTTCAGCCTGTCCAGGGTTCGGATCCGGCCATCAGCAAGATATACATACTGCTCATCATACTCCCATATGATGTAAAGACGGCCTTTGTCATGACCGGCAAGACTCCTTGCAAACTGTCCTCTTTGAATCTGATTCATAGGCACCTGCCTTAAATCGTCAGTGTAAGCAGTTCAGGCTCACCGTCAGTAATCAGGATCGTATTTTCATAATGCGCTGCCAGGGATCCGTCTTCTGTTACAACGGTCCAGTCATCGTCCAGCCAGGCAACCTCCCAGGTACCCATAGTGATCATGGGTTCAATTGCCAGAGTCATTCCAGGCTGCAGGCGAACCCCCCTGCTCTTGCAGGCAAAATTCGGAATCTGCGGATCCTCATGAAGATGTGTCCCAATCCCGTGTCCCACAAGATCCCTGACTACTCCGTACCCTCTGCTCTCACAATAGTTTCCGATCGCAGCAGAAATTTCATGAAGATGGTGCCCTGCTTTTGCGTATTTGATCCCCTCAAAGAAGGATTCCCGCGTAACATCCATCAGTTTCTGTGCTTCCGGAGAAACTGTTCCTACCGCATAGGTTCTGGCAGCATCAGAATGATAGCCCTTATAGATCAGCCCGGCATCCAGACTGATAATATCGCCATCCTGCAGGATCCTGCGTTTATCAGGTATTCCGTGCACCACTTCATCGTTGACAGAGGTACAGATAGAGGCCGGATATCCATTATAATTCTTAAAATTAGGAATGCAGCCCATATCCCGAATCATTTTTTCTCCGGCTCTGTCTATATCAAGCGTGGAGATTCCGGGGCGGATCATTTTTCCCAGCTCATCATGAACCTGCTCCAGCAGTTTGCCTGCATGGCGCATCAGTTCGATTTCTTTGGCATTTTTTATTGATACCGACATACTTACTCACCTAAGATTTTGATGATATCGCTGAAGACAACGTCGATATCCTGCGTTCCGTCAACCTCAGCCAGTGCATCTGCTTTGCCGTAGTACTCGATCAGAGGCTGTGTCTGCTCATGGTACACATTCAAACGCTTCTGAACAGTCTCCGGCTTATCATCATCCCTCAGAACCAGCTCACCGCCGCAGGAATCGCAAATGCCTTCCTTTTTCGGTGCATTGAATACAACATGATAGGTTGCACCGCAGCCAAGGCAGGCACGACGTCCGGACATTCTGTTTACAATATTTTCATCCGGAACCTCTACATTGATGGCATAATCAATCTTTTCTCCGCGCTTATTCAGTGCTTCTGTAAGCGCCTCCGCCTGAGGAATCGTACGCGGAAATCCATCCAGTACATAGCCGGCTGCAGCATCATCCTGTGAGATGCGGTCTACAACAAGATCACAGGTCAGTTCATCCGGAACAAGCAGTCCCTGATCCATATAGCTTTTTGCTTTTTTTCCAAGCTCCGTACCATTTTTAATGTTTGCACGGAAAATATCGCCGGTGGAGATGTGCGGAATCGAATATTTTGAAGCAATCTGTTTTGCCTGCGTTCCTTTTCCTGCACCAGGTGCTCCTAGCATAATAATCTTCATAGTAACATACCTCTCATTTCTAAAGAATCCTATGGTATTGATCTGTGTCAGAACACAGTTGCGATCCTGATTTCTTTCTGAATTATATGCAAAAAGAAAGGAGTTGTGGTTCAGCAGAACCACAACCCCACTATAGCACAATCATATCAATCATTCAAGAATCCTTTATAATTACGAACAAGCATCATGGATTCCACCTGTTTAAGGGTTTCAAGAATTACAGATACAATAATGATCAAAGATGTACCTCCAAAGGAAACACTCGCATTGAATATTCCGTTAAAGAAAAACGGGATAACAGCAACGATCATCAAACCTACCGCTCCGATAAAAATAATATATTTCAATACTGACTCAAGATATTCCTGAGTAGGCTTACCCGGTCGGATACCGGGAATAAAACCGCCCTGCTTTTTCATATTATCTGCAACCTCAATGGGATTGAAGGTAATAGATGTATAGAAATACGCAAAGAATATACAGAGCAGAATATAAACGATCAGACCAACTGATGAAAGCCAGTCACTCGGTTTGAACCAGTTGCTGGAACTGAGCATATTCAGAATTTTTCCCCATATTCCTGATGGTGATTTTCCCATAAAAGAAACAATTATACCAGGGAAGGACATGATTGAAGATGCAAAGATAATCGGAATTACACCTGAAGTATTCACTTTAAGCGGAATATGTGAGGAGGATCCTCCAACAAGCCTTCTTCCGACCATTTTTTTAGAATACTGAACAGGAATCCGGCGTTCAGCTCCATTCAGGATCAGTACAAGAACAACTACTGCTAGGATTACTGCAATAATGATCACCCAGGCAAGAGCTGCCTTTGCAATCGTTTTACCTGCTACAAAGTTGTCATAAAGAGTAATCAGATCTGCAGGAATTCTTGATACGATATTGATCAGAAGAACGATCGAGATACCATTTCCGATCCCCTTTTCGTTGATCTGTTCACCGATCCACATAAGAAGTGCTGATCCAGCAGTCAGCGCGGCAACAACAACAATAACATTTACGACGTTAAACTCAAGAATCAGCTGATTTCTAAATCCGATACACATTGCAAGAGATTCAAAAACAGCAAGACCAACTGTGAGATAACGGGTAATAGCTGTCATTTTCTTTCTGCCCTCTTCGCCATCCTTCTGCATTTCCTCCAGACTGGGGAATGCAATTGTCATGAGCTGCATGATAATAGAGGATGTAATATAGGGGGTAATGCTCAGTGCCAGAATAGAAAAGCTCGAGAAGCCTCCACCTGTAAAGGCATTCAGGAAAGAAAATGCATCGTTATCCTGATTTGCGAAGAAATTACTGAAAAAACTGGAATCTACACCTGGTACTGGAATCTGTGATCCTAAACGGATCACAGCCAGCATCATAATTACGTAAAGGAGTCTCCGACGAATTTCCTTAATGCGAAACGCATTCTTTAAGGTCTTAATCATCAGATCACCTCGATAGTTCCACCTGCTGCTTCAATTTTTTCTTTTGCAGATGCGCTGCATGCATTTGCTTTCACAGTAAGCTTCTTTGTAAGCTCACCGTTTCCGAGAATCTTAACACCATCTCTTGGATTGGATACAAGACCTGCTTCGATCATACTCTCAACAGTAACCTCTGCGCCATCCTCGAATCTGTTAAGCATGCTAACATTGATTCCAATGATTTCCTTAGAGCTTGGGCACTTAAAGCCTCTCTTAGGAAGTCTTCTGTATAATGGCATCTGACCACCTTCGAAACCGATTCTTGGTGCTCCGGAACGAGCCTTCTGGCCTTTGTGACCTTTACCGGCTGTTTTACCATTTCCTGAACCATGTCCACGGCCTCTGCGGAAGTCATTGCTGTGTTTAGAGCCTTCTGCCGGCTGTAAATTACTTAAGTCCATTACGGTACCTCCTTCTAGTCGAGATTACTCTTCTACTTTCAGCAGATAGCCAACCTGTTTGATCTGTCCGCGGGTAGCGGCATTGTCAGGAAGTTCTACTGTCTGATGAAGTTTCTTTAATCCCATTGCTTCTACAGTTTTTTTATGTTTCGGAATACATCCGATTGTTGACTTTACTAATGTAACCTTCATTCCGCGTATCCTCCTTAAGCAAAGATCTCTTCAACAGATTTGCCGCGCAGTCTTGCAACCTCTTCAGGAGTCTTCAGCTGTTTCAGACCTTCAATTGTAGCGTAAACTACGTTCTGTTTGTTGTTACTTCCCAGAGATTTTGTACGGATATTGGTGATGCCTGCAAGCTCAACTACCGCACGGGCAGGACCGCCTGCGATTACACCGGTACCTTCAGGAGCCTTTTTCAGAAGCACCTCAGAGCTTCCGAATTTACCGATCAGGTCATGTGTAACAGAGTTGTTATTATCTCTTGCTACAGCAACAAGGTTTTTGATCGCATCCTCTTTGCCTTTACGAATTGCCTCCGGAATCTCAACTGCTTTTCCAAGACCTGCACCAACGTGTCCGTTACGGTCTCCAACAACTACTAAAGCAGTAAAACGCATGGTACGTCCACCTTTAACAGTTTTGCTAACTCTCTTGATGGCTACAACTTTCTCTTCCAGTTCGAACTGGCTTGCATCAATGATGTTGTGTCTCATGTGTCTTCTCCTTTCTTTAGAATTTCAGACCGGCTTCACGTGCTGCATCAGCAAGTGCTGCAATCTTACCCTGGTAAATGAATCCACCACGATCGAAAACAACCTCGGTGATTCCAGCCTCAACAGCTCTTTTACCGATAACAGTTCCAAGGTATGCTGCAGCTGCAACATCGTTTGTCTTCTCAAGCTCAGCCTTTACCTCTTTCTGAGTAGTAGAAGCAGAGACAAGTGTCTTCTGAGCAAGATCATCGATGATCTGAGCATACATATGATTATTGCTGCGGAATACTGCAAGACGTGGTCTCTGAGCAGTTCCGGCAATATGATTACGTAATCTTCTATGTTTTTTCTGGCGAACCTGAGTTCTTGATACTTTACTAACCATTATTCAAACTCTCCTTAAATTATTTCTTACCAGTCTTACCAACTTTACGTCTGATAACCTCATCAGCGTATTTAATACCCTTGCCTTTGTACGGCTCCGGTCTTCTCTTATCACGGATCTCAGCAGCGTACTGACCGACTTTCTCTTTATCAATACCCTTAACTGTAATCTTGTTTCCTTCTACAACGGACTCAAGACCTTCCGGATCCTCAAGCTCAACTGGATGAGAGTAGCCAAGGTTCAGAACCAGTTTCTTTCCCTGTTTAGCTGCACGGTAACCTACACCGTTTACCTCAAGAACTTTTGCATAGCCGTCATTAACGCCTGTAACCATGTTGCTGATCAGGGTTCTTGTGAGGCCGTGCAGTGACTTCATTTTCTTTAAATCGTTAGGTCTGGTAACAACTACTGCACCATCCTCGATTGCGATAGACATTTCTGCAGGCAGTACTCTCTGAAGAGTTCCTTTAGGTCCTTTAACTGTTACGTCATTGCCTTCCTTGATCTCAACAGTAACACCTGCCGGGATGGCTACTGGCAGTCTTCCAATACGTGACATACCTTAATTCCTCCTATAACTTAGATTTTCGGAAGGGACTCCTCTTGTTCCCCTCTGTTTTCAGTTTATATAAAATCCCCGGCATTAACCGAGGATTTTATTCGGTTAATTGTTTATTACCAAACGTATGCGAGAACCTCTCCGCCTACCTGAAGCTTTCTTGCTTCTTTATCAGTAATTACACCCTGGTTTGTGGAAAGGATTGCAATACCCATTCCGCCGAGAACTCTTGGAAGCTCCTCTTTATTAACATAAATACGAAGTCCGGGTTTTGAGATTCTCTTAATTCCAGTGATGATCTTCTCATTCTTATCCACACCGTATTTCAGTGTGATATGAATATTCTGAAAAGCACCAGCATCAACCAGATCATATTTTGCAACGAATCCCTCTTTTACAAGGATATCTGCGATAGCAACTTTCATCTTTGATGCAGGAACATCTACTGTGTCATGTTTTGCCGCATTTGCATTACGGATTCTTGTAAGCATATCTGCAATTGGATCGCTCATTGCCATGATGTTTTCCTCCTCTTCTAATTACCAACTAGCTTTCTTTACGCCAGGGATCTGGCCTTTGTATGCTAATTCACGGAAACATACACGACAGATTCCGTATTTTCTAAGATAAGCGTGTGGACGTCCACAGATTCCACAACGTGTATATTCTCTTGTAGAAAATTTAGCAGGACGCTGCTGTTTAATTTTCATTGATGTTTTTGCCATGAACTTTTCCTCCTATTACTTCGCAAATGGCATGTTGAAGCATCTCAGTAACTCACGAGCTTCCTCATCGGTTTTAGCAGTGGTAACGAAAATTACGTCCATACCTCTTACTTTATCAACCTTATCGTACTCGATCTCAGGGAAGATCAGCTGCTCTTTGATTCCAAGAGCATAGTTGCCTCTGCCATCGAAAGCGTTAGGATTAACGCCGCGGAAGTCACGTACACGGGGAAGAGCAAGGTTGATCAGACGATCAGCGAACTCGTACATTTTCTCTCCGCGAAGAGTAACTTTGCATCCAATCGGCATATTCTCACGGATCTTGAAGTTTGCAACAGATTTTTTTGCTCTTGTTACAACAACCTTCTGTCCGGCGATTTTCTCAAGATCTGCAACTGCAGAATCAAGCACCTTAGCATTCTCCTTCGCTTCACCAACACCCATGTTGATAACGATTTTCTCAAGCTTCGGCACTTCCATTACGTTCTTATAACCGAATTTCTTCGTCATTGCGTCGACGATTTCATTCTTGTATAACTCTTTTAATCTGCTCACGTTAGGGCCTCCTCTTATGCTTAATCAATCACTTCGCCGGTCTTCTTTGCCACACGAACTTTTTTGTCTCCATCCATTTTATATCCGATTCTGGTAGCCTGGCCTTTGTGCAGATACATAACGTTGGAAATATCGATAGGAGCCTCTTTGTTCACAATTCCACCCTGCTGATTTGCCAGAGATGGTTTTGTATGCTTTGTAATCATGTTGATTCCTTCAACGATTACTCTGTTGTTTTTAACATCAACGGAAAGTACTTTTCCCTCTTTGTCTTTGTCTTTTCCGGCGATTACTTTAACAGTATCACCTTTTTTGATCTTAACTGACATTGCCGGCCTCCTTATAATACTTCCGGAGCCAGGGAAACAATTTTCATAAACTGTTTCTCACGAAGCTCTCTTGCAACTGGTCCAAAAATACGGGTTCCTCTTGGAGTCTTGTCATCTTTAATAATAACTGCTGCGTTCTCATCGAACTTGATGTATGAACCATCTTTACGACGAGCACCATGTTTGGTACGAACAACTACAGCTTTTACTACATCGCCTTTTTTTACAACGCCGCCTGGTGTTGCATCTTTAACAGTAGCAACAATAATGTCGCCGATGTTAGCATATCTTCTGGTAGATCCACCCATAACACGGATGCAAAGGACTTCTTTTGCTCCAGTGTTATCAGCAACCTTTAATCTGCTTTCCTGCTGAATCATGCTGGTATTCCTCCTATAGCAGTTTCAATTATTTAGCTCTCTCAATGATCTCAACCAGTCTCCATCTTTTATCCTTTGACAGCGGTCTGGTTTCCATTACTTTAACAGTATCACCGATCTTGCACTCGTTGTTCTCATCATGAGCTTTCAGTTTGTATGTCTTCTTTACAGTTTTCTTGTAAAGAGGATGTTTTACAAAGTCTTCAATAGCAACAACGACAGTCTTATCCATCTTATCGCTGATTACTTTTCCAACACGTGTTTTTCTAAGATTTCTTTCCACGATTTGTCTCCTTTCAATTCACAGGTCTCGCCTTATGAATTTGCCTTCTGTGCAATTACAGTTGAAATTCTTGCGATATTTTTGCGAACCTCTTTGATTCTGCTTGTATTCTCAAGCTGATTTGTCGCATTCTGGAATCTCAGGTTAAAGAGCTCCTTCTTAGCAGCTACTAACTCATCTTTCAGTTCTGCAGCTGATTTAGTCTGTAAATCTTCTACATATTTATTACTCTTCACTGTTATCACCGCCTTCTAAGTCTGCACGAGATACGATTTTACATTTACATGGTAACTTATGCATAGCAAGACGCAGCGCCTCACGTGCTGTTTCCTCAGCAACACCTGCGATCTCGAACATTACACGACCCGGTTTAACTACTGCTACCCAGTAATCAAGAGAACCTTTTCCTGATCCCATTCGAGTCTCAGCAGGTTTTGCAGATACCGGTTTGTCCGGGAAGATTTTGATCCATACTTTACCACCACGTTTGATGTAACGGGTCATAGCGATACGGGCTGCCTCGATCTGATTAGATCTGATCCAGCATGGTTCTGTTGCTACAAGACCAAACTCACCATTAGTAATTCTATTGCCCTTCAGTGCTTTTCCTCTCATGGATCCGCGGAACTGTTTACGACGTTTTACTCTCTTTGGCATTAACATAATTATTTATCGCTCCCTTCCTTAGTTCCTTTGACCGGAAGTACTTCTCCATTGTATACCCATGCCTTAACACCAACTTTTCCGTAAGTTGTGTCAGCCTCTGCGAAGCCGTAATCGATATCAGCACGCAGTGTCTGAAGCGGGATTGTTCCCTCATTGTAGAACTCTGTACGAGCCATATCGGCACCGCCAAGACGTCCGGAAACAGAAGTCTTGATACCCTTAGCGCCTGCTCTCATAGCTCTCTGCATGGTGGATTTCATTGCACGGCGGAAAGAGATACGGTTCTCAAGCTGCAGAGCGATATTCTCTGCTACCAGCTGAGCATCGCGATCAGGTCTCTTAACTTCCTTAACATCTACGATCAGCTTCTTAGAAGTAAGTTTGGAAAGCTCAGCTTTCACTTTCTCGATCTCAGAGCCGCCTTTACCGATCACAACACCCGGTTTAGCTGTGTATACGATCACCTTGCAGCGGTCAGCTGTTCTCTCGATTTCAATTTTAGAAATTCCTGCGCTGTAAAGTCTTTTCTTCAGGAATTTTCTGATATTATAATCTTCAACCAGATAGTCTGCGAAGTCACCTTCTGCATACCATTTGGAATCCCAGTCTCTGATTACACCGACTCTGAGGCCGTGTGGATTAACTTTCTGTCCCATGATTGCTCCTCCTTATTTCTCATCCAGTACGATGGAGATGTGGCTTGTTCTCTTCTCGATACGGTACGCTCTACCCTGTGCTCTCGGCTGAATTCTCTTCATTGTAGGAGCTTTGTTAGCGTAGCACTCTGCCACATACAGGTTCTCTCTGCTGAGTCCATTGTTGTTCTCAGCATTCGCAATTGCGGACTCCAGCAGTTTTTTAACTACGCCGGAAGCATATCTTGGGTTATATGCCAGGATTGCAAGAGCGGTCTCTACATCTTTACCGCGGATTGCATCCAGTACAAAACAAGCTTTCTGAACTGACATTCTTGCATATGACAGTTTAGCAGAAGGTCTTGTATCTTTGTTCTCGTTTCTAGATCTCTTGATCTGACTTCTATGTCCTTTAGCCATTGCTAAATAACCTCCTTTCGCCTACTACTTATCTTCTGGATTTTTTCTCGTCTTTTCCGTGTCCTCTGTAGGTTCTGGTTGCAACAAACTCTCCAAGCTTGTGACCTACCATATCCTCAGTAACATATACCGGAACATGTTTTCTTCCATCGTGAACTGCAATTGTGAGTCCGACGAATGAAGGGAAGATAGTAGAACGGCGAGACCAGGTTTTAATTACTGCTTTATCACCAGATGCATTTGCAGCATCAACTTTCTTTAACAGGCTTGCATCAGCAAATGGTCCTTTTTTTAATGAACGAGCCATTGGTTACCTCCTTATTTTGTCAGTGTTTTTCCATCACGTCTGCGGACGATCAGTTTGTTGGACTGTTTGTTTTTCTTTCTTGTCTTCAGACCCATTGCAGGTTTACCCCAAGGAGTACATGGACCGGGACGTCCGATCGGTGCACGTCCCTCACCACCACCGTGCGGATGGTCATTCGGGTTCATTACAGATCCGCGGACAGTAGGACGAATGCCCATGTGGCGTTTTCTTCCTGCTTTACCTACATTGATCAGACTGTGATCACCATTTCCAACAACACCAACAGTTGCGCGGCAGTTCAGAGGTACCATTCTCATCTCACCTGAAGGAAGACGAAGTGTAGCATATTTACCCTCTTTTGCCATAAGCTGAGCGCCGTTTCCTGCAGAACGTACAAGCTGTCCGCCTTTTCCAGGATGCATCTCAATATTGTGAATCTGTGTACCTACAGGGATGTTAGCCAGCGGCAGACAGTTTCCGGGACGAATCTCAGCATTCTCGCCGTTCATAACCTTCATTCCTACTTTCAGTCCTTCCGGAGCAAGAATGTAAGCCTTCTGACCATCCTCATAGCAGATCAGAGCGATGTTTGCTGTTCTGTTCGGATCATACTCAATTGCGATTACGTTAGCTGCGATATCATCTTTATTTCTCTTGAAATCAATGATTCTGTATTTTCTTCTGCTTCCGCCGCCATGATGTCTTACTGTGATCTTTCCCTGATTGTTACGTCCAGAATTCTTTTTAAGTGAAACAACCAGTGATTTTTCAGGAGTGGATTTTGTAATCTCACTGAAATCAGAACCGGTCATGTGTCTTCTGGAAGGTGTATATGGGTTATATGTCTTAATTCCCATTACGGTTTCTCCTTTCGTGTCCGGATCATTCCCTTCGGAAATATCCGTGTTTGTTCTCACGCTTTACTGCGTATATCCTTGACAGCACCGACTTAAATTAAAGTCCCTCGAAAATCTCAATATCCTTGCTGTCCTCTGTCAAAGCAACAACTGCCTTCTTGGTTTTTGCAGTTTTTCCGAATACCATTCCACGACGTTTTGTTTTTCCGTCCATGTTCATGGTGTTTACGCTTTTAACTTTTGTTCCCTCGAACATTTTCTCAACGGCTTCTTTGATCTGAGCTTTGTTTGCATCTGTGTGAACCAGGAAGGTGTATTTCTTCTCAGCCATTGCATTCATGCTCTTCTCAGTTACAACCGGTTTCAGGATTACGTCATAGTACTGAATGTTTGCCATTATGCATATACCTCCTCAATAGAAGCTACGCTGCTCTTGGTAGCAATAACAGTGTTGTATTTCAGCAGATCATATACATTGATGGTATTTACCGCTGCAGTTGCAACACCCTCGATGTTTCTTGCAGAAAGAACTACGTTCTCACTGTCATCACCGATTACAACCAGTGCATTGTCAACCTTAAGGTTGTTCAGAACCTTCTGCATCTCTTTTGTTTTTACTTCAGCGAGCTTCAGCTCATCCAGAACGATGAACTTATTCTCCTGAACTTTGCTTGTAAGCACGGATTTAAGAGCTGCTCTCTTCTCTTTTTTATTCATTTTGAAGGAGTAATCTCTTGGTACCGGAGCAAATACAACACCGCCGCCGGTCCACTGAGGAGCTCTTGTGGATCCCTGTCTTGCATGACCGGTTCCTTTCTGTCTCCACGGTTTTCTTCCGCCTCCGCTTACTTCAGAACGGGTCTTTGCCTTCTGAGTTCCCTGACGGTTATTAGCAAGCTGCTGGATAACTGCCTGATGAACCAGATTCTCTTTTACTTCTACACCGAATACGGCATCGGAAAGCTCGATTGTACCAACCTGAGCGCCTTCCATATTATAAACAGATACGTTTGCCATCTGTAGGTCCTCCTTTCCAGTCCCGAGTTAGGCCTTTACTGTTTCCTTGATCGTTACCAGAGATTTCTTCGGTCCCGGTACAGATCCTTTAACCAGTAACAGGTTGTTCTCAGCATCAACACGAACTACTTCCAGATTCTGGATTGTCACTTTTACATTTCCCATGTGGCCTGGCATCTTTTTACCCTTGAATACTTTTGAAGGATCAGAAGCAGCGCCGTTGGAACCTGCATGACGATGATATTTAGAACCATGAGCCATAGGTCCTCTGGACTGGCCATGTCTCTTGATCGCGCCCTGGAAACCTTTACCCTTGCTGATAGCTGTAGCATCGATCTTGTCGCCTGCTGCAAATACATCAGCTTTGATTTCCTGTTTTACTTCATAGCTTTCTGCGTCGTCCAGCTTAAACTCTTTCAGGAATCTCTTGTAGGAAACGCCTGCTTTGTCAAACTGACCTTTTCTTGGTTTGTTTACCAGTTTCTCTCTGATGTCACCATATCCAACCTGAACTGCACTGTAACCGTCGTTCTCAACAGTTTTTACCTGTGTTACTACACAAGGACCAGCCTGCAGTACAGTGACCGGAGTAAGAACTCCGTCTTCGTTGAAAATCTGTGTCATTCCAACTTTTGTAGCCAAAATCGCTTTTTTCATCCTTTGTACCTCCTGTTTTTCTACAGCGGAGCGCCCTTGCGGGAGCTCATTCTAGTTAACAGATATAAGTGGAATGCGCTGTTGTTATTTGTTTGCGATTACTTCTATATCAATTAACTGATGTTATGGCTTTTGATTATTTTGTTTTCATCTTGATGTCGATGTAAACACCAGCCGGCATCTCCAGTCTGGAAAGAGCATCCACAGTCTTCTGAGTCGGAGCAATGATGTCGATCAGTCTTTTGTGGGTACGCTGCTCGAACTGCTCGCGGGAGTCTTTGTATTTGTGAACCGCTCTCAGAATTGTAACAACCTCTTTCTTGGTCGGAAGCGGAACAGGTCCACTCACCTGTGCTCCATTTCTCTTAACTGTTTCGATGATTTTTGCTGCGGATGAATCAACAATCTGATGATCATACGCTTTGAGTGTGATTCTCATTACCTGATTTGCCATAAAAAAAGTCGCCTCCTATTCGCACTTTTAGCAGTACGACAAGTGGTGACTGTACACATGCCCGTGTGTGTCGTGAACCACACACGCTGTTCCGCACTTCAGCGGACCTTTTTAAGTTGGGTACAGTGACTTGTCGCCAGTTTTCTAACTTGACATTCGCTCCACGGAAAACCTGCAACGTCTGCAGCAACCTCACGCTTCATCGCTATCATGTCACAACACGGGTTATTATATGCTTTTCCTCTGTAAAAAGCAAGTGTTTTTCGTTTTTTTTACTTATCATTTTCAGAGAATCTCCAGAAAATATGCCGGTTTTTTTGTGCATTATTACAGCATTCGATCCATACTGCTCCCATTAAACAGGAACACCGGAGAACAGTCATGCTGTTCTCCGGTGTTCCTGTATCCGTAAACCAAACGGTTAACCGGTTAAATACACTCAGAATAATCAACGTAGGTCACTCCGGTCAGTTCATCCTTTCTGACCATTGGATCCTCCCCCTGTGCATACGCCTTCTGAAGATATTCATCCACAGTATGTACGGGCATTGCAAGTTCTATCTCTTCCGCTTCCTCCTGCTCTGCCTCTGTCTCCTGCCTGTACGCCACTTCGTTTCTTCGCACATGACGCTGGATCTGCTGTGTATCAAGCGCCGCCTCAAGAGCCGCCTGCACACCTGGGATATTGCCGGTTTCGACAGCTCTCTCAACAGCCATCTCCTCATTGCCGGCTTCCAGTTCATCCTCTGATGCATCCTGCACTTCCTCCGGCTCAGTCACGCTTCCGCTCCTATCCGGTTCGTCAGGGTCTGTCTGTTCTGCTGCCTTCTCCTGTTTCGTTTCCGGCAGCTCACCGGAATTATCCTCTTCCCCTGCCGTATCAGCTTCACCTGCTCTTACAGCTTCTCCATCGAACAGTGCTTCCTCAGCAGTGGCAGGATCTTCTTCCGCTTTGCCGGCATTCTCTGCCGGCTCAGGAAGGGAATCTGGTTGTTCCGATATTTCTTCAGGCAGCTCTTCATATTCCTCATCCGGCGCAGGCTGCACTTTCGTTGTAGCTGCAAAAGAGCCGGTCATCTGTTTTTCAGTATATGCAGCCTCAGCCTGTGCATCGGATTCTCTTTTCTGAGAAGCAAGATTCTGGAAGAATTCAGTCTCTTCCTCGTCTGCACGATCTTCTTCGTCTTCCATTCTCTTTACTCTTTTCCTTCTGCACCAGACAGCCGTGAGAATGCAGAGGAGAAGCAGCGTTCCGGCTATGGCAGCAAGGATGATCATCCCTTCAGAGCTCTGCATGCCGATTGCAAGATATCCCACATATGGGACAGTCAGCAGCATTTTATACACATAGGTTCTCACTGTTACTTCTGTGTTTTCCGTCGTGGTAACAACTGTATTATCAGCATCTACAGCCTGTACTGTATAAACATTGACAGTCCCTTCATCCGTAACCAGAATCTCATCCCCTGGCTGAATTGCTCTGAGAGAGGTTCGCCAGGCGTAATTAACCGCTCCAAGCTCCTGATTGCCGGCGGTTCCCTCTATTGTCACAGCAGTTGCAACACCTACCAGAGGCGGTACAACGATCGCTAATGCCGCAGCAATGTAGCAAACCAGCAAGAGATTAAAAATTATTCTTAAAAATTTTGCCATCTTAATTTTCTCCTAATACATCTATCCGGTAACTTAAGTCAGGTCGAGCAGCTCCTCTGCTCAAAATATCATCAGTAATTATACTCTCAATCAGCAAGTTATGCAAGCAGCTAGCAATGGTTGTTGAGTTTTAACTCTTCTTATATTATACTGGAAAATGTTCCGGACTGCTGGCTTCTGCAGGTTTTCAGACCGTGGAAACATTCTGCATTCAGGAATTCCATTTTCAATTTTTATTACGGAAATTTTTTACGAGGAGTACAGAATGGACATTCAGCTGATTAAGACAATTGAAGATCTGTCGCTTAATGCATGGCCATCTCATCAGGTGCAATTTTATGACGGATGGCTGCTGCGCTTCTCCTACTTTTATACCCACCGGACAAATTGCGTAGAACAGATCGGCGAATCACTGATCCCCTTCGAAACAAAAATCTCCTATTGCGAGCAGGAATACCAAAAATGGGGCACCCCTTCTATATTTAAAATATCCCCTTTGGTTTCTCCTTCCCTTGACTCTATGCTGCAGAACAGAGGATATGAGATACAGCACTCCACTGATTGCATGATTGCTGATCTGGACCATCTGATCCAGATCAGCAATCATGAGGTAACTGTTGATATCAGCAATATCATTTCTGAAAGCTGGCTGCAGTCACTCTTCGCATTAAAAAACACTACTAACATCATGCATCGCTCCGTCGTACCTTCTATGTATCGGGCAATTCCGAAAGAAACCCTGTGTGCTTCTATTTCAATCGACGGAAAAGTTGCTGCTACCGGACTTGGGATTTTAGATCGGGACTATATCGGGATTTATGCTATTCATGTGCATCCGAATTTCCGAAGAGCCCATCTTGCAAGCACCCTTTGTTCAGCATTACTCAACAAAGGCAGAGAACGCGGAGCTATTCACGCTTATCTCCAGGTGGTTTCAGACAACGAACCGGCAATCGGACTATATCGATCTCTCGGATTCCGATATCTCTATACCTACTGGTTCAGAGTTCATCCTCTTCATAAATAATTTGCAAATACTTCAAAAAAGCATCGATGCAACATGCATCGATGCTTTTTCATTCATCCAACAGTGCCCGTTATTCCTTATTCAGGAACAACCTTGATATTGATCGTCAGAATAATCTGCTGACTATCCTCATCCAGTTCTTTCAGCTCTTTCAGATTAATAACTTTATCTACCTCTATCTCTTTAGCAGGTGATGTCTTTACTTTTACAGCCCTTTTGCCTTCTTCCGTTTTCTCTGACTGCAATTCGCGATTCATGACATCGGAATCCGATTCCTTCACGGATATTATTTCATCTGTAGAAAGAACTCTGGTAGGTTCCGATTCCTCCGACGCGATCTGAGACTTCAGCTGAGCCGCCCGGTTCATGGCAAACAAACGCGCAGTTGCCATTAACGACTCTGTAGCATCATTATTGCTCATCCCGGAAAACAGATCCTCTTCATCGACGTCATCATGAAGCCACGCGTCCAAAGCATCGTCTTCCTCATCATCATCGAAATAACTCTGCTGTTCATCCCCTGTCTGCAGATCAGACGACTTTCCGTTATTGTTTTCTACCTGTTCACCAGGAAAATCTTCATATTCTTCAATGGCAGCCGGACGATTCTGTTCGGCTCTCCGAGCTGCAAAATATGCCTCAGCTCTTGGGCTGAAAGCTCTCTCCCCATCTTCACCGGCACTTGCTTTTGTCTCAGGATCACCCTCAGGCTCCTTGCCAGCGGATTTCTTTGCGTCCTTTTCCGCAAGCTTTCTTTCTTTTACATTTCTGCTCCAGACGCCTGTAAGAATACATAACAGAAGCAAGACAGCTGCTGCAGCCGCCAAAGCAAGCACTCCCTGCAGCGATTGGAGTGCAATAACAACATAACCAATCATCGGCACAGCAACGATCACTCTGTAAACATACGAACGTACCGGAATCTCCGGATTTTCTGAATCAGCAGCCACAACCACCGCACGCTCAACATCGACAGCCTGAACCGTATATACATTCACGCTCCCTGAACCGGTTACAAGAATTCTGTCACCGACAGCAAGCTCCTCCAGCGGAATTCGTTTTGCATAATCCACTGTACCAACTGACTGATTTCCAGCCGATGGTTGCTGTACAGTTGCGGTAGTATAACCTATAAGCGGAGGAATCACCAACGCAAGGATCAATGCGACATATGCAATCAGTAATATACGAAAAATGTATTTAAAAATTCTAGCCATTTTGTTTCCCCTTAATAATTTTACAAAACCTCGTTCTAAATTATACCGTTAATTCTCCGATTATGCAAGGACGGATTCCTTTATGTTTTCCCTGTGCCGCAAAATATGTTACAGTTCACGGGGTGAACTGTAACACGCTTCGCGATGCACACAGATTGCGCTGACGCGCAATCTGGCGCTGTAATCCTCGGGTTTTCATGCAGAAACTGCATGAAAACACCTCGCAGAACATTACCCGTGAACAGCAACCAAAATATGTTACCGTTCACGAGCAGTATTCTGTAAGGTACTCATACAGTTTCCGTATGAATACACAAGGCTTACTGTCTGCACATTTTCACTACAGCAAAAAAAGAACGTCCAGAGACGTTCTTTCTTTGCTGTAATGAAAAAGGAGCATACTTTCTTTCCTCTTTATTACATATTTCGTAACTATTCAGAGCAGTTACCATATTTCGTTCTTTCAATATAACGAATTATTTCGCAGAAAGATAATCGTTGATCTGGGCTTCCAGCAGATCTGCATTCATTCCGTGAACCATAGCCGCCTCTTCCAGAGATTCACCCTGTGCAGACGGACATCCAATGCAATGCATACCTGCTCTCATCAGGATACCCGCAATATTGCGATCCTTCTCCAGCAGTTCTCCGATTGTCATTCCTTTATTGATTGCTGCCATCGGACATTCCTCCTTAATATATAGTATAATGCAACTTTTCACAGTTACTTTCTCGTCATTATAACTCCTTTTAATTTCACATGCAAGAACTTCATACTCTTTTCCGGATACGACCTGTTCCCCTGTATTTCCATTCACAGAATGAGCTCCGGCCACTTCAATCCGTATCTTTAGTTCCCGTGAACGGCAACTATCTTTAAATGTTCACAAATTTATACTTGTATTTCAGAATGAGGTAGGATAGAATGTTAATAAGCTTCAGGAGAAGCGCAAAATGATGGAAATATATAAGGAGGAAAAAAAAATGGCATACGTAATTTCCAGCGATTGTGTATCTTGCGGAACATGTGCAGGCGAGTGCCCAAACGAGGCTATCAAAGACGGTGATGGACAGTATGTAATCGATGCTGATGCTTGTGTTGATTGCGGAACATGTGCAGATGCTTGCCCTGTAGGAGCAATTTCTGAGGGTTGATCTTTCAGCAATAAGTACACCATGAAATAAGCAGAGCCGATGGAGGAATCCATCGGCTCTTTTCTTTTTGCAGCTTTTTCTTCTTCATCGCCTCTCCTGTTCCAGGTTCATGAACTTGGTATAATCAGGAAGCCACACAAGATTCACGGTTCCGATCGGGCCGTTTCTTTGTTTGGCTATAATAATCTCCGCAACGCCCTTCATTTCTGAATCATGATTATAATAGTCATCTCTATAGATAAACATTACTACATCTGCATCCTGCTCAATAGCTCCCGATTCTCTCAGATCCGACAGCATTGGCCTGTGATCCGTACGGCTCTCTACCGCACGGCTAAGCTGAGAAAGTGCAAGAACAGGAACATCCAGCTCTCGTGCAAGAGCCTTCAGAGATCGGGAAATATCTGAGATTTCCTGCTGTCTCGATTCATTCCCCTTACCGCCCCCGGACATCAGCTGCAGATAATCAATCATAATAATATCCAGACCATGCTCAAGCTTATACTTCCTGCATTTAGATCGAAGCTCACGAATTGTAATACCCGGAGTATCATCAATGATCAGACGGGAATCACCGATTCCGCCTGCCGATTCGATCAGACTGCTCCACTCATCATCCTTCAGATTTCCGGTACGGAGGTTCTGCGAATTGACCCGGGATTCCATCGCCAGCAGTCGATTCATCAGCTGTACCTTGGACATCTCGAGACTAAAGATTGCGACGGATTTATTCTGTCGAAAAGCCATATGCTCCGCCATATTTAATACAAGAGCAGTTTTACCCATCGACGGTCTTGCGGCAACAAGGATCAGATCCGACTTCTGAAGGCCGGAGGTCTTGTAATCCAGATCCGTAAAGCCGGTTGACAGACCGGTTACTGTTCCTTTCGCCTTTGATGCCCGTTCGATTCCTTCAAGAGCCTCCATGACCACCTGCCGAATAGGTGTCATATCTCCTCCGTCTCTCTGCTGAAACAAGCGGAACAGTTTTTTCTCCGATTCCTCCAGGATCGTATCCACAGGATCCTTGTTCAGATAACAGTTATTTTCAATCTCCTCTGTCAGGCGGATCAGGCGCCGCAGTACAGCCTTTTCACTGACAATCACGGCATACTGCTTCACATTGGCCGATGTAGGGACTGCCGAGAGAAGATCTCTGACAAATTCCATTTCCGAGATTTCAGGCGGTACATCCTTCTCCCTAAGACGATTTTGAAGTGTGACCGTATCTACTGCTTTCCCTTCATTAAAAAGCTCTACCATCGCCTCGAAGATTACACCATACTGATGTTGATAGAAATCGTCAGCAGTAATGATCTCTGAAGCAGTCATTATAGCCTCCCGCCCCATCAGCATAGAACCGATCACTGACTGCTCTGCTTCAATGCTGTGAGGAAGAATCCGTTTCACAAGCGCTTCTTCCATAACTGTCTCTCCTTTCCTGCAAAGTCTGCACAAAACGGAAAGCACCCGCACAAGCGGGTGCCTCCAAGGTCTGCCTCAGGCCCTGTCAGGCCTCCTTCACCTTTACTTTCAATTTTGCTGTCACCTGCGGATGCAGCTTCACCGGCACCTCCCGAACACCCAGTTCACGGATCGGTCCGTCCAGCTGAATTTTTTTCTTATCAAGATCCAGAGAGAGCTGCTCCTTTGCAGCCTCAGCAATCTCTTTTGCAGATACCGAACCGAATACTCTTCCGCCTTCACCGGTTTTAATGGAGACAAGGACCTCACCCTGTTCTACCTTTACCGCCAGTTCCTTTGCAGCATCGAGAATTTCCTGAGCCACCTTTTCCTCATGCTTTTTCTGCAGCTTCAGATCATTCAGATTTTTCGGTGTAGCTTCAACGCCAAGCTTTTTCGGAAGCAGCATATTCCTTGCATATCCGTCACTTACATTTACGATGGTACCTTTTTTTCCAAGAGACTTTACGTCCTCCAGCAAAATAACTTTCATAGTATTTCTCCTTTTAATTTTTGCTTCAATGTATCACAAGACCGCTCCTGCTGCCTGAATCCTGTACTCTCTGCTGTACAAACAGATCAGATTTCCCCTCCGTCCAGCATTTCTCCAAGAACAGTTCTCAGATATTCTTTCGCATTTTCCATTGTATATCCAACCAGCTGACAGCCCGCGATATTGAGATGTCCGCCGCCTCCCATACGTTCCATTACCAGCTGTACATTGACTTCATCAATAGCCCTGGCACTGACAAATATCTTATCCTGATATTCCGTGAGAACAAAGGATGCCTTTACTCCTTTCACATTCAGCAGACCATTCGCTGCCTTTGCCCCAATGATGGTAGGACTGTCCAGATCCCCCGCTGAGCATTCCGATATAACATAATGTTCCCGAAAGACTTCTGCATTGGCGATTGCCTGTCCCTTTGCCTTATAAGCAGGCAGTTCCTCCCGGAACAGCTTCCGTACTCTGGTTACATCCGCACCGCAGCTTCTCAGATAAGCGGCCGCTTCAAATGTACGCACACCGGTTTTCTGAACGAAATTGTCGGTATCGATCATAATGCCGGCATAGATTGCATCCGCCTCAATATTTTTTATCACAGGAACTTCTGCAAAATATTGCAGAATTTCTGCAACCATTTCTGATGCAGAGGAAGCATAGGGCTCAATATAAGACAGAACCGTATTCTGTATCACCTCATCGGTCTGCCGGTGGTGATCCAGAACTACGATGGTCTCAGACATTTCAAGCAGCTGCGGACATTCTGTATAGCTGGGGCGGTTCGTGTCCACAACCACCAGCATGGTGTCTTTATCCATATATTCCACAGCCTGCTGGCAGTTCAGGAACATATCCTCCTCATAATCAGGATTCTCCAGAAACCCCTCCATCAGCGGTGCCACCGATGTACTCTGCATATCTACCACCACATATGCCTTCTTATTCAGGGTTCTCGCCGCTCTGTATATTCCGATCGCTGCACCGAAAGAATCCACATCCGTGATCTGGTGTCCCATCACCATTACTTTATCCGTACTGTCCATGAACTCCTTCAGTGCATGGGCCTTTACTCGAGCTTTTACACGTGTGCTCTTTTCCATCGCCATGGACTTGCCTCCAAAGTAGGAGATCCTGTCCCCGTCACGAAGCACTACCTGATCGCCGCCCCGTCCGAGAGCCAGATCAATGGCGATCCGTGCATATTCCGCATCCTTTACGTAGGAACCGCTGTTAGTTCCGATTCCCATGCTGATGGTCATAGACATATCATTGCCGATATTGACCGTTTTGACCTCTTCCAGAATATTGAACCTTCTTGTTTTCAGCTCTTCCAGAGACTGTGCAGTCATAGATACATAATACTTATCCTTTTCATATTTTTTTACCACACAATCCAGGTCATTAAAATATTTTGTGATCTTCCTGTCGATCAGTGCAATCATAAGAGAACGGCGGACTTCTTCTACACTTTCCAGCGCTTCATCATAATTATCCAGATAGATAACAGCACTGACCATCACCTCTTCTTCACTTTTGCGGACATAAAAATTCAGTTCTGTTTCCTCAAACAGATATACCGCATACATAGACGCATGTATGTCCCCGGTCCGTTCCAACACCTCCGAATTGTCGATCATCGAATCAATGGATATTGTTTTTACATGAACCCTGAAGTCTCTGTCCTCCAGATGAAAATAATAATCATCTTCTCCGTTCTCCTTCGGAAACCGATCTGTTCCGAGGTCCGGAAAAACAGCTGAAATTGACTTATGATAGACTTTGCTGTCCTTGTTGATCACCTCGGCAAAACCCTTATTAAACCACAGAAAGTGTCCTGTTCCATCCAGAATCGCATAGGGCAGTTCCAGATCCATGATCAGCTGTTTCTGCACCTGGCCATATTGTGCCGCGAAGGTAACCAGTTCATTGAGAACCGCATTTTTCTTTGTATAATAGTATGACACAGAAAGGAGTATATACAGAAGCAGTCCGCAGCTCATGAGAAAGCCCGCGTTAGCATCCAGCATATACATCAGGATATTCAGAAGAATCAGAAGAGCCGTTAAAAGCAGCGGCCCTACCAGGTAATTGTGTAAATACCCTTTCAAGCGAATATTATTTGAACCGTTCATATATTGCACCATCTGAATTCAGCCCGGGAAGTCCGACAGAACCTTCCGGGCTGAGATCCAACCTCTCAATTTGTAGAAAGTTTACACTTAATTAAAAGGAAGCTCTTCGTCAATTCCATCCGGAATATTCATAAAGCCATCCGGTGAACCGGTGGAAGCCGGTGCCGGTGCGCTCTGGCGCTGATAGGATGCTCCTCCTCCAAAGCCGCTGTTTTCCTGAGAAGCCCCTTTGCTCTCAGCAAACTCCTGCTCCTCCACTACTACATCGGTTGTATATACCTTCTGTCCTTCACGATTCGTATAGGAACCGGTCTGAATTCTTCCGGTAACAGCAATCTTTGTTCCCTGATGTAAGTATTTTTCTGCAAATTCTGCCTGTCTTCCGAATGCTACGCATCCGATAAAATCCGCTGTCTGCTCTCCGTCTCTTCTGAACCGGCGGTCAACAGCCAGTGTATATCTTGCTACCGCAGTTGCATTTTCTCCGGCAGAATAACGAATATCCGGCTCTCTTGTCAGTCTTCCCATTAAAATTACTTTATTCATAATCTTACCTCTTTCATTTTGTGATCCGCGACAATTTATGATACCACATCACGTGTGAAATTACAATCATCGCGGCATTCCCTCAATCTTTGTCTTATCCAGATGCTTCATCAGTTCTCCGCAGATCAGTCCGATTACAAGACCGGAACCAAGGCCGGAGAACCAGAGGATCAGCAGATACCATCCAATGGCAGTAGTCTGCAGCAGCAGCATTGCCACAAGGATCTGACCGATATTGTGTGTGATCCCCCCCGCCAGACTGACGGTGAACATCTGAAATCTTCCTGTCTTTTTCAGAAGCATCATCACCATAGTACTGAGAAGTCCGCCCGCCAGGCTGAAGGCAAGGCTCATACCGGTACCAAACAGAATGCCTACCAGCAGGATTCTTAAAAGGTTAATAAAAAAGGCGCTCTTGAAGCCAATTCTGTAAAGTGCATACAGAACGACAATGTTCGTGAGCCCAAGCTTCATTCCCGGAACTGCAAAAAATGCAGGGACCTGTGCTTCCACATAACTCAGAATCATTGCAAGCGCTATCAGCATACCGTAAACGGCAGTCTTTTGCGTTCTGCTGTTCATGACTGTTTTCCTCCTGTAACTGCATCGATATCGGACTCCTCCTCACCCGAAGACGCGTCCATGACCACAACCACGATCTCATTGGGAAGGCAGATAATAGACTGACCGGAGGTGTCGATTTCTCCCATCCCCATGCAAACACCGTCAGGACAGCTGGCCTCCTCCATATGAGCCCGGCCATTCTCAATCACCAGTACATTGGTGCCGTTCACACCTTCAATCTCGTAGGAACCGGATTCAGAGAGAGGAATCCGTCTGGTCTCCGCCCCCGTCACACGGATCTCGACATATGTTCCGTCATTTTTTGTAAGCAGCAGTACCAATCCAATCAGCAGCCCTGCCAGGATCAACAATCCAATGAGGAAAACATCACCTCGAACAGTTTGTCTTTTCATAGTTCTATACAACCTCGTCTTTGCCTCTGTCATTTAACAGCCCCGTAATCACTCACTATCCGTTGAACAAAAGTTCCGGTTGAATCCCGATTGGACTCTGTGAGATCCGGCTTCTGGTTTCTAAGCAGTTAGTTCATCATAACATTATACGCATATTCACTCAGAATCACAAGAAAAAAGCAAAGTATATGGTGTTACAGTTCACGGGGAACCTCCCATCCATGCACAGTAACCGGGGAACAGCTTAACAAAAAACTTGCACTACGGGCACCGGTGTGCTAGAATGAATGTGCTTACTAGACAGGCCGGCTTGTCGGAATTGGCAGACGAGGCAGACTCAAAATCTGTTGGCGGCAACGTCGTGCGGGTTCAAGTCCCGCAGCCGGCATTTGGTTTTACAACTCTGAAAATCCCGGGAACTTCCATTCCCGGGATTTTTCCTGCCATGCATACAAAAAGAACGTCCAACGGACGTTCTTTTTGCTTTATTCAGAAATTTTTTCCCAAATGCACGTTCACCTGCAGGGAAACAGCTTTCAACTCACCCAAACATTTTCTTATATTCCGGTGTTCCGTCCAGTGTTGCGAAGTAATCCTTCGGTTCCTGTCTGCGGCGGATCTGCTCAAAGCTGCCGTCACTCTTCAGAAGCACCTCTGCGGACCAGAGTCTCCCGTTATAATTATAGCCCATGGAGAAGCCGTGAGCTCCCGTATCATGGATAAAAAGGATATCCCCTCTGTCGATCTTCGGAAGCATCCGGTCAATGGCAAATTTATCACTGTTTTCACAGAGAGAACCGGTCACATCATACCTGTGATCACAGGACTCATCCTCTTTTCCCATTACTGTGATATGATGGTAAGCACCGTAGATCGCAGGACGCATCAGATTTGCAGCACAGGCATCCACTCCGATATACTCCTTGTGGATGTGTTTCTCATGAACTGCTGTAGTTACGAGACCGCCGTAGGGGCCCATCATAAAACGTCCCAGCTCTGTGTAAATTGCCACATCATCCATGCCTGCAGGAGCAAGTACTTCATCGTATACTCTGTGCACACCCTCTCCGATCACCCGGATATCATTGGGTTCCTGATCCGGTCTGTAGGGAATACCCACTCCACCGGACAGATTAATGAAGGTAATGTGTGCACCGGTCTCTTCTTTCAGTCTCACTGCCGTCTCAAAGAGAACTTTCGCCAGCATGGGATAATACTCATTGGTTACCGTGTTGCTGCACAGGAACGCATGAAGGCCGAATTCCTCTACACCCTTTTCCTTCAGGATCCTGAAGGCCTCAAACAGCTGTTCCGTGGTCATGCCGTATTTTGCATCACCGGGATTGTCCATAATGTCATTGGTAATAGTAAACGTTCCACCGGGATTATAGCGGCAGCTGATCTTCTTCGGAATGGTACCGAGCGTTTTTTCAAGGAAATCAATATGTGTGATATCATCCAGATTGATGATACCATTCAACTGTGCACATTTCACATATTCCTCAGCAGGTGTAACATTCGAGGAGAACATGATCTTATCTCCGGTAATGCCCATCGCTTCAGAAAGCATCAGCTCAGTCAGGGATGAACAATCACACCCGTATCCGTACTCCGCAAGGATCTTGATAAGAGCGGGAGTTGGTGTTGCTTTGACTGCAAAATACTCCCGGAAACCCTTATTCCAGGAAAATGCTTCCTTCAACGCAGCAGCATTATCACGAATTCCCTTTTCATCGTAAAGATGAAAAGGGGTGGGGATCTCTTTGATGATCTCCTCCAGTTTTTCTTTTGTCACAAACGGCTTTTTCATATCGACTTCCTCTCCGGCTGCTTCAGGCATTCAGAAAAGACTCTGTTTCCAGTCTCGCCCGAATAACAGCTCTTTCGTTATTTTACCTGAACGACCTGCAGCATGTTCGTTGCATTGCCCTGATCCTTTACTTCGTTGGTCTTGGGATCACCGGCAGTGAAAACAACCATGTCGCCGGACTGTACCAGTTTCTCTCTTGTGATCATATACAGAGCATGAGAGATGATATTCTCCGTAGAATCCTCCATGTATCCTGTAACAGAGTATACGCCCCAGTACAGCTGGAGTTTTCTCTTAACCGCCTCATCCGGTGTTACTGCAAGGATCGGAATAGAAGGACGAAGATTAGAAATTGTCACAGTAGTCTTTCCGCTCATGGTAGGCGTACAGATACATGCCGCATTCATATTGTCAGCCAGGTTTACAGCTGCAATACCTACTGCAGTAGATACACGATGCTTTCTCTTCTCATCAGAACGGAATGCCTCATGATCCAGATGTTTTTCCGCCTCCATAACGATCTGTGCCATCATGTTGACTGCCTCCAGGGGATATTTGCCCATGGCAGTCTCGCCGGAAAGCATCACAGCATCCGTTCCGTCATATACTGCATTTGCCACATCACCAACCTCTGCTCGGGTCGGTCTCGGATTGCGGATCATAGAATCCAGCATCTGGGTTGCTGTAATGACAGGTTTACTCTTCTGGTTGCACTTGGCGATAATCTCCTTCTGCACATAGGGAACCTCGTAGGCGGGAATCTCCACGCCTAGGTCACCTCTGGCAACCATGATTCCGTCTGAAAGCTCGATGATCTCATCGATATTATCTACGCCCTCAGCGTTCTCAATCTTTGAAATAATGTTGACATTCTGTCCACCATACTGCTCCAGGACAGCCCGAACCTTTCTGACATCATCACCCTTTCTTACAAAGGATACTGCAATATAATCGATCTCCTGCTCGATACCGAAGCGAATATCTGCGATATCCTTTTCTGTCAGAGCCGGAAGATTGATCTTTACATTCGGAACATTGACACCCTTTCTCTCTCCCAGATCACCGCCGTTTACTATTTTACAGGTGATATCTGTGTCAGTGATATGGAGGATCTCCAGCCCGATCAAACCATCATCGATCAGAATGGTGCCGCCCACAGCAACATCCTTCGGAAGATCCTGATAGCTGATGCTGATCCTGTCTTTATTGCCGGTACACTCAGCAGTAGTCAGAGTAATTTCATCCCCCTCATTCAAATGGATCTTCTGTCCGCCCTCCAGCACACCGGTGCGGATCTCCGGTCCTTTTGTATCAAGGAGAAGAGCCACCGGGATCTTTTTTTCCTGACGGATCCTCTTCAGCTCATCCATACGTCCCTTATGCTCTTCATAGCTTCCATGGGAAAAATTAAAGCGGGCCACATCCATTCCGGCATCCACCAGTGATTCCAGCAGCTTCGAATTATCTGTGTTCGGTCCCATTGTACATACAATCTTAGTTCTTTTCATCATACACACGTCCTGTCTTAATTTATTGTGAAATTATGTAACCGTTCAGAGCCTGCATTCGCATAGATCTGAATTGTTACAATACTATTGAGTAACCTGCTTTTGCATTGCGTTTAATAAATAGTCGTAACTGTTTATTTGATATGCTCATGTGTGAACAAATGGTTCTGGCAATACTCATAGTTACCGTTGCACTTGGAGCAGAATCGGAACTCCAGATCCGGATTGCTCAGCTCCGTCTGCCCGCATACCGCACACTTATGCCGGGAAATCTTTCCTGAACCATCCACTTGACTGCGGCTGACTGCCTGCTTGAATTCCTTATGCCGTTTCTGATGCTGCCTTCGGCTGGTGGATCCGTAGTTCCACTTTCCCTTTCGCGTCAGCAGATAGTAGATCAGTGTTCCTGCCAGTGAGCTGACGATCATTACGAGCGTAATGATTCCACTGGCTGTACTTCTTCTGAAGGTGATGATCAACTGATAGGTCAGGAGCGCAAGATCCGCTACCGCAAGGTATTTGATCTTGACCGGAATGATCATATACACAAGCATGGTCTGTTCCGGATAGGTCAGGGCAAATCCAAGGAAGATAGACAGACTGACATAATAGGTGGAATAGATCTGTACGCCGGAAGCCCAGGCAGCGGAATAAATCAGCCTTCCATAGGGCAGGAGCATGATCAAAAAGGCACCGATCACAGTGCAGATCAGTCCCATAAAAATATATATATTGTAAAGGAAGGTTCCCCAGGTTCTTTCCAGCATGGTGCCAAGCTGATAGTAGCAAAACAACACAAGTATGGTAAAAATATTCAATGAGCCGGGAGGACACAAAACCCAGGTGACAAGCCGCCAGATCTGTCCATGGATAATCGCCTCCGGATTCAGCGTCAGGAATCCGAGAATATTATAGCCGTACAGCTGCTCAAAAATCGCCAGAACATATCCGATCACATAGGTGATAATGATATATCTGGTCAGACCGGAAATAGCGAACCGCCCGATCTTCTGTTCCAGTTTTCTAAGAAAATTCATGCAAAAACCTCTTCTCCGTATTATTTGATTCACCGCAGTTCTTCAGCATCAGAAGCTGTTCATCCATAAACAGCTTCATGAACCACTGTGTTGTCTCATTATATGTACGCAGCAGTGACTTTGTCAATTTCCCCATATTTTTTTCACATTTTCCAGCCTGCTGCTCATACCTGTCAGCAGAGCATCCGCCAGTACGATGGCTGTCATTGCCTCTACCACAACCACTGCCCTGGGAACGATCACAGGATCATGGCGTCCGTGAATCTCAAGATCCACTTCTTCCCCCTGACGATTCACCGTTTTCTGCAGTGAAGCAATGGATGGAGTCGGTTTGAACGCCGTCCGGATCACAATCGCAGAGCCGTCACTGATTCCACCAAGAATCCCCCCAGCATGGTTCGTTTGCTTTGTGACCGTTCCATTTTCTGCAAGAGCAAATGCATCGTTATTCTCGCTTCCTCTGGCAGCTGCTGCCGCAAAGCCGTCGCCGATCTCTACTCCCTTTACAGCGCCAATGGAAAATATAGCCTGCCCCAGCCGGGCATCCAGCTTATCAAACACCGGCTCTCCCACACCGGCGGGCATTCCGGATACGATGCATTCCACCACGCCGCCGGAGGAATCCTTTTCCGACATGCACTGCTCCAGATAAGCTGCCGCCTTCTCAGCAGCCTGCGCATCCGGCATATACAGCTTATTATTCTGAATCTCCGCCTCATCAAAGGTCTCTGTTTCCACCGGACCAATGGATCGGGTATAGGCCGTTACCGTTACGCCCAGCTCCCTCAGAAGAAGGGACGCAACAGCCCCGGCAGCTACCCGGGCAATGGTTTCTCTTCCCGAGGATCGTCCGCCGCCTCTGTAATCACGAAAACCGTACTTTATATCGAAGCCGTAATCTGCATGTCCGGGACGGTACAACTCCGCAATATTGCTGTAATCCTTCGAATGCTGATCCTGATTATATACGATCATAGATATTGGTGTACCGGTGGTCTTTCCATCAAACACACCGGAAAGGATCTGCACGCTGTCGCTCTCCGACCGCTTCGTGGTAAAGCGGCTCTGCCCCGGCTTTCTTCGATCCAGAAAGGGCTGGATCAGTTCTTCAGACAATGCCAATCCGGCCGGACAGCCGTCCACGACCACACCTACACCCTTTCCGTGGGATTCTCCCCAGGTTGTTACTTTAAAAACAGTTCCGAATGTTGAACCTGCCATTCGCATATCTCCTTCTGAGTTATTAATATTTTGCAGCTATTTCAAGTCGAGCAATATTTAGTCAGTTTTCATTATACAGTGAAACCCGGAATTCGTCAGCAGATTTTGTAAATACGAAAAAACAGAGCTGCCGCATGTGCGACAACTCTGTCGATAGAATCTGTATTCAGCTCAATTAAGCAAGTTTGCTTTTTGCAAGCTCAGCCAGAGAAGCAAATCCCTCTTTATCATTGATTGCCATATCAGCCAGAACTTTACGGTTCAGGTCGATGTCAGCAAGCTTCAGTCCATACATAAATTTGCTGTAGGACAGACCATTCAGTCTTGCAGCAGCATTGATACGAGCGATCCACAGCTGACGGAACTGACGTTTTTTCTGTCTTCTTCCTGCATAGGAGCTTGTCAGGGCACGCATTACAGACTGTTTTGCAACTCTGTACTGTTTGCTTCTTGCGCCTCTGTAGCCTTTAGCCAGTTTCAGAACTTTGTTATGTTTTTTCTTAGCGTTTAAGCCGCCTTTAATTCTTGCCATCTCTATTATTCCTCCTTAACCAATTATAAATAAGGTAAAATCTTCTTCATGTTCTTTACGTTTGTTGCATCAACCTCGATCTGTTTTCTCAGATTTCTTTTTCTCTTGGTTGTCTTCTTGGTAAGGATATGTCTTTTGTAAGCTTTATTTCTTACTAATTTACCGGATCCGGTAACTTTAAAACGTTTTGCAGCAGCTCTGCTTGTTTTCATTTTTGGCATTGTCTGTTTCCTCCTTAATTGTCATCAATTACGTTTTTCAGTTAAAAACATAGTCATGCTTCTGCCTTCCACCTTCGGTGCCTTATCAACCACCGCGATATCAGACAGCTGCTCCGCAAATTCATCCAGAATATGTTTACTGCTGCTCATATGAGCCATCTCACGTCCTCTGAAGCGAAGAGTGATCTTAACTTTATTTCCTTTCTCAAGGAATTTTCTGGCAGCGCCTACTTTTGTATTTAAATCATTCGTATCGATGTTCGGTGAGAGACGAACTTCTTTGATTTCCACGGTCTTCTGTTTTTTGCGGGCATCTTTTTCTTTTCTGGACTGCTCGTATTTGAACTTTCCATAGTCCACAATCTTGCAGACCGGCGGTTTCGCTGTGGGAGCAATTTTCACAAGATCCATTCCGGCTTCCTGTGCTTTCATATATGCCTCTTTTGCAGACATGATACCAAGCTGATCTCCGTTCGCGCCGATCAGACGGACCTCTCTGTCTCGAATCTGTTCGTTAATCATTAAATCGCTGATAGTAGTACACCTCCATCCAATTTAGCAGTTGTATACGCTTTACCCGCCTGTTCTGGACAAAATAAAAGCGGATAGTCAGACTATCCACATTCGCACACAGAAAAAGAATGCCAGCTGCATTAGAATCTCTTTCCATTATTAACCCGAGTCGTATCAAGTACGCTGAGGTGAGAGTGGATACTCTTCTTTCTTTTCATACCTACTGATAATAGCATCCGCAATCCATGCTGTCAAGGTATATTTTTCGGGTATTTTGTCATTTCACACCATCTATAGGTACGGGAGCCTCGACCACTGAGATGAACCGGGAGGTTCCGTTATCCTTCGCGGGAACCTCCCATCCACCTGCAGAAGCAGTCACTGACGCTTCCGGATCATTTGTTACTGTTCTGTCACTACCTGACGGATCTCCTTTGTACGGATCTCACGGCAGATATCCTCAATAAATTTCTGCAGCGGCTGTACGCCTTCGTCTCCGGCAAAGCGGCTCTTAACGGCAACTGTTCCGTCTGTCTCCTCCTGTGCACCTACTACCAGCATGTACGGTACACGGGCGAGACGTGCCTCACGGATCTTGAAGCCCAGCTTCTCGCTTCTTCCGTCAACGGTTACATCCACATTGTTTCTTGCCAGCTCCTTGCGAACCTTCTCTGCATAGTCAGCATACTTTTCAGAAATCGGAAGGATACGCACCTGCTCCGGACACAGCCAGGTCGGGAATTTTCCGGCATATTTCTCAATGAGCCATGCCAGTGTTCTCTCATAGCATCCGAGAGAGGTTCTGTGAATGATGTAGGGACGAACCTTGTCACCATTCTGATCAATATAATACATATCAAAATTCTCAGCAATAGCACAATCCAGCTGAATGGTGATCATGGTATCTTCTTTTCCGTATACATTCTTCGCCTGGATATCTACCTTCGGTCCGTAGAAAGCAGCCTCACCGTCAGCCTCTACAAACGGCACATTGTTCTTCTGAAGGATCTCACGCAGGATGCCCTGGGTACTCTCCCAGTATTCCTCATCGCCAAGATATTTCTCCGTATTCGCCGGATCCCACTTGGAAAGACGATAGGTTACATCGTTCTGCAGTCCCAGCGTAGTTAAAATATAAATCGCAAGTTCCAGACAGTTCTGCAGTTCCTCCACCGCCTGATCCGGACGGATGACATTGTGTCCCTCGGAAATCGTAAACTGACGTACACGGGTCAGGCCGTGCATCTCACCGGAATCCTCATTTCTGAACAGAGTGGAGGTCTCACCCATTCTGTACGGAAGATCACGATAGGATTTCTGTGTATTCTTATATACGTAGTACTGGAACGGACAGGTCATCGGACGAAGAGCCATACACTCCTTATCCTCCGGATTGCCCAGAACAAACATACCGTCCAGATAATGATCCCAGTGACCGGAGATCTTGTACAGATCGCTCTTCGCCATCAGCGGAGTTTTTGTGCGGACATATCCCCACTCCTTATCCTCCAGATCCTCCACCCATCTCTGGAGCTTCTGGATCATCTTTACGCCCTTCGGCAGGATCAGAGGAAGGCCCTGACCAATGACATCTACTGTAGTGAACAGTTCCATCTCTCGGCCCAGTCTGTTGTGGTCACGCATCTTGATATCCTCCAGATGCTCCATATAAGCGGCCAGATCATCCTTATTTGCAAATGCTGTTGCATAGATCCTCTGCAGTCTTGCCTTATTCTCATCGCCTCTCCAGTACGCCATGGAAGAAGAAAGGATCTTATATGCTTTGATATTTTTTGTGCTCTGCATGTGCGGTCCTGCACAGAGGTCCACAAAGCCGCCCTGATCATAGAAGGAGATCTGAGCATCCTCCGGAAGATCCCGGATCAGCTCCACCTTGAAGGGTTCGCCCTTCTCCTCCATCATGGCAATCGCTTCCGCTCTTGGAAGGGTGTAGCAGGTCAGCTTATTCCCCTTCTTGATGATCTTCTTCATCTCTTTTTCGATGGCATCCAGATCCTCTCTGGAGAACGGTGCATCCACCTCGAAGTCGTAATAGAATCCCTCATCGATCGCCGGTCCGATCGCCAGCTTTGCAGTCGGGAACAGATTCTTTACGGCCTCAGCCATGATATGAGAGCAGGTATGACGGAGAACCCGAAGTCCCTCCGGATCATTAGCAGTAAGAATATTCAGCTCACAGTCCTCACTGATCTCTGTTCTGAGATCCACAACCTCGCCGTTGACCTGGCCTGCAACAGTTGCTCTTCCTAGGCCTTCGCTGATATCCTTTGCGATATCCAGCACTGTCATGCTCTGGGAATACTCTTTCACTGAGCCGTCTTTTAATGTGATCTTCATCTCTTTTACCTCCATAAATAATGATCTGTGCACATAGAAAGCATGTGCCGCTGCACAGGAAAGTCGATTACGCCGAGACTTTCAGCAGCAAAAAAGCCCGTCCCATGTAATCACTGACTACAAGGGACGAGCTGTATTCATTCAAACTCGCGGTTCCACCCTGATTGCTTCTATCTAACAATGCGATCGCAAAACACAGCTGCTGTTCGGAATCATCCGGTCAAACACTATGCTTTCATACGCAACAATAGAAACCACTCATTAGACGATAACGGGGTCACCGGACCGGATTGGGGTCACTCAGAGATGGTCTTCAACTGTATTCCTCCCGGGATGCTCTCAGCTTGTACACCCTTCTCTGTTGGATTTCCACAGTCTACTCTTCTCTTCAACGTTTTTTACACAGGATCGGTTGCAGCGAAAAAATTTTCTTCGCTGATTCTATTTATCTTACAGATAAAAAATTTGTTTGTCAATAGCTTACCCCATGCAACGGCGGGGACTGCGCATAAATGGGAGGTTCCCCGTGAACTGTGACTATGTAACTACCCCAGCAGCTGTTTCACAGATTCCGGTGTAAATACCACATGCTCCAGATGATCCACCTCGATCTGATACAGTGCATTGGCTGCCATATGCTCTGCTGCCTGCTCCAGGTCGCGGATTCCGCTGGTATTTCTGTACAGTTCCATTACCTGATCCAGCGCATCCTCCGGAATCACCACTTCCCCTTCCCGAAGCCCCATCCGCTTCAGCACCTTTGGCATGGCAAAGCGGGAGAAAATAATCTTCTTCTCTTCGATCGTATAATCCGGAATATCAATCACTGCAAAACGGGACATCAGCGGGGCGCTGATCCTGCTCTTATCGTTGGCTGTCGCAATGGGATACACGCCGCCGGTTGGGATCATGCATTCAATATAGTTATCCGTAAATCCCAGATTATCCAGCAGGGTCAGGAGAACATCCGCAGGATTGCCGTTTCCCTTTCCGGATGTGGCCTTATCCAGCTCATTGATAATGAAGACAAGGTTGGATTCACCGGCCATAGAAAAGGCCTCCATGATAATACCCGGCTTGGCATTGGCATAGATACGGGAGCTTCCTGTCAGCTGCTCCGGATCGTTGATGGAGCTCATATCCAGAGTGGTCCATGGGAGCCGAAGGATTCTTGCAACCGCATAGGCAATCTGGGATTTTCCGGTACCTGCAGGTCCTGCCAGAAGCAGACCGTAGGCCGGCAGTGTATGGGTACGGTTGATCTGGATGACCGTCTCCATAATCCTCTGCTTTACCTTCTCCATTCCATACAGCTCTTCATCCAGAATCTTTCTGGCAGCCACGGGATCAATGGAAGGGAAATAGTTATTCTTCCACTGAATATTCATCATAATTGAAAGAGCGCGCTGGGCATGTCGGCGTTCCTCCTGCGTTACCTCGTGGGATTTTGCAACAGCAAGGTTTCTCCTTGCCCAGAGGCGGATATTGTCAGGAAGAGTTCTTCCGGCGCAGAGCATGAAGTCAGAGATACTCTGAAGGCTGGTGAGCTTCATGTCATCGCCTTCCTCCTCCTTGTCCTCATCCTCCACCGCTGCGTCCTCCGGAGCATCGCTGGCAAGAAGACGTTCGATCATAAACTGAAGAAATCCATCGGATGCGGAAAGCTTAGCCCCGCCGGCCAGAGTGGTTTCACGGATCTTATAAACCGCATAGCCGTCCTCCCTGTTTTTTCCGGACAGAAGCACCGGAATATGATGCTCTCCCAGCCATTTCAGCAGGCTGGTGAAGCGGGCATCGATCTGCAGGATGTCGGCAGAAACGCTTCCCCCGTCTTTCTTAAACTCAAAGGAAGTCCTTTTTGACGGATTATTAAAGCTTCCGATGGAATGGTGCGCCCATTCCTCCTTACTGTTGTCAAGAACCATGATGGGTCTTTTCGGAGAAGTTGTTTTCTCACTGGAGCGGAACACGGTGTAGGTGCATTCCGTTTCTACTGTCGTTCCCTGAGGAGAACTGTTGAAATCAAATACCGGCATATATCTGCACTCCTTTGTTATTTTCGCTTTCAGTTATTCTCTCATACTATATCACACAGCTCGATACTTTAAAAGAACGGGGAACTATAATAATATCCGTGAACACCGGCTGAAAATCTGCTATAATTGACTTCGGGAAAACTGCAGAGAATCATCTGCAGAAAAATTAAGGAATCCTGCTTACAGGATTCCAAAAGAAAAGGAGACTCGAATCATGGCTTCAGGCAAAAAGAAAAATGTTGTAACAGCCTACCTGAATAAGGTAAAGATAAAAAAACAGGATAATCTTCAGCAGCTGCTGACCAAAACCTACGGAGCGGAGGGAGCCAAAAACCTTGCCCGAGCCTTTGAAGCAATCCGCATTAAGAAAGAAACAGACGGAGTGGATGAGCGGTACGATTTCATTCATTCTGATTTCGATTTCAGCATGCTGATGACTGCATTCCAGGACGGCGATATCATTAAGAACACCCTGAACTGGCTGAACAGTATTCGTGGAAATATCGGAAAAACCGTCTTGGATGCAGGCTGCGGCAGCGGAATCATTACCTGCTTTCTGGCTTCTATTCTTCCGGAGTCCACCTTCCTTGCTGTGGATCGCTCAGCCAATGCCATCGCCATCGCCAAGCAGATCCGTCTGAATCTCGGGCTGGAGAACATTGTCTTTATGGAAGGCGATGCTGCATCTCTCGCTGATAAACAGTTTGATACCGTACTGGCTCTCCGTATACTGGACGAAACCACCACAGCAGAGGACTGTCGATTTCAGTCCTTCACTCAGCAGCTGGAAAGCAGAACGCGCCAGTATCGCACCCAGGCAGAGCTTCTTGGCAAGCTGACTGCTCCCGATGGCCATCTGATCATTCTGGATATGGATAAGGAGGATGTTTCCTCCCTTGCTCTTCTGGATCTGCTCCGTGATTCCGGTCTGACCATGACGGATTTCCGGATGCTCTCTGCCCGGGAGGGCGATATGAAGGAGGAGGATCTCTACACGGCGATCACCCTGCAGAAAACCAAGACTCCGGAAGCCCGGACAGATCTGCTTGCAAGATGGTCTTCTCTGTACTTCCACGGAATCGGAAACGACGGTTACAGGGATGCGGAAGCAGATTATATGCTGGAGTTGTGTGCATCGGGCGCACGAACCGGCTACGTCAGCCACCATCCTGCCACCAATGCAAAAACAGGAGAATTCTTTATCTGCGGGTATAAGGGACGTGAGGATCTCTTCCTGCTGTATCAAAAAAACCTGTCTTTCTGCCGTCTGGGAGTCTTCCCGATTGCACAGAAAGCAGAGGCGGAGGCACTGCTGGCTGCCGATCGCCAGAGAGATGAGGAGGCAAGATTCGTTACGCTGGATCTGAAGACCGAGGCCTGACGAATTGCCTTTAATGAAATATCTCAGTAATTGAACAAACGTTGTTCGCAAAAACTGGTACAGTGTGCAAATCAGCGCACTGTACCAGTTTTTCCCTCAAGATATTTTCTCCGATACTCATTCAGGCTGTCAGCATTGGCCCCGCCGACAAACTCCGGATCCCTGTTCTGGACAGGATCATCCTCCCAGCCGCAGGTTTCACAGACAGTGCGGCGTTCCTCAATAGGTGCTCCGCAGCAGGCACAAACCGGCTGTCCGGTTCCTGCATGATCGGATTGCTTCTGCTTGGCCGCCTTCCGATCGACCTGCTTCTGCTCTGCCCGTGCAGCAGATACTTTTACAGCCTGCAGCAGTTCCCCGACCGGTTCTGTATCACTTCCGATCATTCCGATAAACCGGTGCTTCCCGTTCAGGGATTCATACACACGAATCTCACAGTTATGAGGCTTCGGGCGCCATTTGATCCCGTTCTCCCGATCCTCCAGGTATCCGCACAGAGAACGGATGATTCCTCCATGGCAGGTGACCAGCACATCCTCGTATCCTTTTGCTTCCAGTTCCTTTAAAAAGTCTGAGCTGCGCTTCACCATGGACGGAATACTCTCCACTGTTTTGGGTGCCGGAATTCGTTCCGGCCATGCCCAGTACAGGGTCATTGCCGGTCCCATCAGATAGTATTTTGATTTCTCAAATCTGCCGAAATCCGCCTCAATGATCCGTGGATCAATGATCACACTCTCACGATCTACACCGCCGATAATAGAAGCCGTCTGGATTGCCCGGTCCAGCGGGCTTGCATATACCGCATCAAATACCATTCCTTCGATCTTTTTCCGGGCTGCTTTTGCCTGAGCAATTCCCGTTTCATTCAATGGTTCATCCGTCAGTCCCTGCATCAGCCTCTGTTTATTCAGATTTGTCTGTCCGTGTCTGGTCAGCCATATTCTCATACTCAATTCCGTCCTGTACACTTTTTTTCAAGTCTAGCATTCGCTGTCCTTAATGTCAATTTTAATGACATTCTCCTGCTGTTTCAGGGTCGATGAACGTTACTGTGAACAGTAACCGGGGAACCGTGCACCAAAACAGCTGCCGCACCGATGTGGATCCATCGATGCGGCAGCTGTTTCACTGCGTATGATTCGTTACATTTCTGTAATCGATATTCAATTACGTTGGTCTTTCCGATCAGCCCTTGATTGCAAAATCACTGTAATCATCAGCGTTGGTCAGCAGTACAACGACTGTATCAGGATGATTTGCTTTTGCGATCTTCTCTTTGGAGAATCTCAGAAGCGGCTGTCCCTTCTTAACAGTCTCACCCTCCGTTACGAAGGTTTCAAATCCGTCACCATCCATTGCAACGGTATCAATACCAACATGGATCAGAAGCTCCATGTCTCCTGCACCGGTAATGCCGACTGCATGCTTTGTCTCTGCTACTGTGGAAATCTCTCCATCGTATGGAGCATATACAGTCTCATCTGTCGGATTGATTCCAACACCCTGTCCGAGAACACCGGATGCAAAGGTCGGATCAGCAATCTCGTCCTGCGGAACGATTGTTCCCTGTACAGGAGCTGCGATCTCGCCTGCCTCGCAGGTCATGATTACAGGAGCATCGAAGGATGCAGCTGCAGGTTTCTCTGTTTTCTTCTCAGCCGGAGCATCCTCTTTCCAGATCACCCAGGTGATAGCGAATGCGATGCCGCCGGAGATTGCAAGGAGAATGGTGTACAGTAAGTAGTTGTTGATGGTCAGATATCCGGGGATACCGGTTACACCGTAAGCAGTAGCTCCAAGGCCTGTTACAGCACCGAATACAGCACCGACAGCACCGCCGACCATACCTGCTGCGAACGGTTTCAGGAATCGCATGTTAACACCGAAGATTGCAGGCTCTGTAATACCAAGAGCTGCAGATAAAGATGCAGGAACTGCTACCGTTTTTGTTTTCTGACGAACCGCTTTGATACCAACTGCAAGACATGCACCAAACTGTGCAAAGTTAGCTGCAGATGCGATCGGCATCCAGGTATTCAGTCCGACGGAAGCAAGCATACCCGCCTCAATAACATTGTACATATGGTGAAGACCCATTACTACAGTTACAGGGTAGATCGCACCCATTGCCAGAGCACCGATCGGGTTGTGAACCATTACCTCTGCTACGTTAAGAACAACGGTCTCAAGACCTGCAAAGATCGGTCCGATTACGATAAATGTTGCAAGGGATGTAACAAATACAGTACACAGAGGTGTGATAAACAGATCTAACATCTCCGGAACATGTTTGTGAAGCCATTTCTCCACCTTGCACATCAGCCAGATAGAGATGATTACAGGAATAACATGACCCTGATAGCCGTGCCGCGAGATAGATCCCACCACATAGCTGCCGATCTTGAAATTACCGAACAGATTCCAGGTAGGAATCACTCCGTCAGTTACACCGAAGAAGCTGTTGATCGCATCAGTACTGCCGACATTCCATCCGTTCAGCAGTCCGGTATGAACCATCATCAGACCGATTACGGCACCAAGGAAGATATTTCCGCCGAATACTCGAGCTGCTGAAATCGCAACGATTACAGGAAGGAATGCGAACGCTGTGTTGGACATCATGTCAAGGAACTGGAACCATGCTGTATCGCCGAAGTTCAGTCCCGGGATCTTTGCAAGAGCCTCTACCAGACCCATCAGAAGACCGGAGGCAACGATTGCAGGAAGGATCGGAACGAATACATCACCGATCGGTTTCAGCAGACGTTTCCACATGGGCTGTTTCTCAGCCGCTGCTGCCTTTACGTCATCCTTTGTAGCTGCTGACATTCCGGTGATAGCAAGGAACTCGTCGTATACTTTGTTAACAGTTCCTGTTCCGATGATCAGCTGAAGCTGTCCGTTGGACTCGAACATACCCTGAACGCCTTCGATATTGTCCAGATACTCCTTGTCCACCTTGCTGTTATCCTTGATAACAAGACGGAGACGTGTTGCACAATGCGCTGCCTGAGCTACGTTGTCACGACCACCAATGTGATCCACGATCTCCTGGGCACACTTACGATAATCAAGTGCCATATTACTTCCCTCCTTAAATAATGAAAAGTTTTATCATTTCTCAGCCGAAATAAGTCCCAGCTGAATAAATGCCTGATACAGGCCGTCCTCCGTAACAGAGGGACAGACAACATCTGCCAGCTTTTTCAAGGTCTCAGCACCGTTGTCCATGCAAACTGAAGTTCCACAGGTCTCCAGCATCTGCAGATCGTTCATGCTGTCTCCGAAACCGATGGTATCCTCAATGGACACTCCCAGCTTTGCAGCAATCTGCTTCACGCCGGTACCCTTATCGAATTCTTTGCACTGAAGTTCTCCGTTGGCAACTCCGAGCCCTGTGTCCTCCTGAACAACGAACCCGAAATATTCCTCCAGTTCTTCTCTGCAGGCATCAATATTATCAGTCGATGCAGACATCAAAGCGAACTTATAGATCGGTCTGCCGTCGTACTGATCGATCGGAAGGATTCCGAGGCTGCTTTCGATGGCTTTTCTCCACCGTTCCAGCTCAGAATTTCCCTTTCCCGAATTGCCGATGAAGGATCCGATATTACTGTCCGCAAAGGACTGATCTTTTCCTTCGATGGTACAGAATACGCTGTGGGCATGGAGTACATCCAGTGCCTGCTGCAGGCGCTCCCGGGGCATCGGGTTGTCGTAGAGAATTTCGCCGGAGCAGGTCACATAGCCTCCCGAGCTTGAGATCACTCCGTCATAAGGAAAGGTGAGGAGAGGCTTCAGCATGCCAAGATTTCTGCCTGTACAGAGGAACATCTTGTGACCGTTGGCTTTCGCCATCTCCATGGCCTTTATTGCCGAATCCGGCGGAACATTTTCACCGGGAACAGTGAGGGTTCCGTCGATATCGAGAAATACAAGTTTCATATACACCTCCTGCTGCTGTGCAGTTTTGCGGTAATCCAGTTTACCTCTGCCTCTATTTCTCTTTTCCGGTTGCAACTTTTCCGGCAGCTGTTCAAAAGTATTCATAATATACCGCCGCCTTTACTTTGTTATGTTTTGGTTATGTTGGTTTTTTATTGAAATCGTTTACAACCTAATGCTATTGTACACGTTAAGACAAAATTAGTCCATATCATATTTTTACAAATAATTTATAATTAATTTATACATTCTGCCATTTCTAACTCATTTCTTTATTTTCTATTGCTTTTCCTTTCTACCAATGGTAGTTTAATTTTTGAATACGTTTTCATTGAACCTTCAGGACAGCGAAAGGAAAGGAAGAAGACTATGGCAAAAAAGACACAGAAACCTGTCGAGTCTGCATTTGACAGCCGATTTGCACAGTACAGCGATGAATTAAAATGGCTGTTCTGCGAACTTTATAATAATGATATGCAGGCATATGACTACTTCTGCGATATGCTTCGCAAAAGCTATGAAGAAAGAAAGGATGCTCTCAGAAAAATTGATGAGGCTCGTCTGGCGGATCCGGAATGGTACCGTTCCAACAAACTGCTTGGAATGATGCTGTATGTTCCCCAGTTTGCAGGCACCCTTCAGGGCGTACAGAAAAAGCTTCCTTATCTTGAAGAATGCGGCGTAAACTACCTGCATCTGATGCCTCTTTTGAAGAGCCCCAAAGGAAGAGACGACGGCGGCTATGCCGTTGCAGATTTCCGTACCGTTCAGCCGGAGCTGGGAACGATGGATGATCTGGAAGCACTGGCAGACGAAGCACACAAAAAAGGCATCTGCCTCTGCCTGGACTTTGTCATGAACCACACCAGCGAGGATCACGAGTGGGCTCAGGCTGCACGCCAGGGTGACCCCTCCGCAAGAGCGCGCTATTATTTCTATGACAACTGGGATATTCCAAATCAGTACGAAAAAGATGTACCCCAGGTATTCCCTACCACTGCACCGGGCAACTTTACCTGGTTTGATGACTGCAAGCAGGTAGTCATGACCACCTTCTACCCCTACCAGTGGGATCTGAATTATGCAAACCCCATGGTTTTCAATGACATGATGGAGAATCTTCTCTATCTCACCAACAGAGGAATCGATGTCATCCGTCTGGATGCTGTTCCTTATATATGGAAACAGCTGGGAACCAACTGCAGAAACCTGCCTCAGGTTCATTCCCTCTGCCGCATGATGCATCTGGCCTGCCAGATTGTCTGCCCCAGCGTTCTTCTTCTCGGCGAGGTTGTAATGGAGCCCAGCAAACTGGCGCCCTACTTCGGAACTACAGAAAAGCCGGAATGCCACATGCTGTACAATGCAACCACCATGTGCACCACCTGGCATACACTGGCCACCAGAGACATCAGCCTTTTGAGCTTCCAGATGGATCAGCTGAATGCACTGCCTCACGAGTACATGTTCCAGAATTATCTGCGCTGTCACGATGATATCGGCTGGGGACTGGATTTCCCGTGGCTTACTCAGTTCGGCATCGATGAGGTTGCACACAAAAAATATCTGAATGACTTCTATCAGGGCTATGTATACGGAAGCAAATCCCGAGGCGAGCTGTACAACGATGATCCGCGCCTCGGCGATGCGAGAATGTGCGGAACCACCGCATCCCTCTGCGGAACAGAGGCTGCTGTTTACGAGGACAACGCAGAAGCTCTCCAGCGTTCCATCGACTGTGACATCATGCTTCATGCATGGGTATTCACTCAGAGCGGAATCCCGGTTCTGTACAGCGGCGACGAGATCGGTCAGCTGAATGATTACAGCTATCACGAGGATCCCGACAAGGCTTCCGACAGCAGATACCTGCATAGAGGAAACTTCGACTGGGAGCTGGCAGAATACAGAAAGGATGCTTCCACCAGACAAGGACAGCTGTTCCAGGCACTGCGAACGCTGGAGAAGATCCGGGCAGCGGAGCCGATCTTCCGGGCAGATGCCGA
The DNA here is from genome assembly GCA_030527645.1 of Lachnospiraceae bacterium. GTDB lineage: Bacteria > Bacillota > Clostridia > Lachnospirales > Lachnospiraceae > JAKSRN01. Next base: position 39,396 of record JAUNAJ010000005.1, on the reverse strand, counting down.
TGTATACACCTACTACACCGGGTCCAACCATATCTTTGGGCTGAAACGTATCTACAACGGTGAGGAATTTGTTGGTCTTTTCAACTTCTCTGAATACGATTTCAACGTATACTGCGAGGACGAATTCTACACGAATCTGATCACCGGTGAGAAACTGAATCTTTCAGAGATTCACATGAAACCATTCGGATTCTACTGGCTGAAGAAATAATGTTACAGTTCACTGGTGAGCAGTAACGAAATCATTCAGAACGGTGGTCTCCTTTTGCCAAGAAACCGACCGGGAGGAAACACATATGACCATGAAAGAACTGGCTGAGCTTGCAGGCGTTTCCAGTTCCGCAGTGAGCCGATATCTGAACGGCGGATCCCTGAGCCAGGAAAAACGGGACCGGATCCATGCCGCTATTGAACAGACAGGATACCAGCCGGATCCGGCTGCGCAGATGCTGCGAACCGGCACAACAAAGCATGTAGCTCTGATCATACCAAAACTGGATTCAGAATCCGTATCCCGTGTAGCAAGGGGTATTTCCAACACGCTGCTGGAAAAGGGCTATCTTGCCCTGCTGGCTGATACGAACAATGATCCCGAAAAGGAAGTAGCCTATCTGAAACTGTTTCAAAACAGGCAGGTAGCCGGAATCATCCTTCTTGCTACCGTTCTGACACCACAGCACGAGGAGCTGCTGAAAACCTCCTCTGTCCCGATCGTGGTGATCGGCCAGCAGTTCCGGCAGGTACCCTGCGTGTACCACGATGACTTCGGTGCTGCCTATGAGCTGACAAAGCTGCATATATCCAGGGGAAGAAAAAAACTTGCCTTGATCGGAATACCGGAAAGCGACGTTGCAGTAGGAAAAAACCGCCGGAGAGGTGTAGAAGCCGCCATGAGAGAATTCGGCCTGGATTCCGATGCTCTGGTTGTAGAGCACGGGGATTTTTCACTGGAAAGCGGCCGCTCTGCCATGAAGAGGATCCTGCAGGCAGAAAGCGGGATTGATTCTGTCATCTGCGCCACAGACAGAATGGCCTTCGGCGCACTGGAGGTTCTGAAGGAATCCAATATACAGGTGCCCAATGAGATCAGCATATCCGGCTTTGATGACAACTGGGCCTGCAGCCATATCTCCCCCCGTCTTACCAGCGTTCGCTTCTACTATGCCGAAAGCGGTGTAACCGGTGCGGAACTGCTGCTGGATATGATCGAAAGCCAGAAAAAGACAGAACCCGTAAAGCAGACCATGCTGGGATTTTCCGTTCAGGAGAGAGACACGGTATAATGTAAAAAAGGATCCGAACACTGATCTGTTCGGATCCTTTTTGCATTATACTTTTCCTGATACTGTCAGCAGCACGCAATCCGCGGCTGTACACAGAGGAGTCTTGCCTTAAGCTATTTCACAGAGAATCTCATTCATTCTGCACATCGTCAGCCAGAACCGGAATCTTTGCATCAAACATGGGCATCAGCTCCAGCTTGAACTTGTTCCATTTCCGTTTCCGATCAATCAACTCTTTTTTCTCCGGATCATCGATCACTCCCTCACGAAGATAACGATCCAGCATCGCATAGGTGAAGCCCAGGTTATCCTCATCGGTTTTTCCGCAGAGTCCGTCAGAAGGCACCTTGTCCACCAGAACCTCCGGCAGACCCAGCTCTCTTCCGATCGCCTTAACCTCCTGCACAGTCAATTTGCCCAGCGGGCTGAAATCGCCGGCAGCATCACCGTATCTTGTGGAATATCCCACCCAGTCCTCAGACTGATTGCAGGTATTGACCACACGTCCGTTCATGCTCTGGCTTACTGCATAAACCACAGACATTCGAATTCTCGGTGCCAGATTCACCATGGTCTGTGTCTGCAGCTCAGACAGATCCAGTCCATGCATCTCGCCTCCCTTGATCGCATTGACAGCTCCGTCATAGGCTTCCTTGATATTCACTACCACATACGGGATATCCAGATGCTTCACCAGAAGCTCGGACATATCAATATCTGCCTGCTCGCCGTTGGGCATCAGAACTCCCACAACCCGGTCTTTTCCCAGTGCCTCCACGCAGAGGGCTGCGCATACAGAGCTGTCCTTTCCTCCGGAAATTCCCAGCACCGCCCTGCAGCCGGGACCGTTCTTCTCAAAAAAATCACGGATCCACTGAACTACAGCATCTTTTGTCTTTTTTGCATCAAATGTATATTCTGCCATGTCTTTTCTCCTTTGCAGTATTTGCTCTGACCGCCATGCAGCAGGCTGCGATGAATGGTTCAACCTTTTATCTGCTCCCATTATACTGAACCCCGGGCAGGCTTGTAAAGTTTCTTTCCCAAAACAGCTCCTGTGCCCTTCATGCACGTTACCGTTCACAGTGAACCTCCCATTCACCTACAGAAGCGACCACTGGCGCTTCTTCCGGACGCATGGCGATGCGCAGTCTGCCATCAATACCACAGCTTCACCACCCGGCTTTCATCACGATAGCTCATGTGCATCCGGACAGCCCCAAGCTCCGGTCTGTTTGCCAGAACGAGGTTGGCAAACGTCCCCTCCTGCATGGCGGAGAGCATTTCCTGATAGGAGGCATCATCCGCAAACTGGCCCTCCCAGTAATTCTGCCCTGCTGCAATGCTTTCCTGCAGACTGACGAGAACCTCCTCGTCATAGGAATAAAACAAAAGTCCGTGCAGCGGGTAATACAGAAGATCTACGGCGGAGCAGGAAGGTATCTCCAAATCGGCAGAAACGGTTCTGTCTCTCAGAATAGAGGCATCGTCCATGCACAGGTATGCATAATCCACCTGAAGGGCTTCGGGAATTGACAGAAGATCTTCTGCCGAGGTTTCCCTGTAGGCAGGATCCCCGTATGTGGGGTCGATATGATACCAGGACCCGTCGACAGAGGCGATCAGCCAGGCATGTGCCTCCTGATTTGCCGCTGTTCCCTCTACACACAGTGCCTGAATCCCTACTCTCTGGAGAAGATACTGAAGCTCCTTTGCATAGCCGGTACAGACACTGACACGATTTACCATGGAGCTGTAGATATTCTGGTTGTCAGAGGAAGCAAGGTCATAATCCACCGTCTGCACCACATAGCTGTACAGTGCCTTGACAATCTCATATGCAGAGGCACCGGAAGGGATCCATCCCAGACTCTCCTGTACCGTCAGCTCGATCTGCTGCTGCCGCTGCTCCTTCTCCTCGTAAGAAACCGTGTAGCGCGGATGGATCTCCACCCGGCTGTCGTACACAAGATATTCATAGGACTGCTCCGCCCAGAACAATTCCGGATGATCCGCAAATACCATTTTTACGATCTGCTTTGCCGGATCAGCGTCCAGAGAAAGAGTAATCTCCTCCTCCATACTGCGGATTCCGTTCAGATACTTCATATATTCGATCTGCTGCTCCTCAGAGAGCTGCCAGTAATAGTAGGCACAGCCGTTTTCCCCCTGACCGGCAGACAGAAGTGCAGCCTTCTCCTCTTCCGAGATTGTCTGCCGGGGCTCAGCAGAGGGAAGAACCTCTTTCACCTCTTCCCTCGCCTGCGAAACCAGTGCCAGAATCGTCTCCGCATCCGGCAGCCTGTCCCGGATCAGAATGACTCCCGGCAGAAGAAACAGCAGACAAAGAAAGAAAAAGCAGCAGCCTGAATGTTTCTTTTTCATATGTTTTATTTATCTCCACTGAAATGTAAGTAAGCCGTAAATATAGATAAAGATAATTGCTGCAGGTACAATATACTGAAACAGCGGCTTCATCCACGTCTGTACCTTCAGCCCTCTTCCTGTGTTCGCCTCTTTTACAAAGTGATCCCAGCCCCAGCCAAAGGACCAGCTGCAGAACAGAGCAATAACAAGAGATCCGAGAGGAAGAATGTTGGTGGATACCAGGAAATCCCAGAGATCCAGCCATGCGGTGCCCTCTGCGAAGGGCTGGAAATGCAGCACACTATAGCCCAGTGCAGTAGTCAGACCAAGTACGAAAACAATCCCTCCGCAGACAAAACAGCTTTTCTTTCTTCCCATACCTGTAAGCTCACAGACCATCGCAAGAATATTTTCGCAGACACCCAGGACCGTTGACATTGCCGCAAATACCATAAACAGGAAGAAGACGGTTCCCCATATTCTTCCCCCCGCCATATTGTTGAACACACCGGCCATTGTATCAAACAGAAGACTTGGACCGGCATTGACCTCCAGGCCATAGCTGAAGCAGGCCGGGAAGATGATCAGACCTGCCATTACAGCCACGAAGAAATCCAGTACGATCACTGTTACTCCCTCTCCCATCAGACTCCGCTCCTTATCACAGTAGCTTCCGAAGATCGCCATGCTTCCCTGACCAATGGACAGGGTAAAGAATGCCTGATTCATGGCAGCTACAAGGGTAGAGCCAGTGATCTTACTGAGATCGGGAAGAAGATAAAACCTCAGTCCCTCTGCCGCTCCGGGCAGGGTCATACTGCGGACTGCAAGCACCATGATCAGAATCAGCAGGCAGATCATCATGTACTTTGTAATTCTCTCCAGGCCGCCCTGCAGCCCCAGACTGAGTACAAAGAATGCAAACACGACAACCACAGCAAGATACGATACATTGATCACAGGATCAGAGATCATCTGAACAAAGCCAAAGGATTTTGAATCTCCGATCAGAAATTTTACAAAATAATAGATCAGCCAGCCTGCCACTACCGTGTAGAAGGCCATCAGTGCAATATTGCCCAGCAGACAGATGATACCGATACCGCCCCATTTCTGTCCCGGCTTCTGCAGTTTTCTATACATATTTAACGGACTTGTCTGGGCAGCTCTTCCCACTGCGAACTCCATTGTAATAACCGGCAGACCCAGGACAAGCAGACAGATGATATACAGCAGCATAAAGCCTCCGCCTCCGTTCTGTCCGCACATCCAGGGAAATTTCCAGATATTTCCGCAGCCGATGGCACAGCCCGCAGACAGCAGGATGAAGCCTAGACGGCTTCCAAGATGTTCTCTTTCATTCATGATCGATCCTCACTTTTCTATTTGAATTCTTCTATTTCAAAGATATGTCTTCATACACAGTGCACGCATTGGCGAGCCCTGACCACTCTGTCTAAAATCGGTACAGCCTAGTTTAGCATGTATTTTCCCCCGTATCAACTGCAATGGACTATTGCTCCATGGCTGTGTAATAATGGAATTTCATCTGACTTCTTCACAGAATGCAGCTGAATATGCTATGATAAAACACAGAACAGTGCAGCGTTCCGGTATCCTGGGAAGGCAGTACCTTATTATTAATTACAGGGGGAAATTATCCATGTCAAAACTGAACAACTGTCCGGTTATTACCATCAGCAGAGAGTATGCAGCAGGCGGCCGCAGCGTGGCAAGAAGGCTGGCTGAAGTTCTGGACATTCCATGGTATGACAAAGATTTTGTAAAGAAAACTGTCTCTGACAGCGGTTTTTCCGAGGAGGACATTCTCAAAGAAGGTGAGGAACTGTCCCATGGCCAGGAGCTGCTGGATTCCATTCTCAACAGCATGGTCAGCTACACCAGCTCCGGAGACGCAATTTTTCAGGCACAGAAGGCTGAGATCCTGAACCTGGCAAAGGAGCCCTGCATCATCGTAGGACGCTGTGCCAACATCATTCTGAAGCAGGCAGGCATTCCATCCTTTGACATCTTCCTTTATGCCGATCTGGAGCATCGCATGCAGCGTGCTGCCGAGCTGAATGAAAACGGAAAAACGGATCTGAAGAAATACATCAAAAACCGTGATGAGCTTCGTTCTACCTATCACAAGCATCACACCAAGTGCGAGCTGGGAGATTATCACAACTACGACCTGATTCTGAATACAGGTCTTCTCGGATATGAAAAATGTGTTGACATTATCCGTTCTGCCCTTTAATCTGTGTAATTGTAAACTTTGAAATGATTCACCCCTGTCTCATTGGGACAGGGGCGTTATTTTTGTCTCATCAAATGAAGGAGAATATATGGCAGAACAGGCTTTTTCTGAAATCACCTTTCAGGAACTGGAAATTAAAGATGAACTGAAACGAGCAGCAGCCGACATGGAATTTGAATTCCTGACCCCCATACAGGCACAGGCAATTCCCGTGCTTCTCACCGGGCGGGATGTGATCGGACAGGCTCAGACCGGCACCGGCAAGACGGCAGCCTTCGGGCTCCCCATTCTGGAGAAGATCGATCCGGATAACAGGCATCTGCAGGCAGTGATCCTCTGTCCCACCAGAGAGCTGGCTGTGCAGGCAGCCAATGAGCTTCGCTGCTTTACTAAATATATGCATGACGTAAAGGTCCTTCCTGTCTATGGAGGGCAGGATATCTCCCGGCAGATCCGTGCTCTAAAGGGAGTGCAGGTGATCGTAGGCACGCCCGGCAGAGTAATGGATCATATGCGCCGCCGAACCATCCGCATGGACCAGGTATCCACCGTGGTTCTTGATGAGGCTGACGAAATGCTGAACATGGGATTCCGCGAGGATATGGAGGTGATACTCGGCGCGATCGAGCATCCTCATCAGACCTGTCTCTTTTCCGCAACCATGCCGAAGGAAATTCTGGATCTGACAGATCAGTATCAGAAGGAACCGGTGCTGATAAAGATTACTAAAAAGGAACTGACCATGGAACGGAGCCGCCAGTATTATTATCCCATCAAGCACGAGTTCAAAACTCTGGCTCTGATCCGGCTTCTTGAGTTTTACCAATATAAGAAGAGTATTGTATTCTGCAATACCAAAAGCATGACAGACGCTCTGGCATCCGAGCTTCAGCATGCCGGCTATCCGGCAGACAGTCTTCACGGTGATCTGTCACAGAAGCAGCGTGATTCTGTGATGGCAAGATTCCGTAATGGCGGCGTCGGTATCCTGATTGCCACTGATATTGCAGCCCGGGGCATTGATGTGGATGATGTAGAGGCTGTCTTCAACTACGACCTGCCTCAGGAAAGTGAATACTATGTACACAGAATCGGCAGAACCGGACGGGCAGGACGGGAGGGAACCTCCCATACCCTCTGCCGCAGCAGAGATTTCCGAAAGCTCAGAGATATCGAACACCACTGTCATACGACCATGGAGGAAAAACGGATTCCCGATGCAGAACATATCCGCCGCCGCCAGGAGCAGTCTGCTCTGAATGGCATTCTTGCAATTCTGAACGAAGGCCATTCCAGTGATCTGATTCCTGTAATTCAGCAGTATTGTCAGGAGAATGGTATCCTTCCGGAAGCCTTTGCTGCTGCCTGCCTGAAAAAGGAGCTTGGATCTATGGATGCAGACAATGAGACTGAAGTGAATCTCCCTGACCGGACGTCCGGCGGAAGATCCCGAAGACGAAGCGGCGAAGAGAGGCGTGATCGTTCTGATCGGAGCTTCCGCAGCAGACAGGATCGAAGTTTCCGAAAAAGAGGCGATGAAAAACGCGACAGCTTTTTCAGAAAACGAAGCGAGGAAAGGCAGGGTCAGCGCTCCTTCAGAAAAAACGGGGAAAAACGCACAGACCGTTCCGAAAGAAGATTCGGCAGCAGGAAAAAAAATTCGTAATATGCGCACGATAGCAGAGAAGGGACTGCGGCACAAAATCATTTGTGCCGCAGTCCCTTCTCTGCAGTTCTTATGCAGCTTCTCCTATACCGCCCGGAGCCGGGTCTGCCCGTCTGCCGCATTCTTGTGAGTCGAGTACGTTTTCACTGTCTTTACATATACAGCCCGAGCATTTCAGCCCATATTGGCGAAACGCTCTACAGCCTTTGTAAACTGTTCAATGGTATTGTCTACATCACCGTTCTCAATACCATCCTTGACGCAATGCTTGATATGTCCCTCCAGCACCACCTGTCCGCAGCGATGAATGGCGGATTTCGCAGCATTCATCTGTGACAGGATATCCTCGCAGGGCACATCCTCATCGATCATCCGATCAATGGCATTCAGCTGGCCGATGATTTTCTTGATTCTTCTGTGAAGATTATCAGAATCCATACATTGTTTCATATCTTACACCTCCTGTACCCTTAGGGGTATATGTACAATATATCTGCAATTCCCAAGTCTGTCAATGGTTCTCTCTCCGACCTGCTCAAATTCCCGGTACAGCTGTACCTGCGCTCATCCTGCATTCTCAGAATGCAGGAGCCACAGATGTACCTGTTTGCAAATTACTCCCTCCGCTTCAGTTCCTGCGTGATTTCTTCCACCTTCTTCTCTGTGAGAATAAAATTCTTTTTAAAGAGCAGCAGTGCGATCAGCAGACCAATGATCGGAAGGATTGTCATGGTGCCTCTGAGGATCATGACTGAACTTCCTGATGCAGCCTGGGATACGACGTTATCCGTGTTGGAGCTGATATGGCTCACTGCCAGACAGATAGAGGCTGCCAGTGCCGCTACACCGGAAGCAAGCTTTACGACGAAGGTCTGCATGGAGAAAATCACACTTTCATCCCTGCGGTTATTTTTTATCTCTCCATAATCTACTGTATTGGCAAGGAATACGGTTGTCAGTACCGTCAGGAGACCAAATGCCAGGAAGATAAAGAAGGCCGGAATCAGAAGAGCAGCCAGCGCATGCACGCCGAGGCACATCAGGACCAGAAGAATTCCGTACCCTCCGACAGCCAGAAACAAACTGAGATAAAAGATCTGAACTGTATTCATAAACCTGCGGAACAAGGGGAACACCAGCATCATGGACAGAATCTGGATCGCCCCTCCAAAGGTATTGAACAGAGTATAGGTAGTATGCCAGTTAGCTCCTGCAATATCATACTTAAAGAAGTAGATCAGCAGATTAGAGGTGATATACAGGGAGCAGTTGATCAGAACAATAGCGCCTACCACAGTCATTGCCTGATCGTTCTGCAGCAATGCTTTAAACATTTGTCCTACTGACGGAGAGTCCACATCGACCGTGGATTTCTCTTTGATCGTTCTGCAGGTAAAGAGAATACACACAACGAAAATCACTGCCACGATCAGTGCAAAATTCTTAAATCCCAGCCGCTCGTCACCTCCGCCCAGAAGCTGTACCATCATAATGGTCACTACTGTAATCAGGGCGGAACCGACACCGGCACAGGAGCGGGCAAGAGCTGTGAGATTCTCCCTCTCCTTGCCGCCCTCCGTAAAGGCCGGGATCATGGACCAGAAGGGAATATCCATCATGGTATACGTCACTCCCCAGAGGATATAGGCAATCGCTGCGTACGCGACCAGCCCGGTACCGGTCAGTGAGGGCGGGGCTGCAAACATAAAATACAGCAATACTGCATTGGTCAAAGTTCCGATCATCAGCCAGGGCCGGAACTTTCCCCATCTGGTCCTGGTTTTCGCAACGACAACACCCATGATCGGGTCATTGAAGGCATCGAATACTCTGGCTGCCATCAGGATGATACCCATGGCAAGGGCGCTGACTCCCAGAATATCCTGATAATAATACAGGACATAGCTTGCGGAAAGCATGTAGACCATATCCTTACCTACGGCACCTAAGCCATAGGAGACTTTTTCTGTTCCGGTTAGTTTCATCATCTATTCCTCTCGTTTCTATTAGTTCTGCCGGTCAAAGCCGGATTTTGCATGGCAGCCGCGGAATCTCTCACCATCGGTCAACCGGATTTCGACTCACATCTGCTCCCTGTCCGGTATCTCGATTTCGGCAAACTGCCAGGCATTCACTATGAGCGTATCCTTGTATTCCTGAGTCTTCGGCATGAGAATTCCGTAATTCCCGTGAATATGCCCATGCACCAGAAATGTCGGGCTGTATTGATCGAGCAGCTTCACGAAGCTTTTGAATCCCCGATGGGGGAGATCATCCATATCACCAAAGCCGTGGGGAGGGGCATGGGTCACAATGATATCCACTCCACGGTGCCGCTTCAGTCTCCACCAAAGCCTTCTGATCCGGCTTCTCATCTCCGATTCCGTGTACATATTGATGCCGTCTTTCCTGTATCGCAGACTGCCTCCCAGTCCCATAAAACGGATCCCTTTATACACAAAGATCCGATCCTCAATACAGATACAGCCTCCGGGAGGATTCTCCCTGTAGGAATCATCATGATTTCCATGTACATACAGCAGCGGCTTACCGGACATGGTCACAATAAACTCCAGATATTCCCTGTGCAGGTCACCGCAGGATATGATCACATCATAGGGATCGAACATTCCCGGCTTGTAATAATCATAAAACTTTGCAGCCTCCTCATCCGCCAGCAGCAGTATCTTCATGAAAGCTCCTTCCCGGCAGAAGCATCCTCCGGCATCCGATTCCTTTGCCCGGCTGTATCTGCAGCCTCTCTTGCCGCGGGCAGTCCGATAATATCCACAAGCCCCTTCGCCTGCTCTGTTAATTCTTCATATACCGGTATCCTGCCGATCACATTGTCTTCCAGATCCTCCATCTCCAGAATATGTCCGATATCGATCGTTCGATCCAGATCCTCCCAATCCTGACGTCCATCCTCTGTCTGAGACGGTTCAAAAAACGGCTTGCAGATTCCGTCAGAGATTGCCTTCACCAGCAGTTCTCCCAGATATCGGACCTCCTTAGGCAGCCGTTCTGCAAAGATCAGGCGTACTGCACCGGAGGACAATCCCCAGTAATACTGCAGGGAGCGTCTGGTTCGCTCCTTATCCTGCTTATAGGTCCGATCCAGCATACTTTGCAGAATCCATTCGTAGTAGACACTCCAGTTCCAGACCGGAAGCACCAGCGGAATCAGCTCTCCTTCCTCCAACAATTCCAGGCCGTGCATCTGCCGAATTCCCATATCCTTCCCCTGATAGTCCAGCATAGAAATCAGAGAGACTCCTTCTGCCTCCAGTTCCCGCAGCACATTGCCGGAGTTTTCCAAAGCGGACCACTTCAGAATAATTTTTGCATCCGGATTTGTCATCTTTACTCCTCTGGCAAAGGCATTGATCCCTGCCACACTGCCATACACGGGATATTTGCAGATAAATCCGATTCGCTCTGACTTGGACAGCGCTCCTGCAATGGCTCCTGTAACAAATTTCCCCTCATACATTCTCGGATAGTACGCCCTGACATAGCGATGCGGCTTATTCAGGGAGCAGTTCATGAATTCCACTTCGGGAGCATCCACTGCCGCCTTCAGACAGGCAGAAAGCATCTCTGCAGACGTTGCAAAGATAACGTTCGCTCCCTCTTTGATCGCTCTGTCGATCTGCATCTCCACAGACTGTTCCACTGTGCAGATGTATACAGCGGTTTCCACCCGCTCGCCGAACTTCTCCTGCACCTGGATCCTTGCCATCTCATGACCGGCCACCCAGGCAGAATCCTTCGCTTCTTTCGTATATAGAAATGCTGCTTTGAGCTTCTTCGTCGGAAGGATCATAGAAATCATACTCTTGCCCTGATCCTCAGGATCCAGCTTCATCTCCAGTCTGGACTCCTCCTTCTGAAGTGCGATCTCTTCCCATACCTTGCGAAGTTCCTTCTTCATCTCCCCATCAGAGAGCTCAGAAAAATACGAATACCCCCGTACACTGAGGCAGGCAAGCAGCGCATCAGCAGGTTCGATCCGATTCTTGTCTCCTCCGACGGACAGAAATACCTTCAGGAACCGATAATACAGCACCCTGAGCCAGCTGATCTCCTCCTCTGTCCAAACCTCTCCTCTGGATTTTCCCAAAAGTCTGCACAGCTCCTCATATCCTCCCGGTTTTGAGAAGATCAGAAACTGCATGCCTGTGGCCTTACTAAACTCGAGGTATTCATAATATGCAAGAACCTTCGGATCGTCCGACCGCTCCGGCATAATTCTTCGAACCGTGGCAAGTATAGAGACCACGCCAAAATATTTCTGTACGCTGACTCTTTTATTCCCCTCCTGCACATAGTAGTGGTTCATATATTCATACAGGAGCACTGCCTCCCGGATTCCCTCTTCTTCATGGGAAACCGCCAGGTTTTTCCATTTTGTGCTGAACTCTGTTCCCTGCTTCGCGATCGGCATGAAATTCCCGGCAAAGCTCTTGCTCCTTCCTGCTGTCAATGTACCGACGATCCTGTCTGCAGGTACGTGAACCAGGCCAATATCTGCCGCTCCGGCGATCATCTGCTCCGGCAGAAGCTCATTCAAAACAGGAAGATAGGGATCCCTTCCCGACGCAATCTGCTGCCTGTAATATCTCTGCCCCAGCTTCAGGGCTTCCTCATAAAAATTATCCATTCTTGTCCTTTCCTTATATAGAAATCCATGTCCTTATTATTATAAGCTCTAAACAGACGCATTTCCACAGTCTGCATATTTTTGCAACGTTGTTGTTACCGTTCACCAAAGAGTACATATTTTGTCGATATTTTCAGTTATTTTTATTCCACTTTTTTCAAAAAAACAGTATAATAGAAATTGAATATCATTAACCTTGTTCGATTCAGCTTATTTATTTATGGAAATTTTGTCAGATTTGAATAAATCCGCTGACCGGACAGGCAGAGTGTATGAATAAACAGGAGGATTTTCAAATGGGCAAGGAAATAGTTGCTATGCTGCTTGCCGGCGGACAGGGCTCACGTCTCTACGCACTGACCCAGAAGCTGGCAAAACCTGCAGTTCCATTCGGAGGAAAATATCGTATTATCGATTTCCCCCTCTCAAACTGCGTTAACTCAGGAATCGATACCGTCGGAATCCTGACACAGTATCAGCCGCTGGTACTGAATGAGTATATCGGAAACGGACAGCCGTGGGATCTGGACAGACTGTATGGCGGCGTACATGTTCTGTCTCCCTATCAGCAGGCGCAGGGATCTGACTGGTACAAAGGAACAGCCAATGCCATCTACCAGCAGCTGGCATTTATCGAGCGCTATGATCCCGAGTATGTAATTATTCTTTCCGGTGACCAGATCTGTAAGCAGAACTACAGTGAATTTCTTCAGTTCCATGAGGAGAAGAATGCAGAGTTCTCTGTTGCAGTTATGGAGGTGCCCTGGGAAGAGGCACCCCGTTTCGGCCTGATGGTTGCCGATGAAGACGACCGGATCAGTGAATTCCAGGAGAAGCCGAAGAATCCAAAATCCAATCTGGCTTCCATGGGTATCTACATCTTCAACTGGCCGATCCTGAAACAGTATCTGACTGAGGATGAGAACGATCCGAATTCAGAGAATGACTTCGGAAACAATATTATTCCGAATCTGCTTCGCGATAACAGAAGAATGTATGCCTTCCATTTTGACGGATACTGGAAGGATGTAGGAACCATCTCCTCCCTGTGGGAAGCAAACATGGAGGTTCTGGATCCCGACAAGAGCGGAATCGACCTCTTCGATGACAGCTGGAAGATCAAAAGCCGTACGCCGGGACTTCCCGCTCAGAGAATCAGCGCAACCGCCGAGGTCTCCGATTCCATGATCACCGACGGCTGCAAGGTTGCCGGCAAGGTAAACCACTCCATCCTCTTTGCAGGTGTTACCGTAGAGGAAGGTGCTGTGGTAGAGGATGCTGTAGTAATGGGCGGAACAACCATCAAATCAGGAGCCGTTGTAAAGCACTGCATCATTGCTGAAAATGCAGTCATCGGAAACAACGCTGTAGTAGGAGAAACTCCTGCCAACGGCGGCAGCGGCGGCGTGGCAACGATCGGTTCCGGCATTTATGTCGGTGACAATGCAAAAATCGGTCCAAACGCGATGATTGATGAAAATGTAAAGGATGGTGAAGAAAAATGGTAAATGTTAAGACTGATGCTCTGGGAATCCTGTTCCCGAACGTTTACGACTCACTGGTTCCGCAGCTGACAAGCGAGCGAGTAATGGCATCCATTCCCTTTGCCAGCCGCTACCGTATGATCGACTTCGTTCTTTCCAGTTTTGTAAACAGTGATATTGATGATGTATCTATTGTTGTCCGTGAAAATTATTTTTCTCTTCTGGACCATGTGGGATCCGGACGTGAATGGGATCTTTCCCAGTCCACCGGCGGCCTGAAGCTGTATCCACCCTATTCCGAGAAAGGGCTGGAAGTTTACAGCGGACGTGTAGACGCCGTCTATGCCCTGGCTCACACCCTTAGCAAGAAAAAGAAAAAATATGTCATCATGGCCGATACCAACATTGCTACCAGCTACGATTTCAAGGACATGCTGAAAAAGCATATCGAAAACGGTGCAGATATTACCGTTGCCTATATCGAGCAGAAGCTGCCGGAAGGTCTCAGAAACCAGAAGATGATCGATAAGAAGACCACCTGGTACACCTATGATCTGGACGAAAACAACTTCGTAAAGAAGATCAAGGTCTGCGAGCAGGATGACGGTGTCAAAAACATGGGCACGAATGTATTCATCTGTGACCGCGAGTGGCTGATCGAGACTGCAGCCCAGGCTTACATAGACGACAAAACCTTCTTTGAGCGCGATGTTGTGAGTCCGATCCTGGATCAGCTGAAGGTCTACGCTTACAAGCATGAGAACTATACCGTGCGTATCTCCGATATGCAGACCTTCTTTGACCAGAGCATGGCTCTTTTGAAGGATGACAACATGGACAAGCTGCTGAATGGACGGACTGTTTTCACTAAAACTAACGATGACAATCCGACAAGATACGTGAAGGGATCCAGAGTGAAAAACTCCATGATCGCGGACGGATGTATCATTGAGGGAACCGTTGAGAACTGCATTATCCACAGAAAATGCCACATCAAGAAGGGGGCTGTTGTAAGGAATTCCATTATCTTCAGCCACGGAATAATTGAAGAAGGTGCAAGACTGGATTATGTAATTGCCGACAAGAGATTACACATTACGCAGGGCAAGGAGATGAAGGGCAGCGACAGCTTCCCCAACTTTATTCCAAAGGGATCAACTATCTGATCTGATTTCAGGATCAGCGTTCTCCCGGCAGAGAATACTTTACAAAATAGTCTTTTGCAAAATAGTCCTGAATTCAAAAGGCCCCGGTGCAGCAGCACCGGGGCCTTTCCTTAACTGTTTTTACAGAGCAGCTGTCTGCACAGGAAGACCTGCATTTACAACCAGGATCTTATCCTTTCACAGATCCTGCAGTGACTCCCTTGATGATATATTTGCTCAGGAACATATACACGATCATAACAGGAAGAATTGCAAGCAGAATGAACATGTAAACTTTGCCCATATCAAACTTCGAATAATCTGCACTTCGAAGCTGAGCGATCATAATCGGTACCGTCTTGTACTCTGCCTTGGTAAGGATCAGTGACGGAATGAAATAATTATTCCAGGATTCTACAAAGGCAAAGATCATCTGCACCGCCAAAGCCGGCTTGATCATAGGAAGAATAATGGTATTAAAGGTCTTGAATTCTCCGCATCCATCCACCCTTGCAGCCTCTACAACCTCCAGCGGCAGGGTACTCTCCATATACTGTCTCATGTAGAAAAAGACTACCGGAGCCGCAACCGCGGGAACGATCAGCGGCAGATAGTTATTATTCAGGTGAAATTTATTCACCAGCTGTACAAATCCTACTGCTGATACCTGCTTCGGAATGACCATGACCGCCATAATAAATGTAAATGCAATCTTTTTAAATTTAAAATTATAGGCATACAGTCCATAGGCAGTCAGGGCGGAAAAATACGTAGTCAGCGCAGCCGTAATAATTGCCACCATAAAGGAATTCAGCATACCCCGTGGAATATCGATGGATGCATCGTTCCATGCATTTTTCAGATTTGTGAAAAAGTGCGTGCTTGGAACCAGAGTAAATCCAGCCTGCAGCTCTCCGTTGGATCGTGTCGAATTGATGATCAACAGGTAAAAGGAGAACAGACAGAGGATCGTCAGGAAGACAAGAAAAATATAAACCAGTGTCCGGGCAAGATTCAGTTTGAATTTTGCACCCTTACTTGAAACATCCCTGTTCATATGATACACCCCCTTATCAATCTTCCTTCGTCAGGCTTCGGTATACAAAGATACTGATAATTCCCGTAATGATGAAGATATAGACCGAAATTGCACCGGACATTCCGTAGTTTTTGCTGGTGCCCAGATAATTGTTCAGATACATGATCAGTGTGGTGGATGTACGATCCGGCATACCCTGTCCCTTTGTCAGAACCTGCGGAACATCGTACATCTGCAGACCGCCGATCATTGCAGTCATGATGGTATAGACCAGAATCGGCTTCAGAAGCGGCAGTGTCACCCTGAAGAAGGTCTGCAGCGGTGTGGCACCGTCAATATTAGCGGCCTCAAACATATTCTGATCGATTCCCATGATGCCCGCCATCAGAAGGATCGTAGTATTACCGAACCACATCAGAAAGTTCATGATACAGATCATTCCTCTGACAGTGATCTTATATGCAAAAAAATCGATGGTCTTTTCAGCGATACCTGCAGACAGCAGCAGCTGATTGACCGGACCCACATTGGAGAACAAGGTAAAGAACAGCATGGAAAAGGCTGACGCCATGATCAGGTTCGGCATATAGATAACGGTCTTGAAAAATCTCTGACCCTTTATTTTCAAACGATAGCTTGTGAAGAACACCGCCAGCAGCAGTGCCACCAGAATCTGGGGAATTGCGCCGCACAGCCACAGGAGAATGGTATTACCGGTATATTTCAGAATATCGATCGTTCCGTCTGATGAGGCAGTAAACAGCTTCACATAATTTTCCAGTCCCACAAATCTCGGACCTACCTGCGTCAGTCCCTCCCTGTAGTTTTCAAAAAAGCTGTTATAGATCGTAAGTGCCTGCGGAACAAAATGACAGGTAAAGTACACAAGGAAAAAGGGAAGAATGAAGATATATCCCCATTTCGCATAGCTGACGCCTTTCGTCTTTTTCTTTTTTTCAGGATCTTTCTTCACGGGAAGCCCCCCTTACTGTGCAATTTCAAAATAGCTGTAACTATTCAGAATAGCAATATTAGTAATAAATAGTATCCTCTGCCCGGAAAACCGGCGGCAGGTTTCTGAAAATGAAACATATATAAGGGGGCAGGGCTGCTGCCCTGCCCCTCATACTGTCATAAACCAGCAGCACAGAATGCTGCATTAAGATCACTCTTTGTCTTCAAACCTCATGTGTTCGAATGATTACGGAGTTACAATTGTCGGATACTTCTCATTCACAAGCTTATAGAAGTTCTCCATTGCAGTATCTTTATCAACAGAGCCTTTGTAGTACTCCTGCAGACTGCTCTGCAGACCCTCATTCAGAATCTGATCATAGATGGTCTGATTCTCGAATTTGATATTATCTGCCATAGCTGCGAATACAGCTGTATCATTCTGTCCGCCAAGGAACTCATTGCCGTAGTCGGGATCCTCTGCATATTTCTGATTTACAGCCTGATTGTTTGTGAACTGAGCTTCATTCTCGATCAGTGCGGAGCATACCTCTTCATCGTTGATGAAGGTGTTCATAACGTCTGCCAGCATAGTCGGGTTGTCAGATCCTGCAGGTGCAAGAAGCCATGTGCCGCCCCAGAAGTGAGCTGCAGGTCCTTCACAGATTGCCCAGTCACCGGAGCATCCGTTGTCAGGATCCTGTGCATTGCCCATGCAGAAGTTGAAGTACCATGCAGGTCCAAAGAAACACATTGTCTTTCCGTCTGCAAACATCTGCGCATTCTTTTCATCATCCCAGATACCTGCTGTCAGAGTATACTCATTCTCAACAAAGGTATCTGTCTGATCCATCCATGCCTGAATCTGATCGTCAAACTGCAGATTATTGTCCTCATCCACCCATGGTGAAGAAACATTGTTGGAGAACGGACGATAGGTCTCTGCGAAGGATGCTGTCATGTAATAGCCTTTCTCTTTTGCATCCTTTGCAACAGCCTCGAACTTGTCCCAGTCAGACAGCAGCTCCTGTACCTCGTCCGGATCAGATGTTCCGAGAACATCCTCTGCAATAGACCGGCGGTAGATCAGCGCGGACGGACAGCACTGGAAGGAAACACCCTTTGTAATTCCCTCTGTATCTGTGGCTGCCTGTACGGTGTACTCATAGGTGTTAGAGAAATCCGTAACGCCAAGCTCTTTAATGTCCTGAGTTGCATCTGCATTGACATATTTCAGAATATAGTCTGCCTCTGCCAGGAACATATCCACCTTATCATCATCTGCCGCATCTGCCTGACCAAGAAGAGCATTATCAAGTGCCTCCTGATACTGTCCGCCGTCAGAAGGTACGATGGTCCAGTTTACAGTCACGCCTTCAGGAACTGTATAATATTTCTCAAAGAAGCCTTTGAATTCTTCATTCCATGCATAGATATTAAACACGGTTCCCTCGTCAGAAGCTGCTTCCTCTGTGTCAGCCGCTTCCGCTTCGCTTGCAGCCGCACTGGATGCTGCATCAGATGAAGAATCACTGCCTGATCCGCAGGCTGCCATAGACAGTACCATGGATGCTGCCATTAAAGATGCAATCACTTTTCTTTTCATAGATTTTTCCTCCGTTTTTTCCTTATTGCTTCAACTGCTTTTGCAGTAAAACCATTCAACACTGCTGCTTCCGCCGGCGTTCAAACGTCTACTTCCCGGCACTGAGATCCTTTACACTCGCCCCTTCCAGAAGTCTGCCGGTTACCATTACCTGCTCAGGAAGTGTAGTCTTCGGTTCTTCGATCATCCGGATCAGATGCTCTGCTGAAAGCCTTCCAAGCGCTTCTGTATCCTGCCGGCAGGTTGTCAGATGGGGATCCATCACCTGAGACAGGTAGATTCCGTCATAGCCAGCTACAGAGATATCTTCCGGAATCCTCAATCCGGCTTTCCGTATGACATCCAGACCTCCTACTCCGCTGAAATCATCCGAGAAGAAAATACAGGACGGCCGGTCCGGCAGTGCCAGCAGCTCTTCTGTTGCTCTTGCACAGGCAACCGGGTCATGGTACTGTCCTTTTCGAACATATGCATCGGGAACCTCAATCCCCAGTTCCATACAGGTTTTGTAAAAACTGGTAACACGACTCTTCGTAACGTTCGTGTCCTCACCTTGAATTAAGGCGATTTTCCTGTGGCCTTTTTTAAATACATACTCAACCAGTTCTCTCATACCGGACACATTGTCCGAAATGATTGCTGTATGATTCGTATAGATGTGATCGATAGTCACCACAGGGATCTTGCTTCCGGCAAGCTCAAGAACCTCCTGATCCTCAAAGTCCACACTGGCGATCAGGACACCATCCAGTCCTCTGTACTGACAATGCTGCAGATAGGTAGTCTTCCTTGTTCCTACATAACGATTAATGAACGTAATAGAATATCCGCGCCTTTCCGCTTCCACCTTAAAGCTCTGCAGAATCGCCGAGAAATATTCATGGGTCAGACCACTGTGCTGCTCATCCACAAACAGAACACCGATGTTATAGGTACGATTGGTTTTCAGTGCTCTTGCTGCTGCATTGGAGAGGTACCCCATTTCTTCCGCGGTTTTGCAGACACGGCGCCGGGTCTCTTCTCCGATATCACTTCTGCCGCTCAGTGCCTTGCTTACGGTAGCAACCGATACATTGCATCGCCTGGCAATATCTTTCATGGAAACCATATTTTTCCTCCTGGCGAATTACTTAATCGTATTCGTTAATTAATGTATATCTCGTTTTGCACAAAAAATCAAGTAATTTTGCGATTTTATTCGTTAAAATTATGAATTTATCTGTTTTACCCAATTTCTGTTTGTTAAAAATGTGAAAAATATACGAATAATTAACTGACAATATTTTACTACTATAGATATTATCATATTTCTCTTGATTTTTTTCTCTATATAAGATATGTTCGATATAAGATTACTAAAACGATTAAGTTTACTATTTGTGAATAACAGGAGGAAATACAGAAAGCATTACGTATTTTTCTGAGACCATTAATTTTTCGTAACTGCTCAGAGCCTGTATTCGCATACACAATGATTCATAAGAAAGGAGCACAGGAATATGAAATTCGGTTATTTTGACGATGCCAGGCGGGAATATGTGATCACATCTCCCCGCACACCTCTGCCATGGATCAACTATCTTGGCAGTGATGATTTTTTCACATTGATTTCCGGAACCGGCGGAGGATATTCCTTCTACCGGGATGCAAGACTTCGCCGTCTGACGCGGTACCGCTACAATAATAACCCTCTGGATCAGGAGGGCTTTCGGCTGTACATCAAGGACGGGGATACGATCTGGAATCCCGGCTGGCTGCCGGCAAAAACTGAGCTTGACAGCTATCGCTGCCGGCATGGTCTGGGATATTCCGTTCTGGAAGGAAGCAAAAATCAGGTGGAGGCATCGCAGCTTCTCTTTGTGCCCAGAGGAGAACAGGCACTGATCAATCAGCTGACCCTTGCAAACCATTCCGATCAAAAAAAAGAGCTGGAACTCTTCAGTTATATCGAATGGTGTCTCTGGGATGCCAATGATGATTCTACCAACTTTCAGAGGAATTACTCCATAGGAGAAGTGGAAATAGAAGGAAACGCAATCTATCACAAAACCGAGTACCGGGAACGCCGGGATCATTACGCCGTATTCTGGTGCAGCCGGGACATTGCCGGCTTCGACACCAGTCGGGAGGCTTTCTGCGGACCCTACAGCGGAGTCTCCGCTCCGGAAGCAGTCGTACGCGGAGCCTGCACCAATTCGCTGGCTCACGGCTGGCAGCCCGTCGGGGCTCATCATGTGCACATTACACTTGAGCCCGGAGATACCGCCACTGTCCTGTTTGGTCTTGGTTATATTGAAAATCCCAGGGACGAAAAATGGGAATCACCCGGCATCATCAACAAAGACCGGGCAAGAGCATTGATGTGCCGTTTTTCGAATGACACACAGGTGCAGCAGGCGATGGATGCCCTTCGGAGCTACTGGAGTGAACTCCTCTCCCATATGCAGGTGCAGAGTACTGATGAGAAACTGGATCGGATGGTCAATATCTGGAACCAGTATCAGTGCATGGTAACCTTCAATATGAGCCGAAGCGCCAGCTATTATGAGAGCGGCATGGGAAGAGGCATGGGGTTCCGGGACAGCTGTCAGGATCTTCTGGGCTTCGTACACATGATCCCGGAACGTGCAAGAGAGCGGATTCTGGATATTGCCGCTACACAATTTGAGGACGGCAGTGCCTATCATCAGTATCAGCCGTTGACAAAACGCGGAAATCTGGCAGTAGGAAGCGGCTTTAATGACGATCCGCTCTGGCTGCTCGCCGGTGTGGATGCCTATCTTCGGGAAACAGGTGACTATTCCATTCTGGACGAGATGGTCCCCTTTGACAACGACGAAACACTGGCTGCTCCCCTCCTGGAACATCTGCGGCGCAGCTTTGGCTACACAGCCTCCCATCTGGGCCCCCATAAGCTGCCGCTGATCGGCCGGGCAGACTGGAATGACTGTCTGAATCTGAACTGTTTTTCCGATCAGCCGGGAGAAAGCTTTCAGACCTTCGGTCCCAGCGAGGGGCCTGTTGCCGAAAGTGTATTCATTGCAGGTATGTTCTGTAAATACGGACCAGCCTGGAGTGCCATCCTGAAAAAAAGAGGTCTGGACACTGAAGCGGCCGAGGCAGATGCAAGGATTGCAGAAATGGAGCGGACTGTCCTGGAGGCAGGCTGGGACGGAGAATGGTTTATCCGTGCCTTCGATGCCTTCAGCAAGCCAATCGGAAGCAGCAACTGTGAGGAGGGAAAAATCTTTATCGAACCTCAGGGAATGTGCGTCATGGCAGGAATCGGCAAAGATTCCGGAGAAGCAGAAAAGGCGTTGGAAAGTGTGGAACAGCATCTCGACACCAAATACGGCATCATGCTCCATCAGCCAGCGTATCGCAGCTATTACCTGAATCTCGGCGAGATCAGCAGCTATCCTCCGGGTTACAAGGAAAATGCAGGCATCTTCTGCCACAATAACCCCTGGATCACCGTGGCAGAAACCGTGCTGGGACACGGAAACCGCGCCTTTGATCTTTACAGAAAGATCTGTCCCGCTTATCTGGAGGAGATCAGCGAGATCCACCGGACAGAGCCCTACGTATATTCTCAGATGATCGCAGGAGCAGACGCTCCCACTCACGGGGAGGCAAAAAACAGCTGGCTTACCGGTACTGCTGCCTGGACATTTTTAAGTATTTCCCAGGCAATTCTGGGAATCCAGCCAACGCTGGACGGTCTGCAGGTAAACCCCTGTCTGCCGTCCGAACTGAAGGGCTTCAAAGTCACAAGACTCTACCGCGGTGCTGTTTATCACATCACTGTCGATCACAGTGCCGGAAACCAGACCGGTATCACCTCTTTCCGCGTGAATGGAGAAGAGATCCAGGGAACTGTGATTCCCGTACAGCCTGCAGGCAGCACAGTTACCGTTGAAATACTGATGGGATAACGTACTCACTCAAATCGTTACCGTTCCCCAAAAATCATACCCGGGAAGCGGAAACCTTGCATGATCCTTCTGCCTGCGATATGATGAATGCAGTTACTTTAAGAAGTGCTCGCGAGGGGGATAGTATGGCTGATCAACGCAGACCAAGAAGCAGAGAAAAACATGTCACCGGCAGCTCTGCCGGCGTACACCGAAGAGGGGAAGGCCTGGGAACAGGACCTGTAGGCAGCGGTTCGGGCAGAGCCGGCGGAAGCGGAACCGGTCAAAGAAATTCCGGAGGTGCCGGCGGCCCGAAGCGAAGTGGCAGCGGAAGAAGTCCTATTGCAATCATCATCGGTCTTCTGGTGGTTCTTCTGGGCGGAGGCGGAGGTGCTGTTTCTATGCTGGAAGGCAGCTCCGGAAATTCCGATACAGGCTCTGCTGTGCAGCAGGCACAGTCCTCCTATACCGGAGCCAATACATCCGCTTATATGCCGCAGACTGCTATGAGCAGCATCTCATCCGGAAATCATATTCAATCCGCAGCAGAAGCGGCCGATCTGACAGTCTCGTCTGATGCAAGAGATAAATATACTGTTATCAATGGAAATAATCAGGATCAGGTTACTGTTATGATCTATATGTGTGGTACCGATCTGGAGTCCAGAAGCAGCATGGCCAGCAGCGATATTCAGGAGATGGCCGCCGCCGATTTCGGAGATTTCGTAAACCTGATTCTCTATACCGGAGGCTGCAAGAGCTGGAAGATCCAGGGAATCAGCAGCGATGTAAATCAGATCTACCGTGTTCGAAACGGAAATCTGGAACGTCTGGAAAGCAATATGGGCGATAAGGCTATGACGGATCCTGCTACCCTGACAGAGTTCATCCGGTACTGCCGCTCCAATTTTCCGGCAAATAGAAATGAACTGATCCTATGGGACCACGGCGGCGGCTCCCTTTCCGGCTACGGCTATGATGAAAAACGCCCTTCCTCAGGATCCATGAGTCTTACCGGGATCAGCGAGGCTCTTAAAAATGCCGATATGAAGTTTGACTTTATCGGCTTCGATGCCTGTCTGATGGCCACAGCAGAGAATGCCCTGATGCTGGATTCCTATGCAGATTATATGATCGCTTCAGAAGAAACAGAACCCGGAATCGGCTGGTATTACACCACCTGGCTGAATACACTTGGGAAAGACCCTTCCATTCACACAGTCACTCTTGGAAAATCCATTGTGGATTCCTTTGTAGAAGAATGCAATACCAAATGCCGCGGTCAGCTGACTACACTCTCCGTGGTAGATCTTGCAGAATTTTCAGCTGTGGTGCCGGAAAAGCTGAATGCATTCTCCAACGATACCATCGAGATGATTCAGGCGAAAGAGTATAAAACCGTTGCTGCAGCCAGACAGGGAGCTCGGGAATTCGCCGTTTCCTCAAAAATCGATCAGGTGGATCTGGTAGATCTTGCACAGCGAATCGATGCAGATTCATCCAAAGAGCTGTCAGAAGCAATTCAAGGTGCCGTTAAATACAATCGTACCTCTACGAATATCAGCAATGCTTACGGAATATCCATCTATTTCCCAAACAGAAAACCGGGAACAGTCAATAATGCTGTGCAGATCAACAATGCGCTGGGAGTAGACGAAGAGTACTCAAGCTGCATCAAAGCCTATGCCGCACTGCAGATTCCTGCTCAGAGCGTATCCCAGAACAACGGAAACAACGGCTCCGCCTTTGATCTGCTTCTTGGCGGTCTCGGCGGAGGAGGAACCTCCAACAGCGATACAGTACTGCAGATCCTCCAGCAGATGATGGTTTCCAGTGCCTATGATCTTTCCGGCGGAAGAAGCCTTAGCATAGATGATGCTGCAGATTATCTTGCAGAAAATCAATTCGATGCATCCAGGCTTTCCTGGAACGAAGACGGAACGCTGTCCCTGTCTGAGAAGCAATGGAGTCTTGTAACCGATCTTGCTCTGAACATGTTCTATGATGACGGCGAAGGCTATGTCGACCTGGGATTGGACAATGTCTATTCCTTCGACGAAAATGGCAGTCTGATTCCGGAGACCGACCACACCTGGCTTGCCATCAATGGACAGCCGGTGGCTTACTACTACACCGGAACAGTGGAAAACGGGGATGGCTATTCTATCCAGGGCACAGTCCCTGCCATGCTGAACGGCAGCAGGGTCAATCTGCTTCTGGAGTTCACTTCAGAAAATCCCTACGGAACCATAACCGGTACCGTAACAGATTACAGAGACGGAGAAACCGAAACCATTGCAAAATCCGATCTTGCCCTGGAGGAAGGCGATGAGCTGGATTTCCTCTGTGATTTCTACAGCTATGAAGGAGAATATCTGGACAGCTACTATCTCGGCGAAGAAATGACCGTCACCGAGGATCTGGAGATCAGCAATGTGCCTGTCGGCGACGGCGATGTTCTGATCACCTATCGTTTTACAGATATTTACGATAACCATTACTGGACTCCGGTTCTGGAACACTGATTGTAAGTCAGAGAAACTGTAACCGCCCCATCATTCGCAATCCCCGCCGCTATGCGGCTCAAGCTGCTGCTGACGCAGCCTGGACTGCTCATGAAGGGGCGGTTCCCCTTTCCCGGCAAAATTTGAGTAAGGATGCTGCCTCTTACGTGCCAGACACGACGATTCAGCATCCTTACTCAAATTTCCCGTGAACTGTAACCTATTCAGACATTTCTTCTCATTTAAGACATATCTGCCCTTGCATAGTCCGAATACAAAGACTAGAATGAGAGATGTTGGCGGAGACCTTCTATCCTCTAATGGCAGCAGGTGTCCGGCCATAGGAAACTGAAGGGATTTTTTTCAAAAGGTTGGGTATCCTAAAATGGTAAAGGACAGATATTTTTACAAGAGTTTCTTTGGAATGTTTTTTGTTCTGGTTCTTCAGAATGTTATTACCCTCAGCGTAAATCTTGCTGACAACTTAATGCTGGGTGCTTACAGCGAATCCGCTCTTTCCGGTGCAGCTGCTGTAAACCAGATTCAGTTTGTCTACCAGATGATCCTGCTCGCCTTCGGCGAGGGAATCGTTGTTCTCGGAACACAGTATTTCGGAAAGGGCAATACGGATCCGATCAAAAAGGTTTCCTCCATTGCCATGCGGTTTGGACTCTTTACCGCAGTTCTGCTGTTCGTTCTGGTTTCTGTTTTTCCAGCGCAGGCAATTTCTATTTTTACGAACGATGCTGCTATTATTACATCCGGTTCCGAATATCTCCGGGTGGTTCGCTTCACCTATCTGTTCTTTGCTGTAACCCAGATTCTTCTGGCTACACTCAGAAGCACCGGTGTGGTAAAAATTGCTCTCGGGCTCTCTATTCTGTCTCTGATCGTAAACTGCTGTATCAACTACACGCTGATCTACGGCCGGTTTGGTGCACCGGAGCTGGGAATTACCGGTGCCGCTGTCGGAACTCTGACAGCCAGAATTCTGGAGGTTCTTGCCCTCCTTCTGTTTATTCGAAAAAAAGACAGAAACCTGCACCTGGCCATCCGCGATTACACAGTGTTTGACCGCAGTCTGTTCAAGGATTATATCCGCCTGATGGCACCTCTGCTTTTTGTAAACAGTATGTGGGGCTTTAACAATGCCTTTCAGAATGCAATTCTCGGTCATATGACTGCCCGGGCAATTGCGGCGAATTCTGTGGCATCCACCTTGTTCCTGCTTGTTAAATCAGGAGCTCAGGGAGCAGCAGGCGCCGCCTCCTTCTTTGTAGGGAAAACAATCGGAGAAGGGGATATGGACAAACTGAAATCCTACGCAAAAACCATGCAGATCATGTTTGTCTTCATTGGAATATGCGCAGGCATTCTCCTGTTCCTGATCCGGATCCCGATTCTTTCTGTCTACAATCTGGAACCCGAGACCAAGGCACTGGCAAATCAGTTCCTTCTGATCCTGTCAGTCATTGTCGTAACCATGTCCTACCAGATGCCTACCAATTCCGGTATTATCAAAGCCGGCGGTGCAACAAAATACTGCATGGTTCTGGATCTTGTCAGCATCTGGTGCATTACCCTGCCCCTGTCCTTCCTGCTGGCCTTTGTATTTCATGCCTCCCCTGCATTGGTGGTGTGCATGCTGAATTTCGATCAGGTATTCAAGGGAATTCCTGCTTTTATAAAGGTCAACTACGGAACCTGGGCTTACAAGCTCACACGGGACTAGTACAAAAAACGATCCTGATTTCGAGGGTACGCCTCGAAATCAGGATCGTTTTTCGTCCACTGTTCACAGGTGATTATTATTAATTAATCGAGCCGGCGGTCTGCCGAAACTGCCGCGGTGTGATCTGGTAGGCTCGCTTGAAGATACGGTCAAAGTAGGAGCTGCTTTCAAAACCGCAATTCAGTGCAATATCAAGTATACTGCTGCTTTCATCCGTCAGCAGCATTCTCCTTGCACAGCGCAGCCGATAATTCTGCAGATAGATCAACGGAGAGACCTGAATCTCATCCTTAAAGCAGCGCTCCGCCGTCCTTTCACTGACATGTACCTCTCTGGCAATATCTGTCAAGGTAATCGGCTCCTGATAATGCTCCCAGATATAGCGCATCATGATACGAAGCCGCTCCTGTTTTCTCTGTTTCGGAGATCTGTTCTCATATGCCGGAAACAAGTCCATATGCTCCGCCAGCTGGATCCATAATCCGGTCAACGCCTGCTTCAGATACAGATCCACAACCGGAGGATTGGATACACACAGCTGCTCTGCCTTTTGGAAATATTCAATCACTGCTTTTTGCCAGGGAACCGACGGATCCAGAAGCAGATACTGTCTGCTGGAACGGATGATCGGTTCAATATACTGCCGGTAAGCCAGCGAATCTGCATCGGCTATCAACTGAGGATCGAACAGCAGACTGGTCCAGTCACTGATCCCCTCCTGTTCCGTATCCACCTGAACGTACTGGTGCAGAACCTGACTGTTGATCAGCAGGCAGTCTCCCTTTCTCAGTGTAAGCTGCTCGCTTCCAATCTCACAGATCATCTGATCACAAACGATCTGCGTAAATTCCACCTCTTCATGCCAATGCCAGTCCACATAATACAGATGTTGATCGTAATACCGGACCGGAAGAATACCTTCTTTGAATCGAAACTGCTCCTTCATGGAAGCATCCTTCACAAAAAAGTCAGTCTCCTTCATATCCTGCAGGGTAACCCAGTAGTTGTTCTTATTCATGCAGACTCCTGTAATGTATTATCCGTTCAGCTTATTCCTTCCCGGGAAGGTATTATATTTGTCCGGTACCCAGACAGGCTCAATACCGGCAACAGCCTCTGCAGCATTGATCTCCTTATCACCATGGTCAAGGTCGATCAGCACATATCTGTCATTACCCATGCCAAGCTCCTTCATATAGGAAAGCTGGCGCAGTCCGTGACGGGATTCCATACGCTCGATCATGTGCTTTCCGCCATTTCCCGGCAGACTGTAGATCAGATCTACACAGGCATTGTCAGCAGCAAGAATATCAAAGGATGCAACGATTCCGATATCCGGTGTTACAACGGGCTCTGCTTCGCAGCCTTCACAGTCACAGGAGACAGACATATTCCTCATTACATTGATATATGAAATATGATCCGCAAAGTGATCGATCGTTCCCTTTGTACTTTCGGATATGCGCTCCATCAGTTCTTCCTTATCAATATCGAACATCTTGGAGGCAGTATGGATCTCCTTCTTTCCGATTCTTCCGTCTGCGCAGCCGATACCGATATTTTTATTAGAGCCGCCGAAGCCGCCCATCATATGTCCCTTGAAGTGGGTCAGCGTCAGCATGGACTCATACTTCTCCAGATTCTTTCCTACATGGATCTCATCGAACCACTTACCGCCCTTAACAGGGAATGTAGTAACCGCTTCCTCATCCACAATATCTACAGGACAGAAGGTCCATCCGTTGATCTCCAGCGTTTTCCGGTGAGCCTCTGTGGTATAGCGACTTCCTTCATAGTAGGTGTTGGTCTCTACAATTGCTGCTTCCGGAAGCTTTTCCTGTATCAGTTCCTTCACCCATGGACGGGGAATGATATTGGGACCTTCCGCCTCACCGGTGTGAAGCTTGATTGCTGTTTTTCCTGTAATTTTCTCTGAAACTCTGTCATAGATTTTTTTCAGCCCTTCCGGAGAAAGATCTCTCGTGAAGTATACTACAGAAGCTTCTCCCTCTCTTTTTTCAACAGGAACGTATTTGTCTCCGCCGGTTCCCGGTGCGATCATTTTCTTCATACTCATGTCCTCCGATTTCGAATAGTTAGTCAGTTCATAACTATTCTATCATAAAATTCTCAGTAATTCTTCTGTTTTTTCAGACGAAAGGTGCGGAACATAAAAAAGACCTCAACAGGAGTTACCCTGTCAAGGTCTGTAAGTCTTTGCTTATTGACTTTGAAAACGCTGCTCAGAATTATAGAATTTTCAAAATCGATTTTTTAAATGATAAAAAAATCACTCGAACTCTACCGTTCCTGTCGGCTTCGGTGTACAGTCATACAGTACACGATTGATGCCCGGCACTTCGTGCGTAATACGCTCCGTAATATGCTGCATCAGATCATAAGGGATCTCAGCTGCCGTTGCAGTCATAACATCTACGGAATTAACGGCACGAACGATGCACAGCCACTCAAAGGCTCTCTTGCCGTCCTTAACGCCTGTAGATCTGAAATCCGGAACAACAGTAAAGTACTGCCACACCTTTTCATCCAGACCATTCTTTGCAAACTCTTCACGAAGGATTGCATCGGACTCACGAACCGCCTCCAGACGATCACGGGTAATAGCTCCCGGACAGCGAACGCCAAGTCCCGGTCCCGGGAACGGCTGACGATACACCATACCGTGAGGCAGGCCAAGCTGCTCACCGATCACACGAACCTCATCCTTAAACAGAATCTTTACCGGCTCTACAAGATCAAAGTTCATATCCTCCGGAAGACCGCCAGCATTGTGATGTGCTTTGATTCCATCCTCAGACTCCAGGATATCCGGCCAGATGGTGCCCTGTGCCAGGAACTCGATTCCATCTAATTTTCTTGCTTCCTCAGCAAATACCTCAATAAACTCTCCGCCGATGATCTTTCTCTTTGTCTCAGGATCTGAAACACCTGCCAGCTTATCAAGGAAACGATCTGTAGCATCCACATAGATCAGGTTTGCTTTCATCTGATTACGGAACACTTCAATTACCTGCTCCGGCTCACCCTTGCGGAGAAGGCCATGATTTACGTGAACACTTACCAGCTGATTTCCGATTGCCTTGATCAGCAGTGCTGCAACTACAGAAGAGTCAACACCACCGGAAAGAGCCAGGAGAACCTTCTTATCTCCCACCTGCTCACGAATAGCTGCAATCTGCTCGTCAATAAAGGCCTGTGCCAGTTCCGGAGTTGTAATTCTGACCATATCGGCCGGTCTTCTGTCTGGTACCATCTTTTCTACCTCCTGGATATCATAAATGTTTTCAGTTATCAATAAGAATACTTTTGATTTTACAGTGACTGAAAACCATCGTCAACAAAAAAATATCTGTATCTTATTTTGTACCTGCTGCAGACTGACTTTTTTTCAGTCTGCGATACAGGAATATGCAGATCACTGCAGAGAGACAGGATCCAAGCGGCGCTGCCAACCCCATGGGAAACAGATTTGCAGTAAACAGAATCGAAGCCAGATAGCTTCCAGGAATCCTGACTGCCAGAACAGAAATAAGATTATGAATAAAGGAATAGATTGATTTTCCATAGGCGCTGAAATATCCGCTGAAGCAGAAGTGGATTCCCGCAAATATGCAGTCCACACTATACGCTCTCAGATACTGTCCGCCAAGTACTATTACCTCCGGTTCATTTGCAGCAAACAGAGACACTACCGCCGGTGCCACGGCCTGACAAACCAGGAACACTACCGTTCCGTAGCCAACACAGATTGCAAGCCCATACCGTAGTACCCTTCTTCCCCGCTCATGCAGACCTGCTCCCGCATTCTGAGCAGCAAGAGCTGATATGGTAGACAGCATGGCAGAAGGTACCAGGAATAGAAAGCTGATTACTTTCTCCACAACCCCTACTGCTGCTGCAACAGCAAGACCTCTCATGTTTGCGATCATTGTGATTATCAGAAATGAGACCTGTATAAATCCATCCTGCGCTGCGATGGGCAGACCGACAGACAGCAGATTTCTGACTGTCTCACTCTGCAGACGCAGATCCTGTCGGGAAAGAGCTGCCTTTCCCTTCATAATTCTTCGTGAAAAGATCAGCGCCAGCACAACGGATGCTGCCTGCGCGATTACTGTTGCAATGCCTGCACCTGCTGCACCCATATCAAGGGGACCGATCAACAGATAATCCAGGCCAATATTAAATACTCCGGCAATCCCCACAAAGATCATAGGACTTCTTGTATCACCAAGCCCCCGGTAAATGCTGCTGATCACATTGTACGCAACGATAAAGATAATACCGATGAAGCAGATCAGCAGATATTGCCCGGCAGATGCTGATGCCTCCTCAGGGGTCTGCAGAAGCTGTAATAGATTCGTGATATTCAGCAGCAGTATGGCAGTGCTGAGGACAGCAAAAATTATAAAAACTGTGATAGAATTACCGATAGCCAATGATGTCTTCTTCCGATCTCCTGCTCCGACAGAACGACTGATGGAAACTGTAGTTCCCATTGCAAGGCCAACTGCGATCACTGTAAACATATGCATGATCTGACTTCCTATTGATACCGCAGTCACCTCTGCAGCTCCGTTGAACTGTCCGGTAATGAACAGATCCGCCATTCCGTAAAATGTCTGCAGAAAACTGGAGATCAGATAGGGAATAGAAAACCGCATCATCGCTTTAACAAGATTTCCCTGTGTGATTGAATTTTCCATGATTCTTTCCTCCTGAACAATAATGATAGCATCCTCTGTGTATTTAGACAATGCTTCAGCATTGTTTCAAGGAAAGATTATTTTCTGCAAAGCCTCTGAAATACAACTATCATAACTGCCAGGATCAACATTAGATAGACCGGAAAGAGATTTACATTAATATAATTTGCAATCAATCCGAAGATCGGAGGCATCACACAGGTTCCAACGTAGGCGCTGGCCATCTCCACACCGATGATCGCCTGTGACTTATCCGCTCCAAATCGCTCCGGTGTAGAATGGATCAGACAGGGATAGATCGGAGCACAGCCAAGGCCGATCATGATCAGACCGATCAGGGAACCTGTACCGGGCAGAGGCAGCAGCATCGTAATAATTCCGACAGCAATCAGTACCTGTCCCAGTCGGACCATCTGTGTATTATTCAATTTCATCGTAATAAAACCACTGAGCGCACGTCCGACAGTAATGCCGATGAAAAACATGGAGGCATAGCTTGCAGCAGTCTCCGCAGCGACGCCCTTATGAAGAGTCAGATAACTGGCAGCCCACAGACTGGTCGTCTGCTCAATGGCACAGTAGCAGAGAAATGAAAGCATGATTTCCAATGCACCCGGAACTTTCACAATGTCAGAAAATTTCAGAGCTTCCGTTCTTCCCTCTTCTGATTCTGAATTCTCAGCCCCTGCACCTCTTTCCTTCCACAATGGAAGACTGATAAAGAGAATGACTGTCAGTATGACCTGAAGAATTCCGATGATTCTATACCCGCTGTTCCAGCCCATCTGCCTGGTAAGAGCAAAGCCCATAATATAGGGGCCTGCACTGGCACCGATTCCCCACATACAGTGAAGCCAGCTCATATGTCTGCTTTTATAGTGAAGCGCCACATAGTTGTTCAGCGAGGCATCCACACTTCCTGCACCTAAGCCATACGGAACAGCCCATAGGCAAAGCGCCATAAAGGATCCGGAAACCGAGAACCCGAATAAAGCAGCCATCGTTATTCCAACCGAAACCGCAGTCACCTTTCCTGTTCCGAATTTCAATGTCAGACGGTCACTCTGCAGACTGGATACGATTGTTCCCAGAGCGATGATCATGGATATGATACCCGCATAGGAAATCGGAACATTCAGCTGGGGATAGATCGAGGGCCAGGCGGAGCCCAGCAAAGCATCCGGAAGTCCCAGGCTGATAAAAGCCAGATAAATAATAGCAAGTAATAATCCAGTCATAGTTAACATCTCCTTATATAGAATATTGAAGTTTTATTTGCTTGATGATAGGATTATAGCATCACCGATTATTAATCCATATAACAAAAGCTGACTCATTCTATGACAAAACCGTCGTCATCTTATAGGAGATACTCGTATGGCGTTAAGTACCTGCACAAATCTGACAGATCTGTATGACCGGGAACTGATCCGGCATGGAGATCCTGCCTTTCCCATTGCCTGCTACCATGATGATCTGTCCCAGAGCAACGTTCCCTGGCACTGGCATGAAGAATGGGAATTCGCGATCGTATCAGAGGGTCTTCCGGAATTCCTGATGGAAAACCATCATCTCAAAATCAAAAAAGGAGATGGCATTTTCTTTAACAGCAGAGCTTTGCACGCCGTAACTAACAATCCGGAGGCTCCGGGTCGGCTGCATTCCGGAGTGTTCCATCCCCGACTCATTGGCGGAAGCACTGACAGCATCTTCTGGCAGTCTCTGGTACTTCCGTTTCAGCAGAACCCCTCCATGCGCTTTCTCCTGCTTCACGAGAGTGTTCCCTGGGAGCAGAAGGTGCTGCAGCACTTTGAAGCCGTCTGGAAGGCCATCGCCTATGAACAGGAGGATTATGAAAACCTCGTCCGATACGAGCTCTCGGCAGCTATTGGAACTACTGTCAGGAATACGGATTTCTCGGCGGCGGGTCTTTCTGATCAGGAACTGATCAATGCCGGCAGGATCCGGTCCATGCTGGAATACATCGAGGAACACTACAACGATGATCTGAATGTAGATACTCTTGCAGAGCAGATCTCTGTAAGCCCCAGTGTCTGCCTCCGGTGTTTTCATCAGACGCTCAATACAACACCGATGCAGTATGTAAAACAGCTGCGGCTGAAAAAGTCTGCCCATCAGCTTCTGAACACCAAAAAAACCGCAAAGGAGATTGCTCTCTCCTGCGGCTTTAACGATATCAGCTATTTCACAAAAAGCTTTCGTGAACTCTACCACTGTACACCCGGAGAGTATCGATCTGCTCAGCGGCCGAAAAAAACGGCAGACCTGCTCTGAGCAAAGCAGGCCTGCCGTCCGCCTCTCTTATTCATTCAGATGTTTTGGAACCTCTGACAAAACCCCGGTTATTTTATGCCGTTCACTCTGATAGATCCGCTCTGCCCGTCTTTTGATCGCACTGCAGATCCACATGTAGGCGGTTGTCCCTTCTGAGTAGTCTGCCTCTGCGTACATATCAATTCGTCCGTCCCTTCTCATCCGCTCCACCTGAGCGAACCCGTGCTCGTCCCTGGAGGGATAGATTGCAAGTGTGGATCCGCCTTCCTTTCTCACAAGAGAAAAGGCTGGAATATCACTTGGTCCGTCGGCAATGTAGATCATGTTTTCAAAACGGATCCGGCGCAGCTCCTCAGGCATTTTTGCATTTACATCGATACCCGGACCTTTATTAATTTCAAAGATTGCCCGGGTCTTGGTTGTATTGTCGATGGTATAGCCAATCTCCGATATAACCGATGTTCCGTCCGGCATATTTCCTTCGATCAATTCACAGCCCCAGACACGTTCCACATATTTCCGGACCGGTGTTCCCTCAATTACTTCTTTGAAGCCGGTACTGACGATATAATGCTCTACCCGAATATTGTACTCTCTGTATCTCGGATCCTCCTCGATCATTCGTTTTGTGGCATCAAAAATCTCTGGGATTCCCTTATAAAAATCCAGCTGACTGCCGTAGCCTCTGAGTTTTGCATTGTTCAGACCTTCGAATATGCCTCCCGGCTTCGCACAGTTAATAAAATGATTCAGATAAATGGTATCCCGGTTCACATTCACATTCTGCTCTCTTTTGTATTTTTCCGGCAGAGCGCCGACTTCCTTCCAGAATTCTGTTCCATCCACACCATATTCCCTGAAAATAGGATCCTGCATGTATCCATCCACCAGGGTCTTATCAAAATCCCAGATTACTGCAATGATATTCGCCATACTGTCACCTCGTATTCCTTAATAGTGTTCACCATTCACCGCTCACCATCCCTGCGCAGTTCACGCTTACTCCTCAATCTGCTTCAGCAGGTACCGTCCCACCACATTGGCAAAGGTCTCAATGGAACGAATATAGGCAAAATCCTTTCCAAAGATTTTTCTCTCTGCAGACAGCTCCTCTTCATTTCCCACAAATACACCTAAAACGGAAACTCCCAGACGGCGAAGAAGCCTCACCTCTGAGGCAGTATCCTTTACTGCCTCAGTTCCCTCATAGGAGGCAGTCCTCTCTGTGCCCGTCTGCCGCACCAGCAGATCATTAGGTTTTCCATCACTGAGGATAATCATGATCTTATGGCTTTCCTCCCTCTGCAGCAGACCATTTGCAGCGGCCCGGATTGCCAGTCCGTCCCGGTTATTGGAGGAAGTCATAAATCCGAAGAGATTGTTATTTTCCCGTCGGTCATCCCCGTACTCACGATACCGCTGAAGAACAGTATAATCCCAGAAGGTACAGAAGCTCATGACCCGGAAGGGAATCTTCAGTTCCGACAGTGTCTCCGCCAGAATATAGGCCTGCAGCACCACCTGAGTCTGCCGCACTCTCTGGGAGCCGCTGGCATCAATGAGAATGTCCACTGCAAAATCGGTGTCATCATGGCGAATCACCCGATCAAACAGCTTATTCTCATCGGTCCGTCCCACATTCCAGAGTCTGGAGGGGATGATCTGCCCGTATTCCGACTGAATCCGTTCCTCCTCCTCCCGGAGCACCAGAGCCTTTTTCAGCGTTCTGCTGAGGATCTGAATATTGTTCTTGATCAGAGGATAGAGTCTCTGATATTCCCCGAGATTTTTTCTTTCCTGCTTCTTATAAATCTCATACTGGGAATTATGCATCACCGGATCCTTCAGGATTCCCTCAGTAAAATACACATGGCAGCCGGCATGGATTCCTCTGCACAGCTGGTAATTCAGCTGTTTTTCCTCCATTGGCTTCAGAAAGGTTCTGCCGAAATTCTTCTGGACAAAAACATACATCTGATCCAATGCTGCCTGATCCACAACCACAGTTCTGGCTTTTGCCGTTTTCTCCTGCTCCGGATCCGAATCCTGCTCTCCCAGATTCAATCCCGTCATTTCCTCGGATATTTTTTCCAGCATTACCTCAAGAGAACTTTCAGAAGCGGCTTCATCCAGAAAATCTTTCCAGGAAAATTCCGTCAGCTCCTCCAGCGTCACTGCCAGCACCTGCTCCAGTGTGCCCCTGTTCTGCTCAAAGTCCGGTTCTGCAATGCTGTTGTACAGCCGGTCGATGATCCGGATCAGCAGATCCGTGTCCACTGATTCATCCAGGGGATCCAGAAGTTCCAGCCAGTTCTGTATTTTTGCAACACCCGTAAACTCTCCATCCAGTTCTTTTCGCATCGCTGCGTTTCGAAACAGTCCCATACTGTTTCCCAGGGAATGAAATTCATGTTCCAGAATATCCTCATACGCATGATGCTGAATAGAGCGGACGCCCTTTCTTTCCTTTTCCAGTTTCCCAAGGACAGCCCGGTCAATGCAGATCTGAGTCACTGTCATCAGCGGTTTTTCTGATGCATGACGGTATATTTTCTTCACCAGATACAACAGTACCGCATCCCGGTCAAAATATTTTGCCAGCCCGCCCTGGCGGATTCCCTCCAGCAGTGCTGCATCCCGGGACTTTTTGAAACGTTCTGCATCCGGACGGATTTCCAGAGAATAATCTCCGCAGATGGTCCACACCAGATTATTGATCCTGTTTTCCAGCTCCATTCTATTTTCATCCAGAAATTGTTCAGTATACGTCCTCACAAGTCCAATCCTCCGGAATTCTGGTCAGCAGTACATCTCTGACCAGTTCCTTCTCAAACAGGTCAAAGCATTTGTTTACGACACCCATCTCCAGAGCAGAAAAGGGATCCAGTCCCTGGCGGACTGTCCTTCCCGCCGCGATCATTCCTCGCAGATCCAGTGGCTTTGTGGAAATCTCACCGTTTTCCGCCTTCTGCTGCAGATCCAAAAACAGGCCGATCCACTGTTTTTTTGCCTGCTGTTTCATATCCGGCAGCAGCTTCTCCATAATAAAGGTCAGTGTTTCCTCTGTCTGTGCAGGCATGTCGATCACCATAAATCTGGATACCAGCGCCTCGTTCAGCTCCTTTGTTCCTGCGTAGCCGTAATTCATGGTACCGATAAACCGTGCTGCCGGATGCAGATCGATCTGGTTATAGCCGGGAACATCAATACTCCGTCTATAGTCCAGTGCCGCATGCAGCACGGACACTGCATCGTTCTTGGCCATGTTGATCTCATCCAGAATTCCGAAGCCGCCGTAACGGGCACACTGATAAATACTGCCCTCCCGAAGCTCCACCTCATTATTCCGAAAGGTGTCTGTGCCGATCAGCTCCGCACTGCTGGTATTTACATGAAAGGACACATTATAAACCGGTCGGCCGAAGATACAGGCAAGATTTTCCGAAAGAATATTCTTTCCGGTTGCCTTTGCCCCGCTCAGCAGAAGGTTTTCCCCCTGCAAAAGACCGGCAATAGACATCTCCAGAATTTTTCTTCCATAAAAAGGAATTACCGGTTTCGCCAATCGCGCCTGTACCGCCTCATCCACACTGTAACGGGACCGGTATTCCTCCAGATCCCGGATCAGATTCTCACTGACCTGCTGTTCTCTTAAAAAGTTCAATTCTTCCTGCATAAAATTGCTCCTGTAATGATTTTTTGAAATAGCCGGTCTCTGCCGGCAGGTTCTGCTTCCGTTTATTCAATGAGAACCGCATTGACACCATCGCATTGGTAGCGATAGACAAATTCTTCTTCCTCGGCTCCTTGAAACGTCTGTATCAATCGAATTTCCACTGTTCCGCTGCCGATGGTTTTGAATTTCAAAAAACGAAGGCCCCCGGACCCTGCTGTCGGATTGTCCGGATCAAATGGGTCACTGACATGCTTATCTTCCATGATTTCCACGATATCCTCCCGGGACAGTTTATACTCCCACAGCAGACCCGTTGAATAATTTTCTTCTTTGACAAAACTGATTTCACCGACAGGTTCCTTCAATTCTTCGCCTTTCAAATCATGTTCCTGATAGTCGACTGCCACTTTATGCCGGGGCATTGTAAACATGACCAGATACCCGGTTCCCGGGTAATAGTTTGCGGTAAACTCTTCTACACCATCCACCGAAAAGGTATAGTCCTTGTCAGTAGTTCGCACCGGGAAGACCAGCGGTACATCATACCCCGATGCATACATATGATTAGTTATCCCCAAAATGAAGGCGTCCTCATCGCAGGTCACATAATATCGGTTTGTCTCACTTGAGAGTTCTTTTGAATCTGCTTTGTTTTTTCTATATACCAGCAGGGCTCCTGCAGCCAGGAGCACAAAAAGTACTCCCACACCGCCCTTCATGATTACGGACATCTTTTTCACATTACACCTCCGTATACAAGGATTTGAAACAATTCCATGTACTCAGTATATCACAATTGGGGCAGTCGCACTAACTGCTGCAGTCCCACAAAGGGAAATCAAGGTGTAGTCGTGTACCTTGATTCCTTTTTTAGTTGCTTCTACCGTTCGGAATTGAGGTGCAATCATGTTGCGGATGTCCGCTCTATAACAGTACCATTCTGCCTTATTGTTGGTAAAATAGCATATTATTATTTTAAAAACCATTCTGTTACATGTTAGATTTAGCCGCAACAAACATACAGAGCAACTTTACAGTGATCACAGTAAGTATGTATCGATTACATTCATAATCTCTTTTGTTCCCAATGGACACTTCAGAGTTTCTTCCGTGATAATAAGCCCTTTCCCGGGGAATATTCCGCAGCTTTCATACTCTTTTATTCTCAGTACAGAATTCTGTGCATATTCTCGGTCATCCATCATTCCTCTATGCTCCCAATAATATATCTTGCGTTCTCTGACATTCAGTGCTGTGAAATCCGGATGAATAATCACACCTTTCCGAATTTCCAAAGGACACTCATACCGATACGGAATGTTCCGTTTCTTAAGACAATTGGCAATATTCAGCTCTGATTTTGAACGCACTATTTCCGACTGATCTGTAATATATGCGTTGGATGTCTCTATCATTCTTTTAGGAGTGAAAGAAACACTTTCCCAAGCCTTTACATATTCATCATCGCTGATATCGATGGGATTGACTAACTCTTTTACAGGATCCGGTAGATCGGAGTAGATATCGCTTAGAAGCGTAGCACACTTAGAATAATCCTGAACAAACTTATCTATTATTCGAATCTCTTTATCCAGAATCTTAACTGCTTTTTCATTGTAAGCTTTCTGCACATAGGTTCGTATGAGGCTTTGTTTTTCCTTAGATATATATTGACCACTTTTATCGGTATTGTCTTTTCGCAAATAATATTGTATTCGCTTTTTACTTTTCACTATATGAATTTTTCCCTCTGGGCATCGGGATAACCATTTTCCCAAGACTTCTCTCAGCTCAAGCAACTGACGTAATCTTGTTTCTGCATCTTCAAGAAAACTCACTTTGTCCAGAATTTTTTTCATGATATTTTCTCCTTGCATCAAATTAGAATATTTTATAGATTCTCGATGCCGATTTTGAGCTTTTCTTCGCGCTCAGGCATCGGAAATAGAATTGAAAGAGGATTTCGATGCCAATTTCAAATTTCTTTCTGCTATTGGGCATCGGGATTAGAATTGAATATGTGTTTCGATGCCCACTTCATTTTTTTCTCTGCTTTCAGGCATCGGGATTTGGATTGGATA
>JAUNAJ010000017.1 GCA_030527645.1 Lachnospiraceae bacterium | reverse complement strand
ATAAAAGTGTTTGAAAGTGTTGGGATAATATTTTGAAAAAGAATCGTCATATTGTCCGGCTGGTGCAGCCGGGAAGCATAGCAGAAGAACTGGAGATAGAGCCGGGGGATGAGATCCTTCGGATCAACGGGCAGAAGATTGAGGATATCTTCGACTATCAGTATCTTCTTCTGGATGAATCCATTACAATTATTCTGCGAAAAGCTTCCGGTGAGGAATGGGAGCTGGAGGTAGAGAAGGATGAGACCGAGGATCTGGGACTGGAATTTGATAACAATCTGATGGGTGAATACCAGTCCTGCAGCAATAACTGCATATTCTGCTTCATTGATCAGATGCCGCCGGGAATGAGAGAGACCCTCTATTTTAAGGACGATGATTCCAGGCTTTCCTTTTTGCAGGGGAATTATGTGACACTGACGAATATGAAGATGGAGGATATCGACAGGCTGATCAAATATCACCTGTCCCCCATTAATATCTCCTTTCAGACAACGAATCCGGAGCTTCGCTGCAGGATGCTGCACAACCGCTTTGCCGGTGATGTGCTGGAAAAAACAAGGAAGCTGGCCGAGGCAGGCATCACCATCAACGGTCAGGTGGTGCTTTGTAAAAATATCAATGACGGTGAGGAACTGAACAGAACCATTTCGGATCTTGTTCCCATGATCCCATCCGTTGAAAGTCTGTCCATCGTTCCGGTGGGACTTTCAAAATTCAGGGATGGTCTCTATCCTCTGGAACCCTTTACCCGGGAAGATGCCTGTCAGGTCATCGATCTTGTGGAAGGGTGGCAGAAGAAGCTGTTTCAGGAGCACGGCACCCACTTCGTTCAGTGCTCTGATGAGTGGTACCTGCTGGCTGAGAGGGAGATCCCCGATGCAGACCGATACGATGGTTATATCCAGCTTGAAAACGGGGTTGGCATGCTTCGGCTTCTCAAAGAAGAGGTATTGGAGACCCTTGACCATAAGCAGGGAGATTCAGATCATAGAGAGATTTCTATTGCCACCGGTCGTCTTGCCGGTCCCTGGATCAGAGATCTTCTGGACCTGATTAGGGAAAAGTATCCTAATCTGACGTCGGAGGTATATGAGATCAGAAATGATTTTTTTGGCGAAAATATTACGGTTTCCGGCCTGATCACAGGTCAGGATCTGATAAAACAGCTGAAGGGACGGGAGCTCGGCGAACGGCTTCTGATTCCATGCAACATGCTTCGTTCCGGGGAAAGTGTTTTTCTGGACGATCTTACGGTTGATCAGCTGGAGGAGGAACTTCAGGTGAGGATCCAGGTTGTGGATTCTTCAGGTGCTGATTTCTGCGAGGCAGTGCTGGACAGAAACAGACAGACAAACCATAGAAGGAGACAGATGTATGAGCAAACCGATTGTAGCAGTAGTCGGCAGGCCTAATGTGGGGAAATCTACCCTGTTCAATGCCCTTGCCGGTGAAAATATTTCAATTGTAAAGGATACGCCCGGTGTCACCAGGGATCGTATTTATGCGGATGTAAACTGGCTGGATCAGACGTTTACTCTGATCGACACAGGCGGTATTGAGCCGGACAGCAGCGACATTATCCTGTCACAGATGCGTGAACAGGCAGTGATCGCCATGGAGACAGCGGATGTGATCATCTTCCTGACGGATGTGCGTCAGGGGCTGGTGGATGCGGATGCAAAGGTGGCCGACATGCTCAGAAGAAGCAGCAAGCCGGTGCTTCTGGTCGTGAATAAAGTAGACAACTACGAAAAACAGATGATGGATATCTATGAGTTCTATAACCTGGGAATCGGAGATCCCATCGGAATCTCTGCCCAGGGAAAACAGGGACTGGGTGATATGCTGGACAAGGTGATCGAGCTGTTTCCGAACGGTGCTGCTGAGGAAGAGGAGGATGATACTCCGAAGATCGCCATTGTGGGCAAGCCGAATGTAGGAAAATCGTCCATTATTAATAAGCTGACCGGTGAGAACCGCGTGATCGTATCGGATATTGCAGGAACCACCAGGGATGCCATCGATACCCCGGTGCGCTGGCAGGGAAAGGACTATATCCTCATCGATACAGCCGGCGTCAGAAGAAAGAGCAGGATCAAGGAGAGTATCGAGCGGTACAGCATCATCCGTACGGTTACTGCAGTGGAACGTGCCGATGTGGTAGTAGTTGTCATCGATGCAACAGAGGGTGTCACCGAGCAGGATGCAAAGATTGCCGGTATTGCTCATGACAAGGGCAAGGGAATCATTGTTGCCGTTAATAAATGGGATGCAATTGAAAAAAATGATAAAAGCGTGAAGGAATTTACTGACCGGATCCGCAGTACCCTGTCCTTTATGCCCTATGCGGAGATTCTTTTTATCTCAGCGGTTACCGGACAGCGACTTCCGAAGCTTTATGAGACTGTGGATATGGTACTGGAAAATCAGACGCTCCGCATCGCCACAGGTGTGGTCAATGAGATCCTGATGGAGGCAGTTGCCCTGCAGCAGCCGCCGTCAGACAAGGGAAAACGTCTGAAGATCTTCTATATGACGCAGGTAGGTGTAAAACCGCCTACATTTGTAGTGTTTGTAAACAGCAAAAAGCTGATGCATTTCTCCTATCTTCGTTATCTGGAGAACCGGATCCGCGATTCCTTCGGATTCAAGGGAACTGCATTGCGATTCATTGTAAGGGAAAGAGGAGAAAATGAATAATCTGACTGTGCGGCTGATCTGTCTTGTGATTGGCTATGTGTTCGGTCTGTTTCAGACCTCTTATCTGTACGGAAGAAAGTTTAAGGGAATGGATATCCGCAGCCAGGGCAGCGGAAACGCCGGTACCACCAATGCCATCCGTGTATTCGGAAAAAAGGCCGGATTACTGACCGTGCTCTGTGATGTGTGCAAGTGCATCCTTGCAATGCTTCTGACAGGACTGATCTTCCGGCATTCGTATCCGGAAATACTTCTGCTGCTGAAGGTATATACTGCTGCAGGAGTCGTACTGGGACATGTATTTCCCTTTTACATGAATTTCCGTGGCGGAAAGGGTGTAGCCTGCTTTGGCGGTATGATCCTGGCATTCGGAGACTGGAGAATGATCGTTCTCGGACTGATCTTTCTGCTGGGCTGTCTGTTGATCACGAAATATATGTCTCTTGGATCCCTGACAGCAACCTTAAGCTTTCTGATCGGCGTGATCATCAGAGGACAGGCGGGAGCCTATCAGATGGATCAGAGTCATCTGACGGAGATGTACTGTATCATCGGTCTTCTGGTGGTGCTGACCTACTATAAACACCGTGGAAATATTGTCCGCCTTCTGAAGGGCGAGGAGAGAAAAACCTATATTATCGGCAAACCCAAGGAATCATAAGGAGGTTTTGTATGGCAAATATCGGTGTGATCGGATCCGGCAGCTTCGGAACAGCACTTACCTGGCTGCTTTCCAACAACGGACACAGAGTCACTCTGTGGTCCCACAGACAGGAGACGACGGATCTGTTTGAGAAGTATCATGAGAATACGGATAAGCTGCCCGGTGTGAAGCTGGCAGCAAGCGTCAGATATACCTGTGATCTGGCAGAGACTGTAAAGGCCATGGATATGCTGATTCTTGCAGTTCCCTCCTCCGCTGTCCGGGAGACAGCGGGAAAGATGAAGGATCTGGTGGAAAAGGATCAGATCATTGCTGTAGTGGCAAAGGGAATTGAGGAATCCACCCTGCTGACGATGACGGATATTGTGGAAGAAGTCATCCCGCAGGCGGATGTGGCTGTGCTGTCCGGACCGACCCATGCAGAGGAAGTAGGACGGGGCATGCCCACCATGATCGTTGCCGGGGCACATTCCAGAAGAACCGCCGTTGCTATTCAGGAATTCTGTTCCAGTCCCGTGTTCCGTGTGTATACCAGCTCGGATATGCTGGGGATTGAGATCGGTGCAGCTCTGAAGAATGTCATTGCACTGGCGGCAGGAACCGCAGACGGCATGGGATTTGGAGATAATACAAAGGCAGCATTGATCACCAGGGGCATTACAGAAATTTCCCGTCTTGGTATGGCGATGGGTGGAAAGGCAGAAACCTTCAGCGGTCTTACAGGTATCGGCGATCTGATCGTAACCTGTGCCTCTGTTCACAGCCGAAACAGACGATGCGGCTTCCTGATGGGGCAGGGAAAGACCATGGAGGAAGCAGTAGCTGAAGTGCATCAGGTGGTGGAGGGAATCCACTCCGCCAAGGCTGCCAAAAAGCTGGCAGAGAAGTACAATATTGAAATGCCTATCGTTGAGGCGGTTAACAAGGTTCTTTTTGAAAATCTGCCTGCGTCAGAGGCATTGAATACCCTGATGACAAGAGTAAAGAAGGATGAGGTTTCCGACTGGTAAGTCACCTCAGTGGGAGAGGATCCCGCCTCTGCAGGTGGTGGGTAATCATACAGATATTAATAAATAAAATAGGAGATAGAAACGCATGATTGCAGCAAGTAATGTAACACTGCGAGTAGGAAAAAAAGCATTATTTGAGGATGTTAACATTAAATTTACAGAGGGCGGCTGCTACGGAATGATCGGAGCTAACGGTGCCGGAAAATCTACATTTCTGAAGATTCTGTCCGGCCGTCTGGAACCGACAAACGGAGAAGTGATCATTACTCCCGGAGAGAGACTGTCCTTTCTGGAGCAGGATCATTTCAAATACGATGAGTACACGGTCATGGATACCGTCATCATGGGAAATGCCCGTCTCTATGAGATCATGAAGGAGAAGGACGCTCTCTATGCAAAAGAGGATTTCACCGACGAGGATGGAATCAAAG
The DNA here is from genome assembly GCA_030527645.1 of Lachnospiraceae bacterium. Classification (GTDB taxonomy): domain Bacteria; phylum Bacillota; class Clostridia; order Lachnospirales; family Lachnospiraceae; genus JAKSRN01. The sequence continues at coordinate 50,352 of JAUNAJ010000017.1, read as the reverse complement.
CCAGCGAGCTGGAGGGAGAGTTTGCCGAGATGAACGGCTGGGAGGCTGAATCAGACGCTGAGTCCATGCTGAACGGACTTGGAATCGGTGAAGAATTCCATTATGCTCTGATGAGTGAGCTGACCGGTTCCCAGAAGGTGAAGGTGCTGCTGGCAAGAGCACTGTTCGGAAATCCGGATATCCTGCTGCTTGACGAGCCTACCAACCACCTGGATCTGGATGCGATTGCATGGCTGGAGGAGTTCCTGATCAACTTCGAAAATATTGTCATCGTTGTATCCCATGACCGCTATTTCCTGAACAAGGTATGTACCCAGATTGCGGATATCGACTACGGAAAGATCCAGCTGTATGCAGGAAACTATGATTTCTGGTATGAGTCCAGCCAGCTGATGCAGAAGCAGATGAAGGAGGCAAACCGCAAGAAAGAGGATAAGATCAAGGAGCTTCAGGAATTCATTCGCCGATTCTCTGCAAATGCTTCCAAATCCAAGCAGGCAACCTCCAGAAAACGTGCGCTGGAGAAAATCCAGCTGGACGATATCAAGCCATCCAGCCGTAAATATCCCTATATTGATTTCCGTCCCAACCGCGAGATCGGTAATGATGTACTCTTTGTAGAGAACCTGTCTAAAACAGTAGACGGAGTGAAGATCCTTGACAATCTGACATTTACACTGGGAAGAGAAGACAAGGTTGCCTTTGTAGGCGGCAACGAGCAGGCGACCACCATGTTCTTCAAGATCATCATGGGCGAGGAGGAGCCGGATTCCGGATTTTACAAGTGGGGTGTTACGACTTCACAGGCCTACTTCCCGAAGGATAATACCGCTGATTTCGACAGCGATCTGAATATCACAGAATGGCTGACCCAGTACTCTGAGATCAAGGATGTTACCTATGTCCGCGGTTTCCTGGGACGCATGCTGTTCCCCGGTGAGGACGGCGTGAAGAAGGTAAAGGTTCTTTCCGGAGGAGAGAAGGTCCGCTGTATGCTGTCCAAGATGATGATCTCCGGATCCAACATTCTTGTACTGGATGAACCTACCAACCATCTGGATATGGAGTCCATTACAGCTCTGAACAACGGACTGATCAAATTCCCGGGTGTCATTCTGTTCACCTGCCATGACCATCAGTTTGTAGAGACTACAGCAAACCGTATCATGGAGATCCTTCCGAACGGTCAGCTGATCGATAAGATCACTACCTACGACGAGTATCTGGCAAGCGATGAGATGGCCAGAAAACGTCATGTATACAATATGACAGAGGAAGATAACTAAAGTCCTCAGAAGTGTGACTTAAAGCGTTTCCTTGAACAGCAGCAATACTATCTATTTGGACGGAGGAGAATATGAAAGATCCTGTACTTGTAATTATGGCAGCCGGCATGGGGAGCCGCTACGGCGGTCTGAAGCAGATCGATCCTGTGGATGAGCAGGGACACATCATTATGGATTTTTCCGTGTATGATGCTGTACGCGCCGGATTTAAAAAGGTTGTATTCGTAATCAAGAAAGAAAATGAGGCTCTGTTCCGGGAAGTGATCGGCGATCGTGTGTCAGAGAAGATTCAGGTGGAATATGTGCACCAGAATCTGGATGCCCTTCCGGAAGGCTATTTGGTACCAGCAGACCGTGTGAAGCCCTGGGGAACCGGACATGCGGTCCTCTGCGCAGCAGATGCAGTGGACGGTGCTCCCTTCGCCGTGATCAATGCAGACGATTACTACGGAAGCAATGCATTCCGTATGATCTATGAGTATCTCAGTACTCATGAGGACGATGAGAAATATCGTTTCACCATGGTGGGATATTCTGTAAAGAACACAGTTACTGAAAACGGTCATGTATCCCGCGGTGTCTGTCAGACGGATGAACAGCATTTCCTTACGGAAATCGTGGAGCGCACGCACATTGAGAAGAGAGAGGACGGTGCAGCCTATACAGAGGATGACGGTGCCACCTGGCATCATCTGGACGGGGATACCCTTGTTTCCATGAACATGTGGGGCTTTTCCGCAGCCTTTATGACAGAACTGAAAAAAGGCTTCCCGGCATTCCTTGACCGGGCACTGGCAGAAAATCCGCTGAAGGGGGAGTATTTCCTTCCCTTTGCGGTAGAGGAGCTGCTCTCTGCCGGAAAGGCCTCCGTTGAGGTGCTGCATACACCGGATAAATGGTATGGCGTGACCTACAAAGAGGATAAACCGGTGGTAATGAAAGCCATGCAGAACATGAAGGAGCAGGGACTGTATCCGGAAGAGTTCTGAATTGACTTGAAAAGAGAAAGCTTCGTATTTTTTCGCAGCACAATTGCTTGAAATTTAGCCTTTAATGAACGGGACTGACGTTTCTATTCCATCAGGAGCGTTGCTCCCGTTTTTTCATTCTCGTAACGATTCAGGAGGTTCAAGTCGAGTTTTACGAGACTTGGTGCCGGGCGCGCAGGTCCAATGGACCTGCATGAGCGCCGAACTTTGTGCCTGCACGTAAGATCAGACAGGAGGGATTGCTATGGAACGAACCGGAATCTATTCCTGGGAGTATAAGATGGATCCCCGGGGGAAAGCAGCAGGAATCTGCATTACATCCGTGGATCAGAAGGAAGAATATATCTCAGTTCCTGAAGAGATAGGCGGACTCCCGGTGCTGGAGCTGGGAGACTATGCTCTGGAAAACTGTGCAGTTCGGGAAATCCGTTTTCCTTCCTCGTTGGAACGAATCGGAAGGTATGCCTTCTATAATTGCGAAAAACTGGAGAAGCTCCTGTTATATGATGACTTGAAGGATGTGGGCACCGGAGCATTTACCGGTGTGCACAGAGTGCATTCCATCTGCCTGTATCAGCAGAGAGAAGATGCTGCCCAGACCGTTCTGCAGGAACTTCTGTCTGATTTTTCGGAAACGATTCAGGTGACGATACAATTTCCTGACAGGGAAGTTCGCCTGCTTTTTCCGGAATACTACGAACAGGGAATAGAAAATACCCCTGCAAGGATCATCGTAAATCAATTTTTCGGAACAGGCATGAAGTACAGAAACTGCTTTGTGAACCGTCGGCTGCAGATGGAGGAATACGATCAGCTTTTTCCGCTGGCAGCTGCCGGTGAACGGCGGGAGCTTGTGTGTGAGCTGGCCTTGCTGCGGCTTATGTATCCCTGGAGACTGCAGAGCAGGGCTCGTCAGAACTATATGAGCTGGATCAGAGAACAGGCAGAACAGATTCTGCCGGTGCTGATCCGCGAGAAAAGGCTGGAGGAGATCCGGCTGATCCTGGAACAGGCAGAGCTGCCGGAACAGGTTCGGGAAGAGGCGGCGCTTCTTTGTGCAAAGGAAGGATTTGCAGCTGCTGTATCCCTGTTTATGATGCATCGGGATCGTTCTTCTCAGGGAGAAGAAGAAGCAGGACAATGCATGATTCGCAGCAGCTTCGACTTAGATGAAATTTGATAGAGAAAGGCAGGACGCCTTACGTATGAAAGAAAAGGACAGGAGAAACATACCCGGTATTGTGCAGAAGCAGAATGAACGGGAAGTGAAGAAGGCAGAGCTCTGTCACCGGATCTTCCAAAGAGCACAGACACAGCTTTATATGGAGATGCGGTATATGGACGTTCCGCTGCATGCCTTTGGTTTCATGCCGGATGGTCAGATCAGAGGGCTTGGAACGGATGGAAAAACTTTATTTTTCTTCTCGGACTGGATCCTGGAATTGTACCGGACGGATCCGGTTCTGCTGAATCGCTCCTTTCTTCACATGGTGATGCATTGCCTGATGGGACATCTCTGGAGTTATTCCGGACTTCAGACAGAGAATCCGGAGCTGATGGATCTTGCATTCGATATTACGGTGGAATACATGATCGACCAGCTGGAGGTGCGCTGTATCAGGAAAAACCAAAGCTTTCTCAGGAAGCAGCTGTACCAGAAGCTGCGGGAGGATGGCCATGTGATCACACCGGGACGAGTTCTTGCGATTCTTTCACCGGATCAGAAGCAATCGGATGTCGCTGCACCGTCAAAGAGTCTGCATGAAACGGGAGAGTATAGACAATCTGCTGAACTGCAGGCATATCTGCAGGGACTCCGGAGCGAATTTACGGTGGATGACCATCATCCCTGGAGACATCCGCAGGATCCGAAGATCCCGCTGGAGCAGCAGAAGCGATGGAAGGAAATGGCAGAGACCATGGAGACAGAGCTGAAGCTCTTCGCCAGAGAGGCCGGCGCCTCCTCGAAGGAACTGGAGGCAAATCTGGAGATCCGGAACAGGAGAAGGTATTCCTATCGTTCCTTTCTGAGAAAATTTGCAGTTCTGAAGGAGGAGCTGAAGGCGGATCTGGATTCCTTTGATACCATCTACTACTGCTACGGGCTGGAGCATTTTGGAAATGTCCCGCTGATTGAGCCACAGGAAACCAGTGAGGTCAGCAAGGTGGAGGATTTTGTGATTGCTGTAGATACGTCCATGTCCACCAATGGAGACCTGGTGAAACGGTTTTTGGAGGAAACCTGGTCCATTCTGACAGAGGAAGGGAGCTTCCACAGAAAGGTCTGCGTACATATCATTCAGTGTGATGATCAGGTCAGAGAAGACAGGAAGATCACTTCATCGGAAGAAATGGAGCAGTATCTGAAGGAATTTAAGGTAAAAGGCCGGGGAGGAACGGATTTTCGTCCGGTGTTCGGCTACATCAGTCAGCTGCTTCGTGAGAAGGCATTTACCCATCTGAAGGGGATGATTTACTTTACAGACGGATACGGTATCTATCCTGCACTTCGTCCCCTGTATGAGACTGCATTCGTCTTTCTGCAGGAGGATTATCGAGATCTGGATGTTCCTGCCTGGGCCGTCAAGCTGATCCTGACTCCGGATGAGCTGCTGGAAGAAAGAAACGAGTGATTGTGGTCCCGACTTGAATGATAATGAGGAAAGAACAGCGATGAATATTAAGAGAGCAAAACAGGAGATCCTGGACACCCTTGAAGCGTACCTGCTGAAGGACGAGGACGGAGAATATCTATTGCCGCAGATCCATCAGCGGCCGATTCTGCTGCTGGGGGCACCGGGAATCGGAAAGACCCAGATCGTGGAGCAGGCAGCCAGAGAGGCGGGAGTAGCTTTGGTGGCCTATACGATCACCCATCATACAAGGCAGAGTGCCATCGGACTTCCCTTTATTGAGGAGAAGCTGTACGGAGAGGATCAGTACCATGTGACACAGTATACCATGAGTGAGATCGTTGCCTCTGTGTATGAAAGGATGGAGGAGACGGGACTGAAGGAAGGAATTCTGTTTCTGGATGAGATCAACTGTGTTTCAGAAACTCTGGCTCCGGCCATGCTGCAGTTTCTGCAGTGCAAGACCTTTGGAAATCACAGGATTCCGGAGGGCTGGCTGATCGTGGCAGCAGGAAATCCGCCGGAATACAACCGTTCAGTTCGCGAATTTGATGTAGTGACACTGGATCGCGTGAAACGGATGGATGTTCAGCCGGAATTTGACTGCTGGAAGGAATTTGCCTACAGACAGGGGATCCATCAGGCGGTCATCTCCTATCTGACTGCAAGAGTCGGATATTTTTACAAGATGGAGAATACCGTGGACGGACGCTTTTTTGCCACCCCTCGCGGCTGGAGTGATCTGTCGGAGCTGCTGACTGTGTATGAGAGGCTTGGAAAAAAACCGGACCGAATGACCATCAGCTCTTATATACAGCATCCGGATATTGCAAGGGATTTTGCTTCCTATCTCTCTCTTTACGAGAAGTACGAGCAGGAGTATTCCGCAGAGGAGATCCTTGCCGGCAGAATTCCGGAGGGACTTCTTAAGAAGCTTTCCCGCGCTTCCTTTGATGAATCCGTTTCTGTGGTGAGCTTCCTTTTGGCCGGACTGGGACAGGAGTGGAAGAAAATTATCCGTAAGGAAGACAGGATCCGTCCGGTATTTCAGGAACTGAAGGCAATGAAAGCAGCCGGTCAGGAGCTGACGGAGCAGTATCAGGCAAAGAAAGAAGCCTTTCTTCGGGAAAAAGCTGAACTGGATCAATGTGAACAGCAGACAGCTGTGATGCTGGAGCATGCATTTGATTTCATGGAAACCGCATTTTCAGGTCGGCAGGAGCTGGTGATCTTCCTGACGGAGATGAATCTCAACAGCAACTGTGTTGCCTTTCTTCAGAAATACCATTGCGAAAGATATCACAGGTATAACCGGGAACTGCTTCTGGATGGCGAAGAACGGGAAATCCTGCGGGAGATCATGGAACTGTAACGGATGCTGACTGCTGAACGGAGGTAGACATATGCAGACAGTTTTGCTTTCCGGATCTGACGCAGGATCCTTCCTTCTTTGGTATGCAGCCTCGGTTCTGCTGGGGCTTGGCTTTTATCCTCTCGGTGCTGTTTTGTTCCGGCATTTTGATGACAGAGGCTGGCTTTTTTCCAAAGCATTGGGAATCGGAATCGGCGGCTATCTGGTATTTGTTCTGGGACGTTTTCGGATCCTTCCCTTTACCGGCGTAACTTCAGCGGCAGTGACAGCGGCAGCAGCAGTACTATGCTGGCTTCTGTTTCTGCGTTTTGGAAGTGCAGAGATCCGGAGACTGCCGGATTGGAGAGAGGTGCTCATCGGAGAATTTTTCTTTCTTCTTGTGTTCCTGTTCTGGACCTGGTGCTCCGGCTTTCGGCCGGCAGCCTCAGGAACAGAGAAACCAATGGATTACGGATTTATGGCTGCCATGATGAGGAGCACAGAGATTCCTGCGAAGGATATCTGGTACAGCCGTGGAACCATCAACTATTATTACGGAGGTCAGTTTTATGCTGTGTATCTGACAAAGCTGACCTTCACAAGGATCAATGAGACCTATCATCTGATGCGGGCACTGGTGGCAGCCTTCTGCTTCTCCCTGTCCGGTTCCCTGGTTCGTCAGGCACTAAAGGACAGGGGTATTTCCGGTTACTGCTCCCGGATGGGCGGACTGTTTGCTGCTCTGACAGTGTCCTTTGCAGGGAATGTCCATTATCTGGTGTATGGTCTGTTCGGTTCTGTCTTCAAGCCGGAAGGCTGGGAAGACTACTGGTTTCCCGCCTCCACCAGATATATTGGTCATAATCCGCTTACGGAAGATCAGTGTATACATGAATTCCCCTCCTACTCCTTTGTACTGGGGGATCTTCATGCCCATGTGGTCAATCTGTTTCTGGTACTTGTTTTCATCGGGCTGATGTACAGCTGGTTTCAGTCAGAACGGGTTCATAACTCTTCCGTTTCTGCATCCCGGTCAGAGAGGACTGCAAATCCCTTCGCCGGTACGTCACCGGACAGCAGATCAGGAAGAGTGAGACGGATATTTTCCTGCAGTTCTTCGTATATTCCAGCTGCAGGAGTGTTGATCGGCCTGTTCAAGTGGACCAATTACTGGGATTTTATTATTTACTTTACAGTTTTTTTGTTTACGTCTGTCTGCATATTCTTTCGCAGAGCAGGCAGAGAGAGCAGTACAGACGGCAGCGTTTCTGCTGACAGCAATAAGAGCAGAGAAGAGAGCAGCAGTGTTTCTGCTGACAGCAATAAGAGCAGAGAAGAGAGCAGCAGCGTTTCTGCTGACAGCAATACGTGCAGAACGGAGAGCGGCAGAGTCAGTATTGACAGCAATAGAGCTTCAGCCGGTGTATGCTCCGGAAACGGACAGCGTCGGTTTGATTGGATACTTCAAATAACAGCAGCTGCAATCCTTGTATATCTTCTGCATCGGGTAATTGCCTGGCCGTTTACTTCACAGTTTGACTCCATGTTCAAGGGAGTCGCTGCTGCACAGGATCACACAGCTTTCTACCAGCTGCTGATCCTTTGGGGCGTGCCGGTGCTGACTGCAGTTCTTCTTGCAGCAGCTGTGCTGAAGAAAAAAGACGGAACAGGTCGATCTGCTCCGGATGGGCAGACCAGCCTGCGAAACCGGCTTCATGAAGCGGATGTGTTTTTTGTCATGCTGTCTGTGTGCGGAATCGGGCTTGTGCTGATCCCGGAACTGGTATATGTGCGGGATATCTACGAGCAGGGTTATGCAAGATCCAACACCATGTTCAAGCTCACCTATCAGGCCTTCGTCATGCTGGGACTTGTCATGTCCTATGCATTTTTTCGAATCCTGTGTCTTGAGAAAAAACGGCTGCTTCGGATACCTGCAGCGATCTGTGCCGGAATCATTTTCCTGACCTTCGGCTACGGGGGGTATGCAGTACAGTGCTGGTACGGAAATATCTTTGATCGGAAGGGGTATCAGGGATTGGATGCGGAAGCCTATCTGGAAACAGAGTATCCGGAGGATGCTGCCGCGATCCGCTGGCTGGAGGAACATGTCACCGGACAGCCCGTGGTGCTGGAAGTACCGGGAGACAGCTACAGTGATCGATGCAGGGTGTCTGCCATGACCGGACTGCCCACCCCGGAGGGCTGGTATGTACATGAATGGCTCTGGAGAGACGACCCGGAGGATCTGGACCGGATCAAAGAGGAAATCCGTGAGATCTATACAGGTACAGATCAGGAACAGGTGAAGCTTCTTCTGGAGAAATATGAAATTTCTTATATTTTTATCGGAAGCTGCGAGCGGGAAGAGTACGGTGAGGAATTGAATGAGGAACTGCTTCGGACTCTAGGTGAAGTCTGCTTTGACGGTGAGGAGCAGGGAATTGAGGGTGGTGCCTGGATTTTACAGGTGCCCGATCCTGCACAGAAAGGATAAATTGAATGGATTTATTTGAATATATGAGTGAAAAAAATAAAGAGACGGAGTCTCCGCTGGCTTCCCGCATGCGTCCCTCGACCCTGGATGAGGTGGTGGGACAGCAGCATATCATCGGGAAGGACAAGCTGCTGTATCGAGCCATCAAGGCGGACAAGCTCAGCTCTGTTGTTTTCTACGGTCCTCCGGGAACCGGAAAAACCACCCTGGCGAAGGTAATCGCACAGTCTACCAGTGCTGAATTCCGTCAGCTGAATGCGACCACTGCCGGAAAAAAGGACATGGAAGAGGTGGTGAAGGAAGCTCAAAACCTCAGGGGCATGTACCAGCGAAAAACCATTCTGTTTGTGGATGAGATCCACCGCTTCAACAAGGGACAGCAGGATTATCTTCTTCCCTTCGTAGAAGACGGGACCCTGATCCTGATTGGAGCCACCACTGAAAATCCCTACTTTGAGGTGAACGGAGCACTGCTGTCCCGATCTGTGATCTTTGAGCTGAAGCCTCTGGAGAAGGAGGATATCAAAGAGCTTCTGACAAGAGCAGTTACCGATCCGGTTAAAGGACTCGGCAGCTATGGGGCCGTGCTGGATGAGGATGCAAAGGATTTCCTGGCAGATATGGCTGGAGGAGATGCCAGGGCAGCGCTGAATGCCATTGAACTGGGCATTCTCACAACCGCTCCCTCTGATGACGGAAGAATCCATATCACTCTGGAGGCGGCGTCGGAATGCATTCAGAAACGGCTGGTTCGCTACGATAAATCCGGGGATCAGCACTATGATACGATCTCGGCTTTTATCAAAAGCATGCGGGGATCCGATCCCGATGCGGCCGTTTACTACCTTGCAAAGATGCTTGCTGCAGGTGAGGATATCAAATTTATTGCCAGAAGAATCATGATCTGCGCCTCAGAGGATGTGGGAAATGCCGATCCCATGGCTCTGGTGCTTGCTACATCTGCCTCCATGGCTGTGGAGCGGATCGGCATGCCGGAAGCACAGATCATTCTCAGTCAGGCTGTCACCTATGTGGCCAGTGCACCGAAAAGCAATGCAGCAGTCAATGCAATTGCTGCGGCTGCTCAGTCTGTGAAAAAGGTGAGAACTACTGTACCGGTGCATCTGCAGGATGCCCACTACGGCGGTCACGAAAAGCTTGGCCACGGTGTGGGATACAAATATGCCCATGATTACCCCAATCATTACGTAGAACAGCAGTATCTGCCCTCTGAGATTGAAGGAGAGCAGTTCTATATTCCCACTGAGATGGGAATGGAAGCAGAGATCCGGGAGCATTTTAAAAAGCTCGGAAAAAAGGGATACGAATAAGCAGTTGAATGGAAGAGGGTGACAAGACAGCGGATGTACACATGAAAAAACAAATGATTTTACATTTGTTGTTGCAATGATACGGTCTATCTGCTACTATGAGCTGGATGCAAAGTGGAATCTCCTGCACAAGAGTTCCAGCAGTCATATGCAGGGGAAATTTGCTACAGTTCACTTCGTGAACTGCAGCGAAAGATTCATGTCAGACGGAAGCAAGTCACAGGCTGATCCAGTCTGAACAGAAGTGAGGATAACAGTATGAGCAGCAAAGAAAATACGAAAGCACAGGGAGGATTCAGTGCTTTTCTTAAGCGTAAAAATGTCATCATATCCGGAAAACGATACGGAATCGATGCGCTTGGGGCAATGGCACAGGGATTATTTGCATCCCTTCTGATCGGAACGATCATCTCAACCCTGGGAACCCAGCTGGGAATTGAAGTTCTTGTAACCATTGGTGATTATGCGAAGGGTGTAACGGGTCCTGCCATGGCAGTGGCCATCGGTTATGCTCTGCAGTGTCCTCCTCTGGTTTTGTTTTCACTGATCGCAGTAGGAAGTGCAGCAAATGCTCTTGGCGGTGCAGGCGGTCCTCTCGCGGTTCTGTTGGTTGCCATCGTTGCAGCTGAGTGCGGCAAGCTGGTTTCCAAGGAAACAAAGCTGGATATTCTTGTTACACCAATCGTAACGATCTGCGTAGGAGTGCTTCTTTCCATTGCCTGTGCACCGGCAATCGGTACGGCTGCCAGTGCAGTGGGTCAGGCAATCATGTGGGCAACCGAGCTGCAGCCGTTCCTGATGGGAATTCTTGTATCGGTTCTGGTTGGTGTTGCGCTGACACTTCCAATCAGCTCAGCAGCGATCTGTGCGGCACTGAGTCTTACCGGTCTGGCAGGCGGAGCAGCAGTTGCAGGCTGCTGTGCACAGATGGTAGGTTTTGCAGTCATGAGTTTCCGTGAAAACAAGTGGGGCGGTCTGCTTGCTCAGGGAATCGGAACCTCCATGCTGCAGATTGGAAATATCGTAAAAAATCCAAGAATCTGGATTCCGCCGACTCTGGCCTCTGCCATTACCGGACCGATCGCAACCTGCATCTTCCGGATGCAGATGAACGGAGCAGCAGTTGCCTCCGGCATGGGCACCTGCGGTCTTGTCGGACAGATCGGTGTTTATACCGGCTGGATTGCTGATATCCAGGCAGGAACAAAGGCAGCGATTACCGCAATGGACTGGATTGGGCTGGTTCTGGTATGTTTCATTCTTCCTGCGGTAATCACGCAGCTGATCGCCATTCCCATGAGAAAGAAAGGGCTGATCGGGGAGGATGATCTGAAACTGGATCTCTGATGAATCGTTTGGATCAGTGAGCTTTGTGCTGAGGCAGTAATACCTGAATGATCTGAATATCAAAGGATTTTCTGAAAATGATAAGAGCAAAGAACGAAGCGGAAGCATGCAACAGAATCCGCTTCGTTTTTTGCTGCATATAGTCTTCTATATGCCGGCATAACGAACCAGTATTCTTGTCTATTGCTATCCGGTGAACAAATGAAGCTGCTGATGGCAGCGAAATGGATAGTTACCGTTCACGGGGAACCTCCCCTTCATGCGCAGTCCCCGCCGTGACACGGCTCAAGCTGCTGCTGACGCAGCCTGACTGCTTATGCAGGGGAGGTTCCTCGATCACGAGACATCAGGAGATACGCATACAGTCTCTTACATGCCAGCATGACGAGCCAGTATGCGTATCTCCTGATGCCCCGTGAACAGTAACAATGGATACAAAATATGGTGAGAATGGTTTGAGGTATAGAAACAAAAGTAGAACCATGCTAATATATTTGTATCGGTGATGTTTACGAACAAGGGGAGAAGAATGAGCAGCAGTGAGAGAAACAAAAAAAAGAAATGGTCAAGAGTAAAAATGATTCTGACAGTAGATGCCTGTCTGGCGATTGTTCTGGCAGGAGTTATTGGTTATAGTCAGGCATCCTCCTATCTGCGCACGCAGGCAAAGGAAAATGCAGCCATTCAGGTAGCTGAAGCTGCAGCAGCACAGGAAGCTGCGGAGAAAGCAGAGGCAGCAGAATCAGCCAGGCAGGCGATTGAAGACGGGGAGGCGGCAGCCATTGCAGCAGAACGGGAGGAAGCAGAGCGCATTGCAGCTGAGCAGGCAGAGGCGAAACGCCTGGAAGAAGAACTGGCAGAGGCAGCAGAACCTGCTGAAGCAGAAGTGACTGTACATCTCACTATGGCAGGGGATGTTCTTCTGAGCTCTCTGCTGGTTACAAACAGTGAAACAGATTATGGGTATGATTTCACTCACTTATTTGAAAATACTGCTCCTTATCTGGCAGAGTATGATCTGAAGATTGTGAACGAGGAAACTGCCTGCGGCGGCGGTGAATACGGTATTACAGGATATCCTTCCTTCAACAGCCCTCATGAGGCCCAGGATGCCATTGCAGCAGCAGGCTTCAATGTGGTCTGTCTGGCAACCAATCATATGCTTGATCTGGGGACTGGCCCCCTGTACAGCACCATAGAATACTGGAATAACATGTATCCGTCAATGGCACTGATCGGAGCCTACGGATCGCAGGAGGCATCGGATCAGATTTATTATTATGAGAAGGACGGCTTTCGCATAGCGATACTGAATTACACCTATGGATCAAATGCGGGAAGCGGGGAGTATTACGATGCCCCCTTCTGTCTGAATATGCTGTATGAGGATGAGGTGAGGGCTGATATTCAGAATGCAAAGGCGAATTCCGACTACGTGATCGTCTGCCCCCATTGGGGAACGGAATTTAACTTTTCCTATGATGAAGAGCAGAGCAAGTGGGCACAGATTTTCCTGCAGGAGGGAGTAGATCTGGTGCTGGGAACGCATCCCCATGTGATAGAACCCATCGAGCTTTTCACCAGAGAGGATGGTCATCAGATGATCTGCTACTATTCCCTTGGAAATTTTGTGTCTAATCAGGATCCTGCATATGCACTGGTTGGCGGACTGGCTGATGTATCTCTGAGAAAGACTGCAGATGGCGTAGTAGTAGATGACTATGGTATTATTCCCATTGTGACACATAAATCCTGGTACTACAGTGCTTATCTTCTGAAGGATTACACCCAGGAACTGGCGGATTCCAGCATCGGACCGCTTGTGGATCCTGAATTTTCCTATCAGTACTGTGTAGATCTTGCAGTTTCCATGTACGGAGACAGACTGAGAATGTTCCGGTAAAATCCGGAGGAACACTCCGATTTGGTCGACGCGCAGGCAGATCCACCGGACCTGCGCGCCCGGTGCCAGGTCTCGCGAGCTCGACATGAATGAACCTGAGCACCGGTGTCAGGTCACGTAAGCCAGACGTGAAAAGATGTAATGATTTCGGTACTTAAAAGAGTTAAGTAAAAAAATGGCATAATAATTAATAAAAACGAAACGGATTTGATACGGAAAAATATAAAGAATTTATAAATAATATTGTAGTAAAAATATCAATAGTAAAAAAGTGACGAAATAGTTCCTGACTACTTGTGATATTCGAGGGAGTCGTCTATACTTTTAAGAGTAGAAATTGTCCTTGTGTTACCGAGGTTCGGTGGCATGGGGGCTTTTTTTGCTTTTTGCGAAGGAATCATAGGAATGCAGGAGCAGGCTTTGTACGGGTACATAAGCCTGCTCCTGCATGATTTTTACATAGTCAGGAAAATACTCCACAGACAGATCGTGGGCAGAGACAGAATGGTAGATACGATCACCATTCTGGTGGCAAATTCCGGTTCCATATCATATCGGGAAGCAAGGATGCTGGTCGTTGCTCCGGCAGGCATGGCTGAGAGCAGTACACAGACTCCCTGCACCGTATCGCTGAGAGGAAGGATCATGCAGACCAGAAGGATCAGAACAGGGAGAAGAACCAGACGGTGCAGAGAATAGAGAAGCACGTCCTTATCAAATTCCTTCAGATCCATATTGGACAGGATCATTCCGATCACCATCATGGACAGGGCTGTATTGCAGCTGCCCAGGCTGCTGATGGTGGAGGTAACCGGGGAGGGAAATCGAAGTCCTGTTGTCATCAGTACAATACCGAGGACACAGGCGAGGATACAGGGATGCGTGCAGACCTTTTTCAGTGTTGCTTTGCGATCCTTCGTATTTGAGAATGCAGCCAGTCCCTCTGACCACATCATGATCCGCATGGGGATCAGAAAAACCGAGGCAAGAACAAGTCCATAGCTTCCAAAGACTCCCTCTGCAACAGGATTGCCGAGAAAACCTGCATTGGAGCAGATCGTACCATACTGCAGGCAGGCCCTTCTTCCATCGGGCTGTTTTCTGAATATGATTTTTCCGTAGACAACGAAGATCACCTGAACCAGGATCGACAGCAGCATCATGGAGGTCAGATCCCGAACCATACTGCTTTCCAGATCCACCATAAAGGATTTTATAATGTTGCAGGGAAGCACAACATTGATGACCAGGTTGTTGATATTTTTCTGTCCCTGTTCACTGACCATGCCCTTTTTTCTTACGAAAAAGCCGACGGCAATCAGAAGAAACAGAGTCAGCTGAAGGTTTAATAATTGCAGCATAAGAACTCCTTTCCAGGGATTAAGTGTATCACTAATTGATAATACGTGCTATAATAATCCTGCTTTTCGAAAGTGAAAAAGGAGGAATTGTGTATGCAGTCAAGAGTTGATTTATGTACAAAGAGACATCAGAACGGCTATAACTGTGCACAGGCGGTTGCATGTGCCTACGCCGACCTGGTAGGAATGGATGAGGAGACCATGTTTAAGGTGACAGAGGGTCTGGGACTTGGTCAGGGAGCCATGCTGGGAACCTGCGGAGCAGTTGCAGGCGCCTGTGTGCTTGCAGGAATGAAAAACAGCTGTGGAGATCTGTCCAATCCAAACAGTAAAGGCTCTACCTATAAGCTGGTGAAGGAGATCACAGAGACATTTAAAGCAGATCATGGTACCGTCATATGCAGAGAACTGAAGGGTGTGGACACAGGCAAGGTGGTGCTTTCCTGTCCCGACTGCATCAGAAATGCAGCAGCTCTGGCAGAAAAGGTTCTTTTTTCTGAGGAGTAAGTGCTGCGTAAACAGCTGCGGATAAGTTTCCAGGAATTGAGGATAACAATAAAAAATGTTGCTGAGATATCTTGCCGGACCGCTGATCGGATCAGTGATCGGCTACTTTACAAATTATATTGCAGTGAAAATGCTGTTTTATCCGAGAAAAGAAATCTATCTTTTCGGACATAAGCTTCCCTTTACCCCCGGAGCGATTCCGAAGGGAAAGGACAGACTGGGAAGAGCCATTGGAAGAGCGGTAGGAGATATGCTCCTGACCAGAGAGGATATAGAGAAAAAGCTGCTTGCACCGGAGGTAACAACCGGAGTCGTGGATGCAATGACCGCGGGTCTTGCATCACCCATCAAAACTTCTATCCGGCAGGCCGCAGGACTGACGGAGTACGATTATATCATGGGCAGAGAGAAACTGAGCAAAGCTCTCACCGTAGAGATCACACATGCACTTTCCGAGGTGGATCTATCTGAGATTATTGTGGATAAGGGTATCCAGATGGTGCATGAATATCTTACCAATCCCATGCTGGCTATGTTCGTTACCGATGATCTGCTGCGCTCCATTCTCGGCCCCATGGGACCGAAGCTGCAGGAGATGATCAATACGGAGGGACCTGACCTGATCGAACCTGTGGTAACAGCTAAGATCAGAGAACTGGAGCAGCAGTCAGCCATGGATCTGATGAATCGTATTGACATGGAGGAGCACGTACTGCGGGCTGTGCTGTCCGCTGTGGTGCAGAGAACACTGCAGGGAAATCTGTCAAAGGTGCTGGATTCTCTGAACATCCAGAAGACCGTAGAACAGAAGATCCATGAGATGTCCATTGAGGAGCTGGAAGAACTGGTACTGACAGTGATGAAGAAGGAGCTGAACACCATTGTCAATCTCGGAGCCCTGATCGGCTTTGTTCTGGGACTGATCAACCTGCTGTTCTGACAAATGTCAAAACGGAACACCCTCAGAATGGGTGTTCCGTTTTTGACTTCGGCAATATCACATCAGCAATTCAATGATCGCAGCATAGGCCTCCTGACTTTTTTTCTTCCAGTTTTCGCAGATCTCCACAGCACCGCTTTCGGTCGGCACGTGGAGAGTCAGATCGATCAGATCGGCGTCGTTTTCCCGAACCACGCAATGTGCGGCATAATCGTCAGGACCGACTCTGTAATAATCGGCGATCGAAGAGGAGTCCGAGCGAAGACGGTACTCATTCCTTGCCAGATAGTTTTTCGTTTCCCTTCGAATCTCATCGGAGATCTCTTTACGGAAAAACTTTAAAGTCTGCGCACCGTTTTCCGTCATCTTATAATAAGTCGTACTCTGGGTATTTTCAGGAATGATCAGGTCGGAATCCTGCATCTCATTCAATACCTGCTGTACATGGAAATAGGAGGTATACTCCTGATCCAGAAAAAATTCAGAGATCTGGGCATTGGACAGGGGAAAATTCACCTGATCCAGCATATAGAGAATTACCAGTTTATATAAAGCATAGCTGGATTCGATCATTCCTGCACGCTCCCTTCGTAGTATTCAGCCCGACTCGGATTCAGATATACAAAGAAACAGTGTGTTCCCGCGGCTATCCAACCCGTGAACGGCAACCGGATTCCTGCATTCTGTGATCAGCGGCATGCAATCAGTATACCACAAAATTCTGTCCCTGTCGAAAATTTCCCAGAGCCATCTTCCGGTGCAGGCGGTTCAATACTGCTCTTTTATTTCCGCTCCAGAGTGGACTGATCAGCAGCTTCTTCGGCCCGTCCCCGGTGACCCGGTGCACCACTATGTCCGGTGACAGCTGCTGCAGACAGGTGATCACCAGATCCAGATATTCCTCTTGCTCCAGTGTTCGAAACATCCCCTTTTCATAATCGGCAGCAAGGTCTGTGTTTTTCAGAACATGAAGCAGCTGCAGCTTGATGCCGAAGATCGGCAGCTGATTCAGATACTGAATGGTTGCCAGAGCATCGGATACATTTTCTCCGGGAAGCCCCAGAATAGTATGGACGATGACCGGAATATTTCTGGTATGCAGCTTTCTGACTGCATCTTCAAAACAGGACAGATCATAGCCTCTCCGTATGTAGGCAGCAGTAGAGGGATGAATGGTCTGCAGTCCAAGCTCCACCCACACGGGCTTCTTTCGGTTCAGTTTCTCCAGAAGATCCAGTACCTCATCCGGAAGACAGTCCGGGCGGGTGGCAATATCTAAAATTGCCACAGAGGGATGCTCCAGAGCCTCCATATACACATCTTTCAGATAGGACAGAGGAGCATAGGTATTGGTATAGGCCTGAAAATAAGCAATGAAGTCCTGCGCAGAGCTCTTTTTTTGAATCATACGGATCTGGTCATCAATCTGCGTGTGAATTCCGGCAGCTCTGTCGCCGGCAAAATCTCCGCTTCCCCCTGTGCTGCAGAAGATACAGCCTCTGTGATCCAGTGTCCCGTCCCTATTCGGACAGGTCATTCCGGCATCCAGAGATACCTTATACATTTTTCTGCCGTATGTATTCTTCAGGTAGGAATCCAGAGAATAGTATGGTTTACCATGCCAGGAAGTCATAAGGATCGTTCTCCTATCATTGTGGGACGTTCTTAGATTTGGCCGGAAGAGCCAAAAGAACGGACATCAGAATAATCATACCAAAAGCTGTGTAATCTGTGAGTACCAGCTCTGTCTTCAGCCATACGGTGGTGATGATTGCTGCCGCCAGCGGCTCTGAGCATGCCAGAAGGCTTGCGGTTACGCCGCCCACATCACTGACACTCTGCAGATACAGTGTGAATGCCACTGCTGTTCCGAAAAAAACAATCACTCCGAGATAGATCCATCCTTTCAGATCCAGCACAGGAAGGGCTGACCAGGATCGTGTCAGCATGCAGAGCACTGTGCCTCCGATCAGCATGCCGAATCCGGTAATGGGAATGCTGCCGTATGACCGGATCAGTTTTCTGGGCAGAAGAGTGTACAGCATTACGCTGACAGCAGCGCCCAGTCCCCAGAGCAGTGCCTGCGGAGACAATGCCAGTGAATGGATATTGCCGCCGGTGGACAGAAGAAATACTCCTCCAACTGCAAGAAGGACAGCCGTCCATTCTCTGCCTGTCGGCAGCCGGCGGACCGACAGGCAGGTGACTGCCAGTACCAGCGTCTGTCCCAGAAACTGCAGTGCTGTTGCCGTGGCGGAATTAGAATAGTAGATGGCCTTCATGTAGGTCAGCTGCACCATCATCAGCCCTGCCACTGTAAAGAGAAGGAGTCGTCCCGCCTCTCTGCGATCCCTCCATACAGGGGAAAGCGGAATCCTCCTTGCAAAGGCAAATCCAAGAAGAAGGATCCCCGCACAGATCATTCGGACTGTGGTCAGCCATTCACTGCTGATCTCATATTGAGAAAACAGATATTGTCCTACTGTTCCGGAATAACCCCACAGGGTGCCTCCCAGCAGTGCAAATAGTATTCCTCGTGTTCGTTTGTTCATTGTTTTCTACCTCGTGGTTCACTCAGATGTTCTGCGCTTGCTATTATAGTGCGTTTGCAGGAAAATGTATATATAAAAAACAGCAGCCATTCCTATTGATTTCATTTGTGAATTATGACGGGCATTATCGAAAAATATTCCTGATTTCCGTTATTTGTGATAAAAAATTTCAAGATTCATAAAAAAATATTCTATGTTTTTTACAGTGAAACTGAGTTATCATAAACCCATCGAAGCACGAAGGAGTTCGTGATATGAAAGGAGAAACGGATATGAAAAAGAAAACGATCGCACTGTTTCTTGCAGCAATGATGGCAGCTTCTATGGCAGCCTGCGGCAGCAGCTCAGATTCATCTGACAGCGCAGCAGCATCTTCTGCAGCGGCAGAGAGCACAGAGGCTGAGGAAACAGGAGATACTGCTTCAGGAGATGTTACCAATGCTGAGAAGCCTCTCGTATGGTTCAACCGTCAGCCATCCAACAGCTCTACCGGTGAGCTGGATATGAGTGCACTGAGCTTCAATGACGATACCTACTATGTAGGATTCGATGCGAACCAGGGTGCTGAGCTTCAGGGCCAGATGGTTATGGATTACATTGAAGCAAACATTGATTCCATCGATCAAAACGGTGATGGAGTGATCGGATACGTTCTGGCAATCGGAGATATCGGACACAACGATTCCATTGCTCGTACAAGGGGTGTTCGTTCAGCACTTGGCACAGCAGTAGAGAAAGACGGAGCAATCGTAAGTGATCCGATCGGAACCAACACAGACGGATCTTCTGACATCGTTCAGGATGCTGAAGTAGAGATCGGCGGAAAGACCTATACGATCCGTGAACTGGCTTCTCAGGAGATGAAAAACTCCGCAGGTGCAACCTGGGATGCAGCAACAGCAGGAAATGCAATCGGAACCTGGTCTGCTTCCTTCGGTGATGAAATTGACGTTGTAGTTTCCAACAACGATGGAATGGGAATGTCCATGTTCAATGCATGGTCCAAGGAGAATGAGATTCCTACCTTCGGATACGACGCAAACAGTGATGCTGTAGCAGCAATCGCAGAGGGATACGGCGGAACAATCAGCCAGCATGCTGACGTGCAGGCTTATCTGACACTCCGTGTTCTGAGAAATGCTCTTGACGGCGTTGATGTTGATACTGGTATCGGAACTGCTGATGATGCAGGAAACGTACTGTCCGATGATGTTTACAAATATGTAGAGGATGAGCGTTCCTACTATGCACTGAATGCAGCTGTAACAGCTGACAACTACGAGGAGTTCACAGATTCTACAGCAGTATATGAGCCGGTTTCAAATCAGGTTGATTCAGAGACAAAATCCGTATGGCTTGACATCTACAATGCATCTGATAACTTCCTGAGCTCTACATACCAGCCGCTGCTCGAGAAATATGATGATCTTCTTAACCTGGATGTTGAGTACATCGGCGGTGACGGACAGACTGAGTCCAATATCACAAACCGTCTCGGAAATCCGGATCAGTATGATGCATATGCAATCAACATGGTTAAGACTGACAATGCAGCATCCTACACAGCTATTCTCAGCCAGTGATCCGCAGCATCAAGTCAATCATTCATAAGTATTAGTTAAGTACTGGGGAGAGGTAGGTTCTATTTCTCCCCTTTCACTTTATATGAGAGTATTCATTTCAGAAGGAGAGTAAGAATGGCAGATAAGAATGAGAAACTCGCCTTATCGATTCGCGGCATGAGCAAATCCTTCGGACGTAACCGTGTACTGGATCATATCAATCTGGATGTGAAGCCCGGTACTGTAATGGGCCTGATGGGGGAAAACGGAGCAGGTAAGTCAACCATGATGAAATGCCTCTTCGGTACATATCAGAAGGATGAGGGAACCATCTTTCTGGAGGGCAGAGAAGTGAGCTTCTCCGGTCCTAAGGAAGCACTGGAGAACGGAATCGCCATGGTGCATCAGGAGCTGAATCAGTGTCTGGAGAGAAATGTAATAGATAACCTGTTTCTTGGAAGGTATCCCACCAATGCAGGTGTGGTGGATGAAGGCCGTATGAAAAAAGAGGCCTCCGAGCTGTTCCGAAAGCTTGGAATGACCGTGGATCTGACACAGCCCATGCGCAAGATGTCAGTTTCCCAGAGGCAGATGTGCGAGATCGCCAAGGCCATCTCCTACAATGCAAAGGTAATTGTACTGGACGAGCCCACATCCTCGCTGATGACCCAGGAGGTTGAGAAGCTGTTCAGCATGATGCGCATGCTGAAAAAGCAGGGAATTGCTCTGATCTACATTTCCCATAAGATGGATGAGATCTTTAACATCTGCGATGAGATTTCCGTACTCCGGGACGGAAATCTGGTCATGACAAAGGATGTGAAGGATACTGACATGAATGAGCTGATCTCAGCCATGGTTGGCCGTTCGCTGGATAACCGATTCCCGCCGCTGGATAATCAGCCGGGGGAGATCGCTCTGTCCGTCAGACATCTTTCTACGAAATTTGAGCCTCATCTTCAGGACATTACCTTTGATGTGAAAGAGGGGGAGATCTTCGGACTGTACGGCCTGGTGGGCGCGGGACGCTCCGAGCTGCTGGAGACGATGTTCGGTGTCCGTACAAGAGCAGCCGGACGTGTTTACTATAAAAATCATCTGATGAACTTTAACAGTTCAAAGGAGGCAATGGAGAACGGATTTGCCATGATCACAGAGGAGCGGAAGGCAAACGGCCTGTTCCTGAAGGGAGATCTGACCTTTAATACAACCATTGCAAATCTTGAGGCATACAAATCAGGTATTGCTCTTTCGGATCAGAAGATGGTAAAGGCCACCAACAAGGAAATCCGGACCATGCATACCAAGTGTATGGGACCGGATGACATGATCAGCAGTTTGTCCGGAGGAAACCAGCAGAAGGTCATTTTCGGAAAATGGCTGGAGAGAAATCCCAACGTATTCCTGATGGATGAGCCTACCCGAGGTATCGATGTAGGTGCCAAGTATGAGATCTATGAACTGATCATCAAGATGGCAAAACAGGGTAAAACGATTATTGTAGTATCTTCCGAGATGCCGGAGATCCTTGGAATCACGAACCGGATCGGTGTTATGTCAAACGGACATCTTGCCGGAATCGTACATACTAAGGAGACCGATCAGGAAGAGCTGCTTCGACTCAGTGCGAAATACCTGTAAGGGGGGACACAGAATATGGCAAATAACATACTATCAGCAGAACAGGAGCAGAAGCTGCTGCAGCCCATCGACAGTTATGTCGGGGCGATTCAGGATAAGGTAAATGCGCTCCGTGAGGACGGAACAGACAAGGTTCTGGATCTGACGATCGCAATTGAAACAGTAAAAAAGGATAGAACTCTTGCACAGGGCGAAAAAGAAAACCGGCTGGCAGAGTACAGCAAGGCTCTGGAACAGGCCAAAGGCATAGAGAACAGGAATAAAGCTGAAATCGACAAACTCATTGCCGATGCAGAAACGTATCTGAAAGAGCATTTTGATCAGGAATACTATCAGCCGGTGAAGGCCTCCTGTCAGGCAGAAAAGGAGCAGGCTAAGGCGGAGTATGAAAAGGCACTGGCAGCTCTCGCTAAGGATCATGAGTCAAATCTTGCTTCCTTAAAAGAAAAACAGGACATTGACGATGAGAATTATGTATACAAAAACAGAAAATTCGATGCAAAGCTTACCTATCGAAACAATTTGCAGCAGATCAAGGACAGGCAGCATGCTGCATTTGCCCACAGATATCATCTTCTGGATCTTCTGAAGATGTCTCGTTTCTCCTTTGCTGAGAATCGCGCACAGAAGTGGGAGAACTATAAGTATACCTTCAATTCCAGAAGCTTCCTGCTTCAGAACGGACTGTATATCGCAATTATCATTATCTTTATCGGGCTCTGCATCGCAACTCCCATCGTCAAGGGAGGACAGCAGCTTCTGACCTATAATAACGTGCTGAATATCCTTCAGCAGGCTTCACCGCGAATCTTCCTGGCTCTCGGTGTAGCAGGTTTGATCATGCTGGCAGGTACGGATCTGTCTGTAGGCCGTCATGTAGGCATGTGTATGACCATTTCCACGATTGTTATGCATCAAGGCATTAACACGGGCGGTGTCTTCGGTCATATCTTTGACTTTACCGGACTGCCTGTTCTGGCTAGGGTGGTACTGGCTCTGCTCTGCTGTATCTGTGCAAGTGTGATCTTCACAACGATCGCCGGATTCTTTACAGCGAAGTTCAAAATGCATCCCTTTATCTGTACGATGGCAAACATGCTGGTAATCTTTGGTCTTGTTACCTACGCTACCAAGGGTGTTTCCTTCGGTGCCATTGAAAGTACCATTCCGAAGATGATCATTCCAAAGGTAAACGGATTCCCGACCATTATCCTCTGGGCAGCAGCAGCAGTGGCAATCGTCTGGTTCATCTGGAACAAAACCACATTCGGAAAGAATCTGTATGCAGTTGGCGGCAATGCAGAAGCTGCAGCTGTATCCGGTATTTCCGTATTTAAAGTAACCGTGCTTGCCTTCATGATGGCAGGTGTACTGTACGGCTTCGGATCCTGGCTGGAATGTATCCGAATGGTAGGATCCGGATCAGCAGCATACGGACAGGGCTGGGATATGGATGCCATCGCAGCCTGCGTAGTAGGTGGAATCTCCTTTACCGGTGGTATCGGTAAGATCCGCGGCGTAGTAGTAGGTGTTCTGATCTTCACGACTTTGACCTACTCCCTGACCATCCTTGGAATCGATTCCAACCTGCAGTTCGTATTCTCCGGAATTATCATCCTGGTGGCTGTAACACTGGATTCACTGAAATACGTTCAGAAGAAGTAAACGTTCAGAGGCGGCTGTTTACGAATGGCTGTTCCATGTGAACTATTAGCAAAAATAACAGCAGATGTAAAAGAAGCCGGACAAATGTCTGGCTTTTTTTACCGGAATTTACTACTATATTAGATAGAAAAGTGTAACTATTCAGCAGGATATATAAGAAAACAGGCTTAGCGTTGTCTTGCACGTAAGCTCAGACAGTTTTCTTTTATATCAGTTGCGAAAAAGTTTACAAAAGTTGGGAGAGAGAATGGAACGATTCACACTGTTATTCGTGGATGATGAAGAGGATGTTATCCGTGCCATCATAAAAAAAATAGATTGGGATTCCATCGGCTTTGAAGTACTGGGACTGGCCGGAAACGGCAGGAAGGGTCTGGAGATGATTGAGGAGCTGCAGCCCGATGTGGTGATGTCCGACATTCGAATGCCCTATATGGACGGAATTGAGATGACGAAGGAGATCCGGAAAAACTGGCCGGATATGAAGATTCTATTTTTCACCGGCTTCGATGAGTTTGAGTTTGCCAGGGAAGCGGTGCATCTGGAGGTAGAGGAATATATTCTGAAACCGATCCGTGCAGTGGAGCTGACGGAAATCTTTCAGCGTCTTCATGCAAAAATGACACAGGAATACCGGGAAAAGAGGGATGTGGAAGCGATGATCCAGAACTTTCAGTCCTACCTTCCCCAGCTGCAGGCGAATTTTTATTCGGATCTGATCGAGGGTAAAATCCCGCAGGAGGATCTGAAGCAGCAGATGAAAGACTATCATATCAGCCTGACAGGACCCTGCTATTCCTGTATTGTGATCCATACCTCCTCCCATCATGTGCTGGAGGGATTGTCCTATATGCTGGTATCCTCCTATACGCAGAAGCTGGCAAGAGAAAGGCTGCAGGAACGGTTCCATGCAGTACCTGTTCTCTATAAGGGAAATCTGGTTCTCATTGTCCAGCTGAAACGACCAGGGGAGATGGCAGAGCTTACAGAAGAATGCAACCGTTTCTGCCGGTATGTGAAGAAAACTATCGATGCAGTAGCAACCATCGGAATCGGAAAGGTGACACGAGATTTGATGGAACTTCCCGGGATCTACAGTGCAGCGCGGCAGGCTTTATCCTACCGGGCCATCTACGGAGTGGAGCGTGCCATCAATATCCAGGATGTGGAGCCCATGAGAGAACAGGCTGATCCTGTGGAAAACAGCTCGCATGACCTGGAAAATCTGTTTTCAAAGATCCGTCTGAACCGGACAGAGGAAATGGAAGAAGCAGCAGAGCTTTATCTGGAACATACCTTTACTCTCGGCAGGGGTCTGCAGAGACACCGGATTGCGATGATGGAGCTGATCAGCAGCCTGTATTTCTTTGTTCAGAACAGCGGAATTGATACGGAGGAGATGCTTGGCGAGGCGGACCAGCTCTACACAGAGCTTCTGGGAATGGATCGAGCAGCATTAAAATCCTGGCTGGCAGAGCAAAGCAGAAGACTGGCAGAGCAGATGACCAGTTCAAGAAGCAATACAGCCAGAACCTATATTGCAGGTGCACAGGAATATATCAGGGAACACTATGGAGATGAAGAATTATCCCTGGATACAGTCTGCAGCCATCTGGGTGTGTCCAATGCGTATTTTTCTACCCTGTTCAAGAAAGAAACGGGAGAGAGCTTTATTGCTTATCTGACCAGGTTCCGCATGGAGACAGCTGCACGCCTGCTGGTGGAAACCGGTGAGAAGAATTATATCATTGCCGGACAGGTAGGATACTCGGATCCGAACTATTTCAGCTACGTATTCAAAAGGCAGTTTGGCGTATCACCCTCCCGGTATATCAGAGAACATGAAAAGAAGAATGAGCAGTAAAAAAATCAGAAAAAGCAAAGAACATCCAAAGCCCTTTCATTCCACGATCATGTTTGTGTTTTCGATGCTTTCGATTGTCAGTATCGTCCTTGTAACACTGGTGCTTTACCGGCAGTTTGCCGGGGTGAGCCGGGATAAAACAGTGGAGAGCACAAAGCAGCTGATGGAGCAGACAGTGGAGAATCTGGAGGAATATCTGACCCGCATGCGGAATATTTCAGATACTGCCTATTATAATGCGATCAAGGAAGTGGATATTTTCTCACAGGCTTCAGAGATCCAGGATCAGCTGAAGCTGCTCTATGAGGCAAATAAAAATTCGGTGAGAAGCATTGCTGTATACGGACAGGGAGGAAGTCTGCTGATGGCAGAGCCTCTGGCGAGACAGAAGGAGGATCCGGATGTAACGAAGCAGAGCTGGTATACCAATGCAGTTGAAAAAGTAGAAAATCTGCATTTTTCCACTCCTCACATTCAGAATCTGTTTGATGACGGATCCATGAAGTATTACTGGGTGATATCTCTCAGCAGAGTTGTGGAGCTGACGAATCAGGGC
The DNA here is from genome assembly GCA_030527645.1 of Lachnospiraceae bacterium. GTDB lineage: Bacteria > Bacillota > Clostridia > Lachnospirales > Lachnospiraceae > JAKSRN01. The sequence continues at coordinate 24,367 of JAUNAJ010000017.1, read as the reverse complement.
AAACTGCAGCACGGCGTCATTCTGGTGGATATGGATTACAGCAGTATTTCCAGAATGATGAAGCAGATCAATACAACCAGCAGCGGTCAGTACTACTATCTTTGCGACAGCAGAGGGGAGATCATCTATCATCCCCGGCAGATCCAGATCCGGGACGGCATCGCAGCAGAAAACAGTGCAGAGGCCGCAGCGTACAGGGATGGTGTGTATGAGGATCGCCTGGATGGCGAGACCAGGCAGGTTGTGGTAGAAACCGTCAGCTACACCGGATGGAAGCTGGTAGGTGTAATTCCCGAGAGTACCCTGACCCGGGGACTGGCCTCCCTGCGCTATTTTCTTCTGCTGATGGTGCTGGTTTTGATCATGATCCTGGTGTGGATCAATCGGGTGATCTCCCTGAGGATTTCCAGACCGATCATGAAGCTGAATCAATCGGTGACGGAGTATGAGGCCGGACAGGCACCGGATATTTTTATCGGTGGTTCTCTGGAGGTATGGCATCTGGGAAGGTCCATTCAGAAATCCTATGAACAGATCGATCATCTGATGAAAGAAATCGTAACAGAGCAGTCGGAACGGAGGAAGAGTGAGCTGGCGGCACTTCAGAGTCAGATCAATCCTCATTTTCTCTACAACACACTGGATTCTATTATGTGGATGGTGGAGGGAGAGCAGAATGAAAAAGCTTCCTTTATGATCGATCAGCTGGCAAAGCTGCTGCGCCTCAGTCTTTCCGGAGGGCATACCATCATCTCTGTGGCGGATGAGATCCGTCATGCCACCAGCTATATGAATATCCAGAAGGCACGCTATAAGGATGCCTTTACTGTACGCTATGATATCGCACCGGAGGTGAAGGATTGCTGCACCTCCAAGCTGATCCTGCAGCCGATCCTGGAAAATGCCGTGAATTACGGCATTGATCCGGAGGATGATATCGGAGAGATCACAGTAGGGGGCTGCCTTGACGGCGGCCGTGTGATACTCTGGGTAGAGGATAACGGTCCCGGCATGCCGGAAGAAGAGGCGGAACTGGTACTGACCGACACGAAGCGAGTACAGAAAAAGGGATCCGGAATCGGTCTGATCAATATCCATCATCGTATGCAGATTCTTTTTGGCAAAGAATACGGTGTAAGGACCGACACCGGAAAGGAGGAAGGAATGAAGGTCAGTGTTATTTTTCCTGCCGTTCCTTTCACAGAAGAAAACAGAAGAAGACTGGAAAGCTGACAGGAGGGTGAGCGGGTTATGAAACGTGAAAAAACCATATTTCTCCTTGTGGAACTTCTGCTCGGCCTGCTGGTGGCGGCAGCCTTTCTGCTGCTCCGTTCTGTTGATCAGAGGAATAAAGCAGAAAAGGTATCCGTAATTTTAGAGGATTCGGAAAATGTGAAATGGTCCGGAATGAAGTACGGAATCCGAATGGCTGCACAGGATCAGAACGCAGAGGTTTTTTTTGTCAGTATCGACACGGACTGGACAGATGATACATTGGATGCTCTGATCAGTGAAGAGATTGCCGGAGGGGCGGATGCTGTATTGACGGAGGAGCAGCTGATCCTCGAAGGACCGGATCAGACAGCCATTGGCTATGCCCTGGGCAGGGCTGTTTTGGAGGATTACAGCGGAGGAATTCAGGGGAAAACTCTTGGAATTCTGGCAGAGGATCCGGATTCAGAGGTAACCATGCTTAGAAATCAGGGATTCCTTGATGCAGTTCAGGACAGCGGAGCGGACATCCTGTGGTCCTGTGCAGAAGGTGAGGATCGGGAAAGGATTCCGGCTGAGGAACAGCCTGCGGTGGATCTGGTGGCGGCACTGGATGATGAAAGCACCAGAGAAGCCGGAAGACTGACAGCAGCGCAGGACCTGCATGGGGCAATTCTCTACGGGATCGGAGAATCCATGGAATCGATTTATTATCTGGATTCAGGAAGGGCAGAATCTCTTGTGATACCGGACAGCTTTCAGACCGGGTATAAGGCTCTGCTGTCCCTGTCAGGTTCCGCTGATTCGATCGGAACAGCAGATATGCCCGCCTATTATGTGGTAAATAAGGATACACTGTTTACAGAGGAAAACGAAGGAATTCTCCTGACACTGAGCCAGTGACGGCTGTCAGCCTGCGGAAAGCGAAAGGATAGTATATATGAAAAGTATCAGGACGATCGGAGTGCCGGCTGCTCTCGGCATCGCCGCTCTGACAGCAGCCGGCTGCGGGGACAGCAGTGAGCCGGCTGCAGACAATATCCGGGTCGGGGTGGTGTACTATGACCAGAGTGATACCTTTCTCGGTGCCCTGACAGAGGCCTTAAGAGAGGATCTTGCTGAATATAAAACCGAAAGCCGGAATATTACAATGATGCTGAGAACCTCAGAGGGATCTCAGGATACACAGAATGAGCAGGTATCGGAGCTGATCGAGGCAGGCTGCAATGTGCTTTGCATCAATCTGGTGGATCGGTCTCTGCCGTCTGACATCATCGATATGGCCAGTCAGGAAGAACTTCCTATTATCTTTTTCAACCGGGAACCGGTGGCAGAGGATATGGAGCTGTGGGAGAAGACCTACTATGTAGGCGCCGATGCCCGGCAGTCCGGTCAGATGCAGGGAGAGCTGGCAGCGGAAACCATTCTGAATAAGGATGCGGACCGGAATCATGACGGAGTGATCCAATACGTGGTTCTGGAAGGCGAGGCCGGACATCAGGATGCCATTGTACGTACCGAAAGTTCGGTGGAAACGATTGAAAACGAAGGAATTGTACTGGAAAAGCTCAGCTATCAGATGGCAAACTGGAATCGGGCACAGGCCCAGAACAGAGTGGAGCAGCTGGAAGCACAGTTCACAGGCAAGATCGAGCTGATTCTCGCAAACAATGACGACATGGCACTTGGTGCGGTGGATGCCTACGAAAAACTGAATTATACAGAAAACACCTGGCCGCTGATCTTCGGAGTAGACGGAACCGATGCAGGTCTTGCTGCACTGCAGGAGGGAAAAATCGACGGAACCGTGTACAATGACAAGGAAGGGCAGGCTGCAGCAATCGCACGACTGGCAGTTGCAGCTGTGACAGGGGAAGGAATGGATGAAATATCCTTTGATCAGTATCATTCCATTTACATTCCATACTTCAAGATAACAGAAGAGTGATAGTCAATTTCTTCTTCCTTTTCCTGTAAACATCTGGTATAATCGTTGCGTAAATTACAGTGTCCTTTATCCCGGATACAGCAGGATCTGAAGAGAATACCAGTGCCGTGCTTCGTTACCGTGAAGTAACAAGGCTTCGGCAAGTCGGCGAAGCACCTGCTGTTACAGGCTGTTGTACTAACTGAAAGGGCATTTGTTCATAAAAAAATAAGTCGAGCTTCGCCAGTCAATTTGTTAGTTACGTTAGTTTTTAAGTATTAAGGAGATGTACATGAAAAAACCCGTAGTATTAATGATTCTGGATGGATATGGACTGAATAAGAGCTGCGATCACAACGCAGTATGCCAGGCAAAGACCCCGATCATGGACCAGCTCATGAGCCAGTGTCCCTTCGTTGAAGGTCAGGCAAGCGGCATGTTCGTAGGTCTGCCGGACGGACAGATGGGAAACTCAGAGGTTGGACATCTGAACATGGGTGCCGGCCGTATCGTATATCAGGAGCTGACCCGTATCACCAAATCCATCAATGATGGCGACTTTTTTGAGAATGAAGAGCTTCTTCGTGCAGTAAAGAACTGCAAGGAGAAAGGATCTGCCCTTCATATGTGGGGACTTCTTTCCGACGGCGGCGTGCACAGCCACAATACGCACCTGTACGGTCTTCTGAAGCTGGCAAAGGATCAGGGACTGGAGAAGGTGTATGTACACTGCTTCCTGGACGGACGTGATACACCTCCCGCATCCGGTGCTGACTACTGTGCAGAGCTGGAAGCGAAGATGAAAGAGATCGGTGTAGGTGAGATCGGTGTGATCTCCGGCCGTTACTATGCAATGGATCGAGACAATCGCTGGGATCGTGTGGAGCTTGCCTACAAAGCACTCACAAAGGGCGAAGGTGTTCAGGCAGAGGGACTTGGATCCGATGCCATCAAAGCATCCTATGCTGATGATAAAACAGACGAGTTCATGCTTCCCACCGTCATGATGAAAAACGGTGCACCGGTGGCAACCGTACAGGATGGCGATTCAGTCATCTTCTTCAACTTCCGTCCCGACCGTGCAAGAGAGATCACCCGTGCATTCTGTGACCCGGAATTCACCGGATTTGAACGAGAGAAAAAACTGGATCTCACCTATGTATGCTTCACTGAGTATGATGAGACCATTCCGAACAAAACAGTTGCATTCAAGAAACAGGAAGTTACCAACACCTTTGGTGAGTACCTGGCAGCTCACAATATGACACAGGCTCGTATTGCAGAGACAGAGAAATATGCCCATGTAACCTTCTTCTTCAATGGAGGCATCGAGGAGCCCAATAAGGGTGAGGACCGTATCCTTGTAAAATCTCCAAAGGTTGCTACCTACGATCTGCAGCCGGAGATGAGTGCCTACGAGGTGTGTGATCGTCTGACCGAGGCGATCCGTTCCGGAAAATACGATGTGATCATTACGAACTTTGCAAATCCTGATATGGTTGGACATACAGGTGTAGAAGAAGCAGCCATCAAGGCAGTTGAGGCAGTGGATGAGTGTGTCGGCCGTGCCGTAGAGGCAGTCAAGGAAACAGACGGTGTACTGTTCATCTGTGCAGATCACGGCAATGCCGAGTATCTGTGGGACGAAGAGGTGGGAGCACCATTCACCGCACATACCACCAATCCGGTTCCCTTCATTCTTGTAAATGCAGATCCGTCCTATGGTCTTGCAGAGGGCGGAAAGCTGGCAGATATTGTTCCTACCCTCATCGAGCTGATGGGAATGGAGCAGCCGGCAGAGATGACAGGAAAATCACTTCTGATCAAAAAATAATGCAGGCTCTGATAAGGTTATTTGAACTGTAACCTGAAAAGCTGCAATCATGGAACTATATACTTTGGATTCGGGTGCATTCTGTTTGGAAGGCAATGATCAGAATCTGATACAATACTGCAAAGTGAAGATCCTCAGGTCTTCACTTTGTTTTTCTGATTGAGAAAATATGCCTGTGCTAAGGCAGAACAGTTTGTGGGGATTTTCAGCCTGTTTTGCAGAGATGCAGGAGAGTGTCAGTATAAGCAGTCTGCTCGAATTGAATCAGGAAGAACATGCGTTCGGTAACTACAAGAAAGGATTAGCAGAATGAAATTAGTAATACAGAGAGTGACAGAAGCAAATGTTACAGTGGATGGAGCCGTGATTGGGGAAATCGGCAGGGGCTATATGGTTCTTGTGGGGATCGGTCAGGGCGATAACGAGGAGATTGTGGATAAGTATCTGAAAAAACTGATCAATCTGCGTATCTTCGAGGATGAGAACGGAAAAACAAATCTGTCCATTCAGGATGTAGGAGGGGAGCTGCTGCTGATTTCCCAGTTCACCCTGTATGCAAGCTGCAAGAAGGGCAACAGGCCGAGCTTCACTGAAGCAGGAGCTCCTGACGAAGCAGAGCGTCTCTATGATTACATGTGTGAAAAAGCAAAAGAAACAGGTATCCGGGTCGAGAAGGGAAGCTTCGGTGCTGATATGAAGGTTTCTCTGGTCAACGACGGTCCGTTTACTGTTATACTGGAAAATCTATAGTTTATGTTCCTGTTCACGGGGCAGCAGGAGACATATATATTTGTTAAAAACTTGCTGTTGCTTTTTGCTTTTGACCGTGTTATTATATTACACGGTAAGCCTAGGGAGGTGTGAACATGGCGATTTTAAGAACAGTAATAACAGTTTTATTTGCAATAGATTGTATCGCGTTAGTTGTGATCGTATTAATGCAGGAAGGAAAACAGAACGGACTGGGTGCTCTGGCAGGTAATGCAGTATCCGATACCTACTGGGGAAAGAACAAAGCCCGCTCCGCAGAAGGAAAGATGAAGACCGTAACACGAATCTGTGCGATTCTCTTCATTGTTCTTGCAATAGTACTGAATATGTCATTCTGATGAAAAGCATTGAGCCGCTGCAATTTTTGCAGCGGCTTGTTTTATAAGTAACAGTTTTTTCGATATAATCCTGCAGAACGTATAGGAGAGGTATGAGTAAGAAGAAAGCAGAAGAGAAAAAGAAGAAAGAAGAAAAAAAGAAAGTAAAGAAACAGACCGAAGGCTCTGAGAAGAAAGCCGGGAACAAAAAGACTTCCGGAAAAAAGGCTGAGGGTAAGAAAGCATCCGGAAAAAAGAAATCCGGAAAGAAGGAAAGGCGCAGTGCCGATTCCATCAATACAAAGATCAAGGACAAGAAGAAGCTGAAGAAGGAGAAGCGTCTGATCACAGGAACCTTCATCAGTAATGCAAGGGGATTCGGCTTTGTTACTCCTGACGGCGAGGAAAAGACAGAAGATATTTTTATTCCCGAGGAGTATACAAATCATGCATTCCATAAGGATAAAGTAGAAGTAGTTCTTCTCAAGAACAGTCTTGGAAGAAGACAGGAGGGTCAGATCGTCAAGGTTCTGGAGCATGAGATTACTACAGTGGTAGGAACCTTTCAGAAGACCGGATCCTATGGGTTTGTACTGTCAGACAACAGAAAGATCAGCAAGGATCTGTTCATAGCAAAAGAACATACCATGGGTGCCGAGAATGGACAGAAGGTGGTGGCAAAGATCAAAAACTACGGCAGCAGCCACACAAGCCCGGAGGGACAAATCGTAGAAATCCTCGGAAATGCCGGAGATGTGGGGGTGGATGTGCTTTCCATAGCAAGAAGCTACGATATTCCCATGGAGTTCCCGGAGAAGGTACAGGCTCAGGCAGATCGATGTCCGGATCATGTGCTGGAGGGGGATCTTGCAGGACGAACAGATCTGAGGGGTGTGCAGATGGTTACCATTGACGGGGAAGATGCGAAGGATTTGGATGATGCAGTATCCCTGACAAGAGTAGGGGACCGGTACCATCTCGGTGTACACATCGCCGATGTCAGCAATTATGTGCAGGGAGGCAGTGCCCTCGATAAGGAGGCGATCAAGCGGGGAACCTCTGTATACCTGGTGGATCGTGTCGTTCCCATGCTGCCTAAAAGGCTCTCCAACGGAATCTGTTCCCTGAATGAAGGGGAGGATCGTCTGGCACTGTCCTGCCTGATGACCTTTGATCTGACAGGTGAGATCATCGATCATACAATCTGCGAAAGCGTGATCCATGTAGACCGCCGCATGACCTATACTGCCGTAAATGCAATTCTGCAGGATCCCTCCTGCGAGACAGCAGAGCAGTATCGTGAGCTGGTTCCCATGTTTCTGGAGATGGGAAAGCTTTCAAAGATCATTCGTGAAAACAGAAGTGACAGAGGAGCTATTGATTTCAGTTTTCCCGAGGCGAAGATTTTGCTGGATGATAAGGGAAAACCCGTAGACATTGTTCCTCACGAAGCGAACGATGCCACAAGGCTGATCGAAGACTTTATGCTCAGTGCCAATGAAACAGTGGCAAAGGAGTACTGTAAGAGAAAGCTGCCCTTCCTGTACAGGATTCATGAAACACCGGATATGGACAGAATGGAAAGCACTCTCTCCGTGATCCGCTCCATGGGAGTAAAGGTGGAGAAGGGACGCAAAGAGATCACTCCAAAGGAAATTCAGAGGATTCAGGAGAAAATCGCCGGAACCAAAGAAGAACCCATGATCAGTCGTCTGCTGCTTCGATCCATGAAGCAGGCAAAGTACAATCCGGAATGTGTCGGACACTTCGGACTGGCAGCGAAATACTACTGTCATTTCACATCCCCCATCCGCCGGTATCCGGATCTGCAGATTCACCGGATCATCAAAGATGATTTGCGCGGAAGACTGAAGGATGCTAAAATAGCAAAGTACAGCAGTATACTGGAAGGTGTGGGAGAAAAAACCTCCATGCTGGAAAGAAGGGCTGTGGAAATTGAGCGGGAGACGGATAAGCTGAAGATGGCTGAATATATGCAGCAGCATATCGGTGAGGTCTTCGAAGGTGTGATCTCCGGTGTCACGGGCTGGGGCTTCTATGTAGAGCTGCCAAACACCATTGAAGGTCTGGTTCATGTGAGCAATATGTATGTAGAGTACTATATCTACGATGAGCAGCATTTCTGCCTGATCGGAGAGATTTCCGGTAAACGCTATACCCTGGGTGATCCTGTAAAGGTCCGCGTCGCCGGTGCAGATCTGATCGCCAAGACTATCGATTTCTATACAGTCGATTAGTGGGAACTCGGATTCAGATGCTGTTTATGCGATACGATTCCATTCTAAATTTCTAAATGACTATATGATTCAATACCGGATCTGGATCTTCAGGTCTTCGGTACAGTCAGTGTTTCAGAAGTATATATTTTCGGGAGTATATATGGCAAAGAAAGAGAATAACAGTCGTCTGATCGCCAATAATAAGAAGGCTTATCATGACTACTTTATTGAAGAAAAATACGAGGCAGGCATTGCTCTGCACGGCACAGAGGTCAAATCTCTCCGTATGGGTAAATGCTCCATCAAGGAAGCCTTCATCAAAATCGAAGGCGGTGAGATCTTTATCTACGGAATGCATATCAGTCCCTACGAGAAGGGCAATATCTTCAACAGAGATCCTCTTCGTGTAAAAAAGCTGCTGATGCACAAAAACGAAATTCTTAAGCTGCAGCAGAAGATCAAAGAGAAGGGGTACACCATAGTTCCGCTTCAGGTATATTTCAGCAAGTCGCTGATCAAGGTTGAGATCGGACTTGCAAAGGGTAAGAAGCTCTATGATAAGAGATCCGATATCAAGAAGAAGGACATGGCGAGAGAATCGGAGAGAGAATTCAAACAGAGATTCTGATAGCAAAATGTGACAGCTTACCGGATGCAGGTGATACGTGCACCGGCATGAAAGAGCAACAGAAAAACTGCCCTGTTGACCGGCAGGGCAGTTTCTGCTATACTAACTAGTGCCTTATCAGTCAAGACTCGCTTGTGAGTTTTGGCATATGATCTGGGTCAGCTTCAGCTGAGATAAACCTTATGAGACTCGGGCTTGTACTGGTTTCGACGGGGGTTTTGAAGTTTGGGAAGCCATCCGTGGACTCCGGGACCACGATAAAACCTGGAAACTTAAAATTAAACGCTAACGATAACGTAGCACTGGCTGCCTAAGCGCGGCCTGTCGGACTTCCGCTTCCCGCGGCGGATTCATCCGGCATCGACTTTAGCGGGGCACTTTTTCTCCTAAGCTTTGCGGAGCGAAAAGATTTTATGAAGCTACTGAAGTCATAAGCCTGTTGGCCGGCGTATGACAGAGGGAATGTCAAAAGACCGACTGTGATGGGAGATGCCTGGATGAATAGGCTTTCGGACAGGGGTTCGATTCCCCTCAGGTCCATCTGGACTGCCTTGCAGGGATATGCAATTTAAAGGAAAAACCTTTATTTATGCGTTCTTGCAAGGTTTTTTTTCATTGCAAGAATAACATAGATCAGTACGATCAGTTCCGTGATCGGCATGGCATACCAGATCGCATCGGGATGAATCAGAGGTAGAAGCAAAATCAAGGCACCGCTGATCACAGCCCCTCTGGCAACAGAGACAACAAAGGAAGCCCCCGGCCTGGAGATGGCCTGAAAATAGTAGGTGGATAAAATATTGATCGGCAGGATCAGGAAGGAAATTCCGTATCCCCGGATAATCGCTGGTGCAATCTGAAGTACAGAACTTGTCGGTGTCATAAAAAGATATACAAAGGCATTGGGAACTGCCAGTACCAGTACCGTCCAGATCATACCGAAAACAACGGCTGTACCGACAGCATACTTCATTACATCTGTAATTCGCTTACCCTGGCGGGCGCCGTAGTTCATGGAGATGATCGGCTGAGCTGCCTGACCAATGCTGTATGCGCAGGCCTGTACGAATGTGCTGATGTTGATAATGATGCCATACACAGCAAGAGCATCTGATCCTAAGTATTTCAGGATCTGGCGATTAAACAGGATCGTAATAATTCCCATCGCCACATCTATAAAGAAGGATGCAAAGCCGGTGACTGTAATTCTCTGAGTGTCGTAAACGATCCGTTTCGGATATACCAGTCGTAATGTATTATTCCTGCTGAAGAAATGTGTCAGCATGATTACAAGGGAGATCACTGCGCCCATTGCTGTGGCAAGTCCGGCACCTTTGATGCCCATATTCAGGGTGAACACAAAGAAGTAGTCACCGAAAATATTAAAAATTCCACCGGCCAGCACAGCTCTGGTCGCCAATGCCGGAGCACCGTCGTTTCGTAAAAAGGCAGCCAGCAGCTGGTTAAAGAGATACACTGGAAATACGAATTTGACAGGATACAGATAGGCCTGTGCCAATTCCAGCAGCAGGGTATCAGCACCAAAGAAGCGTAAAACAGGTGCATCCCACAGGAGAAGTGCGATCCATGCAAGCAGAGCTAACATCGCACCGCCGACCAGGGAAGCTGTGAAGACCTCATTGGAACGCTTAAGATTCTGCGTGGACTCTCCCCGTAAGGTGGAGAAAATGACAGATCCGCCAATACCCATCAGCAGCCCCAGACTGTAGATCACATTCCAGACCGGTGCAACCACTGCAAGTGCTGCGGTACCGTTCGGTCCCTGATACTGTCCAACCATGGCCATGTCAACAGCACCATAGATGGAAGAGATAAGTGCACTGCCAAAAGCAGCTGCGAGATACTTAAAGAAAATTTGCCTGATATTGCCTGTTAGAAAATCCATTGTATTCCTCCTGATGCCAAAAAGGGCCGGAGAAGACTCAGGTATCCCAACCTGTATCTTCTCCGGCCCATAATTTCAATAAAGAATCGGTACCTCCGATAACATCGATATTGTATTCGGAACGATCTGATTTGTCAAGAAAAAGTTGTAAACGTTTCGTCTGTGGTGTTACTTTTCACCTGTCAGAGTATTAACCAAACCATAGGTATCACGATGAAGACAATCCATGGCGCGAGCAGCAGGATCAGCTGCTTGCCTTTGCTGTGGATGGCCGCATACTCCCGGATCAATGCACTGGGCCAATAATATCCGGCAACATGAGCACCGATTCCGGTGCAGGTAAATCCGATGGAACGGCAGTACCGGAGAGCACGGAATACATGGTAGTTGCTGGTTACCAGAGCTGTGTAATGCTCCCCGGGGCGTTCATCAATAATCTTCTTTGAGTTGATCAGATTCTCTCTTGTAGTCTTGGAAGTACACTCGGCAATCACATGATCTTCCGGGATTCCGTGCTCGATCAGGTACTCTGCCATAGCTTCGCCTTCTGATATAGCTTCATCGCTGCCCTTACCGCCGGAAGGAATCAGAATCGGCGGTGTAGGATCCTTGTGATAGACCTCAATGGCTTTATCCAGCCGGTCAGAAAGCAGCTTGGAGATTTTGTCGCCTCCAATCAGACCGGAGCCGTGTATGATCACATAATCAAAATCACGTTTTCTCGGAATGATTTCCAGAAACAGGCTGTAGCAGGCAAAGGACAGGAAGCTCATGGAGAAGTAGACCACGCTGAGACTGATCAGCAGCAGAATCAGGGGGAGTCTTCCCGAAGAAAATATTGAATCCGGTCTGCCATCATAGATACGCAGAAGTCCGATTGCAAATAGCAGGGAAGAAATCTCACCCAGTTCAACCACGATTCCAAGGAACAGCGAGAGTAGATTTTTGAAGGAATGTCCTTCGCGGCGGAGCATTACGACTCCGTTTGCGATCAGGAAAACCGGAACAAGCAGAATTCCAAGTAAGATCAGAAACAGCAGGAAGACCCGAACCGGTCTGCTGTAAGGTCCGGCCAGGTGCACGATTACCGGTAAGGTAAATAATACTGTGATCATAAAAAGTGAACAGTTGCGGTAGCGGCTTCTGTCCTTGTGGATGGAATAGCTTAGGATTCCCCATAGGATCAAAGCCGGGACAGCTGTCCAGATAATATCCTTCAGATAACTCATTGAATCGTTCCTCTCAAATGCAGATTTTCAATTGTATTCCAATCTATCATATCATATCTTGTCTCAGTTTTTCCCGTTTCTGCACACGAAAGAATACGATCAGGAAGAAGATGATTCCGAAGACAGAAGAAATTGGAGCTGCAAGTCCTACCTTCGTCAAATTTGTATCAACCAGTCTTGACATGAACAGAGATACAGGGATTCGAATACAGAGCGCGGAAACGATTCCCTGGATCATCACCGGAGTAGACATTCCGCGGCCGTTGAAGTATCCGATGAAGCTGAATAAGGTGCAGGTCAGGATACAGTCAAAACAGAATCCTCTGAGGTAAGCGAAGCTCTGTGCAATTACCTCCTGATCAGAGGTGAAAACGGAGGACAGAGTATCGCCGGCAAAGAAACCAAGGCAGAACATCAGAATTCCGACAGCGGTTCCTCCAATGATTGCGGATACCATTCCGTTCAAAGCACGCTGCTTTTTTCCGGCACCGATATTCTGGGCAACGAATGCGGATACACTTTGCATCAGGGCGGAGGGAACCAGCATGATGAAGGCGGTCACCTTTTGGGCAACTCCGTATCCCGCAGAGGGCATCAGTCCCATTCCGTTGATGATGGAATTGATTACGAGGAAAGAAATCTGTACAGTTGTCTCCTGCAGGGCAATCGGTACACCGACATTGAGAATATAGCGGAACTCTGTTCTGTTAACTCGAATTTGCTTTTGGGTAACAGTAAAACCGAGATCTCTTCGCTTCATAAAATACAGAGAGAACAGTACGGATACGAACTGAGCAAGTACAGTGGCAAGAGCTGCACCTGCTACATCCATTTTAAAAGCACCCACGAACAGGAAGTCGCAGATAATATTCACCACGCAGGCAACGCCAACAAATAGCAGAGGGAGATTGGCATTTCCGGTGCCTCGAAGGATACTGCTGATCACATTGTAAGCGATAATAACCAGAATGCCTCCGGAACAGATTCTGAGATAGGTGATGGTCTTTGCGACAGATTCTGCCGGAACCTGAAGAATCGTCACAATACCGGCTGCCGCAGCCTCCAGCAGAATCGTCAATAGTATTCCGGTTACAACAAATACAATGATGGTCGTGCCCACGGCATCCCCTGCCTTATCAGGACGTTCTTCACCAATATGACGGCCAATGGTGACCGTGGCACCCATAGCAAGGCTGGTGATTACAAAGGTAACCATGTTCATAAAGGTACTTCCTGTTCCGACAGCGGAGATACTGGATGCATCTCCGAACATTCCTATTACAAGCAGATCCACGGCACCGTAGGCGGCCTGCAGGATCAGTGCCCCAAGAACAGGGATTGCAAACCGGATGAGAGATCCGGCAACGGAGCCTTCGGTAAATGACAATTCTTTTTTCTTTTCCATTTAATATTCTCCTTTTTCTATGTAATTTGATTCAGGCATCGCCTGTTGAAATGCCGTGAGTACACAGATTGCCTGCTGTACCATTTCCGGTGTGACCCCGGTCATGTTTTCTGCCCATCGTTCATGAAAGTTCAGAACATATCTCTGTACCAGGGCAGATCCTTTATTCGTCAATGAAATACGAACGGCCCGTTTGTCATTTGGATCCGGATATTTGTTCAGTAACTTTCGTTCTGACAGTTCGGTTATGACCTTGGTTATGCTGGGCATGGTGGTTTTTACTGAACGGCTGACATCGCTGACACGGCAGCTTCCGGTCTCCTGCTGCAGCAGATGAATCTTGTGAAGAATATGCAGATGTCTTGACCTTAGATCGTCCGGCAGAGGAGGAAGGGATTCTGTAATTTTTTTGGCATCGTAGCAGGCATCCAGAAGATGCCGGACGGTAGTACCATTGCAGTGTTCATTCATATCTAGTCTCCTGTTAACGATTGAAGTATTACTTTCTTACTGTGCAAATGTTTCGACACAGTATTTTCCTGGAAATTACTTATTTTAGATAATTACCATTGATAAGTATATACTGAATGAGAAAAATGTCAACACAAAAATGGAACGGTGGGGACGGAGGTACCGTTCCAAAAGTGTCCAAACGTTCCGGTGGACAGTAACATGCCCGGAATCATCTGCTGGATTCTACAGCAAGCGGTGTTGGCGATAATAATAAATCTGTGCTATAGTAATGATAGAAAGTTGATGAGGCAGTACATCCTCACGGATTGTATTTCAGTGGAAGGATTTCCATTACTGATATACGGCTGCCGCTTCAGTGCTGTTCGTGTTATTGGTATCTGCTTGGATGGAAACAAACAGGAGGTCTGCTTATGGGAGTGTTTAGTAAGAAAAAAGAAGAGGTACAGGAGTATCGAAACGGCGAATTGACTGAGGTTGAGAAGAAGCTGATCGATGCACTGAAGCTGCTTCGCGATGCAGGAATTCTTTCGCGAGAGGAATATTACGAGAAAAAAGCAAAGGTAATGGATATTAATTAATCCTCACAACCTACAAGGTAATATTAAGAGGCAGGTCATTGCAGATCTGCTTCTTTTTTGTTTTGCTATTGAAAAAATCGATGGACAAAGGGGAGAAAAGCATATGGCGAATCTTGGCGGATTTGTTGAAAGGGTTCCCGTCTTTATGTTAAATTTATATCAATGAAAGCAACTATTCAGGAGAAAATATGGAGTGTTGATTAGAACTTTCTGAACAGTTACCAATAAAACAATACAGTATTTTTTATTTTGAGGAGGCAGACATGATATTAACAATTTGCGGAAAAGGCGGATGCGGAAAAAGCACAATTACTACTTTGCTTGCAAGAGAGTTTTCTAACAGAGGCAAAAAGGTACTGGTGATGGACTGTGACGAGTCGAATTTCGGATTGCAGCTTCAGCTCGGAATGGATCTGCCGGAGAGTCTTACAGACTATGTTGGCGGAAAAGGACAGATCATCGAATATCTGGCGGGAGGCAGAGCGAATATCCCGCAGTTGATCAAAGGAGAATTTACTATCGATACCATTCCCGGAGAGGTGTACTCAGAGAAGGAAGGAATCAAGCTGATGACTCCCGGAAAGATTCAGCAGGCAAACGAAGCAGGTGCCTGTGCATTTTCCGTCATTGTCAGTCAGTTTATTGAGAAACTGAAAATTGAGGATAATGAGATCGTCATTCTTGATATGGAAGCCGGAACAGAGCATTTCGGCAGGGGAACCGATAATATCAGCGATGCCATCCTGATGATCGTAGATTCCTCCTATGAATCCCTCTGCCTGTCAGAGAAAATTGCCGGAATGAGCGAGAGCATTGAAAAGAAGACATATTTTATTCTTAATAAGGTAACAGAGGACGATGAACCTGTCATGCGGGAAAAAGTTTCAAAGAACGGCACGATTGCTGCTGTAATACCTTTTAATCGTGCAATTCAGAGAAAGGGTCTTGTGGGAGAGGCAATCGATGTGCAGCAGCCTGAGATCGCAGGTGCAGTAGAGATTCTTCTTCAGGAGCATACCGCATAAATTCAATTCCAATAATTCCGGTCGAGCCGGTAAGACGCTGCGACTGATAAAAAAGCCTCCCGGAAGCGGGAGGCTTTTGTGTGCTCACGGAGAACTGTCTGTACTTTCTGATTGCATTCTTAGAAATTCTCGTCTTCGCCGAACAGAACGCCGAAATAATTCTTTGTAACCACTCTTCCCGAGTAGATGATCTTGTTATTTGCCTCGGCCTGTTTCTGAGCAATATACTCGTCCCATTCAGGACCGGCAGCGGCTCCTGTATCGGTAAGAAGATTAATATTCTGACTGGAATCATGGTAGATATAATCCGTCAGCCAGCTGTGATTTTCCCAGACCACGAACCCTTCTGTGGCGGGATCCAGCACATCCCGTCCCGGAAGAAGCCTGGAATCATATTCAATTCCGAACAGATTCAGCAAAGTAGGAACCATATCGATAGAATAGGAGACAGAAGAGATGACAGCCTGTGCCACATATCCCTCCTCGGAAGGATCCTTTTCCATGCATTTGGACCAGATAATGCCGACACTGTGATCCAGCTCCCACCAGTTGTTGTATACATAGCCGTACAGATCAGCCAGATAATCCTGATCATTGCCGAAGGTGGCGGAATTCTCCAGTCCGTAGGGGTAATGATCCGGTACGATCGCAATGACCGTATCATCTGCTATGCCGGCTTCCTCCAGTCTTGCAATCATCAGATTCAAAGCACGATCCAGTTCCATCTGATAACACAGGTAATATTTGGTGGTATCCAGATATCGATCTCCGTAATACTGATTTACAATATCCAGATAAGACTCGGTCAGAGCGTTGGGAACATAATTGCTGTGTCCGCTCAGGGTCATGTAATAGATACTGAAGGGAGAATGATCTTTATAGGTATTCAGTGTGCTGTCAAATAGTACACTGTCCGTAGGATAGCTGTAGCCAACCAGATCTTCCAGTCCCTGACCGGACGCGATATACTCAGAATAACCCAGATTCTGATGGGTCAGATGTCTGCTGTAGAAGGTATTGTTTCCGTTATGATACGCTCTGGAAAAATACTTCTGTCTTTGCAGTGCATTGCCGGGAGTAAAATACAGATTATTGTTCTGGGTTTCCAGAATCGTTTCTTCTCCGTATAAAGGAATAATGCCGGTTACGAATGAAAATTCACCGGTGGAAGTACTTCCTCCCCAGGATGGCTGGTAGAAATCTTCAAATCTGAAACCGTTATTCGCCATGCGGTACAGTGTGGGTGTCAGGTTTTCATCCACAGCACAGTCTGACAGAGCTTCTGCAGTGATCATAATCAGATTCTTCCCTGCAAATGCTCCTGTATAACTGTTCTTATGGGTACCGGACAGGCTGCTGACATATTGATGCATCTGCTGAATTACATCGTCTTCTGAGGAATTGATCAATGTATCAAAATCAATATCCATTACATTCAGTTCATCATAAGACTCCCAGGTAAAGGCGGTTTCAGCAGCTTCCTCTGTTTCGGATGCATCATCGTCCTCTTCCGCAATGACGGGTATTTCCGGAATCTCATGCTCTGCAGCAGCTGCTTTATCAACAGGAGGAATCGTACCGGCAGTTTCATTGCTCAGTGTGAAATCTGACTGATATTTATTCCCAAACAAAGTATAGTACAGATCCAGGCGGATACCGGTCAGCAGTCCGAATCTCTGGGTTGCATTGTTAAATGTGTAGCTTTCTCTGTAAAGTGAATTGGAAGGGCCGATCATGGCTGTAATCCATACAATCAGATACAGAAGAAGTCCTGCACTTCCAAGAATCAGTTTCTTCAATTTAGAATGACTGGTTTTCAGGCGCCATTTTTTATAGGTAAGAATAAACAGCACCAATGGCAGAAAATACAGGAGGATTAACGGCAAGCCGAATACAATCGCTGAAATTGCCTGGGATGCGTAGTGCTGTGCAACGCCGGATACACCATTGATAATGACATTCCAGGGCATGTACTGCTGGAAACTGCTTCGGATCAGGCATTCCGTAATAAAAACCAGTGCCAGAATACCGGTAATGAATCCTTTTGTGAGAAGATATGCTCTTCTCGGCAGACAGAGCAGAAGTGCCCCCAACACAGTTCCGATACCGGCAGCAAATGCCAGAGGATACAGAAACGAAGGATTGCTTCCGCGAACGAGTATCAAAATCAGTTCATAATAGATCAGAATCAATGGCATGGAGAGCAGCTGCAGGCGATACCGAATGAAATGCTTAAGCTTTATCACTCGCGGATCTGCCGATTTTTTTGAAGTATGTTTTTTCCTTGATTTATTAGCAGATGACATTTAGAGTGTCCTTTCAGTGTTATAATATTTATTTCTCCGGATTTTTGCATAGACTGTTATGTCAACTTCTGTATAGTATCACTCAGGCGGAAAGAAAACAAGACGAGCGAAGCAGTTTTCACGGCTTCGCTCGTCTTGTTTAAAAAGGAAGGAGTTGCCGGCTGTGCCGGCTATATGAAAAAGAAAATTGTTAATAGCTGTTTGCTATGGTCTTATAATAAATGGGAAATGTGTCTTGCAGATGTTTATATTGAAAACAATTTAAAGATGAAATATTAACAAAATATGAACAATCCTGTGATCTCAAAATGAGATCACCTACTGAAAATTCATCAATGGCCAATATCCCCCAGGGGGGCTTAAGAATAATGAAATCGTTTGATACAATACTCTTGCAAGGGAACAATCAAAGAATCAAGGAAGAAGCCAATAGTTAGTTCAATCATTTGTCCTTCCGACGGAGGTGTGGTAGAGTACCTCACTCTTCCGCTAACCACACCTCCTCTTTGATGGAAACTTCCTCAGCATTATTGGTAATATTTTTCCGCTCCAATTATGATGAAACCAAGTAATAATGCACAAGACGGCAGAAGAACGTTTGTTTTTCTGCCGTTTTTGTGTTTTACTATATACAGTCCTATGGCTCCAATCTGAAACCGGCAACGATGCTGATTGGTATATAATTCATTGGTTCAATAAATAAGACTAAAAGTTAAATGTAACTATCTAAAATCAGTATGTGGCACCAAATTTATATTAAAAAACAATAAAATAAAATCAAATAAAACTTGAAAAGTTTCGAAAAAAATGTTAGTCTAAACTGACCGTTTAGATTAGTTATGAATAACTAAAGGAGAACGCGTATGCACTTTAAACAGTTCACAGCAATCATAACAACAGCACTCCTGCTTGCAGGCTGCGGTAATGCCGCCGAAAACGCAGGCGCTGAACAAACCGCCTCGATGTCAGAGACTGTTTCCGAACAGGCTTCTGAACCGGTAACGGAATCGGATGGTGCAGTGTCCCAGGAGATATTCGCTATGGACACCTATATGGTGGTGAAGGCCTATGGAGACCGGGCTAAGGATGCGGTCACAGCAGCAGTTACAGAGATCCAAAGGCTGGATGCATTGTTATCCACCGGCAGTGAGGACAGTGAGGTTTCGGTGTTAAACAGAGCAGGGGGAGGAAGTCTCTCGACTGATACGGAAACACTGATCGAGCGATCGCTGCAGCTGTATGAGGATACAGACGGAGCCTTTGATCTGTCGATCTATCCCGTTATGGAGCTCTGGGGCTTCACCGATGACTCCTTTGCAGTTCCGGACACAGTAGAGCTGCATGATACATTGGCTCTTGTGGACGCATCAAAGGTAACTCTGAATACAGAAGAACATACCGTTTCATATGGAACGGATGGCATGAAGATCGATCTGGGCGGTATTGCTAAGGGCTATACCAGTGCCAGAGTTTCTGAGATATTCAAGTCATACGGTGTGGAAAGCGGCCTTTTGAACCTGGGAGGCAATGTGCAGGCGATCGGGGCGAAAACAGACGGAAGCTCCTGGAATGTTGCGATCACGAATACCGATGAGGACGGCTACCTTGGTGTTCTGAAGATTGAAGATCAGGCAGTAATTACCTCCGGAGGCTATGAACGCTACTTTGAGGAGGATGGGGTTCGGTATCATCATATTATTGATCCTGCAACAGGCTATCCTGCGGATAACGGAGTTATTTCTTCGTCTATTATCAGCAGTGACGGCATGCTGGCAGATGGATTATCTACCTCCTTATACGTAATGGGACTGGATGATGCCATTGCCTACTGGCAGGATCACAGCGAAGAATTTGATTTTGTTCTGGAGGATGAATCCGGTGATCTATATATAACAGAAGGAATCGCCGAAGCATTTTCCAGTGATTTAAATGTAACAATTGTAAAAAAGGAATGAAAGAGCGGAGGTAAGCCAAGTGAAATTCCTGAATGTATTGAAATCATCCGGAGCCCTGCTGCCGGGTGTTGCGGTTGCAGTCTGCGTGGCAGGCTCCTTAAGCGGATACGAAGCCCCGGTGTTTGATATGGGCCTTTCAGAAGTGGTGGAAGCAGCGGAGGAAACCGATGCAGCAGCTGCAAAAAAGGTAAAAGACACCGATTCTTCATCAGAGAAGAAAACAACTCCTTCCGTAAATCTGGAGGGTGCTGTGGATCTGGCTGATTGCGCAGATGGAACCTTCGAAGGAAGCGGTCAGGGATTTCAGAATGGAAAGACCACTGTTAGAGTCACGATCAAAGATCATACGATTACAGCAATCGAGGTAGTCGATCATCAGGATACCGAGAGCTATTTTGATCAGGCTAAAAGTGTGATTGATGCGATCCTCAGCACCCAGTCCCTGGATGTGGATGCGGTTTCGGGAGCCACCTACAGTTCAAACGGCATCATCGAGGCAGTATCCAATGCATTGAAGCGAGCAGCCGGTCAGTCTGTTTCAGATGATTACAGCGGCAATGACGGTTCGACTTCCGGGAACGAATCTGTCAGCATTTCTACAGGCTCCACGCCGGATAATCTGGCAGACGGAACCTACACCGGATCCGGTGCAGGATACGGCGGGACCACAACGGTATCTGTTACTGTCAGCGGAGGAAAAATTACAAGTGTAGATGTTATCAGTCATCAGGATACTCCTTCCTATTTCTCTATGGCATCGCCGCTGATCGATCAGATCATTGCAAACAACGGAATCAATGGCCTGGATGCTGTCAGCGGAGCGACCTACAGCTCCAGAGGAATTCTTGAAGCAGTTGCCAATGCACTGTCTCAGGCAGGTTCTTCTTCTTCCTCATCGGTGAATGTAAACGGAGGTGGAAACAGTTCCTCCGGAAATAATTCCGGAGCGTCTGTAGATATCGAAGTAGCGGATACACCGGATACTCTTGCAGACGGAACCTATACCGGTTCCGGACAGGGATTCGGAGGAACCACCACCCTTTCCATTACGGTTAAGAACGGTAAGGTCAGTAGCGTACAGGTGCTGGAGCATCACGATACGGATTCCTACTTCTCTATGGCATCAGGACTGCTGGACCGGATCGTCAGCAATAACGGTGTGAATGGTCTGGATGCTGTCAGCGGTGCAACATATACATCCAGAGGAATTCTACAGGCGGCTTCGAATGCACTGGCAAAGGCTGGCAGCACATCAGGCAGTTCTGATTCGGGAAACGGCAATAACAGTTATAACAATAGCAACAACGGCAATAACTCTTCAAACGGACAGAAACCATCGGATCCTGTAACGCCGAGTGATGATATCACTTTGGTGAAGGGAAAATTTCCGTATCTGGATGGCACCTATACAGGAACGGGTGAGGGAAATGGAGGAGAGATCACGGTTGCAGTCTCAATAAAGGATAAGACTCTGGTATCTATCACCGTTCTTTCTGCAGAGCATGAGGATGAGCCGTTCCTGACCAATGCAGAGACATTGCTTCCGCAGATCATCCTGAATCAAGCCACGGATGTGGACACTGTTTCAGGAGCGACCTACAGCTCCGAGGGATTGATCGATGCAGTGATCAATGCACTGGATGCTGCTGAATATCAAACAAAAAATGCAGAGAAGGATCCTGACAAGGTTCTGCCTCCGACACCGGCTGATCCCGATCATAAGGAGGATGACGATCCGGATAACGAGAAAGACCCTGAGAAGGATGATGAGTCCGATGAAACCTATCCGTACAAGGACGGAGTATATACAGCCTCTGTTCTCATTGATCCGGGAGAGGATGGAGATTTCCTTCCATATACGCTGTCCATGGAGCTGACCATTGAAAAAGGAGCCGTTGTTTCCATTGACAATGTGATCGGAAGCGGCGACGGCTACGAGGAAGCGGATCTTCGATATATCAACCGCGCCCTGAACGGAACCAGCAGATATGCCGGCATCGCACAGCAGGTATTTGACAAGAATGGCCTGGATGGCGTGGAAGCTGTCAGCGGAGCAACCTGGACCTCAGATGGGCTGATTGAAATGATCGGTGAGATTCTTACCCTTGCTGACAATGAGAATCATGGGTCTGAAAAGGATGATGATCCGGGTGAGATTATTGAGACTGGTCTGTATCAGGACGGTGTATACAGCTCCTCCATGCTGGTGGATCCGGGTGAGGCCGGAGATTTCCTTCCCTATACACTGACAATGGATATGACAGTTGAGAATGGATCCATCGTTTCCTTCAACAACGTGATCGGAAGCGGCGACGGCTATGAAGAGGCGGATCTCAGATATATTAATCGTGCACTGAACGGCACAAGTAAGTATACCGGCATCGCACAGCAGGTATTTGATCAGAACAGCCTGAATGGTGTGGAAGCAGTCAGTGGAGCAACCTGGACTTCAAAGGCGATGATCGAAATGATCCGGGAGATGATCCTGCTCGCTCAGAATGCTGAATGATCACCTCAGCGGAGAGGCAGTTTAGAAAGGTGTTCTGATACTTATTAATAGATAATTAGCGGACAGAGAGGTTTACATACGGAAATGAATAGTAGTTTTGTAACAAGGGCAGTAAGCTTTACAGCAATTATCGCAATGCTGCTCGGATATAATCAGGTTCTGTATGCCAGAGAGAAGGACGAGGAGATCGCCCGGCTGGAGGCAGAGCTGGCAGCTGCGGAACAGGCAGCGGCTGCGACAGCAGCCCAGTCAGAGCTGTATAAGGATGGAACCTATAATGGAAGCGGAGAAGGCTTCGGAGGAGCAATTGATGTTGCGGTGACAGTTGAAAATGGAAGTATTGCATCCATTGACATTCTCTCTCACGATGGCGAGGACGGACCGTATTTTGCAGAAGCAGTTCAGATTGTTGAAGACATGCTCAATGAACAGAGTGCAGATGTGGATACGATCAGCGGTGCCACCTTCAGCTCTACTGGTATCAGAACAGCTGTAGCAGAGGCACTGGAGAAGGCGGAGGCGTAACAGGATGACAAAGAAACAAATGAGACAGCGGCATAATCTTACCCGCAGAATCATACAGCTTGTATTTTTCCTGTTTTATCCCTCGCTTTTTACAGCGGCCTTTACAGGAGTGAAATATATCTTTACGCAGTTGGGTGCCGGAAATGCACTGGCACTGACATCCTTTGTGTCAGTTCTTCTGACCTTGTGCATCTATACCATTGTATTCGGCAGATTTTTTTGTGGATATGCCTGTGCCTTCGGAAGCTTTGGGGATCTGATTCACGGTATATACCTGACAATCTGCAAAAAGCTGAAAAAGAAACCGAAGAAAATATCTGCAATAGCTTCCAGACGATTGTCTGTGATCAAGTATCTGCTGCTGGCAGTGATCCTTGGCGCATGCTTCTTCGGAACATACGGAACCTTCCAATACAGTCCCTGGGATGTGTTTTCCATGCTGACTGCATTGAAGCCAAGAGTACAGGGATATATCATCGGCTGGATCCTGCTGCTTCTGATCATGATCGGTATGGCAGTGAAGGAACGATTTTTCTGCCGGTTTCTGTGCCCCATGGGAGCTGTGTTCTCACTTCTTCCGGTTCTCCCTCTGTTTTCTCTTCACAGAGACAGAGACAACTGCAGAAAGGGCTGCCGGGCATGTACGTCCTGCTGTCCATCCGAGGTAGAGCTTCCGGCCAGAGGTGCGGTGGAGGTCAGCGGGGACTGTTTCCAGTGCGGCAAGTGCACAGATACCTGTCCGGGAGGAAATGTTCATACCGGTATTCATATTATTAAGGGAAACGAAATCTGGTTCACGATTCTTCGTGCAGCAATTTTGATCATCATTTGTTTAGTATTGAATCTGTAATAGAGAGACAGTGCAGATGGTTCAAGAGAACTCCCCGGGAACATGATTCCCGGATGTTTCAGGATTTAAACAGAGTACATATTTTTTTAGATATGAGTTAGCTTTGTTTAATCATAAAGTATATTTTGATGTGTGGGAAATGAATTCTAGTTATTTATATATAACTAAAATGAAGAGTCCCTGACATCTCGAGGAAAGGAGACATTATGAAAAAAAGATTTTTATCCGGTTTTCTGGCAGCGGCAATGACCCTGAATCTTACCGGACTGCCGGTCTTTGCTGCCGGCACAGTCTATGAAGACGGCACCTGGTCCGGAACTGCTTCAGTTGTTCCGGAGGTGGACGAGGAAGGTTGGACCGATTTTGAAGCCTATGACATCACTTTGGATGTTCAGGTAACAGACGGAAAGATTGCATCAGTCAGCCTGAATGAAGGCACTGTAATTTCCGGCAGCAATAAGAAGTATTACAACAGAGCCGCAGCTCTGTATGCATCCATCGTGGCAAATGGAGGCACCGAGGGACTGGATACAGTCAGCTCCGCTACCTGTACCTCTGCAGCAATTTTTGAGGCTGTAAACAATGCTCTGGCAGGACATGAGGCTGCTGATCCGGAAACTCCTGATCCCGGTGATAATACCGGAGATAACACGGGAGATAATACCGGCGGCAACAC
>JAUNAJ010000032.1 GCA_030527645.1 Lachnospiraceae bacterium | reverse complement strand
TAGAGCACTTGACTTTTAATCAAGTTGTCCGGGGTTCGAATCCCCGATGCTTCATGTACTAATCAGAGAGTTCAGTTTGGACTCTCTTTTTTATTTTCTGAAAGAGGGATTATCGTATGGATCTGAAAAAGGCTTATACATATATGGTGCGCTGCTCTGATGGATCGCTGTATACAGGGTGGACAACTGATCTGAAAAAGAGAATCAATGTGCATAACTCCGGTCGAGGAGCTAAGTATACAAGATGCCGTTTGCCGGTAAAGCTGGTGTATTACGAGGAGTTTTCCACAAAGCATGAGGCGATGAGCAGAGAAGTCCACATGAAGCAGCTGACAAAATCACAAAAAGAGGAATTAGTGGCCTGTTTTACAAAAAAACCGTAAGAAATATCGTTTTGTTTCACTGCAGATATGCAGGAAAGCAGATATTTCTTACGGTTTTTAATAGTGCTGTATCAAAATTACAATCAGAGTTTGATTCCCTTCAGGAGATCGCCTAGTGATGTGGAGATCGCTTCTGATTTTGGAATCTCAATTTTCTCGATCTCAGCTTCTTCTTCAGCAGCTGCGTCTTCCTGCAGTGCTTTAATGGAAAGACTGAGTTTTCCGTCTTTGATTGCAATAACCTTTACTGTTACTGCGTCGCCTTCTGAAAGAACAACGGACGGATGTTTGATTCTTGTATGAGAAATCTGAGAGATATGCACCAGTCCGGAGAGTCCGTTGGAAAGACGTACAAAGGCTCCGTATGGCTGAAGACTTTCAACTGTTCCTTCCATAACAGATCCTACTGCTACTGCATTTACAGCTGCTTTCTTAGCAGCCTCTGCCTCTTCTCTGAGAATCTCACGGCAGGAGAGAATCAGACGGTTTTTCTCTTCATCTACCTCATTTACACGTACCTGCACCTCTTTCTCAAGATAATCGTTCAGGTCGTCTACTCGTCCGAGAGCCAGTCGTGAGGCAGGAATAAATCCGCGAATGCCCTCAACAACTGCGATTACGCCTTTATTAACGATGCCGCTTACTGTTACAGTTAGATTTGTTTTTTCTTCCTGCAGCTTTCTGAGATTTTCCCATGCCTGCTCTCCTTCATCCTTAAATGAATCAAAGGAAGCATCCACTGCTTTCGAAAAATCATCCATTGTCATGTTCTCATCGCTCATTTCTAGTACCTCGCATTTTCTGAATATAGTGGCTGCTGTTCCGTCCACAATCCCCGGATTGCAGTATATGAGCATACAGTCTCTTACGTGCCGCTCTGACGAGCCGGACTGTGTATCACTGCATTCAGTGAACAGCACCATAGTAAACATATTGTATCATAGAAAATGGTTTACCGAAACAAAAAACAATGGTATCATGAAAAATAAGTAGAAATTTTTGTATAATTTTACGAAAACGATGCAATTATTTGTTGAGTATTTGGGGGAAGTATATGAGAAAAGACAATAATATCTACGTAATCGGACACAAAAATCCGGATACGGATTCGATCTGTTCGGCTATCTCTTATTCCTATCTGAAGAATAATGCAAAGATTCATCCGGAGCATCATTATATGCCGATGCGTGCCGGTGAGATCAACGAAGAAACTCAGTTTGTTCTTAATTATTTTCAGGTTGAGGAGCCGGAGCTGATGACAGACGGTGCAACTCAGGTAAAGCAGATTGAGATCCATGAAATTCCCGGCGTTCCGGAGACGATCACAGTAAAAAGAGCATGGGAGCAGATGAAGGAGGAGGGAGTTGTAACGCTTCCGATCATTGATGAGGAAAACTATCTGCTTGGTGTGATCACTGTCAGTGATATCGCACAGTCCTATATGGACAGCCATGACAATAAAGTACTTTCTCAGGCAAAGGCGGTGTTCAGAGATATTGCTGATACCCTGGATGGCGAGGTGATCGTTGGTGATGAGAATCAGTGCTTTGAAGAGGGACGGGTGATGATCGGTACCTTCCATCCTGATATGATGGGAAATTATATCAAAGCATCCGATCTGATCATTTCCGGTAACCGGACGGAGGATCAGCTGTTTGCCATTGATGTGAATGCCAGCTGCCTTGTACTTGGACTCAGTGCGGGAGACCGGCTTTCCAATACGATCAAGCGTCTTGCTGAAGAGTCCGGTACTGTGATCATCAACAGTCCTCATGATACCTATACCATTGCCAGGCTGATCAACCAGGCGATTCCCGTGAAGCATCTGATGACAAAAAAATGCATGTCATTTAATACGCTGGATAAGCTGGATGATATCAAGGAGATCATGAGGAATACAAGACATCGTGATTATCCGATTCTGAATGAGGAAAGAAAATACATTGGTACCATATCAAGAAGAAATCTGATCAATGCCGGTAAAAAGCGGATGATCCTTGTGGATCATAATGAAAAGACACAGGCGGTTGATAATATTGACGAGACAGAGATTATTGAAATCATCGACCATCACAGACTGGGTAATCTGGAGACGATGACCCCACTTCTGTTCCGTAATCAGCCGGTTGGCTGTACAGCCACCATCGTTTATCAGATGTATAACGAGAAGGGCATAGAGATTCCGAAGTGGGTTGCAGGACTGTTGATGTCTGCGATTATCTCTGATACATTGCTGTTCCGTTCTCCTACCTGTACTGAGATCGATATTGCTACGGCAACGGCTCTTGCATCGATCGCCGGAATTGAGGATATCAAGGCCTATGCGCAGGAGATGTTCTCAGCTGCCAGTGATCTGGGAAATAAAACAGCGGATGAAATATTCCATCAGGATTTTAAGGAATTTGTGATCAAAAAGATTCCCTTTGGCGTAGGGCAGATCACGGCCATGTCCGAGAAAAATCTTGCAAATATCAAAGAATGTCTGATGACGATTCTGGAGGAAAAAAGAGAAGCTCTCGGCTGTCAGATGATCTTCTTTATGCTTACGAATATTCTGGAGGAATCAACAGAGCTGATCTATACAGGGGATGGCGCAAAGGAAATGGCAGAAAAGGCGTTCCACGTGACTGCCGATGAAAATCATGCGATTCTTCCCGGTGTTGTATCAAGAAAGAAACAGCTGATCCCGGCATTTATGACAGCAATGGAGGATTCCTGATGGCGAAGCAGGAATGGAAGCCCGGGAATATGCTGTATCCGCTTCCGGCGGTCCTGGTTACCTGCACGGATGGAAAGGGAAATGAGAACGTATTTACGGTTGCCTGGGCAGGGACAGTCTGCACCAATCCACCCATGGTCTCGATTTCTGTCAGACCGGAGCGGTTTTCCCATGGAATGATCATGGAAACAAAGGAATTTGTGATCAATCTGACTACAGAGGATATGGCGTTCGCAGTGGATTTCTGCGGGGTGCGATCCGGTAGGGATGTGGACAAATTTGAAATCTGCAAGTTAACCAGAACAAAGGCGTCAAGGGTGAGTCCTCCGCTTCTGGAAGAATCACCGGTGTGTATTGAATGCAGGGTTAAAGAGGTTCAGAAGCTTGGATCTCACGATCTGTTTCTGGCAGAAGTGGTGGCTGTTCATGCAGAAGAGGCCTACATGGATGAATCCAATCGATTCAGTCTGATGCAGGCACATCCTCTGGCCTATTCTCACGGAGGCTATTACGGTCTCGGGAAACAGCTGGGAACCTTTGGATACAGTGTTAAAAAGCCATCGAAGGGTAAAACAAAAAGAAAAAAGAAGCAATGAAATGTTTTGAGTAAAATAAATCATTTTATGAAAAAAAAAGAGGAAGAAAACCGGATAAATGCAGGTTTTCTCCTCTTTTTTTTATGTGAAATGCAAGTTAAGAAAAAAAACTTGCACATCATACTTTAGCGTGGTATAATGCTACCAGAGTTGAGTAAGAAAATTCTAGGAGGTTAAGAATATGTCATATGTAGATGAGATCATCAGTGCAACTATTGCCAAAAACCCGGGTGAGCCGGAATTTCATCAGGCTCTGAAGGAGGTTATGGAATCTATTCGTCCGGCAATTGACAGAGACGAGGAGAAGTACCGCAGTGCAGCTCTTCTGGAGCGTCTGGTTGAGCCGGAGCGTCAGATTAAGTTCCGTGTTGCATGGGTCGATGATAAAGGACAGGTTCAGGTGAACACCGGTTATCGTGTACAGTTCAACAGTGCAATCGGACCCTACAAAGGAGGTCTTCGTCTTCATCCGTCCGTAAACCTCGGAATTCTTAAATTCCTTGGATTTGAGCAGATCTTCAAAAACTCGCTGACCGGACTTCCGATCGGCGGCGGTAAGGGTGGTTCTGACTTTGATCCTAAGGGAAAATCAGACAGAGAGGTTATGGCATTCTGTCAGTCCTTTATGACAGAGCTGTACAGACATGTAGGAGAGAATGTGGACGTTCCTGCCGGTGATATCGGAACAGGTGCCCGTGAGATCGGTTATCTCTACGGACAGTATAAGAGAATCCGCAACTCCTATGACAGTGTTCTGACAGGAAAAGGTCTGAGCTACGGCGGATCTCTTGCAAGAACACAGGCTACAGGATATGGTCTTCTGTATCTGACCCAGGAAATCCTTCGTCTGAACGGAAAGGATCTTGCAGGCAAGGTCTGCTGTGTATCCGGTTCCGGAAATGTTGCCATCTACGCAATTGAGAAGGCAGCTCAGCTTGGTGCAAAGGTGGTTACCTGCTCTGATTCCAATGGCTGGGTATATGATCCGGAAGGAATCGATCTTGATGCTCTGAAGGAGATCAAAGAGGTAAAACGTGCCCGTCTGACTGAGTACAAAAACTATCGTCCGAATTCCGAATACCATGAGGGTCGCGGCGTATGGGTTACAAAATGTGATATTGCTCTTCCTTGTGCAACTCAGAACGAGCTGCTTCTTGAGGATGCAAAGAACCTGGTAGCAAACGGTGTTACCGCTGTATGCGAGGGTGCTAACATGCCTACCACTCTTGAAGCAACAGAGTATCTGACACAGAATGGTGTGATCTTCGCTCCCGGCAAAGCTGCTAATGCAGGCGGTGTTGCTACCTCTGCTCTTGAGATGTCTCAGAATGCTGAGCGCCTCAGCTGGAGCTTCGAGGAGGTTGACGAGAAGCTGAAAGGCATCATGATCAATATCGCCAATACAATTGCTGATACAGCAAAAGAGTACGGAATGGAAGGAAACTATATCGCAGGTGCTAACATTGCCGGATTCAGAAAAGTTGCTGATGCAATGCTTGCACAGGGTATCTTCTAAAAAGTACGGAATCTGACCGATACGGCTTTGTCTCTGCAGGGCAGAGTGCAGCCGGGATTACAGAAAAGAAAGTGGAATGGACTGTCGTTTCGGGCAGTTCATTCCTTTTTTTGTTTTCCATATGTTACCGAACTGCAGCTGATCAGGTATGCTTCGTTCAGGTCTTTACTAAGTTCTTATTTACAAAACTCATTTAATAAGGTAATATTTAAGAGATTTACATAAAATGTGCTATGAGGTAGAAGTATGGAACAGTACGTAATCAAAGGAGGAAATCCTCTTGTTGGTGAAGTAGAAATTGCCGGGGCAAAGAATGCAGCGCTGGCAGTTTTGACTGCAGCGATCATGACAGATGAGACTGTATATATAGATAATATGCCTGACGTAAGTGATATTAATGTACTCCTGGAGGCCATCAGTGTGATCGGCGCTCAGATGGAGAGAGTGGATCGTCATGCTGTAAAGATCAATGGAAGTACCATTGGTTCTGTTACTGTAGATTATGAATTTATTAAAAAGATCCGTGCATCCTATTATCTGCTGGGGGCACTGCTTGGAAAATATAAGAAGGCAGAGGTACCCCTTCCGGGAGGCTGCAATATCGGCAGCAGACCCATCGATCTTCATCTGAAGGGCTTCCGGGCTCTTGGCGCGAAGGTGGAGATCCGAAACGGAATGGTAGTTGCTTCGGCTGAGGAGCTTCACGGAGCGAATATCTTCCTGGATACCGTATCAGTAGGTGCTACCATTAATATTATGATGGCTGCATCCATGGCCAGAGGCAATACGATCATTGAAAATGCTGCGAAGGAGCCCCATGTAGTGGATACTGCAAATTTCCTGAACAGTATGGGTGCCAACATCAAGGGTGCAGGTACCGACGTGATCCGAATCAAGGGTGTAGAATCCCTTCATAAAACCAGTTATTCTATTGTACCGGATATGATCGAGGCAGGAACCTTTATGTTTGCTGCAGCGGCAACCAAGGGTGATGTGCTGGTTAAGAATATTATTCCGAAGCATCTGGAGGCTATGACCGCAAAGCTTCTGGAAATGGGCTGCGAGATTGAAGAATTCGATGAGGCGATCCGTGTGACAGCCAGACACAGACTGAGAAGGACCCACGTAAAAACACAGCCGTATCCGGGCTTCCCTACCGATATGCAGCCTCAGATCGCTGTTGCCCTTGCTCTTGCAAGCGGTACAAGTATTGTTACAGAAAGTATATTTGACAACCGCTTCAAATACTGTGATGAGCTGGCCAGAATGGGTGCAAACGTTAAAGTGGAAGGCAATGTAGCCATCATCGACGGCGTAGAGTGCTTTACAGGCGCGCAGGTAAGTTCCCCGGATCTTCGTGCCGGTGCAGCTCTTGTAATTGCCGGACTTGCCGGTGAGGGCATTACGGTCATCGATGATATTGTCTATATCCTTCGTGGATATGAGGATTTTGATAAAAAGCTTGCGAATCTGGGTGCTCTGATTGAACGTGTCACCAGCGAGAAGGATATTCAGAAATTTAAATTAAGAGTAGGCTGATCATTGTCATTAAAAAGGAACTGCACAGGCAGTTCCTTTTTAGCCTGCTAAGGTTCCTCGTGCACTGTAACGTGCTGAGTAATACACCTGTAAATCTCCTTCCCTTTTATTGCATTTTTTCTGACAATTTGCTATAATAAAAACTAACTTACAGGCAACTGTAAAATACGGGAGTAAAGGAGTTGATGATATGAACGTTACCATCAGCGGAAAAAATATTGAAGTTACTCAGGGATTGAAAACTGCAGTTCTTGAAAAGCTTGGAAAGCTGGAGAAGTATTTCACACCGGACACCACTATTCAGGTTACCTTAAGTGTGGAGAAGGAAAGACAGAAAATCGAGGTTACCATTCCTGTGAAGGGTAATATCATCCGTTCCGAGCAGGTCAGCAATGATATGTATGTATCCATTGATCTGGTAGAAGAGGTAATAGAGCGCCAGCTCAGAAAGTATAAGAATAAGATTATTGACAAGCATCAGGCAGTTGGCAACTTCCAGAAAGAGTTCATTGAGAATGATTATCTGGAGAATGAGGAGATTGAGATCATCCGTACAAAGAAATTTGATCCGAAGCCAATGTATCCGGAGGATGCATGCCTGCAGATGGAGCTGCTGGGACACAGCTTCTTTGTCTTCTGCAATGCGGAGACAGAGCAGATCAATGTAGTGTATAAGAGAAAAGGCAATACCTACGGACTATTGGAGCCGGATATGTGATCTCAGGTTCCATTTGAGAAAAAAATAGAAGCCTGAACCTGATGTCTGCCTTGGGTGGATAGATGGTTTGTTCAGATGAGAGTAAATAAAGTATCGAAATGGTTAAAAGAGCTGTCTTAGGATAGCTCTTTTTACTTGCTTCGTTCACAGATAACCTCTACTCATTCACAGTCCATACAGTATATTTCTCTATTTTTCGTTGTACAAATATATTGACAAGTGTTACAATCGTGAATATATGGATTACTAGACCTATGGGAGTATTTTACTTATGAAATTATCTGAACGATTATTTGGAACACACAGCGAGAGGGAATTGAAGAGAATCAACCCGATCGTAGACAAGATCGAGGCGCTCCGTCCGGAGATGCAGAAATTGTCGGATGATGAGCTCCGTGATAAAACCCGTGAATTCAAAGAGCGTCTTGCGGGCGGTCAGACTCTGGATGACATTCTTCCTGAAGCCTATGCCGTTGTAAGAGAGGCTGCAAAGCGAGTATTGAATATGGAGCATTATCGTGTTCAGCTGATAGGAGGCGTGATCCTTCACCAGGGACGTATCGCAGAGATGAAAACCGGAGAGGGTAAAACACTGGTTGCTACCCTTCCTTCCTATCTGAACGCATTGACCGGTGAAGGTGTGCACATTGTTACTGTCAACGACTATCTGGCAAACCGTGATGCGGAGGAGATGGGACAGGTCCACAGATTCCTTGGACTGACGGTCGGCTGCGTTCTTAACTCCATGAAGAACGATGAGCGCCGTGCACAGTATGCCTGTGATATTACCTATGTTACAAACAATGAGCTGGGCTTCGATTATCTTCGTGACAACATGGTGATCTACAAGGAGCAGCTGGTCCAGCGCAATCTTGTCTATGCCATCGTGGATGAGGTGGATTCCATCCTGATCGATGAGGCAAGAACTCCTCTGATCATCTCCGGTCAGAGCGGCAAATCCACCAAGCTGTATGAAACCTGTGACCTTCTGGCACAGCGCATGGTAAAGGGTGAGGCATCCGGTGAAGTGACCAAGATGACCGCACTCATGGGTGAGGAGATCACAGAGACCGGCGATTTTATTGTAAATGAAAAGGATAAGATCGTTACGCTGACTGCGGACGGAGTGAAGAAGGTTGAGGACTTCTTCCATATTGAGAATCTTTCCGATCCGGAGAACCTAGAGATCCAGCACAATATTATTCTGGCTCTTCGTGCACATAATCTGATGTTCAGAGATCAGGATTATGTAGTAAAGGATGATGAGGTTCTGATCGTTGACGAATTTACAGGACGTATCATGCCGGGAAGACGGTATTCCGACGGTCTGCATCAGGCGATTGAGGCAAAGGAGCATGTAAAGGTAAGACGAGAGAGCAGAACTCTCGCCACCATTACCTTCCAGAACTTCTTTAATAAATATGCAAAAAAAGCAGGTATGACCGGTACCGCTCTTACAGAGGAGCAGGAGTTCCGTGATATTTACGGAATGGATGTTATCGAGATTCCAACCAACAGACCGGTGATCCGCTATGATAATAACGATGCGGTATATATGACCAAAAAAGAAAAGTTCCATGCAGTAGTGGAAGAGGTGAAGGCTGCTCATGAGAAGAACCAGCCTGTTCTTGTCGGTACGATCACGATCGAAACCTCAGAGCTTCTCAGCAAGATGCTGAAAAGAGAGGGAATCCGTCATCAGGTACTGAATGCGAAGTATCATGAGCAGGAGGCGGAGATCGTTTCTCATGCAGGTGAGGCAGGAACCGTAACCATTGCCACTAATATGGCAGGTCGTGGTACGGACATTAAGCTGGATGAGGAGTCCAGAGCTGCCGGCGGTCTGAAGATCATCGGTACAGAGCGTCATGAGTCCAGACGAATCGACAATCAGCTGCGAGGCCGTTCCGGCCGTCAGGGAGACCCGGGTGAATCCCGTTTCTATATCTCTCTGGAGGATGATCTGATGCGTCTGTTCGGCTCAGAGAAGCTGATGGGGGTATTCCAGTCACTGGGTGTGGCGGAGAATGAGCAGATCGAGCATAAGATGCTGACCTCTGCCATTGAAAAAGCGCAGATGAAGATCGAGAGCAACAACTATGCGATCCGTAAGAATCTTCTTGATTACGACAGTGTAAACAATGAGCAGCGTGAGATCATCTATAAAGAGCGCCGCCGTGTACTGGATGGCGAGAGCATGCGTGATTCCATCCTGAACATGATCAACGATTTCGTGGATAATACCGTGGATATGTGCATTTCCTCCGATACGGAAAGCGATGAGTGGGATCTGACAGAGCTGAACCGTCTTCTGATTCCGGTCATTCCCCTTACCCCTGTGAAGCAGGAGGATGTGGTCAAATCCAATGTCAGTGCTCTGAAGCAGTCTCTGAAGGAGAAAGCCATTAAAATGTATGAGGAGAAGGAGAGCGAGTTCCCGGAGGAGGAGCAGATCCGAGAGCTGGAGCGCGTGATTCTTCTGAAGGTGATCGATCAGAAATGGATGGATCATATCGACGATATGGATATCCTGCGTCAGGGTATCGGTCTGCAGGCCTACGGACAGCGTGATCCAAAGGTTGAATACAAGATGACCGCCTATGATATGTTTAACGGCATGACGGATGCGATCCAACAGGATACTGTTCGTCTTCTGTACCATGTAAGAATTGAGCAGAAGATCGAGCGTGAAGAGGTAGCAAAGGTAACAGGCACTAATAAAGATGATTCTGCACAGAAAAAACCGAAAAAGAATGCGGAGAAGAGGATCTATCCGAATGATCCGTGTCCATGCGGAAGCGGAAAAAAATACAAACAGTGCCACGGCAGAAAATAAGAAAGTTGGTAAATAATGGTCGAATTAGATCAGTTTAAAACGGAATTGAATTCCTTTGACGGCCCTCTCGCAGAGGTCAGGGATTCTCTTGATCTTGTGAATAAGGAGCAAAGGATTGAGGAGCTGGAAAGGAAAATGGAGGAGCCCGGATTCTGGGATGTACCTGAAAAGGCCCAGGAGCAGATGAAGGAGCTCGGAAGTCTGAAAGAGGACAGAGATATTTACAAGAAGCTGATTGGGGCAAAAGAGGATATGGAGACCATGATCGAGATGGGTTATGAGGAAAATGACCCTGATCTGATTCCTGAGATCCAGGAGATGATGGATGAATTTAAAGCAGATTTTGAAAGTATCCGTATCAAAACTCTTCTTTCCGGTGAATACGACAAGAATAACGCCATCATCAAGCTGAACGCAGGTGCAGGCGGAACAGAGGCTATGGACTGGTGCGGCATGCTGTACCGTATGTATACGCGCTGGGCTTCCGACAAGGGCTTTTCCGTTGAGGAGCTGGATTTCCTTGAGGGTGAGGAGGCAGGTGTAAAATCTGTTACCTTCCAGGTAAACGGTGAGAATGCCTACGGCTATCTGAAATCAGAGAAGGGAGTGCACCGTCTGGTTCGTATCTCACCCTTCAATGCAAATGGAAAAAGACAGACCTCCTTCGTTTCCTGTGATGTAATGCCGGATATTGAGGATGACATCGATATTGAGGTAAGGGATGAGGATATCCGTATTGATACCTACCGTTCCAGCGGTGCCGGCGGTCAGCATATCAATAAGACCTCCTCTGCGATCCGAATTACGCATTTCCCCTCCGGAATCGTTGTAACCTGTCAGAATGAGCGTTCTCAGCATATGAATAAGGACAAGGCCATGCAGATGCTGAAAGCAAAGCTGTACATGCAGGCGCAGGAGGAGCAGGCAGCAAAGCTGTCCGGTATCCGCGGCGAGGTAACGGATATTGCATGGGGCAATCAGATTCGTTCCTATGTCATGCAGCCGTACACTATGGTAAAGGATCACCGCACCAATGAGGAGCGCGGCCAGGTAGATGCAGTTATGGACGGAGATATCGATCCCTTCATCAATGCATATCTGAAATGGATCGCTCTGAAAAAAGAGGCATAATACGAAATATTGTGTGAATGTGCAGGCAGTCTGTTAATATGGACTGCCTGTATTTTTTTCCTTTACAGAACAGAAACTGTGTGATAATATCGTTATTGTGCAAACAAATGTATGCCGGTGGCAAACAGTAAAGGGAAAAACCATGAGTGATAAATACTATGTAGTAAAGGAAAAAGCAGTTCCGGAAGTTCTTCTGAAGGTTCTGGAAGCCAAAAAACTGATGGAAAGAAAAAGGCTGACAGTACAGCAGGCCACAGAAGAGGTGGGAATCAGCCGCAGCTCCTTTTATAAATACCAGGATGATATCTTTCCCTTTCACGACAATGCGAAGGGAAAAACCATCACCTTTACTCTGCAGATAGACGATGAACCGGGACTTTTGTCCGATGTTCTGAAAAGTATTGCAGAATTTCACGGAAATATCCTTACCATTCATCAGTCTATTCCCATTCATGGTGTTGCGACTTTGACGATCTCTGTAGATATCGCAGAGGATCTGGGAGACGTTACATCAATGGTAGGACAGATCCAGAGCCATCAGGGTGTTCATGATTTTAAAATACTAGGAAGTGAGAGGAAATAAATATGATTAAAGTTGCTGTATTAGGCTATGGAACAGTTGGATCCGGTGTTGTGGAGGTAATAAACACAAACAATGCCAGCATTGCAAAACGCGTAGGTGAGGAGGTTCAGATCAAGTATGTTCTGGATCTGAGAGAATTCCCGGGAGACCCCGTGGAGAAGGTGCTGGTACATGATTTTGAGACGATTGTAAACGATCCTGAGGTCGATATCGTGGTAGAGACCATGGGAGGAGTAAATCCTGCCTATGACTTCTCCAAACGTGCTCTGGAGGCCGGAAAGAGCGTGTGTACATCCAATAAAGAGCTGGTTGCGAGACACGGTACAGAGCTGATGAAGATTGCAAAAGAGAAGAGCATCAACTACATGTTCGAGGCAAGCTGCGGCGGCGGTATTCCGATCATCCGTCCTATCAACACCTCTCTTACCGCAGACGAGATTGACGAGATCTCCGGTATTCTGAACGGAACCACAAACTATATCCTCAGCAAGATGAGCAGCGACGGCTCTGATTTTGAGGACGTGCTGAAGGAGGCACAGGCGAAGGGATATGCTGAGAAGAATCCTGAGGCAGACGTAGAGGGCTATGATCCCTGCCGTAAGATTGCGATCCTTTCCTCTCTGGCTTATGAGCAGTTTGTTGACTACCAGGATATCTACACAGAGGGAATCACGAAGATTACCGCAACTGATATCAAATACGCAAAAGAGATGGGTACAGCTGTGAAGCTGGTGGCTACCAGCCGCAAGACTGACAAGGGTATTTATGCAATGGTAAGTCCTGTGATGATCCCTGCGTCTCATCCGCTGTACAGCGTCAATGACGTATTCAATGCAGTATTTGTACACGGAAATATGCTGGGTGATGCGATGTTCTACGGAAGCGGAGCAGGAAAGCTGCCGACCGCCAGTGCTGTAGCAGGCGACGTGGTGGATATTGCAAAGAATCTGCATCACACCGTGATGATGGGCTGGAGTGAGGAGAAGCTGGAGCTTCTTCCGATCGATGAAGTGGAGAGCCGTTTCTTTGTGCGTATTAAGGGCTCTGTTGCAGAGAAGCTGACTGCTGTGGAAGCAGCCTTCGGAAAGGTTGAGACAATCTCTCTTCCGGGCGTTGACGGCGAATTTGCCTTCGTAACCGAGACTCTGACAGAGGCAGCCTATAAGGCAGCAGCTGAGAAGGTGGAAGGAATCATCAGCATGATCCGTGCAAGAATCTGACGAGTCAGATTCGAATGTTACGGGCGGCAATATCTGTTTCTGTGTCGACAGGTATAAGAAAATAGCATAAATCATGCGGCGAAAAGTACTGCATGATCGGGAAAAGTATCTGCATATGATGAATATTCATGATATGCAGATGCTTTTATTTGTGCGAACAACGAGCCATGCGGATATACTTGCTTGTATGTCCTTATGGCGACTGCGCATGAAGGGGAGGTATCCCGTTAACTGTAACATTCTCAATTCGTGTTTCTCAAGTCGGTAACGCAAGCGCTTGCGTTTTTTGCGGTTATATGCTATTATCAAATATTATAATGCGGAGGAACTTCTGAAAATGAATGAAAATACAGGAAATAAAACGATAGAGGATATTGCAGCCATTGCAGGATGTTCAGTTGGTACTGTCTCACGGGCGATCAATCACCGGAAGGGAGTAGGGGAAAAGACCCGTTTAAAAATCCTGAAAATAATGGACGAAGTCGGCTATCAGCCGAATGCTGTAGCTCAGAGTCTGTCTAAAGCAAAGACAAATACGATCGCATTGTTAATACCGGAGTTTTCTCATGAATTCCTTGGTAAGGTAGCCCAGGCCATAGAAGCGGAGCTTTCAGAACATAATTACAGAACATTGCTCTTCAATACACATTGGAATCCGGAGATTGAAAGACAGAAGCTGATTGCTGCTCAGGCTCAAAGGGTAGATGGTATTATTATGAAGCCGTCTGTTAATACAGTGGATTTTATGAAAAATATTTCTGTGCCTACTGTACTGGTCAGTCATACATTTGGAGATGATCTGAGCTATGTTGATATCGAAAATGAAAAAGCAGGATTCATGGCAACTGAATATCTGATACAACGAGGGTATAAGCGAATTGCGTTTATCGGAGGAAAGACAAATATTAGCATGTCCAATCTTCGATTTGAAGGATATTTGAAAGCATTAAAGCAGTATCATATTCCGTATTATCCGGAATACTTCTGTGAAGCAGATGACTCAATCAGTCAGGGATATATCTATACACAGCGCCTGCTCAATCTGACAGAAAGACCGGATGCAGTCTTCTGTATGGGGGATATGACTGCGTTAGGTGCCAGCAAAAGTGCCTATGAGCACGGACTTACAATTCCGACGGATCTGGGTATCATGGGCTTTAACAATGATGAAATTGCAGAGCTTCCTCAGGTTGCTTTGACAACAGTCATGCAGCCAAAGGAACAAATGGGGAAGATGGCAGCTCAGATGATCATAGATAAAATAGAACATGAGGAAGAGGTTTATCCTCAGAAACTGCTGTACAAGCCGGAAATTATTGTAAGATCAAGTACAAAATGAAATCAAGACAGGAGACGTCACTGAGACAGCTGATCAGTGGCGTCTTTTTTTGTTTACAAAACGCAAGCGCATGCGGTAGTTGTTGCTGTTTTTGTAATTATATATACTTTTAACATAAAATAAAAATCAGTTAAATGTCGTAAAAAATAGAAATATTATAGTGTATAATGCACAAAAATAATAAGGATATTATGTGTAAGATTAGATATTTACAAATAATCAAATTTGAAGTATATTTTACTCAATGAAGCGCAAACGGTTGCGCTAAACGAAACGATGAACCGCACAGAAAGGAGAATTATACTATGGAAAGAAACGTGAATATCCCCAACACAGACCTCTATATTTCACCAATGGGAATGGGAACAGTTGATGCTGGAGTTGCATGGGGACGTGATGCAAAAAGTGCCGATTCTATGTTTGGAACATTCGTAGAGGCAGGCGGAAACCTGATCGACTGCGCGCATGTATATTCTGACTGGATCGCAGTAGACGGCATTCATGAAATCGGACGGTGCGAGAGAGTAACCGGTGAGTGGATGAAACGGAACAATAATCGTCATGACATTGTTTTAACCAGCAAGGGCGGACATCCGGTTTATACCAATACACATTATGATCTTCATATCAATCGCTGTACAAAAGCAGATATGAGAGGCGACCTGGAAGGATCACTTGAGCTTCTTCAGACAGATTACATTGATATTTACTTCTATCATCGTGATGATCCGCGTATTCCGGTGGAAGATATGGTAGAAACAATGTAGGACTTCATCAGAGAAGGAAAGATCCGTTACTTCGCAGTATCCAACTGGACCGCTGAAAGACAGAAAGCAGCAATGGATTACTGCAAAAAAATGGGATATCGCGGAGCGATCGCTGATCAGTCTCTTCTGAATCTTGGTGCAAAATACATGAATCCTCTGGCAGA
Source organism: Lachnospiraceae bacterium (assembly GCA_030527645.1). Lineage (GTDB taxonomy): Bacteria > Bacillota > Clostridia > Lachnospirales > Lachnospiraceae > JAKSRN01. Next base: position 4,438 of record JAUNAJ010000032.1, on the reverse strand, counting down.
CGATACAATGATCGCTTGTAAGGGAGATCTGTATGAGTATCATAAAGAAAATCTGGATACATTGATGATGCCGTTCATGGGCAACGCCAGCGGCTTCTTCCATATTTACGCTGCTAAGGGTGAGGAAGGTGTTAAGAACAGTCCTTACTGCACAGAGAAGAATCTTGCAATTGCAAAACGAGTGGTTGAGTTAAGCAAGGAATACAATTGTGCAATTACAAACGTTGTACTTGGATACTTCTCTCAGGAAGAGTTCCCATGTGTTCCTCTGTACGGACCATTCAATGAGGATTCCATTAAGGAAGCAGCAAAAACATTTGATATTCAGTTTAAGAAAGAAGATTACGCATTCTAAATAGAAAGTAAATTACTAAGTTATTCCTCAATCTTCTACATTAATACACGCATCCCGGAAGCTGCAGGCGGTCTCAAAGGATCTGCCTGCAGAAAACGGGAGCAGAATAAGACATTTACCACCTTTTCTTATTTCAGGAGGAACACATATGCATATAGGAGTTTTTACAGATGGTTTTGAGGCATACGCATTGGAGGATATGCTGAAAACCTGCAAAGAATATGGAATAAAAGGAGTAGAGCTGGGATGTGCGAACTGGTCACAGCACGCACATGTTCCGGTCGATGAGCTTCTTTCCGGAAAACTCTCTGTTGAAGAGTATATGAAACCATTTAAGGAATATGGCATTCACATTGACGCATTAAACTGCTCCGGCAATGTACTTCATCCTGTGGAGGGTGCACAGCACAGAGAAGGTGTCAGCAAAACACTGAAAATCGCATCGATGCTGGGTGTGAAAACAATCATTACTACATCAGGCCTGCCGGCAGGAGGACCGGAGGATAAACGTCCAAATTGGGTTACAACCCACTGGCCTCCGGAAAATTACGAGATTCTTAATTATCAGTGGAACGAAGTAGCAATTCCTGCATGGAAGGAAATTACAGAAGAAGCCAGATCTTACGGTGTTCGGATTGCATTTGAACTGCATCCTACCTGTCTTGTCTATAATCTCTATACCTACGAAAGACTTTGTGAAGGCGTGGGAAATTGTAAAGATGTACTCGGTATCAACATGGATCCCAGCCATATGATGTGGATGGGAGGAGACGGAAGAGAGCTTGTTAAAGCTGTACCGGAATCCATTTTCCATGTACATCTGAAGGATGTGGTTTTTCATGACAGCAAAAGACTGGTGAATGGAAATCTTGATTATAAAAAAGGCGCTGTTATGGAAGAGAGATCCTGGAGCTTTGATGTTCCGGGCAAAGGAAGGGACGCAGAATGGTGGAAAGATTTTCTTAAAACCCTGTGTGAGGCAGGCTACAATGGAATCTTATCCGTGGAGCTGGAGGATTACTCAGGTTTCCCCAAAAATCCGCTGAAAGAAGCAGCAGATTTTATGAAACCTTTAGTTGAGCAATATCCGGACTGAACAGAACTGGATTGAGAAAGAACAGAAAAGGATTGAAGGAGATAGAAAATTATGAAACTTTGTTTTAATCAGGGTTCTTGTGATAAATGCAAAGACCATTCTATGATGGCTGAGCTTGAAGCAGCAGAAAAATATGGATTTGATTATATTGATCTTAGATTTGATGATCTGGATGAGTATCTGGAAGAGCATACAGCAGAGGAACTGGCTGAGTGGTTCAATACGCATCATCTGAAACCTTCTTCCTACAGCGGTCTCCTGTTCTTTAACTGGAAACGCACCGAAGAAGAGAAACAGAAAGTATTTGATGAACTGAATCGTCTGATTCCGATTTTCGATACGATTGGCTTGAAAACAATCGCAGTAATTCCAAGCTGCAATATCGAAGAGCATGCATCCGTTCAGGAAATTAAGGACGATGCAGTAGAGATGCTGAATAAGATGGCAGATCTGTGTGAGCCTCACGGTATTTCTCTGGCACTGGAGCCAATCGGTTCAGGTACATTTACGATCAATCGCTTTGATACTGCTTATGATATTGTTGCTGCTGTTGATCGAGACAGTGTGGGAGTTGCAATCGATCTCTTCCATCTGTATGCCAACGGTACAGATATGAGAGATGTGGCAAAGTGCAACGGAAAGAAGATTATTAATCTTCATTTAAATGATGCAGAGGATCTGCCGATCGGAGCACCGTATTTTGATGATACAAAACGGTTATGGCCCGGTGACGGATGCATTGATAAAAAAGAACTCGCGGATGCTCTTAGAGCCTGCGGTTTTGATTTCGAAGGAGTGCCTGCTGCAATCGAGGTATTCCGCCCGGAATACTATGATCTGACTGTCGATGAAAATGTAAAAATTTCCTACGAAAAAACAAAGGCATTTGTAGATAACTATCTCAGCTGAATTGGCTGTGGATCCGTATAGGGATGATTCCGCCAATTGGGTGGAGAACTGACGCATCAAAATCTGTAACAGGTTCTGAATTCAGGAAAAAGGGAAGGAGAACAAGATGAGAAATTTAAATCCTAATGAGGTTCCTTTGATAGACCGGCCTGTGTCGGAAAAGAATCTCTCCAGCGTAGGTAACTTTTTTGGACTGTATGGCGGTGAGCATATTGCAGCCACAGAGTTTGTCATCGGAGCAACACTTGTAAGCTGGGGCTGTTCCGCTAAGACGATTCTTCTGGGACTGATCATCGGCAATCTGCTTGCAATGCTGTCATTTACATTCTGCTGTGCAACTCTGGCAACAAGCTCCCGTTTGACTTTATATAGTTATCTGAAAAAAATTCTGGGACCTGCAGCACAGAAATTCTACAATCTTGTGTGGAGCCTCTGCAGTATCGCACTTGCCGGATCCGGAATCTGTGTATCCGCCACTGCGATCCGAGAGGTAGTAGGTATTCCGATTCAGCATGAATGGTACCCTACCAGTATAACTTTTGTTATTATCGTACTCATTCTTGGTGGAATTGTAACACTTGTTGCAGCAAATGGTTTTGAAGCGTGTGCAAAATTTGCTTCTACCTGTGTTCCATGGATGATCTGCGTATTCTTTATCAGTGCAGTTGTAGCTCTGCCGCAGCTGGCACAGGCAACGGGCGTTGAAATCAACTCTCTTTCAGATGTCTGGGCAATTTTCAATGCAAATGTAGGAAGCGGAAGTGGAAATCCGAATGCTGAGCCATTTACTATTTTCCACGTAGCATGCTTTGCATGGCTCTGCAATCTTGCATGGCACATGGGCTGCAATGATATGGGCCTGTTCCGATTTGCAAAGAATTATAAATATGGATACATTTCAGCAATCGGAATGTTTATTGGTCACTTTTTTGCATGGATCTGCGTAGCGATCATGGGTGCAGCAGCTTCCGCATTATTGAAGGTTTCTCTGGATGTTCTTGATCCCGGCGCTGTTACAAATACTGTAGTAGGTCTGACAGGTATCTGTGCAGTAATCGTTGCAGGCTGGACGACGGCGAACCCGACTGTGTACCGTTCCGCACTTTCTCTCAATACACTTCTTCCGAAGCTTTCTCAGAAACAGGTAACCTACATTGTTGGTATTCTGATGACGGTTCTTGCCTGCTTCCCCGGCATGACCAACATTGGCGATATTGTTCGTATGCTTGGCTGGGCAGTAGTTGGTGTCGGAGCAATGTGTATCGTAGAACATTTCCTGTTCCCCAAAATCGGTTATACACGCTTCTTTACAATGTATAAAGAGCGAAGTGTGAACTGGGCAGCAATCATTACCTGGGCTGTCAGCATTCTCTTTGTTGTCACTATGGTCAAAACAGGTGCGATCCACAGTAACTTTATCTTCATTCCTGAATACATTATTTCTGCAGTACTGTACACAGTATTAGCAGGATTTATGGGAGCAAAAGGAGATTACAGCAAGGAAATTGCTGAGGAGGAGAAATTCCAGAAAGAGCTTAAGGATCTGGTAGATCGCGAAATGGAAGAGAAACTGAAAAATGCCGGTCCGAATCCTGTACTTCCTGGTTATGTGAAGGTACTGTCTTATGTTGCCTATGTTCTGCTGGCGGTATTAGTAGTATGTGCATTGATGACATACGGCGGCAGCATCGCAGTACCTACATTTAAGACAATTTCCATTTGCCTTACAATTGGCTATTTCATTCTCAATGGTACTTCAACTGTGATCAAATACAGAAGTGAGGCAAGCGCTATTCAGTAACAGATCAATTTTTCAACTTTTCCTAAATATTATTCCCCCCGGGAACGGATGTACATCTGTTCCCGGGAACAAAAGATGTAAGAAGACAATACTTCCAAATAGCAGATAGCAATAAGAAAAAAATATATTGCAGCAATGTAATGTAATTAGATGATAGAAAATAAAGCAGCTGTTTGAAGCTTTCGAACAGACAGCTATGAAACGGATAGCACAATATATATAAGGAGGAAAACAATTATGAGCAAAACAAGAATGACAGTCGGACAGGCAATCGTGA
>JAUNAJ010000004.1 GCA_030527645.1 Lachnospiraceae bacterium | reverse complement strand
AAGTACTGCCAAAGACCATGGCTGAGGGCTATGAGAGCTGGTGGCACCTTGGAGTGGCTTCTACAGCAAAATCCGAGGCGGTACTTGAGGCTCGCAAACGTATTGATGATCACCTTGCAGAAGCAAGAATGTATTAATCCGCAGTTCCAGGTTCCGACCGGATCGTACTGCACCTGTGCAGTACGATCCGGGAACCGTTCATAATAAAGAGAGGTAGTGAGTATGAAACCTTTTAAGATCGAACCTGCTATTCTTGAATTTGAAAAATTTGCTGAATATGCAAAAGCGTCCTCACTGGGAGCATCTGATCTGATCCTTACCAACGAGTACATTTATCATCCGATTGTTTCCGACCTGGATCTGGGATGCCAGACTATTTTTCAGGAAAAATACGGAATGGGTGAACCGAGTGATGTGATGGTGGATGCGATTCTTGAGGATCTCAGTAAAACATCCTTTGACCGTATCATCGCCATCGGCGGTGGAACTATTATTGATATTGCCAAGATTCTGGCAGTAGCCGGCAGCGGTGACACAGTGGATGATCTGTATGACCGTATGACAGAGGGACTGGAAAAGGTTCATCCGCTGACCATCATCCCAACCACCTGCGGAACAGGAAGTGAGGTTACAAATATTGCGGTCGTAAACCGTACAAAGAAAGGTGTGAAGCAGGGACTGGTTTCTCCATCCATGTTTGCAGATGAAGCGGTACTTGTACCGGAGATGCTGTTATCCCTTCCCTATAAAGTATTTGCAACCTCATCCATCGATGCCATGATCCATGCGGTGGAATCCTTCTTAAGCCCCAATGGCTGTGCTACCAGCGAGGCATTTTCAAAAAATGCACTGGAGCTGATCCTCAGCAGCTGGGGAAAAACTGCAAAGGGGGCAGAGGAGCAGGATGTGCAGGCATGGAAAAAATATGCTGCAGAGTTTCTGCGCGCCTCTAACTGGGCAGGAATTGCCTTCGGATATGCCGGTTGTGCTGCTGTGCATGCATTGAGCTATCCTCTTGGCGGTACGCATCACATCCCGCACGGCCAGTCCAATCAGCTGATGTTTGCAGCGGTAATGGAGAAATACAAGGAGAAAAAGCCAATCGGAAAGATCAATGATCTGGAAGCTCTGCTTGGCAGAATTCTCGGTGTAAAGGACGAATATGCGCTGGAAACACTGGTTTCTCTGATGGACACCATTCTTGAGAGAGCACCGCTCCGTGAGCACGGAATGACAGAGGATGAGATCACTGTGTTCGCAAAGAATGTTATTGAAACACAGCAGAGACTGCTGAACAACAATTATGTAGAGCTTTCCGAAGAGGAAATTGCTGATATTTACAGAAATGCATTTTAAATGCTGATAACCGCAGGTGTTTGGACGAACATACAGGAGTGTCGAAACACCTGCTTTTTAAAAAGAAAGGATTGCAGGTAACGGATGCAGGATCAGCTCGCAAAGCCCGGTGAGGGAGTGGTTCCGTGAATGCTGCAGGAAAGGAACAAGTATGGATTGGCGTGAATATTATAAAACTCATACAATGAAACCGGAGGAGGCAGTAGCCCAGATCCATGACGGAGACAGAGTCGTATTCGGACATGCAGTAGGTGAGCCCATCATTTTCCAGCGCACAATGGCTAAAGAGGCAAAAAAATTTAAAAATGTGGAAGTTGCGCATATGGTGTATCTTGGCTCAGGCGAGTATCTGCAGCCGGGAATGGAGGAGCACTTCCGTCATAATGCACTGTTTGTAGGCGGACCGGCCAGAAAGGCTATTGCAGAGCACAGAGCAGAATATACACCTGCCTTCTTCTCTGATATCCCGTATATGTTCCGCAGCGGAGAGCTTCCGGTGGATGTGTTTGCATTTACCTGTTCGCCGCCGGACGCCCGGGGCTATATCAATATGGGTCTTTCCTGTGATTATGGCTATCAGGCAGTACGCTCTGCAAAAATTGTAATCGCAGAGGTGAATCCCAACATGCCGAGAACCTTTGGAGAGAGCTTTATCCATGTGTCACAGGTAGACGGATTCCTGAATTCCTGGGAGCCGCTGCCGGAGGCAATACCTGCCCGAATTACTCCGGAGGATGAGAAGATCGGCCGCTATATTGCTGATCTTGTTCGGGATGGGGACTGTCTGCAGCTTGGAATCGGTGCTGTACCGGATGCCGTACTGAGTTTCCTTACAGATAAAAAGGATCTCGGCATTCATTCTGAGATGATCTCCGACGGTGTTCTCCCGCTGATCGAGGCAGGAATTATCAACGGCAGTAAAAAACAGCGGGATGTGGGACGGATCTGTACCACATTCCTGATGGGAAGCCGTAAGCTGTATGAATATGTAGATAATAATCCTATGATCAAAATGCTTCCCGTGGATGTCTGCAATAATCCTGCAGTCATTTCTCAAAACGACAATGTGGTATCCATTAATTCCTGCGTAGAGGTAGATCTGCAGGGACAGGTGTGTGCAGAGGCGATCGGACTCCGTCAGATCTCCGGTATCGGCGGACAGATGGACTTTGTCCGTGGCGCGAATCTCTCCAAGGGGGGAAGGTCCATCATTGCACTTCATTCAACAACTAAGGATGAGGCACATTCCAAGATCACGACAACTCTGACTACAGGAGCTCCTGTCACCACAGGACGCTGTGATGTGAATTATATCGTAACCGAGTATGGTGTTGCCCAGCTCCGCGGTCAGACGCTGAGAGAAAGAGCAAAACGTCTGATCAATATCGCACATCCGAAATTCCGTCCGGAGCTGGCTGAAGAATATAAGGCACGCTTTGGTGAGGAGCTGGAGTATAACAGAGAGTAACCGAAAAATCGTTACTGCTTACAGGTCAGGCTGTTCACAGTAACCGAAAAATCATATACGTTATTGACATCTCTGCAAATTAACGATATCTTAGTGTAGTGACAATATAGAAAGACAAGAAGAACCCTGTAGGAGATGGCAGAAGCCGACCGAAGAAGAAAAACTTTCAGGTGCATGGAAACATGTAAGACTGCAGGGGGATTGTACTCTGGAGAAGTCTCCCGTGAACAGTACAGACTGTTCAGGCGGAGGTGCCGAAGGGGCAAGATGGCAGCATCGAATCTCTCAGGCAAAAGGACAGAGGAGCGTTGAAGCAGATTTGTTAGCAGCAAGAAGTTCAAGTGCTTTTTCAGACCGGAGTATCAGAAGCGTGGTACCCCGGTCTTTTTGCGTTCACTGTAAATACTTCTTTGATCTTTCTGAAGGTTCATATAAACGCAGTACAAATACGGAGGGATTGATAATGGAAGCGTTTACCGAATTTCTTGTAAAAATCGATGATCTTGTTTGGGGGGTACCGCTGATGGTGCTGATCCTGGCAGGAGGTCTGCTGCTGACGGTGCGGCTGAAGGTGCTTCAGTTCCGGAAACTGCCGCTGGCTTTAAAGTGGATGCTGAAAAATGAATCAGATGGAGAGGGAGAGGTTTCCTCCTTTGGAGCTCTGTGTACCGCTCTTTCCGCTACCATCGGTACCGGTAATATCGTTGGTGTCGCAACTGCTGTCTGTGCCGGAGGCCCCGGTGCTCTGTTCTGGATGATCGTTGCTGCCTTCTTCGGAATGGCAACAAAATATGCTGAGGGTCTGCTGGCTGTAAAATATCGTGAAAAGGCCGGAGACGGCCACTATCTTGGCGGTCCGTTCTACTATATTGAAAAGGGAATGGGTGCACAGTGGAAATGGCTGGCTAAGCTGTTTGCCTTCTTTGGAATGCTGGTTGGACTGTTCGGTATCGGAACGATCACCCAGGTGAATGGTATCGCAGCGGCGATCCACTCCTTCTTTGATCCGGAGGATCTTCATACTGTAACTCTTCCTGTAATCGGAACACAGTCCATTACTGTTCTGATCGCAGCTGTTCTGGTTACCTTCTGCGTTGCACTGGTACTGATCGGTGGAATCAAGCGTATTGCAGCAGTGGCGGAGATCATTGTTCCCTTTATGGCTGTGATCTATATTGCGTTTGCTCTGCTGCTGATCCTCTTTAATATCACAAAGGTTCCGGCTGCAATCGTAACAGTTGTGCAGGGTGCATTTAACCCGAGAGCCGTTACCGGCGGAATCGTTGGTTCCATGCTGGTATCCATGCGAAGCGGTATTGCAAGGGGTATCTTCTCCAATGAGGCCGGTCTGGGATCTGCTCCTATTGCTGCAGCAGCAGCTACTACAAAGGAGCCGGTTCGTCAGGGTCTAGTGTCCATGACAGGTACATTTGTTGATACGATTATTATCTGTACCATGACAGGTCTGTCTCTTGTAATCACAGGAGCATGGCAGGTAGAAGGTCTGGAAGGCGTGCAGGTTACGACCTATGCATTCCAGAATGGTCTTCCGATTCCGGCAAAAGTTTCTGCCTTTATTCTGATGATCTGTCTTGCATTCTTTGCATTTACCACGATTCTTGGATGGGATTACTATTCAGAGAGATGTCTGGAGTACCTTTCCAATGGTAATATGGGTCTGGTAATTGGCTACCGCTGGCTGTATATTATCGTGGTATTCATCGGACCGTTCCTGACAGTATCTGCTGTATGGACCATTGCCGACATCGTAAACGGCCTTATGGCTATTCCGAATATGATCGCAATCTTCGCTCTCAGCGGAGTGGTTGTGAAAGAGACAAAAGATTTCTTCAAAAGAATGAAAAATAACGAGATCTGATGGTATAATGAGCGCAGGCTGAAGAGACAGCCTGCGCTTTTTTCTTGCCAGCGGCGATCCATGGCTGCGGCTTGGTAAAGTTGGCTGAAGCTTAAGTGAGTCAGCAGATCTGTGATTTGCGCAGTTAAAAAAAGGAGTACATGAACAATGTTGAAGGCAAATTTTCATACACACACCAATCTTTGCGACGGAAGCAATTCTCCCCGGGAGGTGGCAGAACAGGCACTGCAGCTGGGCTTTCATACACTGGGCTTTTCCGGCCACATGGATCCGGATATCCACATGGATCTTCCGAACTATCTGAGAGAAATAAAAATGCTGCAGAAGGAATACGAGGACCGCATGGAAATTCTTTGCGGTATTGAGCTGGACCTGGTATATGCAGAGGAGGTATTCGGCAGCGGCTGGGACGGCAGCTATCGTCCCCTTTGCGTTGATCCGGCGGATGAAACAGCAGCTGACCTGGATTATATCATTGGATCGACCCATTTTATTCAGAATGCAGACGGCGGTCTGATTCCCGTGGATAATCAGTGGTCGATGCTGAAGGAGGGCTGTGAGAACTATTATGGAGGAGACTATTATAAGCTGGCCGCTGCGTATTATGAGCAGGAGGCAGCTGTCTATGATAAAACGAATTGCAGCTTTGTGGGACATTTTGATCTGATCACCAGATTCAATGACTCAGACCATTTCCTGGATGAGTCAGATCCGAGATATACAGCTCCGGCATTGACGGCCATGGAGCATCTCGTTCAACAGGGAGTTCCCTTTGAAATCAATTGCGGTGCTGTGAACAGAGGCAGAAAAAAAGAACTGTACCCCAATCTGTTTCTGCTGAAGGCACTGAAGGATTTTGGAGGAGAGATCCTGATCAATTCCGATGCCCATCAGAAGGAACTGCTGAACGGAGCCTTTGATCAGGCAGTGAATGCGGCGATCGCTGCAGGCTTTGACCATATACTGGTGCTGGGCAGAAATCAGCAGGGTAAAGTATGCAGGCAGGCAGTTGATCTTTAATAGAGAAGGAGTAGATACAACATGAAAAAACAATGGTGGCATGACAAAACAGCCTATCAGATCTACCCGAAAAGCTTTTACGATTCCAATGGAGACGGAATCGGTGATATTTCCGGAATTATTTCAAAACTGGATTATCTGAAAGACCTTGGCGTGGATATCATCTGGCTTTCGCCGGTGTATCAGTCCCCTCTGGCGGACCAGGGCTATGACATTTCCGATTATTATAAGATCGATCCGCGGTTCGGTACGATGGAGGATATGGAGGAACTGATCCGTCAGGCAAAGGAAAGAGACATGTACATCCTGATGGATCTGGTGGTGAATCACTGCTCCGATGAGCATGAATGGTTTCAGAAGGCCTGTCAGGATCCGGATGGAAAATACGGGAATTTCTTCTATATAAAAGACAGGAATGAGTCCGGGGATCTCCCCTGCAACTGGAGAAGCTATTTCGGCGGACCGGTGTGGGATGAGCTTCCCGGTCATCCCGATAAGCAGTACCTTCATGTGTTCCATAAAAAGCAGCCGGATCTGAACTGGGAGAATCCGGAGGTGCGGGAAGAGGTATATAAAAATATCCGCTGGTGGCTGGAAAAGGGTCTGGGCGGCTTCCGGATCGATGCCATTATCAATATCAAAAAGAAACTGCCCTTCTCGGACTATCCGTCAGACCGGGAGGACGGTCTTTCCGATATCGGAAACATGCTTCTCGGAGCAGAGGGAATCGGCGAGTTCCTCGGTGAAATGCAGAGAGAAGCATTCGCACCTTACCAGGCATTTACGGTGGGTGAGGTGTTCAATCTCAAGGAAAACCAGCTGACGGAGTTTATTGGCGACGGGGGATATTTTTCCACCATGTTTGATTTTGAACCTACTCTGTTCGGAAAGAGCGGGAAGGGCTGGCATGAAGCCAGGACAGAACTCACTCCGGAGGAGTACAAGTCCTGCATCTTCCATTCCCAGAAAAAGATCGGGGATGCCGGAATGATTTCGAATATTCTGGAGAATCATGATGAGCCAAGAGGTGTCAGCCACTATATTCGCCGGTCGGATCGCTGCGATGCATCCAAGAAGCTGCTGGCAGGTGTCTACTATATGCTGAAGGGAATCCCATTCATCTATCAGGGACAGGAGATCGGCATGGAGAACATGGTTTTCTCTTCATTTTCCCAGATTGATGACGTGGAATCCATCAATCAATACAAGGTGGCACAGGATGCAGGCTATGATGAGGACGAAGCACTGAAGATCGTATCGGCATTTTCCAGAGATAATGCACGAACCCCCATGCAGTGGAATGCTTCCCGGAATGCCGGTTTCACTGACGGAACTCCCTGGCTGAAGGTAAATCCCAACTATTCTGAAATCAATGTGGAAGAACAGGAGAAGAGAGAGGATTCTATTCTGAACTTTTATCGAAAGCTGGCAGCAGTCAGAAAGGATCCTGCTTACAAGGAGACCCTTGTATACGGAAGCATGGAGCCCTATCTGAAGGAGGAGAAGAATCTCATTGCCTACTTCAGAAAGGGAGAGAAAACACTGCTTGTACTGGCGAATTTTCAGAAGAAACCGAGATGCGTATCTCTGCCGGGAGGCTGCAGCAGAATTTTGCTGGATAATCTCGAAGACTGCAGGCAGATGGAGCTGCCGGGAGCGAAAGTGCAGTTAAGGGGATATGAATATATGCTGCTGGAGCTGTAAGGCTGCAGCAGTTATATTACTTTCTTCTATCTGATAAAGGTCTTGAGTTGACATAAGAAGGGATTCTCTGGGGAAAAAATTAGCACTCACCTCTTGACAGTGCTAACAACGAGTGCTATATTCAAACCATGAGGAGGTTTTATCCAGGCATGAGAAGGTTCCGCAGGAGCATTCACGGCGGAGATAAAACTTTCTTTTGGTTATGCTGAAGACGGAGGAAACATCCGAAAAAGGCATACTACTCTATTTGAATGAAATGCATCAGCATGATATAGGAGGTGTGGTTATGAATATCAGCAAATTCACACAGAAATCTTTGCAGGCGGTGCAGGATCTGGAAAAAACCGCCTATGAGTTCGGAAATCAGGAGATTGAGCAGGAGCATCTGCTGTATATTCTTCTGAAGCAGGACGACAGTCTGATCCTGAAGATGATTGAGAAGATGGAGATCCAGCCGGAGTACTTCGTGAATTCCGTGGAGAGCATCCTGAATGCCAAGGTAAAGGTACAGGGCGGCAATCCCTATATCGGACAGTATCTGAACAAAGCCCTGGTCAGCGCAGAGGATGAAGCAAAGGCCATGGGAGATGAATATGTATCCGTTGAGCACCTGTTCCTGGCACTTCTGAAAAACCCCAGCCCGGAGCTGAAGAAGCTGTTTAAGGAGTTCGGCATTGACAGGGACCGGTTCCTGAAGGCACTGAGCACCATCAGAGGAAATCAGCGAGTGGTCTCTGACAATCCGGAGAGTACCTACGATACTCTGAATAAGTATGGTATTGATCTGGTGGACAAAGCCAGAAATCAGAAGCTGGATCCGGTTATCGGTCGAGACAGTGAGATCCGTAATGTAGTGCGGATCCTGTCCAGAAAAACAAAAAACAATCCGGTTCTCATCGGTGAGCCCGGTGTTGGTAAAACTGCAGTTGTGGAGGGCCTTGCCCAGCGAATCGTTCGCGGGGACGTACCGGAGGGTCTGAAGGATAAAACCATCTTTTCCCTGGATATGGGTGCCCTGGTTGCAGGAGCAAAATACAGAGGAGAATTTGAGGAACGTCTGAAAGCGGTTCTGGAGGAAGTAAAGAACAGTGACGGAAGGATCATTCTGTTTATCGATGAGCTGCATCTGATCGTGGGAGCCGGCAAGACAGATGGTGCCATGGATGCAGGCAACATGCTGAAACCGATGCTGGCTCGTGGTGAGCTGCACTGTATCGGTGCTACAACACTGGATGAGTACAGAAAATATATCGAGAAGGATGCTGCACTGGAGCGTCGTTTCCAGCCGGTGCTGGTTGATGAGCCAACTGTGGAGGATACCATTTCTATTCTTCGTGGACTGAAGGAGCGGTACGAAGTATTCCACGGTGTGAAGATTACGGATACAGCCCTGGTGGCTGCTGCAACCTTATCGGACCGCTATATTTCCGATCGTTTCCTGCCGGATAAAGCCATTGATCTGATCGATGAGGCCTGTGCCCTCATTAAAACAGAGATGGATTCCATGCCTACCGAGCTGGATGAGCTGAACAGAAAGATTATGCTGCTGGAGATCGAGGAAGCTGCGTTGAAGCAGGAGACGGACCATCTGAGTAAGGAGCGTCTGGCTGATCTGCAGAAGGAGCTGGCAGAGAAGAAGGACGAGCTGAATACAGGCATGGCGAAGTGGGAAAGCGAAAAATCCTCCGTGGACAAGCTGTCCTCCCTTCGCGAGAAAATTGAGGATATCAATCGTCAGATCGAAGCTGCTCAGCAGAAGTATGATCTGAATAAAGCAGCAGAGCTGCAGTACGGCGAGCTGCCGAGACTGCAGAAGGAGCTGGCGGATGAGGAGGAGCGTGTCAGCAGGAAGGATCTTTCTCTGATCCATGAAAGTGTGACAGAGGAGGAGATTGCAAGAATCATCTCCCGCTGGACAGGAATCCCTGTTGCGAAGCTGACAGAGGGTGAAAGAACCAAGATCCTGCACCTGGAAGAGGATCTTCACAAGAGAGTCATCGGTCAGAATGAGGCAGTTACTCTGGTGGCAGATTCCATCATTCGTTCCAAAGCAGGCATTAAGGATCCCAGCAAGCCGATCGGATCCTTCCTGTTCCTTGGTCCTACCGGTGTGGGAAAAACAGAGCTGGCTAAGACACTGGCAGAAAAGCTCTTCGACGATGAGAACAACATGGTTCGAATCGATATGAGTGAATATATGGAGAAGTATTCTGTCTCCCGTCTGATCGGAGCGCCTCCGGGATATGTTGGATATGAGGAAGGCGGCCAGCTGACAGAGGCAGTGCGGAGAAAACCCTATTCCGTTGTACTGTTCGATGAGATCGAGAAGGCTCATCCGGATGTATTCAACGTGCTTCTGCAGGTGCTGGACGATGGCCGGATCACAGATTCTCAGGGCAGAACGGTAGACTTTAAGAATACGATTCTGATCATGACCTCTAACATCGGTTCCTCCTATCTGCTGGATGGAATCAAGGAAAACGGTGAGATCAGTGAAGAGGCAAGAACGATGGTCATGGCGGATCTTCGGGCTCACTTCAGACCGGAGTTCCTGAATCGTCTGGATGAAACGATCCTGTTCAAGCCGCTGACCAAGGATAATATCGGGAATATCGTGGATCTGCTGATGAAGGATCTGAACCGCCGTCTGCAGGATCGGGAGCTTTCCATTGAGCTTTCACCGGCTGCCAAGACCTATGTCATTGACGGAGGCTACGATCCGATCTACGGTGCCCGTCCTCTGAAACGATTCGTACAGAAATATGTTGAGACCCTGTCAGCAAGACTGATCCTCGGCGGAGAGGTTCATCAGGGTGACACCATCCTTCTGGATGTGCAGGACGGAGATCTGGTTGCACGGGTGAAATAATGCGTCTATACTGACAGGGAATACTTCGTTTTCAGCGGAGGATGAACTGCAGCGACCAGCCGGTTCGATTTGACTCGAATTCGGAGAATCTGAAAGGAGTGAAAGCCATGCTGCCAAAGGATCCCATGATGCTCCTCAGCTACGTGAATACGCAGCTGAGAGATCATTACCCAAGCCTGCAGGAATTCTGCGCTGCAGAAGCTGCAGAAGAGCAGTCGATCAGGGAGAAGCTTTCTCTGATCGACTATGAATACGATGCAGAACTGAATAAGTTTGTTTGATCGACATGCGGACAGATGAAGTGGAACGCCGGGGACGGAGGTACCGTACCACAAAAGTGGAACAGCACCTCCGTCCCCGGTGTTCCGCTTTTGCGGCAATATTATTCACGAACAGAAGCAGTCCTCCAATGGATGCGAACAAACAGGAAAAATTTGGTCTGGGTGAAGAGGTGGTATTGTGGTATGATACATCCGTGTGGATTCAAGTTTTAAATTATGAGGAAATAAACAATGGCTGCATATGAAAGCTTTGCAAGTGTCTATGACCTGTTCATGGACAACGTAGATTATAAACAGTGGGGAGAATATCTGATCCACCTGCTGAAAAAATATCAGGTAGAGGAGGGACTGGTACTGGAGCTGGGCTGCGGCACCGGATCGATCACAGAATACCTTGCCGGAGCAGGATATGATATGATTGCCCTGGACAGTTCTGCAGATATGCTGGAGGCAGCAATAGAGAAGAGAGAAGAAAGCGGTCTGGACATTCTGTATCTGAATCAGGATGTCAGAGAATTTGAACTCTTTGGTACGGTAGCTGCCATCGTAACCGGCTGTGACTGTCTGAACTATATTACAGAGGAAGAGGAGCTGCTGGAGGTGTTCCGCCTTGCCAACAACTATCTGGATCCGGGTGGAGTCTTCCTGTTTGATATTAATACCGCTGAAAAATACAGATCCATCGGAGATCGTACCATTGCAGAAAACCGGGATGAAGGAAGCTTTATCTGGGAAAATTATTATGATGAAGAAGAGCAGATCAATGAGTATGCATTGACCCTGTTTCTGCCTGAGGGCGACGGCCTCTACCGAAAAGAAGAGGAATACCATTATCAGCGTGCCTACGACCTGAATACGATAAAGAAACTTCTGAGTGAAGCAGGCATGGAATTTGTCGATGCCTTTGAAGCATTTACCGAGAAGAATCCCGGTGCCACCTGTGAGAGAATGTATATCGCTGCCAGAGAAAAGGGAAAATCCTGGGATGATATTGAAAAATACAAAGAAATCTGGGGAAAGGAATAAGAGTTATGAATGATTATATTGTAAGAGCAACTGCAGCGGAAGGACAGATTCGTGCCTTCGCTGCCACAACAAGAAACCTGGTTGAGGAGGCCAGAAGCCGCCACAACACAAGCCCCGTTGCAACTGCCGCTCTGGGCAGACTGATGACCGGAGCTGTGATGATGGGAATCATGATGAAGGGAGATAAGGATCTTCTTACTCTGCAGATCAGAGGTGATGGTCCAATCCAGGGTATTACAGTTACAGCAGATTCCAAGGGAACCGTAAAGGGCTATGTAGAAAATCCCATGGTGCTGATTCCTGCAAACTCCATCGGCAAGCTGGATGTCAGCGGTGCTGTTGGACAGGGAACGCTCACTGTCATTCGTGATCTTGGTCTGAAGGAGCCCTATGTAGGTACCATTGACCTTCCCTCCGGAGAAATCGCAGAGGATCTGACCTATTACTTTGCAGCCAGTGAACAGGTTCCGTCTACCTGCGGTCTGGGCGTGCTGATGAATAAAGAGAATAACACCGTGAAGCAGGCAGGAGGATTTATCATTCAGCTGATGCCCGGAACTGAAGAGGAAGTGATCGAGAAGCTGGAGAAGAATCTTTCCGGTATCAAATCCGTCACCTCCATGCTGGAGGAGGGAGATACTCCGGAGCAGATCCTGGAACGCCTTCTTGGCAATATGGATCTGGAGATCAATGAAACAGTGCCGGCTTCCTTCTACTGCAATTGCAGCCAGGAAAGAGTATCCCGTGCACTGATCAGCCTTGGCAGAAAAGAACTGCAGAGTCTGATCGATGAGGGAAAACCGGTGGAGCTGCAGTGTCATTTCTGCAACTCTGCCTATACATTTTCAGTAGAAGAGATGGAGGAAATGCTGAAGGTGGCATCGGATCTTTGAAAAAGAGTGGTTGTGAACTGCTATGGAGAATATGCAAAAGGCAGCGGGTTTTGGCCCGCTGCCTTTTTGCAGTTCTCCGGTAATGTTTCGGAGTACAGAAACACGTACAACCGGAAGCAATCACACGGATTGGGCTGTCCTGAAAAAAATGCACATGATACAATAGGAACAGGTGAATCATACAGGAGTGAAAAAGGAGAGAAGAAGTATGTCCCTGCAGATCATCGCCGGCAGCAGCGGCGCGGGAAAATCACAGTATATATATGAAAGAATCGTTAGAGAAGCCAGAGAGCATCCGGACCGGAACTTTCTGATCCTCGTTCCGGAGCAGTTTAATATGCAGACCCAGAAACGTCTGACAGCCCTTCATCCGGGGGGCTGCCTTCTGAATATAGATGTCTTGAGCTTTAACAGGCTGGCATACCGTGTGTTTCAGGAGGTGGGAGGCAATCTGCAGCCCATTCTGGAGGACAGCGGGAAAAGTCTGATCATTCAGAAGGTGGTCTGGGAGCAGCGCAGCAGACTGCAGGTGCTGGGAGGCACTATGAAGAAACCGGGGGCGGTAGAGCAGATGAAATCCCTGATTTCTGAATTTATGCAGTATGGAATAGAACCTTCTGATCTGGACAGTTGGCAGGCATCGGATGAAGAGGGAGGCCGCCGGGCACTCCTGACTGCCAAGCTGGAGGATGTAAAGCAGATCTATCAGGGCTTTACTGACTATCTGGAGAGCCGGTATCTTACCACAGAGGAGGTGCCGCAGGCTCTTGCCCGGGTGATCACCTCCTCAGACTGGCTGAAAAACTGCACGATCGTGCTGGATGGCTATACCGGTTTCACACCGGTGCAGCTTCCTTTGATCCGGGAGCTGCTGGTACACTGTAGGAAAGTGTGGGCTGTAGTAACCCTGCAGGAGGGAATGGATCCGTTTCGACCCTGCAGTCCTGCAAATCTATTCTATATGAGCCGGCAGATGATCCGGACACTGACGGAGCTTGCCCGGGAGGTTCATACGGAGGCTGAGGAGATTCTCTGGATCGGCACTGACGGGAAAAGCCGATTTGCGGCAAATCCGTCTCTGGGATTTCTGGAAAAGCAGCTGTTCCGCTCCGGGAAAAGAGACAGCTGGAGAGGGGAAGCAAATATCAGGATCTCCGAGGCAATGACTCCGGAGGAAGAGCTGGTGGATATCGCAGAGCAGATCCTGTACCAGGTGCGGGAAAACCATCTCTGCTACAGGGATCTGGCGGTAGTGACCGGTGATCTGGCAGGCTACGGCCGTCTGGCAGAACAGATTTTTACAAAGGCAGGTATCCCTGTTTTTGTGGATCGCAATGTTCCGGTTCTTCATAACCTGCTGGTGGAATACATTCGTGCATCGGTGGATCTGGTGGTCAGAAATTATTCCTATGAAAGTGTGATGCGTTATCTTCGCACGGGCTTAAGCGGCTTTTCGGCAGAGGAGGCGGATGCACTGGATGAATATCTGCTGGCACTTGGGATTCGCGGAAGAAAAAAATATCAGGAATTCTGGACCAGAACATTCAAAGGAATGAAGGAGGAGCAGCTGACAGAGATCAATGCACTGCGTGAGCGGCTGGTGGAAGAACTGGATGATCTGACTGCGGGGCTGAAGGAGAAGAGGTCATCTCTTGAGGCAAAAACAAGAGTGCTGGTGACATTTCTGCTCCGGGGCCGTCTGCAAAGCCGCTGCCGAACGCTTGCAGAGCAGTTTCAGGCTGCCGGAGATCGGGTACGTGCGGCAGAATATGATTCCATCTATCCGGCTGTCATGGATCTTCTGAATAAGGCGGTGGAGATTCTGGGAGATGAGCCCATGGGGCTGAATGAGTACCAGCAGATTCTGGAGGCTCTGTTTCAGGAGGCGGCACTTGGTCTGATTCCTCCGGGAGGGGATCAGGTGCTGGTGGGGGATATTGAAAGAAGCCGCCTCTCCTCGGTGAAGGTTTTGTTCTTTGCGGGTCTGAATGAGGGGATCGTTCCAAAGGCAGCTGCGGCGGGAGGACTTCTGTCAGAGCCGGACAGAGACTATCTGAAATCCAGAGAAATAACACTGGCTCCCGGTGACAGAGAACGGATGTATCAGCAGAGGTTTTATCTCTATCTGAATATGACAAAGCCCTCGGAACAGCTTTTTCTCTCCTACAGTAAGATGGATACCGCTGGAGCGGCAAGGCTTCCTTCTTATCTTGTTGGAACGATTCGCAAGCTGTTTCCGGATGTGGAGGTGGAAAACCGCACCGGAACTTCGGATGCTTCAGGTGCCGGACTTCTGAATCTGGAAACACCGGAGGGCAGACTGCAGATTTTGCTGGCCGGTTTTCAGAATCCGGAGCAGGCGGCAGAGGATCCGGTGTGGAAGGAAGTATATGCCTGGTTCCGGAACAGTGTGAACGCTCTGCAGGCAGAACAGATGCTGGAAGCAGCATTTTTTGAAAATCATGATACCAGGATCAGCAAGGCAGTTGCAAGAGCTATGTACGGTCCTGTGCTGCAGGGGTCCGTTACCAGACTGGAGCAGTTTGCTGCCTGCGCCTATGCGCATTTCCTGCAATACGGCATAAGATTGAAGGAGCGGCCTGTGTATGAGGTCACACCGGCAGACTTCGGCACTGTGCTCCATGACAGTCTCCAGCGGTTCTCTGAAAGGCTGAAGAAAGAGGGCATCCGCTGGGCGGAGCTGGATGAGGAAAAGAGAATCCTTCTGGCGGACGAGGCTCTGGAGCAATGCGTCCATGACAGCGGCAACGGCATCTTCCACAGCAGCAGCAGAAATGCCTATATGATCACGCGCATGCGCAATCTGATGCGCTGTACTGTCTCTGTGCTGCAGGAGCAGATCCTGGCAGGAGAGTTTGAGCCAACCGGTTTTGAGATCCAGTTTCCAACCATGGAACTGCCGGAGCTGGCAGAGATTCCGCTGAAGGACGGAGCTGCCATGCGGCTGCGCGGCAGGATTGACCGGCTGGACCTGCTGGAGCAGGAGGATACGATTTACATTAAGATCATCGACTACAAGACAGGGCAGGCAAAGCTGGATCTGGCTTCGGTCTACTATGGTCTGCAGCTGCAGCTGACGGTCTATCTGAACGTGGCAGCACAGCAGCAGAAACAGCTGCATCCCGATAAGCTGATCCAGCCGGTTGGGGCATTTCTCTATCATCTGAAGGATCCCTTTGTGGAGGAGGAAGGGAAAAGCATCCTTCCGGAAATGAAGCTGGACGGTCTTGTACGGGCGGAGCAGGATACCGCCTCTTTGATGGATCGGACACTGGCTCCCGGTGTTACTTCTCAGGTAATCCCTGTGGGCTATAGAAAAGACGGTGCACTGAAATCTGAATCCCCTGCATTGACGGAGGAACAGTTTCAGACGGTGCGGGATCATGTGGATAAAAAGGTGCAGCAAATCGGAGAGGCGATTATGGATGGGGAAATATCTGTCAATCCTTATCGGCTGGGAAGCAGGAATGCCTGCGCCTACTGCCGTTTCAGCGGAGTCTGCTGCTTTGACAGTAAGCTTCCGGGATATGAGTTCCGGAAACTGGAGGACGGCAAAGCGGAAGAAATGCTGCAATTGATGAAGGAGGAGCATTGACTATGGCAGTGAACTGGACGGATGAACAGAGACAGGCCATTGACCTGTCAGAACAGAATATACTGGTCAGTGCAGCTGCAGGATCCGGAAAGACCGCCGTGCTGGTGGAACGAATCCTGCGTATTGTTACGGATCCGGTGCATCCGGTGGATGTGGACCGGCTGCTGATCGTAACCTTCACAAGAGCAGCTGCAGCAGAGATGAAGGATCGCATCGGAAAGGCACTGGAGGAGAGACTGCGTCAGGAACCGGATAACGAGCACCTGCAGAGGCAGGGAATTCTCCTGCATCATGCCCAGATCAGTACGATTCACGGCTTCTGTACCTATGTGATCCAGAATTATTTTCACCGGATCGGACTGGATCCCGGTTATCGGATCGCTGAGGACAGTGAGCTGACCATGATGAAGAGGGATGTGATCGGGGAACTGCTGGAGGCAGAATATGAAAAAGGCGAAGACTCTTTCTTATGGTTCATTGAATCCTTTGCCCCGGGAAGGGATGACCGTGCCTGCGAGGATCTGATCCTCCGGCTGCACGAGTTTTCAGTCAGTGATCCGGATCCGGAGGGCTGGCTGGAGCGGTGTCTTGCAATCTATCAGATTGATACAGAGCAGGAACTGGAAGAAAGCTCCTGGCTGCAGGAGAGTATGGCAGAAGGAAGACGACTGCTTTCGGATGTGCGGGATCGGATCCGGGAGACACTGGAGCTGACCCTGGAAGAGGGAGGCCCGGCTGCCTATGCTCCACAGATTGAGACAGACCTCCGTCTGACGGAGGACCTGTTGGAAATGAAGAGCTACGGTGAACTGGTTCAGGGCTTTCAGACTCTGAAGCACCCTGCTCTCTCCAGAAAGAAGCAGGAGGGTGTGAATGAGCAGCTGAAGGAAAGAGTGAAGAGCAGGCGCAGTGGCTATAGGAAAACGCTGGAAAAAATAGAACAGCAGTATTTTGCCCTGCCCATTCCTTTGATCTTAGAAGAGCTGAGAAACTGCCGGCTAAATGCGTCAGAGCTGGTACGGCTGACCCGTCTGTTTTCTGCAGCATTCGCGGAGCGGAAAAGAAAAAACAACGTACTGGACTTTTCTGATCTGGAGCATTTTGCCCTGGAGATCCTGCTTGAAAAGGAGGAGACAGGAGAAAAGCAAGCGACATCCGAAAGAGAGGGCGGGGAAGCTGTTCCTGTTCGTGAAGGCAGCAGGGAAGCATCAGCACCTGTCCGGTGGAAACGTACGGCGGCAGCCAGGGAGCTTGCACAGCAGTTCCATGAGATCATGATCGATGAGTATCAGGACAGCAACTTTGTTCAGGAGGCTCTGCTGAGAGCTGTATCCGGTGAGGAAGAGGGACGGTTCAATCGATTTATGGTGGGAGATATCAAGCAGTCAATCTACGGATTCCGCCAGGCGAAGCCGGAGCTGTTTCTGGAGAAGTATCATTCCTATGGAAAGGAAGAACATACCTGCAGAATCGATCTGAAGGAAAATTTCCGAAGCAGAGGTCAGGTTCTTGATTCAGCCAATGCTCTTTTTCAGCGATTGATGGTGCCTTCTCTTGGCGGTATTACATACGACGACGCAGCAGCTTTGCATCGGGGGTTTGATTACCCTGAGACTCCGAAAGGAGACTGCAGTATGGAGGTGATCCTGATCGATAAAAAGGATCCGGAGCTGGAGGATGTGAAGCTGAAGGACGAGCTGGTGGAGATGGAGGCTCTGGCAGTGGCAGCAAAAATAAAGGAATTGATGAAATCCCAGCAGGTATACGATCGTAAGACAGAAGGATTCCGCCCTGCACAGTACAGGGACTTTGCTGTTCTTCTCAGGTCGATCAGGGGAAGGGGAGAGGTATTTCTCCGGGTGCTGAAGAATGAGGGGATTCCGTCCTTTGCCGTTTCAAAAACCGGTTATTTCAGTACCATTGAAGTCAGCACGGTGGTGAATTACCTGCGGATCCTGGATAATCCGAGACAGGACATTCCCTATGCCGCTGTGCTGCATTCTCCTGTGGCGGGAGTGACCGATGAAGAACTCGCCTGGATCCGCAGTGCAGTGCCGGAGGGAGGCTTATACGAGATCGTACCAAAGGCAGCTGAGCTTGCCGGTCTTCAGCCGGAGATATGGTCTGCGTCCGGGCAGGTCAGTCATCAGCAGGGGGCAGAGTCTGCGTCAGAGCTTTCCGGTCTTCAGCAGATGGCAGAAGCATCGTCAGGCCCGGCACCCGCAGGGCTGGCGGAAAAGCTGCAGCACTTCCTTCTGCAGCTGGAGTGGCTGCGGGCGCAGGTTTCCTGGCTGCCGGTGCATGAGCTGGTGAATCTTGTGCTGGATGAAACCGGTTACAGATCGATCGCAGGCAGTCTTCCTATGGGAGAGCAGCGACTGGCAAATCTGAACCTTCTTGTTGAGAAGGCAGTGGATTTTGAAGCTACCAGCTATCACGGTCTCTTCCAGTTCCTTCGCTATCTGGATCAGATGGAAAAAAATCAGATTGATTTCGGCGAAGTGAATCTCTACGGGGAGACTGCGGATGCGGTAGGAATCATGACCATTCACAAAAGCAAGGGTCTGGAATATCCTTTTGTCTTTGTATCCTGTCTGGGCGATAAGTTCAGCACTATGGATTCTAAGGCAAATGTGATCTTCCACGCAGATCTGGGTGTGGGAATGAATTATGTGGACCCAAAGAAGCGGGTGCGGCATTCTACCATGATCAAGAAAATGATCGGACAGAGGATCCATCTGGAGACGCTGGCTGAGGAGCTGCGTGTTCTGTATGTGGCTCTCACCCGCGCAAAGGAAAAGCTGATTCTCACCGCTCTTGTGGATGATCTTGAAAAAAGAGTAACAGAATGTGTACAGACGCCTTCCCTTAAGGAGCAGCCTCTGCCCTACGGACGGCTGGCAGAGGCATCCACCTGGATGGACTGGCTGCTTCCTGTACTGGCAGGTACGGAGGGCTTCCAGCCGGTGTATCAGATGGTGCTGGGAAAGGATCATCCCGTAGTCACGATCGACGCTCCTGTAAAGGTCCGGGTACAGACACCGGCAGCTATGACCATGGATCGGATCCGGGATACCGTCGAAAAGGCTGCCTTGCAGCAGAAGTTGAAGCAGGTGGGTGAAAATCCGGAGGAAATCTATCAGAAGGAGGTTCGCGCATTTCTTGAAAAGAAAAATCAGTGGAGCTACCCCTGGGAATACAGAAGTCTTCTGCCTTCTGTCATGAGTGTTTCCGAATTAAAGAAAAAACGTCCCTCCCAGTCGGATGAGGAGCTGTATGCATCGGAGCCGGAGCTTGTGGCGGAATCTTCCTTTTCCTATCTATATAAGGAATCTGTTCTGGAAGAACTGGAGGAAGAGGAGTACCTTCCTGCATTCATGAGGGAAGAGACTGTCAGCAGAACCGGTGCTGAGCGGGGCACTGCCTACCATCGATTCTTCGAATGTGTAGAGTATCAGGCACTGCCGGATGCTGCACAGGAGCAGGAGGCTTTTGCAGGCTTTGTGGAAAAGCAGTTAAAAGCGATGGTCTCCGGTGGAAAAATGGAACAGGAGGAGGCTGACTGGATCGATCAGAAGGATCTTGTGATCTTTCTTTCCGGGGACACCGGACAGAGAATGCGGAAAGCAGCCCTGGCGGGAAACCTGCTGCGGGAGAAGTCGTTCCTGATGGAACTGCCGGCGGTGGAGCTGGATTCTGCCTGGAATATGCCTGAGCGTATTCTGATCCGAGGCGTCATTGATGCCTGTTTTCAGGAAGAGGGAGCCTGGGTGATCGTGGATTATAAAACCGATAAGGTCTACAGCAGCAATGGCAGCTGCCTTGTGAAAAAATATCAAAAACAGCTGCAGTTTTATCAGAGAGCGCTGGAACAGGCTACCGGTCTTCCGGTGAAGGAGCGGCTGATCTATTCCGTGACGCTGGGAAGGAGTATTGCAGTTTCGGAAGTTTCATAAATTTTTCACGATTTTCGGCTGAATTTCTCACATGCCGTCATGTTTTGCAAGCATGGCGGCATTTTTTTGTTTGTTTTGCAAGTTGACAGGTCATTTTCTGCTTCATATAATACCTTCTTATAATATTTGTAATCAAATTGTAACAAATAAACATAAAGGAGCAGATTATGAAACAATTATACAAGGAACTGACAGTAATGACGACAGCAGCCGTCTTATGCGTGGCACTTGCAAGTACAACAGCCATGGCAGGCGTGAGAGTCACTGATGCCCAGACTTCGGCCGCAGCGAAGGCTGCGGCCGAGGCATTATCTCCGGAGTCTGTAATTGCGAATCTGGAGGAAACCGTGGTTCAGGAGAAGAGTCAGGCTGCTGTTGAAGAAAAAGCGGCGAAGGATGCCTGGGAAAAGGCAGAACAGCTTCTGGAGGAAGCAGCAGAGAAAGAGGAAAAGGAAGCAGAGGAGGCAACGAAGCAGAAAGCAGAGGAAGCTGTATCAGAAAAAGCAGTGACAGATACAGCCGAACAGACGATGAAAGAGGTTACGGAGGCAGCGGCAGCGGAAGCAGCTGCACTGAAGGAGCTCGGTCTTTCTGCGGATGCCAGAGTAAAGGTTACGGCGGATGAGCTGGATCTTCTGGCAGCAATTATCTACTGCGAAGCCGGAGGGGAGGAAATTACCGGTAAGGTTGCTGTCGGAGCTGTGGTTCTGAATCGAGTGCTCAGCACAGAATTTGAGAACACAATAGCCGAGGTGATCTACGCACCTGGACAGTTTACACCTGCCATGACCGGTCTGTTGGATCAGGTGCTGGCAGAGGGCGTAAATGAAGAGTGCTATGCTGCTGCAAGAGCGGCCTTAAACGGAGAGAATCCGGTAGAGGGGTGTCTCTATTTCAACAGCGGAAGCGGAAGCGGTATTCAGATTGGAAACCAGCATTTCTATTGATCCGTCGATTTCTTGTATTTCAGACGGAAATATGATACTATGATGCCATCTGTTCCCTTTTGGGAGTGGGTGGCATTTGTATGTCAATTTGAGCCAGACTGGAAACAGTCCCGAAAGGAGTACAAGGATATGATTAGTTTAAGAGGAAGGGATTTTCTTACATTAAAGGATTTTACACCGGATGAGATCACATATCTGCTGGATCTTTCAGCAGAATTGAAGGAAAAGAAAAAAAGAGGCGTACCTGTGGATACACTCAGAGGAAGAAACGTAGCTTTGATCTTTGAAAAGACAAGTACAAGAACCCGCTGCTCCTTTGAGATCGCAGCTCATGATCTCGGTATGGGTACCACCTATCTGGATCCCAGTGGATCTCAGATCGGTAAGAAAGAGAGTATCCGGGATACCGCAAGAGTGCTGGCGTCTATGTTCGACGGAATTGAGTATCGAGGCTACGGACAGGAGATCGTAGAGGAACTGGCAAAATACTCCAAGGTTCCGGTATGGAACGGTTTGACCAATGAGTATCATCCCACGCAGATGCTGGCGGATATGCTGACCATCCGGGAGCAGCTGGGAGAACTGCAGGGACTCCGTCTGGTATATATGGGTGATGCACGCTACAATATGGGTAATTCTCTAATGATCGCCTGTGCAAAGCTGGGACTTCATTTTGTTGCCTGCGCTCCGGAAAAATACTTCCCTGCACCTGAGCTGGTAGCTGAATGCGAGGAGTATGCAAGAGAAAGCGGAGGCACCATTACACTGACCTCCAACGTAGTGGCAGGCACGAAGGATGCGGATGTAATCTATACCGATGTATGGGTATCCATGGGAGAACCGGATGAGGTATGGGAGGAGCGGATCAATGACCTGACACCCTACAAGGTTACCTCTGAGGTAATGGCGAATGCTAAAGACACTGCCATATTCCTGCATTGTCTGCCGGCTTTTCATGATCTGGAAACAAAAATCGGAAAACAGATCCATGAAAAATTCGGAATCTCAGATATGGAGGTGACGGATGAAGTATTTGAGTCTTCTCAGTCCAGAGTATTTGAAGAGGCTGAAAACCGCATGCATACCATCAAGGCTGTAATGGCAGCTACATTAGGAGCAGTATGACACAGACAGATAGAATACTGCTGGATCCTGAAGATATTCACAGCCGGCTGACCCGGGAGGGCGTCGGCTGTCCTCTTTTTTACCGGCAGGAAATAGATTCCACCAATGAGTGGGCAAAAAGGGCGGCAGCAGAGGGTGCAGCAGACGGATCTGTCTATCTGGCAGACTATCAGAGTGCCGGAAAGGGCAGAAGAGGGAGAACCTGGCAGTCACCGGAGGGAACCTCTGTTTCCATGAGTCTCCTTCTTCGTCCGGAAATTCCTGCGGATCGGATTTCCATGCTGACCCTGATTATGGGACTGTCAGCAGCCGAGGGTATGAAAGCCGTGACAGGATTGGATGTGGGTATCAAGTGGCCCAATGATGTTGTGATCGGAGGAAGAAAGCTCTGCGGCATCCTTACAGAAGCCAATTCCCTGGTGGAGTATATTGTTGTGGGAATCGGCATTAACTGTAATATGGAAGCATTTCCGGAGGAACTTTCACAGACAGCCACCTCTCTCCGGCTGGAGATGGGAAGGCCAGTGAGCAGAGAAGCAGTGACGGCAGAGATTCTGAAGGCATTTTACAGAAATTACGAGGAATTCAGAAAAACCTGCACCATTACAGGCAGTGTGAAGGAGGCTTATGAGGATCTCCTTGTAAATCGCGATCGTCAGGTTCGGGTACTGGATCCAAAAGGCGAATATGAGGGAATCTCACTGGGAATCAACGAGATGGGGGAGCTTCTGGTCCAGAGAGCTGACAACGGTGAAGCTGCGGCAGTGTACGCAGGAGAGGTCTCCGTTCGCGGAATCTATGGATATGTATAAATAACGGGTAACTATTCAGAAGGAAATAAAAGATAAACAGGCTGAGCATCGTGCTTGCACGCAGGAATTGAAGCAAGTAAAGCTATGCAGGAGAATTCATATGGAAGAAAAAACAGTATTATGCGGCGCAAGCGCCTATGAAAAAAAATATTATCTGAATCCGGACTTTCAGACACTTCCGCAGCAGATTCAGGATGAGCTGCAGATCATGTGTGTCATGTATGCGGAGGAGATCGGGGGAATCTTTACAGTAGAATATGATGAGACCGGTAATCTGGAGCTGCGTACAGAGGCGCTGGAGGCGGATGCCATGTACGATGAGATCGGCGGTGCGCTGCGGATCAAGAAGCTGCAGGAGGAGAAGAGAGAGCTGTTCCGGTCTCTGGAACTGTTCTATCAGGTGTTCTTCCTTGGCATGGATGCACCGGAGGATGAACTCCTTCCTGTGGAAGAATAACGAATACGGGGGAGAATTTGTGGATAAGATCAATCCGTTGATAATTGGTGATGTGCTGATCCCCACACCGGTAGTGCTGGCTCCTATGGCCGGTGTTACCGATCTGCCATTCCGCCTTCTCTGCAAGGAGCAGGGAGCAGGACTTCTCTGTATGGAGATGGTCAGTGCGAAAGCGATCACCTATCATAATAAAAATACAGAGGCTCTGATGACAATTGATCCAGCAGAGCATCCGATTTCTCTGCAGCTCTTTGGATCAGAGCCGGAGGTGGTGGCAGAAGCGGCCATGATGATCGAGGATCTTCCCTTTGATATCCTTGATTTTAATATGGGCTGTCCCGTGCCGAAGGTAGTGAATAATGGAGAGGGCTCTGCCCTGATGAAAAATCCGGAGCTGGCAGCAGAAATTGTTCGAACTGTGGCAGGAAAAATAAAGAAGCCTGTAACAGTGAAGATTCGGAAAGGATTTACAGAAGACTCAGTCAATGCCGTGGAAGTAGCGAAAATGCTGGAGGACGCCGGAGCAGCAGCTATTGCTGTACATGGAAGAACCAGAGAACAGTATTATTCCGGAGCAGCAGACTGGGAGATCATCCGCCTGGTGAAGGAGGCCGTGTCAGTGCCCGTGATCGGAAATGGCGATATCCGCTCACCGGAGGACGCAGTCCGGATGTTCCGGGAGACCGGGGTCGATGCAGTGATGATCGGCAGAGGCTGTGAAGGAAATCCCTGGATCTTCTCCCGGGTAAAGGCGTATCTGGAAACCGGAGAACTCCTGCCGCCTCCCTCAAAGGAGGAGACAGCGGAGATGATGCTTCGCCATGCAAGACTGCTGCTGGAATACAAAGGAGATTATACAGGCATTCGGGAAATGCGCAAGCATGTAGCCTGGTATACCGCCGGCTTCCCTCATTCCGCCCAGCTGAGAAGAGCGGTCAATGAAGTATATTCCTACCAGGAGCTGGAGAAATTGGTAAAGACGAAGTTTTTATCGGCTTAAAAGCAGGCAAAGTCTAAGGTACGATAAGCGTAACAAAAGCAGCAATAGGTAAAGACAGAAAAATAGCAATGCAGGATTGAATCAGCAGTAACAGACACTGCAGGAAATAGAAAGGAAACAAATACAATGGAATATGAAGGCATGGTTTACCGTCCGCCCAGTGAGGCAAGAAGCCTGATCATACAGGTTACAATCGGATGTGCGCATAATAAATGCACCTTCTGCACCATGTATAAGGAAAAACAGTTCCGGGTCAGAAAGATGGAGGATATCTTCAGAGATCTGGATGAAATGGCCGGATATTACGGGGACATGCCGATTCGGATCTTTCTGGCAGACGGCGATGCTCTTGTTTTGTCCACAGATAAGCTCACAGCGATCCTGGATCATATACGGGAAAAATTTTCCAATGTACAGCGGATCACATCCTATGCCACAGCCAAAGATGTTCTGCGCAAATCACCGGAGGAGCTGAAGCTCCTGCGGGAGAAAGGGCTGGAGATGGTCTATGTTGGAGCAGAGTCCGGAGATCCGGAGATCCTGAAGGCAGTGAGAAAGGACGTGACCTGCGAAGAGCTGATCGAGGCATCAAAGAAATTGAAGGAGGCGGGGATCGCATTGTCCCTGACGCTGATCTCCGGTCTCGGAGGAAGAGCCAGAAGGGATGAGCATGCCATTCGTTCCGCAGAGCTGGTGAGTGCCATTAAACCGGAGTATCTTGGTTTCCTGACTCTGATGCTGGAGGAACCGGCAGAGATTCTGGAACCCATCCGAAAGGGGGAATTTGAACTTCTTCGTCCCGAGGACATTGTGGAGGAAATGCGCCTCTTCCTGGAGCATGTGGATTCCGAGGGGACTGTTTTCCGGGCGAACCATGCCTCCAATTATATTATCCTGAAGGGAAATCTGAATCAGGACATTCCTTCTATGTTGTCCTATCTGAAGGAGGTAGAGCAAAGCAGAAAATACCGGAAGGAGAGCTACAGAAGACTGTAGCAGCAGGACTGAAAATCTTCACGAGTCAAAAAAATGAAATTTTTTGAAAACGAATTCACAGAAAGCAATCGAAATTCTGTAAATTTCACTAAAAAATAGTCCCATTTTCTGTATAATTTCTATATCGACTGATCTTCTGGAATATTGACGATTGTAATTTTCGACCGTATAGTAAATACTTAGAGACAGGTTGTTTGCGTTAGTCGGATGGCTTGCATCTTCGGATACAGCATTTAATAATCAGCGGGTCTAAACGTAGGGAGGCGTATTCGCGCTGCCGACTGAGAAAAAAATAGTCTGAGGTGGAAAACGATATGGAAAAGAAAAACATTACGATTCAGAAGAAAAAAGGAATGGAGATGCGCCCGATCGCGCAGCTGGTTCAGATTGCCAGTCAGTGCAGCAGCGATGTGCAGATCCAGAAGGGAAATCGCTGGGTGAATGCAAAAAGTCTTCTTGGAATGATGACGCTGGACATCGGTGAAGGTGAGGAGATCGAGATTACGATTAACGGAATCGATGAGCAGGAAGCAATGAGCAGCATCTGCAGCTTTCTTTGCGAAGTGTAAGCAATTATTATAGGATCTAAAAGGAGCGGCCGTGAAAGCAGGAATGTTTTCATGGCCGTTTTTGCGAACAATCAGAATGTGTAAGAGTCAAAAAAAGGGAGCCGATTACTCGGTTCCCTTTTTTGCGTTTACTGAATTAATTGATAAGATCCGGATTATCCGAAGTATCTCTCCAGAAGTCCCTTCAGTGCCTTGCCGTGTCTAGCCTCATCGCGAGCCATCTCATGAACAGTGTCATGGATAGCATCCAGACCGTTTTTCTTAGCGCAGGAAGCCAGCTCGAATTTACCCTGTGTAGCACCGAACTCGCAGTCTACTCTCCAGGACAGGTTGTCCTTAGTAGTAGCTTTCATGTTAGGCTCAAGGTCAGCGCCCAGAAGCTCAGCGAATTTTGCTGCATGCTCTGCCTCTTCGTAAGCTGCTTTCTCCCAGTACAGACCAATCTCAGGGTATCCCTCACGATGAGCGATACGAGCCATGCACAGGTACATACCAACCTCAGAGCACTCACCTGTGAAGTTAGCTTTCAGCTGCTCGAAGATATACTGTTTGTCCTCATCAGAGATGTCAGGATTGTTCTTTACGGTTTTCTCGTAGATTCCGTACTCATGCTCTGCTGCCAGAGTAAGCTCTCCCTGTACCTCATTGAATGCCTTTGCTGCAGCGTTGCAGACCGGACATCTGAAATCAGCAGGAACAGACTCGCCCTCATAGATATAACCACATACTTTGCATACAAATTTCTTCATGTTCTTTAATCCTTTCATTATTAAATGTTCCGTCAGAGCAGCAGATCGGAATTCTGAGATCCCTTTCGATCCCCGTTGTTGAAGATACGAAAATCTTCATGCGTTCGTCCGGAAATCAGCTCCGGCAGTTCTCTTTCGGAAAACTACAGCACACAATTACAAGTTTCTTGATAATAGGAAATATTATCGTTTTTAGTGTAACAGAAAGAATCCTGTTCGTCAAGATGTCTGTAACTTGGAACAACGATCACAGGTTCCGTGGAAGGTCACGGAGCAGTGGTCGATCGTACCTTTCACCAGCCTTTCTGCTTCATCGAGAATCTGATTGTTTGAAATTTCTGAGAGGAACAGATCCTGAATCTCGCCGCAGCTTTTGCAGACGAAATGATGATGGGGAATCATATTGCCGTCGAAGCGGTCGGCACCGTCCTCGGATGGCAGCTTCCGGATCTCACCAAGCTCTGCAAACAGTGAAAGATTTCTGTATACAGTACCAAGACTGATGTGAGGGTATTCCTTGCGAATATCTGCAAAAACCATGTCTGCAGTAGGATGATCCCTGCGTTCCATCAGGTTCTGCTTGATGGATTCTCTCTGTCGGCTGAATTTTCTTCCCACCGGCATCTCCTTTCGCTTTGTGAATGCTCAACTTTCTGTCTGAACTCATAATACTACATGAGAAAAGCGTTTGTCAATAAAAATAATAATAATTATCAAAATTAAATTTTAATTATAATTATCCATATTTCTGACCACCCGTCAACTTGTGTTTGTGCCCTCCCCGTGCTATTATAATAACATTATGAGGTTCCTTACCCTTTTGAGCCTCAGAATACCAAAGGTCCCTTCCATTCGGGGACGGAAAAGGAGATAGACAGAAGCATGGAAAAGATCAGAAAACGCTATTATATGACCACGGCGATCGCATATACATCGGGTAAGCCGCACATCGGCAATACCTACGAGATCGTTCTTGCAGACAGCATTGCCAGATTCCACAGGGAGCAGGGCTATGATGTGTTCTTTCAGACAGGAACTGACGAGCACGGTCAGAAGATTGAGCTGAAGGCCCAGGAGCAGGGAATCACTCCAAAGGAATTTGTTGATGGTGTGGCAGGACAGATCAAGGAGATCTGGGATCTGATGAACACCTCCTACGATAAGTTCATCCGTACGACGGACGATTATCATGAGGCGCAGGTGCAGAAAATCTTCAAAAAGCTGTATGATCAGGGTGATATTTATAAAGGATATTATGAAGGAATGTACTGTACGCCCTGTGAGTCTTTCTTTACTGAGTCCCAGCTGGTGGACGGAAAATGTCCCGACTGCGGACGTCCGGTTACTCCCGCAAAGGAGGAGGCATATTTCTTCAGGATGAGCAAATACGCCCAGAGGCTGATTGACCATATCAACAGCCATCCGGAGTTTATCCAGCCGGTTTCCAGAAAGAATGAGATGATGAACAACTTCCTTCTTCCGGGACTGCAGGATCTCTGTGTATCCAGAACCTCCTTTACCTGGGGCATTCCTGTAACCTTTGATCCGAAGCACGTGACCTATGTGTGGCTGGATGCACTGACCAACTACATCACCGGTATCGGCTACGATTGTGACGGAGAAAGCACAGAGCAGTTCAAGACCATGTGGCCGGCGGATCTGCATCTGATCGGAAAGGATATCATCCGCTTCCATACCATCTACTGGCCGATCTTCCTGATGGCACTGGATCTTCCGTTGCCGAAGCAGGTATTCGGTCATCCCTGGCTGCTGCAGGGCGACGGAAAGATGTCCAAGTCTAAAGGTAATGTGATTTACGCAGATGATCTGGTAAAGCTCTTTGGTGTGGACGCTGTTCGTTACTTCGTACTTCATGAGATGCCTTTTGAGAACGATGGTGTGATTACCTGGGAGCTGCTGGTAGAGCGTCTGAACTCTGAGCTTGCCAATACGCTGGGCAATCTGGTGAACAGGACCATCTCCATGACCAACAAGTATTTTGGCGGCGTGGTTGCAGACAAGGGCGTAACAGATACGATGGATGAGGATCTGAAGGCAGTTGTGACAGGCACCATTGTGAAGGTGGTGGAGAAGATGGATCAGCTGCGCGTGGCGGATGCTCTTACAGAGATCTTTAATCTGTTCAAGCGCTGCAATAAATATATCGATGAGACCATGCCCTGGGCGCTGGCTAAGGATGAGGCACAGCAGGATCGCCTTTCCACTGTGCTGTACAACCTGACTGAGGCTATTACCATCGGTGCCTCCATGCTGGAGTCCTTCATGCCGGAGACAACAGAGCGGATCCTGAAGCAGCTGAATACGGAAAAACGTGATTACGAGCAGCTGGATCAGTTCGGACTGTATCCCTCCGGAAATAAAGTAACCGACACACCGGAGATCCTGTTTGCCCGTCTGAAGATGGAGGATGTTCTGGCCGATGTTGAGAAGATGCAGGCGGAGCAGAAAGCAGCAGTTGGCATTTCTGAGGAAACCGAAGCAGAGGAAGAGGAAGAGACTGCCGGAGAGCTGCATGTGGAGCTGAAGGAGGAGATCTCCTTCGAAGATTTCGGAAAAATGCAGTTTGCTGTGGGCGAGATCATTTCCTGCGAGGCTGTAAAGAAATCCAAAAAACTCCTTTGTTCTCAGGTAAAGGTGGGAGACCGCACCATTCAGGTGGTGTCCGGAATCAAGGCTGCCTACACGCCTGAGGAGATGAAGGGAAAGAAGGTCATGGTTCTTCTGAATCTGAAGCCGGCAAAGCTGGCAGGACTGCTGTCTGAGGGCATGCTGCTCTGCGCAGAGGATGCGGAAGGAAATCTGTCTCTGATGACACCGGAACGCCCCATGCCCTCCGGTGCAGAGATCAGCTGAGATCCGATGGAAATGGAAGCAGCTATGAAGCCAATGATATTTGAGACCCATGCACATTACAACGATGATGCATTTGACGCGGACCGGGAGGAGCTGCTGGCTTCTCTCCCGGAGAGCGGAATAAATACGGTAGTAAATGTATGTGCCGAAAAAAACAGTCTTTCTGCCACAAAAGAGCTGACAGAAAACTATTCCTTTGTGTACGGGGCCTACGGCATCCATCCTGACAATGTGGGTGAGTTGAATGAGGAACTGCTGGAACAGATCCGGCAGCTTTGCCGGAGCGAGAAGGCCGTGGCCGTGGGTGAGATCGGTCTGGATTACTACTGGGATACGGAAAGTCATGAAACGCAGGCATACTGGTTTCGGCGGCAGCTGGAGCTGGCAAGGGAGGAAAAGCTCCCTGTGATCATACACAGCCGGGAGGCCGCAGCGGATACCCTGCAGATTGCAGAGGAAAGCCGGCTGGGCGAGATCGGCGGAATCCTGCATTGCTTTTCCTACTCAAAGGAGATGGCAGAAAAGTACCTGGATATGGGCATGTATCTGGGAATCGGCGGTGTAGTGACGTTCAATAATGCGAAAAAGCTGAAGGCAGTAGTAGAGGCTGCTCCACTGGAGCAGCTGGTGCTGGAGACAGACTGTCCCTATCTTGCACCGGTGCCGTACAGAGGAAAAAGAAATTCTTCTCTCTATCTTCCCTATGTGGTGCAGGCAATTGCCGAAATCAAGGGAGTAGAGGAGGAAGAGGTGATCCGGATCACAAGAGGGAATGCCCTTCGCTGCTTTGGACTGAACGAATAATATTCTGGGGGATATTTTATGGCAAGAAAAAAAGAGGAAGCAACAGATACAGCACAGGTAAAAAAATCTGCATCTAAAAAACCTGCGGCAAAAAAGCCGGCTGCGAAAAAAACAGCAGAGACAAAAGAAGCAGCACAGGAGGTGCCTGCGGAGGATCAGCCGAGATTCTCTGATCTGGATCAGTATCTGTTCGGACATGCGGTACATTACGATATCTACAACAAGATGGGAGCTCACCCGGATACCTTTAAGGGACAGCAGGGAACCTGGTTTACTGTATGGGCACCAAGTGCACAGGCAGTCAGTGTTGTAGGCGAGTTCAACGGCTGGAACACGGAATCCGATCCGCTGAAGAAAGTGGCAGAGATCGGTGTCTGGGAGCTGTTTGTTCCCGGAGCAGTGCAGGGACAGTTGTACAAATACTACATTACTACAAGAGAGGGAGAAGGAATCTACAAAGCAGATCCTTATGCATTTTCCTCAGAGAAGAGACCCGGCAACGCATCCAGAATCGCCGACATTGAAAACTTCAAGTGGAAGGATACCCGCTGGATCAACAAACGTTCTCAGACAGATCCCCACGAGATGCCTCTGTCCATCTATGAGGTGCATCCCGGTTCCTGGATGAAGCATGCGGAAACCGAGGAGAATCCGGAGGGCTTCTATAATTATCGTCAGTTTGCACATTCTCTGGCTGATTATGTGAAGGACATGGGATATACCTATGTGGAGCTGATCGGTATTGCGGAGCATCCGCTGGATCAGTCCTGGGGCTACCAGGTAAGCGGCTACTATTCACCGACCAGCCGTTACGGCACACCGCAGGATTTCCAGTATTTTATTGATTATATGCACCAGAAAAATATCGGTGTGATCCTTGACTGGGTACCGGCCCACTTCCCGAAGGATGAATTCGGCCTTGCAAACTTTGACGGTGACTGTGAGTATGAGCACAAGGATCCGAGACAGGGCGAGAATCCGGACTGGGGAACCAAGATTTTCAACTTCGGCCGTCCGGAGGTAAAGAACTTCCTGCTGGCCAATGCACTTTACTGGATCGAGAAATTCCACCTGGACGGACTGCGTGTGGATGCAGTTTCCTCCATGCTGTACCTGAACTACGGAAAACAGGACGGTCAGTGGGTTCCGAATATCTACGGCGGACAGGAAAATCTGGAGGCAATGGAATTCCTGAAGCATCTGAATACCCTGGTTACCGGAAGAAACCACGGAACCATGATGATTGCTGAGGAGTCCACCGCATGGCCTAAGATTACCGGTGATGTGGAGGATGACGGCCTTGGCTTCACCTTCAAGTGGAATATGGGCTGGATGCATGATTTTCTGGAGTACATGAAGCTGGATCCCTACTTCCGTAAGTTCAATCATAATAAGATGACCTTCTCAACCAGCTACGCCAGCGCAGAGAAATATATCCTGGTGCTTTCCCACGATGAGGTGGTGCATCTGAAGTGCTCCATGATCAATAAGATGCCGGGGCTGGATGGTGATAAATTTGAAAATCTGAAGGCCGGCTATACCTATATGCTGGGTCATCAGGGTAAGAAGCTTCTGTTCATGGGACAGGATTTCGGTCAGTACCGAGAGTGGAGTGAGGAGCGTGAGATCGACTGGTTCCTGCTGCAGGAGGACAACAACAGAAATCTTCAGAGCTATGTGCGCGATCTGCAGACCATCTATAAGAAACATCCGGCGCTGTATGAGCGTGAGGATGATGCCTCTGCCTTCAGCTGGATCAATGCGGACGACAACGACCGCAGTATCTACAGCTTTGTAAGATGGGATAAGTCAGGAAAGAATCACCTGCTGTTTGTGATCAACTACACACCGGTGGATCGTCCGGATTACCGGGTCGGACTTCCCGTACAGGCAACCTGCAGACAGATTCTGGACAGCCGTTCAGAGAAATACGGCGGAACACATAAGGCAAAGACGGTTTACAAGGCACAGGAAATGCCATGCGACAACCAGCCGTATTCCTTTGCGTATGATCTGCCGGCATACGGAGCAGCAATCTTCCGGTTCAATACCGTACTGTAAAGGTTACTGTTTACCACAGTCGGAGTTCAAGCTCTGATGGAAATAACTGAAGTAATAACTTTATGAAAGGAGATAGTTACTATCTCCTTTCGTTTATGGAAAAAACTAAGCCCGGGAAATACATAGTATTCTCGGGCTGACTCTGAATTGTTGACGGAACATTCAATATTAGGGGAGTAACATACATGGAAAATAAAGAGAATAAGAGGATCGGAAGAGAATCGGATCTTCAGGCCAGAGCGTCCTGGAATCTGGTGGCAGCAGCTCTTCGAAAATCAGAGGAGAATAAGAAATTGGAGGGCGTGGACCTTCCGCTTGAGCTGCGAACAAAGCTGGGGGCGTTGAAGCATGTGCTGAGAGAGATGGGGTCAGTGGCTGTTGCATTTTCCGGCGGCGTAGATTCTACCTTTCTGTTATTTATAGCGAAACAGGTGCTTGGGGAGAAAGCAGTGGCAGTCACCGCTGAGTCAGTGTTTATTCCGGGAAGAGAAGCGGGAGAAGCAAGGATTTTCTGCAGTGATCTGGGGGTGAAGCAGATCGTTTCCAGGATGAATGAAACAGACATTCCTCATTTCTGTGAGAATCCGCCGGATCGGTGCTATTACTGTAAAACAGCAATTTTCAGCTCATTTCTGAAAACAGCGGAAAAGGAAGGCCTTGCCTGTGTGGCAGATGGCTCCAATCTGGATGATATGGGAGATTACCGTCCCGGCATGAAGGCGATCGAAGAGCTGGAGATCAGAAGTCCGCTTCGGGACGCGGGGCTTACAAAACAGGAGATCCGGGAGCTGTCAAAGTATTTTGGCCTGAATACCTGGAAAAAGCCATCCTATGCCTGTCTGGCCTCCCGGTTTGTGTATGGTGAAGAGATCACCAGGGAAAAGCTGATCATGGTGGATCTGGCGGAGCAGTTTCTTCTGGATCAGGGAATTGTTCAGATGCGGGTGCGGATGCATGGAACCATGGCGCGGATCGAAGTGGAGCCTTCCGAGATGGAAAAGCTGTTCGCCATGAGAGATAAGATACTGGAATATTTCAAGAACATCGGATTCAGCTATGTCACTATGGATCTGCAGGGCTATCGGACCGGCAGCATGAATGAGATACTGAAGAGGTCTGTTTCTGAGTCCTCCGGCAACAGTTCCGCTGAGGCAGAGAACAGTGTTGAGTGAACGCTGCGTTCAGCGCAGGAATTGTCGAATCAGTACCAGAAAAAGCAGGTGCATCGGATAAAACAGATAGAAAAAAAATTTGTTCTGAGGTCCTCTGGTCCCGTTATACCTGGACAACGGCAGCAGAGCGAGAAATGCACCCGGCATGGTAAAAAAATTCAGATTCAGGCAGAGACATCCGAGGGAAACTGCCCGGAGCCTGTCCATACGGAACAGGTACATGGCGCTGATACAGGCAGGACCCAAAAAGCCGTAATCCAGATGCAGCAGTTCGGATGCTGCACTGAAGGTCAGAATCAGCAGCAGACGGACAAACAGGATCAGTGAATCAGCAGAAGCTTTGCGAACCAGCAAAGCTTCTGCTTTTTTTATGCAGGTAAGCATTACAAGGCAGAGGCTTAGGGTAAACAATGTATTCTGGTGTGAGAGTTCCGGAACCGGACGGTTCGAACCGGATTGCAGAAGATCATAGAACACCTCAGAGACAAGGGCCAGGAGCAGCAGGCTCAGACAGTATTTTTTAAGATTTTTTGTGTGCAGAAAACCCTCCACCAGAAGGAATGCAAAGATTGGGAAGGCAAGGCGGCCGATGAGATTTCTGAGGATCATCTCTGTCGGACCGGTGTATTTCATCATTACGGCAAAATGATCCAGCAGCATGGAGATGCAGCCGATGGTCTTCAGATCACTGCCGGACAGTGTGCGATTATTTTGTACCGATTGTGTTCCCATATTGTACCTCCTTTGGCTTTTACTTTATCACAGCTCCGGGTGATAATCATAGTACAAATACACGTAACTGTGCGAGCTGTGAATCGAGCGCAAATCTCTTCATCGTTATTGGTGCGCGAAGGATACGAAAGGAATAAGTGATATTATGAATGTTCTGGAATGGTGGATAGTGGCCTTCGGGTTCGGAGCCATGCTGCAGGATCTGCTCAGAAGCAGAATCAGTAATCGTTATCTGATTACAGGCTGGCTTGCCGGAGCCACCGCAGCTTTTTTATCTCCGTCCCCGGAAGGCATCCTCCGGTTTATGGGCGGCGCGCTGCTTCCTATAGTTCTGTTGTTCCTTCTATTCCGTTTCCGAATGATCGGAGCCGGGGACATCAAGCTGCTGTCCGCACTGGGCGGCATGGTAGGAATACAGGCATCTCTGTGGCTGCTGGTCAGTTCTTTTCTGATTGGAGGGCTTCTGGCAGTGGGAATTCTCACTGTTAACAGATCCTGGTTTCGACGTTTCCGCTTTTTCTATCGATATGTACAGAATTACAGAACAACGGGAATCCGGATTCCCTATCGTCCGGAAAAACATGGAGGAGAACATCTGCACTTTGCGGTGCCGGTATTTGCTGCACTTCTGCTCTGGAAAGGAGGAGTCTTCTGATCATGGAGAAAAAAATATTTGCAGTTTACGATCCTGATCCGGAATTTGTCTTTCGATTTATGGAATTTGCCAAGCTTCATTCCGGCAGGCCAATGGATATCCGTGCATGTACCACGGAGGAGTCACTGCAGAGAATGTGTGAGACAACCTCTCCGGAACTCTTGCTGGTAGCTTCTTCGGTCTTTAGTGAGAAACTCCGTGAATTGAATGCCGGGACGATCGTTCTCCTGCAGGAGGATCAGGAGTATGACTGTTCTAACCTGCCGGCAGTATATAAGTACCAGGCACCGGCGCAGGTACTGCAGAAGGTATTGGAATACGGTGGGAAAAAACAGGAAATGGTCTTGGCGCAGGAAGGGAAAACAGAAATGGAGCTGATCGGAATCTACAGTCCGGTAGGACGAACAAGAAAAACTTCCTTTGCACTTACCCTTGGCCAGATTCTTGCTAAAAACAGGGCGGTACTGTATCTGAATCTGGAGACCTTTGCGGGATTCGAGCAGCTGTTTTCTGAGAAATATGACAGAACCCTCAGTGATCTGCTGTATTTTGCAGGACAAGACCGGGCCGAGCTTCAAAGCAAGCTGCCGGGAATCGTCAGAAGTCTGCAGAATCTCGATTACGTTCCCCCTGTGTTCTCGCCGGAGGATCTGCAGAGCGTGCCGCCGGAGGAATGGCTTCGTTTGTTCCGACAGCTGGAGGAGCACAGCAGCTATGAGATCCTGCTGATCGATTTCGGAGAAGCTGTGCAGGATCTCCCGGCTCTTCTGGCCGCCTGTGACCGGGTATATCTTCCTGTCCGGAAGGATCCCATGTCCCGGGCGAAGCTGGAGCAGTTTTTCTGGGTGCTGGAAAAAATGCAGGGAACGGAGATACAGAAAAAACTCAGAAAGATCACTCTTCCCTTCTGTCAGAACGGGAAGACGGGAAAGAGATTCTTCGAGGATCTGGTATGGTCCGAGCTGGGTGATTTCGTAAGACAGCTCCTTTCCGAAGAGGTACGGCCATGAGACAGGATCTGATGCGGCAGCAGGAGCGGATCCGCTCTTTGCTGCTGAAACGGCTGGAGCTGGAAGGGGACCTGTCAGACGGACAGATCCTGGAGCTGATCGATGATCTGATCCTGGCAGAGAATCGGAGAGTTTTTCTGAATCTACGTGATAAGGAAGAGCTTCGAAGGGGGCTTTTTTATTCTGTACGCCGGTTGGATATTCTGCAGGAACTGCTGGAGGATTCAGAGGTAACAGAGATCATGGTGAACGGCCACGAACAGATCTTTGTTGAGAAGCAGGGAAGGATCGTTCTCTGGAACAAGCAGTTTCCTTCTAAAGAACGGCTGGAGAATGTGATCCAGCAGATCGCAGGAAGCTGCAACCGGGTGGTCAATGAACAGCGTCCGATCATGGATGCACGTCTTGCCGGAGGAGAGCGCGTCAATGTAGTGCTGCCTCCTGTTGCATTGAATGGCCCGGTCATGACGATCCGGCGTTTCCCGGAGCATCCAATCACCATAGAACAGATGATTCTGTGGGGCACATTGACCGGGGAAGCAGCAGAGTTTCTGCGGCGTCTTGTCCGGGCAGGCTACAGCATTCTTGTGGGAGGAGGAACATCCACCGGAAAGACCACCTTTCTGAATGCACTTTCTTCCTGTATTCCGGCGGATGAACGTGTCATCACCATAGAGGACAATGCGGAACTGCAGATTCAGGGGATTGCAAATCTGGTCCGTATGGAGGCGAAAAGTGCCAATCTGGATGAAACCAGGGAAATATCTATTCGCGATCTGATCAAAACTGCGCTGCGGATGCGTCCCTCCCGCATTATTGTCGGTGAGGTGCGTTCCGCAGAGGCGGCAGACTTTTTGACCTGTCTGAATACAGGTCACAGCGGCAGTCTGGGAAGTGCCCATGCGAACAGTGTAAGAGATATGATCAGCCGTCTGGAGATGATGGTTCTGACGGGACTGCAGATCCCGATTCCGGCCATCCGCCGGCAGATTGCCTCCGGAGTAGAGATTCTGGTACATCTGGGGAGAACCCGGGATGGGAAAAGGCAGCTGATGGAAATTGCCGAAATCACCGGAATGGAGGGGGATGAGATTCAGATCACAACCCTGTTCCTTCGGGACAGTCAGGGCAGGCTGCAGCAAACCGGTGAACTGACATCCCGGGAAAAGTGGGAGAAGAGTTCGTGATCGGAAAGAAAAATCTGAACAGCCGGAGAAAGGCAGGAACTTCGATCCGGGAACTGTCAGGCAGGGTCAGGATCAGAATTATTCTGGAGGGGCTGTCTGTCGGTGTATTTGCAGTGTGGCTCTGCTATCGGTCTTTGGCAGCGCTGCCCGTGTCGCTTCCTGTAGCAGCCTGTTTCTGGCTGATCCGCTACAAGGAAGAAGTGGAAAAGAATAAGCAGGCGATGCGCCTGCACTTTCGGGATTTTCTTACAGCAGTACATATGGCAGTTCGATCCGGCTATTCACTGGAGAATGCAGTCCGGTCCGGATACAGGGATACAATGGCATTGTACGGGGCATCCGATCCTCTGGTCCGGGAGCTGGATAAGCTGATCCATCAGCTGGAGTATCAGATTTCGGTGGAAAAGCTGTTTCTGGAGCTTGGCAGAAATACAGGGATCTATGAGATCCGGATTTTTTCGGAAATGGTCAGTATTACGAAGCGTACCGGCGGAAATCTGGGAAAGGTACTCAGTGATACCTGGAGATGTCTGAGTCGAAGAATGGATACAGAGATGGAGATTGAAACCTTGCTGGCGGCAAAGAAATATGAGCAGTCAGTAATGAGTCTGATGCCGGCAGGAATGATCGTGTATCTTAGGTTTACCTTTCCGGGCTTTGTTGAGCACCTGTATGGAAATACAACCGGGGCAATCATCATGTCAGCTGCACTGTTTCTGTATCTGCTGGCATTTGCCCTTGGGCGAAGAATGATTCGAATTGAGGTATAGGATGAAGGAAGTAATAGCTGCAGCTCTTGCTGTTTCAGGAGCAGTGATCCTTCGGCGAAAGAAAAAAATTTCAATCGAGGGAATGCTGCTGGTTCTTTTTCTTGCAGGAGGAGGAATCGGGTACTGTATGTTTGCCGGGTTTTCCGGCGAATGGATCCCGGTATCTGCTGTTGATAAAGGGGAAAAAGGCAGCAGCTCCAGCGAAATGGAATTTCAGGTGCGTGTCG
This sequence comes from Lachnospiraceae bacterium, assembly GCA_030527645.1. GTDB lineage: Bacteria > Bacillota > Clostridia > Lachnospirales > Lachnospiraceae > JAKSRN01. The sequence continues at coordinate 110,692 of JAUNAJ010000004.1, read as the reverse complement.
GAGAAACGGACAGTCAGGTGACGTTGGAGATCCCGGCTGTCCGCATGGAGACAGAGGAGGCGGATGCAGAAATAGCTGCTCTTATGCTGCGGCTGGATACGGAAATCCTTGGGGAAAATACATCCCTCAACGAGATCTGTTATCCACTCCTTCTGAAAGAGCAGTATCCGGACTCGCCTGTGCAGGTGCAGTGGCAGACTGATGCGCCGGATGATCTGAGCTGGGAGGGGACTCTGGGAGCGGAAATTCCTGATGAGGGAGCAGATGTGCTTCTGATCGGGGACCTGCGGCTGCAGAATTCTTCAGAAACCTATCAGCGGATGGTGCGGGTCTACCCGTCAAAAGCCCCGGAGGACCTTCCGGATCGGATTCGGCAGGCGGCAGTACGGCTGAATCAGGAGGAGACCGAACCGGTGTATCTGCTTCCGGATTCCCTGGATGCAGTTTCCCTTGCCTGGTATCGAATGTCTGATGCGAAAGGGTGGTATGTTCTCTGCATTGCCTTGTTTTTGCTGGCCGGTCTTGTACTGGTACAGCAGGAAAAACAGAGAGAGGCACAGAAAAACAGGTACAATCTGCTGGATCGGGAATACCCTGAGCTGGTAAGCCGTATGCAGATGCTGCTGGGAGCCGGACTGAGCATGCGCATGGTGCTGGAGCGGCTTGCCCGGGAATACAGAGAAAATCTGAGAATGGCAGAGAAGACAGAAAAGAGACGGCTGCTGCAGAAACGATCGGGAGATAAGAATCCGGTTTATGAGGAACTTCTCATCAGCTGCAGGGAGCTGGAGAACGGAATGTCAGAGGCAGAGGTATACAGGAGGTTTGGTGAGCGGTGCGGAACACCTTCCTACAGAGGCTTATCACTTATGCTGGAGCAGAACATGACCAAGGGCGGACAGGGACTGATCCGGCTGCTGGAACAGGAGACACTGGAGGCCTTTGAAGCCAGACAGAGAAAAGCTAGGCAGGAGGGAGAAAAGGTATCCGTTCGACTGCTTCTGCCCATGGGAATGATGCTGGTCATTGCATTGGCATTGATCATGCTTCCGGCATTTATGACATTATAGGGACATCGTTATGAAAGAAGGAGGGAACAGCAGATGGGAGAATTACTGGCGTTTTGGAAAGAGGAGGATGCGGTTGCAGTGGTGGAGATCATTCTGATCGTGGTAGTGCTGATCGCTCTGGTTGCCTTGTTTTCCAAATCACTGAAGGAGGTTGTAAACAAAGCGATCAGTCAGATCACAAAAAGAAGCGCGGATGTGCTGAATATATGAAAAAAGGAAGCATTACGCTGGCTCTCTGTCTGGTGTTGTGTGCTCTTCTCAGTCTGATTGGTGTATCGCTTGTTTCAGCTAGGCATGCAGCCGGCAGAGTGGTGCTGGCAAGCGCGGCTGAGCAGGGGATGTATTCTCTGTTTTCCAGGTTTGACAGGACCTTGTTTGATACATTCGGAATCCTGGCTCTGGACGGAGGATATAATGGCTCGGAGCTGAAGCTGGGATCCCTGAAGGAGGAGGCTGAGGAGGTGGCAGAGCTGCTGACCGGCTCATCAGGAAGTCTCACGGGACCTACAAACCTGATGCATTTGACGATGGAAAAAGGAGAGGTGTCAGAATACATCCTGCTGACAGATGGGGATGGCGCTTTATTTCGCGAGCAGATTGCCCGGGCAGTGACCGGTAAAAAAACAGCCGCTGCCATACAGAAGGTCAGAGAGCAGATTGCAGCCTATACTCCCAACTGGAGAGAGCTGGATGAGGAGAGCCGCTCTATTGATGCTGACGGAACAGAGGCAGAATACAGGAATCTGAAGTCGGGTATTGCTGAAGGAGAAGGAACTGTATACACAGTATTTTCTGACAGGCAGATCCTGTGCGGGACGGAGGATACTGAGAATACAGCAGTATTGCAGGAGACGGCAGCTGTACAGGAACCAGCAGTTTTTCAGAATGCGGCAGCGGTTCTGTGCGATAATGCCGGTGCAGACTCAGAAGAAGGTGCTTCCGGCGGCCTGATCCGGAACGAATCGGAAAATCCTGTTGAAATCATCAGTGCTCTTCGAAGGGTGGGGCTTCTGAACCTGGTGCTGCCGAATAACAGAACGCTGTCTGAAGGCACAATCGAAGCGGATCGTGTCAGCAGCAGAACACTGCAGCAGGGAATGGGGATCATTCCGGATTCGGACGGTACAGCTGTGGATAAGGTTCTGGTGATGGAATACCTGTTGGATTCCTTTCAGGATTTTACGGAAGCAGAGGAAGGTATTTCCTCAGGCCTGCACTACCAGGTGGAATATGCAATCGGAAAAAAAGAGTCGGATGCCGAAAACCTGAAGGCGGTGCTGAACAGGCTGCTGATCATCAGGGAAGCTTCCAATTACCTGTATCTGCTGAAGGATCCAGTGAAGCAGGGGGAGGTACAGTCTGCAGCCATTACAGTCAGTTCTCTCATTGGTCTGCCGGTGGCAGAGCCTGTTGTAGCAGAGATGCTCCGGCTCAGCTGGGCATACGGAGAGAGTATTCTTGATCTGCGGGAGCTGCTGAAGGGCGGGAAGATTCCTCTGATGAAGGATGCATCCTCCTGGCAGCTGTCTTTGAACAGAATCGGACGTCTGCAGGATGAGATCACAGAAGAGCACAGCGCAGAAAACGGTCTGACCTATCAGTGGTATCTGCGGCTGCTTCTTACGGTGGAGAGTGAGGAGGATCTGACAGAATCTCTGATGGATCTTATGGAACACAGGATCCGCAATACAGCCGGTCGGGAGCAATTCCGCCTGGATAACTGTCTGGTCAGTATGACAATCCTGTTCCGTGCGAAGCAGGAGCCGTTTTTTACCATGGAGGCAGAACGGACCTATGATTATATCGAATGAGGAATTATCAATAGAAAGGGGTGCAGAAGCGTGCTCTTTCGAGGAAGTCAAAAAAAAGAAACTGAAAAAAATTCTAAATTCTCTCTTCCCGGTTCATTTTTTATCGGTGGAGGCATGTCCCCGAAGCGCCGCCGCCTTGATTTCCCCGGAAGGGCAGGCTTCTGTATCTCTGGAATATGGAAAAAGGGAAGCTTTACCGTAGAGGCTGCCTTTGCTCTTCCTTTGTTTTTCCTTACTGTACTATCCCTGATTGGTCTGATGGGGATATACGGTTCCTATGCGCATACGATGGTTTCTCTGCAGCAGCAGGCAGAAAGCCAGGCACTCCTGCAGATCTATCGCCAGGAGGAAAGCACGGTACCGGTCCGGCTTCGGGAGACTGTAAAGGCGGATCTGTCCCTGCTGCCGTTTCAGGCAGGCACAGCTCAGGCAGTAGTGATGGCACAGGTGCTTCCATGGACCGGAAGAGCGGACTATTCTTCTCTGGCTGCTGCTGATTCCGACAGTGGTAAGCTGTATTATCTGTCGGATCACCAGAGCGTATACCATACAAGCTCCTCCTGTACGTATCTGTCGCTGCAGATTTCTGCTATGGAAGCAGGCAGACTCAGTCGTGCAAAGAATGGACACGGGGAGCGGTACCATGCCTGTGAAAAATGTGTTGGTGCCGGCGGAACAGCAGCTGTTGTCTATGTAACACCGAACGGAGAGCATTTTCACAATTCTGCTGACTGCAGCGGATTGAAGCGAAGTGTGCATCTCGTGGAGGAGTCGGATATTGCAGGTCTGCATCTATGTTCCCGATGCAGCAGAAGGGAGGCTGCGCAGTGAATGGCTGGCGGATGTGCTTCTTTATTCTTCTGGGATTGAATGCACTGCATGATCTGCGAAAAAGAGAGATACTGCTGACTCCTACGCTGATCTACTGTTTTATTCTGCTGTGGAGGTGTCTGCTGTCTGAGACAAGCGGGGAGACACTGCTGATGGACTGCGGTCCCGGCATCCTGCTGCTGGGACTGTCCATCGGAACGAAGGGGAAAGTCGGTGTTGGTGACTGCTGGATTCTTCTGGCTTCAGGATTAGAGCTGGGGCTGTATGCTGCCATAGTGGTTTTATGGAGTGCAGTGATGCTTATAACCGCAGTTTCTGTCGGCTTTCTGCTGTCCGGAAAAACCAACAGGACAGAAAAACAGGAACTCCCTATGGTTCCGTTCCTGTTCGCGGCAGCTCTTAGCTGGCAGTTATTCTGCGGATGACCGGCTGTAACAGTTTACTATAAAGGAAAAATAGTATGAAGGAATCCGTCGATTCAAAAAAGAATAAGAAAAAACGGAGGGTAAGCCTGAGTCGGGGAAGCATGACAGTAGAAGCAGCGTTTCTTGCTCCGATGGCGGTGCTGCTGACTGTATTGCTGGTTTTTTTCTGCTTTTGTGAGCACGCAAGGGTATGGTATACGGCCGGAGCCTGTGAGGCTTCCCTTGTCGGCACAGCCAGACAGGCAGGAGACAATAAGAACCCGGAGAGACTGGCGGAAGTCCGGGCGCAGCAGCGCATCGAGGAACAGCCCTTTTTAATGGACTTGCCAACGATAGATATTTCTGCTGAAGGCAAAAGTGTGACCGTGAGCTATCAATCAACAGGCAGCGCCGGCTATGCGGCAGTTTTCCCTTATGAAGTAAAGGAAACAGTCAAACAGAGCGACCCGGTGGGAGGCGTTCGAACAGCATGGCTGGCAAGGCAGATCATAAATGGAGGAGAATGATCGATGGAGTCAGAATATAGAAGAGATACACATCACAGCTATCTGGTCCTATATGAGACAGAAGAAACAGAGGAGGAATCCTTTCAGACCAGGATGTTTCTGGAAAATGCGGTTCCGGGATTTCTTGCCTGCAGGAGGTATGAGATCGACTGCAGCGGAAGGTTTTTTTACGATATTTCCTCCAGACAGAGCCTGGTGGGTATTCTCGAGACGGGAACTGCAGACAGGCGGTGTCTGGAGGTGCTCATTACCTCAATTCTGCGTGCATTAAGCGGACTGCAGAGCTTTCTGCTGGATGAAGGTGGCTTTTGTCTGAAGGTAGAGTGGATCTACACCGATCCTGCGCTTTCTGAATTTCAGTTCTGCTACTTTCCGGGAGGAAGCTTCAGCTGGAAAGAGCAGCTGCGGCAGCTGGCGGAATACCTGCTTCCCCGGCTGGAGCATAAAAATCGGGAAACGGTGCAGCTTGGCTATGCATTCTATCAGGCTGTCATGGATGACAGAATTGCTTCGGCAGATCTGGAAGAACTGCTTTTGCAGGATAAGGAGATCCAACAGGAACGAGAACTGAAAAACACCCCTTCAGAAGCTGCGACTATGACGGCCGCATCGGGATCTTCCCTATCCGGGCGGGAACTGCCGGGATCGGTTCCCACCAGCAGAGAAGACCTTCTCAGTGCATTTTTTGAGGAAGAAGACCAGGATGAAGAAAAGAGAGGGAAGAAAATAAAGCTGCCGGAACGGCTGAAGCCGGCTGCTGCCGGAAGGCTGAGTCCGATCTTTCTATGGGCAGTTCCTCTGGGTATCGGAGGCATCGGAACATTTCTTCTCTGGTATCTGGCTTACGATCTGGCTGCTATTGGCTGCGTGTTGGCTGCAATTGCAGTAATTGCTGTTTTGCAGCTTCGCAGTATAAATGAAAAGAAGGTGCAGGAGCGGGATGCTGCTATGGAGCAGTATGCGATGGTGCAGGACTGGATGGAGGAAGAAAAGGAAGAAGAACGGCTTCTGCAGCAGAAGGAAAAGGAGGAGCATCCCACAGAGACATCCACTTATGATGAGGATGCCACCTGTCTGTTGACAAGTGAGTCTGCCTACAGTCGTCTGGCAAAGGGCTATCTGATACCGGATTCTTCCGATGGCGGAACCGCTATTGCAATCGATCAGGAGGTAACCATGATCGGAAAGAGCAGTCAGATGGATGTGGTGCTGAAGGGACTGGGAATCAGCAGGATCCATGCCAGGATCCTCTGCAGAGGGGATGATTGTTTCCTTTCTGACAGGAACTCCAGAAACGGTACGAAGCTCAATGGTATTCTCCTGAAGCCGGAGGAGGAGCAGCCCTTGTCTGATGGAGACAGGATCACCTTTGCAAATACAGGTTTTGAATGGAAATGCTATCGATTGTAAGGAGAAAAGTTCGGTGTTTTTTCAGAAACTTTGTGAAAAATCGTTTCTTCTGATATACTGGAAGCAGTAATTCAGAAAGAGAGGCATGTGACAATATGGATTGTATTTTCTGTAAAATCGCTAACGGAGAGATTCCTGCGGCAACTCTGTATGAGGATGAAGAATTTCGCGTGATCATGGACATGGGACCGGCAGCAAAAGGACATTCTCTGATCCTGCCAAAGGAGCATTATGCAAACATTTATGAGCTTCCGGAGGAAAAGGCAGCAAAGGCGTTCCTGCTGGCAAAAAAAATGGCAGGTGCCATGACAGAAGCATTGGATACGGATGGATTCAACATCGTTCAGAATAATGGTTCTGCGGCAGGACAAACCGTGTTCCATTTCCATATGCATCTGATTCCGCGTTATGAGAAGGATGGTGCAGGCTTTGGCTGGAATCCGGGAAATCTTTCCGATGCAGACCGTGATGAGGTATTGAGCAAGGTAAAAAGAGTATTGCAGTAATCGTTCACTGTCAGATACCGGGAGGTCAGATTCCGGGAGTATAACTTCTCTAAGGAACTGCATACGGCAGAAACCGATTGAGTATAAATAGGACTGCACACAGAAGCGGGACATCCTGAAAAAAGGAAGCCTCGCTTCTGTTTTTTTTACGCAAAGAAAGGAATAAACTGCGTGCTTATGCACATTACACAAGAATCATTCAATTTTTTTTCTGTTTTCAACAGGAAAGAAATATGGAAAAATACTGAAAAATGTAGTAAACTGAAGTTGCGTGAAGGTGCACGCAAGAAGAGGCGAATACTATATCATGTAATTATATTTTTAGAAAAGGAGAAAAACTATGAGCTGTTTCTATTGTGATCCGGAGAATGAGAATCGTAAGGCAATTATGTTCCGCGTCGGAAAGATGAGAGAAGGCGTTCTGTATCTGTTTAAGGATCAGGCACATAAGGGACGCTGCGTTGTTGCTGTGGATGAGCATCTGGCAGAGCTTTCCGATCTGACACCGGAGCAGCGACATGATTACATGGATGATGTTGCTGACGTTGCCGCAGCAGTAAAAAAACTGTGGGGCTGCACAAAGATCAATCTCGGTGCTTACGGAGACAAGCTTCCTCACGTTCATTTCCATGTAGTTCCCAAGTATGAGGGCGGATTTGAATTCGGCGGTGGTTTCGAGATCACCAATCCGAATCCGGTTCATCTGAGTGAGGAAGAATACAAAGAGATGATGGATGCTCTGAAGGCAGAGCTGAACATCACAAAGGACTGATGTGAGATGGCGGTAACATTGCAGCAGATTGCGGAGGCTGCCGGGGTTTCCCGCGGTACAGTGGATCGTGCTCTTAATAACAGAGGGAGGATCAATCCGGACGTTGCTGAAAACATCAAACGAATTGCAAAGGAGATGGGCTATACTCCCAATCGTGCCGGCAGAGCCCTGGCTCTTTCTAAGCAGGGGATCAAGATCGGCATGATCATCCAGAGCATTGAGACTCCCTTTATGAAGAAGCTTCTGCAGGGAGTAGAAGAAGCCAGACAGGAGATCGGACAGCTGGGTGTGGGGATGGAGATCCGTACCCTGGAAGGCCAGAGTACCGGTGCTGCAATGGTGGAGATGGAGAGTCTGAAGCAAAACGGGTGTACCGGCCTGATCCTTATGGGAACTGAGGATGACAATCTGGTCGAAAAGATCAATGCCTTCGCGGATGAAAACATTCCTGTTATTACCTTTAACTCTGATGCAGAAAATTCAAAAAGAGTCTGCTATGTTGGTCAGAATAGTCTGCAGTCCGGCATGGCAGCAGGAGGCTTGATGTCGCAGATCCTGTTTGGGGAGAAGGATGTTGCCGTCCTGTCCGGTTATCCGCTGAACCATTCACATGCCAACCGTGTCCGGGGATTTCTGCGGGAGATGCAGTCCTGCAAACCAGAAGCAGAGATTGTGGATGTGCGGTATGTATACGATAGTAATGAGCGTGCGGAGCAGATCGCGGAAGAGCTGATGCGTACATTCCCAAAACTGGGGGGCTTTTATGTGGCAGCAGCAGGTGCATCCGGTGTCTGCAGAGCCGTAGAGAAAGCCGGAAAAAAGGGAGAGATCAAGATCATCTCCAATGACCTTACGGATGAAAATATCGAAGAATTGAAAAGCGGCCTGATCCAGTTCCTCATCGGGCAGGATGCTCATGCACAGGGACATGAGCCGGTAACACTGATGTTTTCTCTGCTGGTGGACGGAGTGCGGCCGAACAGAGAGAATCTGCACACGGACATCGTGATCAAAACAAAATATAATGTGTAAACCACAGAAACTCCTGCTATGTACACATGGCAGGAGTTTCGTTGAAATGTACTAAAAAACTTGTGAAAATATGTGCATTTTAAGTATTGCGTTCACGAGCACACAGTGATATTATAAGGACACAGCAAAAACATTGAACGATTCCCAAAAGGAACCTGTTTCAGTAAAGGACGAAAAATAATTCAGCATGTAATGAATCAAGGAGGATTTGAAGATGAGAATCGGTTTTAACGAGGCTAACAGCAAGGGATGCAAGGACCATTCAGTAATGAAGGATATGGAACTCTGTGAGAAATACGGATTTGACCTGATCGATATCCAGTCAGAGTGTCTGAACAGAGATCTGGAGGCCGGAAAAGTTACACTTGAGGAGATGGGTGAGTTCTTTGCTACACATCATCTGAAGATGGCTTCTTACAATGCTCTTTGTTTCTTCAATATGAAAAAGACACAGGAGGAGAAGGACGCAGTTCTTGATGAGCTGAGAGAGATCGTTCGCCGCTGCAAAATCCTTGGCTGCGGAATGATCGTCGTTGTTCCTTCCTTTGATCTTGATGTACCGGCTACTATCTCTGAGATCAGAAAAGATACAGTAGAGGTAATCAATTCTATGCTTCCGATCGTAGAGCCGGAAGGAATCAAGCTGTCTATCGAGTTCTGTGCTTCACCAACCATGAGCATCAACCGTTTCGATGAGGCATATGCAATCATTAAAGAGGTAAACCATCCTCTGGTTGGACTGACCTGCGATGAGTATCACTTCCGCAACATGGGATCCACATGGGAAGCTCTTGAGAACGCTGACGGATCCAAGGTATTCGTATGGCATCTGAATGGATGCGAGGAGATGCCTCTGGGTGCTTCCTACAATACTGACGCAGTAAGACTGTGGCCGGATGATGAAAAGGACTGCCTGGATCACAAGAGAATTGCAGACACCTTTAAGAAGATTGGCTTCAGCAACGACAATTGCATCATCGAGATCTTCCGTCCTGAATACTGGGAAATGTCTCAGGAAGAGAACGTTGCTAAATCTGCAGAGGTTACAAAAGCACACGTTGCAAAATATTGGGATAACTAATTTCAGAACAGCTGTACCGATATAAGAGTATAAGACTGTCTGTAACGGAATACCAACGAAAATAAAAAAATACAAAAGAGCCGTCCGATCTCGCATATGCGGAACCGGACGGCTTTTTTTGTATCTTTTCCGTTCCTGTTCGTGAGTAACTCTTTCCGGAAAAAAATAAAAAACACTTGCAAAGTACATGCATGTATGTTAATTTATTATCAAGCAAATGTTAAAAAATTAACCAAGTAAAGAAATGTATGGAGGGTTTATACTATGAACAGAGGTGTAAAAATCAGCGTACTGGGAGCGGGAAGAGTCGGATCTGCAGTGGCTCACACAATCGCAGTTCAGGGAATTGCTTCCGAGATCGTTCTCGTTGATATTTTCAAAGATAAAGCAGAGGGTGAAGCAATCGACATCCGACAGGGGGCATCTGTCATGGATATGCCTGTTACCGTTACTGCCGGTGAGTATGCAGATACTGCTGATTCCGACATCGTAGTATTTACTCTCGGTGCAGCGCGCAAGCCCGGTCAGACCCGTCTGGATCTGGCGCAGGGAAATGTAGAGATCATCAAATCCGTTATCCCTGAGGTTGTGAAGTATTCTCCTGATGCAAAGTATGTGGTTGTATCCAACCCGGTAGATATCATTACCTACACCATAATGAAGGTGTCCGGTCTTCCGGAGAGTCAGATCATCGGCACCGGCTGCCTGCTCGATACAGCACGCTTAAGAGATGAGATTGCAACCTGCGCAAAGGTAAGCCCCAAGAATATTCACCTGAATGTATACGGTGAGCACGGTGCAACAGCAATGATTCCATGGTCTAGAGGAACCATCTATGGTGAGAACATCGATAAGTATTTCGAGGACCGTCCGGAGCTTCATATTCCGGATCACGATACACTCCTCGCCAATGTCCGCGGTGCAGGAGGTAAGGTCATTGCTTTAAAGGGGGCAACCTTCTATGCAGTATCTGTTGTAACTGCTTACGTCTGCAACTGCATCGTGCATGATGCCAAAGCAGTTCTTCCGCTGTCTACCATGATGCATGGAGAATTCGGTATGGAGGATGTCTGCCTGTCCATGCCGTGCGTACTCGGCGCAAGAGGTGTTGAGAAAGTAAACCTTCCCAATATGAATGAGGATGAGATCAGGGAGCTGATTGCTTCTGCTGATTCTTTGAAGGAGATCACAGCCAGCCTGCAGATCTGAAATTGAATAATAAGCAGCCATAGAATCCGGAGGTTCCAGCAGGACTCCGGATTTTTTGTTTCTCGTGTTTTCAATACTTATCTTTGTTTCAGTTTGGATTAAGATTTCAGAAAGAAAGAGAACGTACTATTGAATCATCAGAAAAGAGATAACAGAAAATCTCAAAAGAAAAATCTTATAGAAGAAAACTGAAAGGAGAAACACTATGTATTGTAAGAATTGCGGAAAGAAAATCGATGAGAACACCAACTATTGCATCTACTGCGGAGAGCCTCAGATCACAGAGCAGACAAGTTCGGAGCAGCCGGTCACGGAGCAGACGGGAGGTACAGAGGATTTCAAACATACAGAAACGAACCAGCCAAAGAACGGAGGAAGAAGGACAGGCGCGAAGAAGGTACTGATTCCTGCTCTGGCAGGTGCACTGGCCATTTCCCTGCCTGCTGCGGCATTCCTGTATCTGCACAGGAATCCGGACAGCACGGGATCAGTCAACGTAAAGAAAGCGCAGGCTGTCGTCTCTGCAGATCTCCTGAAGAGTAAGAAACAGACAGCAGCGGCTTCTGAGACAGAAAGACCATTGACCGGCTTTGTATATTATATCGATCCTGAGACCGGTGAGGAAAGAAGTCTGTCCGGAGCAGAAATTATTGCGACAGACAGTGATGGAAACAGTAAAACAGCAGAATCTGATCAGAACGGAGCTTACAGCTTCAGCCTGGATCCTTCCAAGAAGTATACTCTGACCTATTACTATAACGGCAATCTGTTCTGCACCAGTGAAACGATCGCATTTGGAGAGGACGAGTCCATTGCACTGAACAGCATCTGTCTGAATAAATTCATCAAGGGAACAGTAGTATCTGCTGAGACGGGGGAGGTTCTGCCGAATGTACACATCAGTCTTATGCGAGATCATCAGACGGTCCAGAATGGGCTCAGTTATGAAACCGGAGAATTCTCTATGATGTTTGGGGAGCCGGGAAATTATCAGCTGGTCTTTTCTGCAAACGGATATACCGATAAAGAGGTAAGCCTCAGTATTGAGGGAATCGACAAGAACGTGGAACTGACGGAAACCGTGGAACTGAAGAAAGTGCAGACTTCAGAGAAGAAGGATCCCACCGATTCTAATCCGGCTCCTGCACCTGTAACTCCAACACCGACTCCGGACCCGACTCCAACTCCAGATCCAACATCGCAGGTCCCGTCGCTTACTGATCAGATTCAGACGATCGTGAACTATTCTTCAGTATGGAAAGAGAATTCCGGTTATTCTATTGAGAATACCTCTTACGCCATCACTGATATGAATCAGAATGGACTGTATGAGATAGAAGTGATCTGCAGTGAGGGGGAGTATGGCATGGATGCAGTTTATGAGGTGAATCCAGGCCTGGACGGACTGACGTTGATCTATAAATCAGAAAATTGCAATGACCCCGATTCTTCATTTGTGACGATCCACAGTGATATCAATAGTGCAGGAGAATCTCTGGCGGGCTATTACAATAAAGCTTCCGACTGCTATTACTATTTAGGAGGCGGCGTGAAACTTCTGGATGACAACAGATATGGAGAAACAGTGAACGAGATTGCTGTTTCCGGCAGTTCTGTCACAAATTCCGGAGTAATCGGCTCAATAGGAAGAAATGAACTGGAGGAATCAGTGTATGAGCTGCATGGAACAGAGTACGAGAATCCGGCAGAGTGGAGCTTTGCCATTGATGAAGCCTATGGTGAATGTCAGAAGTTCTTCTATTCCCATCCGACAATTGCAGCGTACTATCTGACCGACCCGGTATCACAGCTGACACAGCTGGCGCAGAGTTTTCAGCTTAGCTTCGCATTATAAGTATTCAGGGTCACAGTTCACTCCGTGAACTGTGACTATTCAGACCGACTGTTTTTCTTCACAATCCTTTTGCACTGTGCTACAATGAATTATCATAAAAGTCCTGCACTGCCATGAGCAAAGCATTTGACTTTTTAATATTTACAAGATGGAGGAGAAACCAATGGTATCAGAAAAAATGGCGGGACTTGGCAAGGTACGTTCCGTAATCAGAGAGATTTTTGAATACAGCAAGGTTAGAGGAGCAGAGATCGGTCCGGAGAATGTGTTTGACTTCAGTATCGGTAATCCTAACGTACCCGCACCGGCAGCAGTGAACGAGACGATCAAAGAACTGGCGGACTGCGGCAATGATTACTGGCTCCACGGATATACCTCTGCACAGGGAGATATGGAGACCAGACAGGCCATTGCAGAGAATCTGAATGCCCGTTTCGGAACAAACTTCCACAAGGATAACTTCTATATCACCTGCGGTGCAGCAGCGTCACTGAAGATCTGTATCACAGCCCTGTTTAATGAGGGAGATGAATTCATTACCTTCACTCCCTTCTTCCCGGAGTACAGGGTATTCGTGGAGACAGCAGGTGCAGTCCTGCATGCAGTAGAAAGTGACCCTGCCACTTTCCAGATCGACTTTGATAAGCTGGCAGCAGCGATTAATCCCAATACAAAAGGAATTATTGTCAACTCTCCCAACAATCCTTCCGGTGTTGTGATCCGCGAGGAGGCGGTAGAGAAGCTGGCTGCTCTTCTCAATGAGAAAGCGCTGGAGTATGGCCATCCGATCTATCTGATCGCAGACGAACCATACAGAGAGCTGGTGTACGATGACAGCCTTACCGTTCCGTATCTGACGAAATACTATAACAACACTCTGGTGTGCTATTCCTACAGCAAATCCCTGTCCCTGCCGGGAGAGCGGATCGGCTACATTCTTGTTCCGGATGAGATGGAGGATTTCGGCGATGTGTACGCAGCTGTCTGCGGAGCCGGAAGAGCGCTGGGCTATGTATGTGCGCCCAGCATGATGCAGCATGTAATTGCAAAATGCACTGGCATGGTTTCAGATCTCAGCATCTACAAGAAAAACCGTGATCTGCTGTACAACGCACTGACAGAGTACGGTTTCACCTGTGTATATCCGGACGGCGCCTTCTATCTGTTTATGAAGGCAATGGAAGAGGACGCAGGTGCATTCTGTGAGAAGGCGAAAAAGCATGAGCTGCTTCTCGTTCCGGCTGACAGCTTCGGAACACCGGGATACGTTCGCATTGCGTACTGCGTGCAGACCGAGATGATCGAGAAGGCACTGCCGGCATTCAGGGCACTGGCTGAGGAGTACAGGTAAGACAGCTTGTACTTTTCATTCGAGTCCGTGAGACAAGGCGCTGGATACTACTGTATTGAGTAGTATTCAGCGTTCTTCTGTTTTGGCTGATATTCCTGATAAGCATTGATATGGTTGTATACACTGATGCTTATTGATAAAACATATAGTATTGGACGAGATTATAAATAATAAAGTGCAATTTTGGATGAAAACTCAAAATATTGTTAAAAACATACCAAAAATTATCCAAAATGCTTGACGAATTCCCCTCTGTCTGCTATTCTGACTGTGTTGTATAAATTCTATATCAGCTTTCTAAGTGCACCGGCAGGCAAGGCCGGCCAGGTGAAAAGGGAATCAGGTGAGAAACCTGAGCGATCCGGTCACTGTAATCAGGGAGTGAAGCACAACAATCCATTGTATGTTCCGCACGTATGAGAAGGAGTGTGAATCGATGATCTGAGAGCCAGGAAACCTGCTTAGTCAGTAAAGGCTGAAAACTTCCGTGTAAAGCTTTCCTTCTACATCTTAGATATAGAATGCCTGTACGAGTAATCACTCCGCCGGGAACCTGTGATACGGATTTATACCACGTTTAAACGGCTGGGTGAGATACTTCGTTGTTTGGATGCTGTTTATACGTCTCCATTTTCCTCCGCAACGAATGGTGCACGTTTTTCCGCTTGACAGAATTCGGACACGAAGGAGCTCCCCTGAAAAAAGGATCCATGCTTCGGCATGGCTTTTTTATTGACAAAAATAAAAATCCCGATATAATTGAACCATATAAAATGCTGTGAAGAAGAGGAGTAGGCAGTACTGCACCGAAAGAGAGAACTGTTCAAAGGCTGAAAGACGGTTTGGGAAAGCAGCTGCGGAAGGTAGCTTCTGAGCAGGGATTGTGAAGCCTTCAGTAATTCCATAATGGTATTAGACAGGTGTGTAGCAGTCTCCGGGTGGTTTCCGTTATGGACCGGGAGCTGTTGGAGAGACAGGTAATCGATTGGAAGAAATTTCCGTTGGTTGTATGACCTTTGTAAGGGTCATTGTTTCTGCAGCAGGAAAAAAGGTGGTACCGCGATTGATTCGCCCTTTGCATACGAACGTATGCGAAGGGCTTTTTTGCGCGAACAACGAGCCATGCGGACATGCTCGCATGTCCATATGGCGACTGTCGTGACAACTTGCTAACGCGCAGATTGTGTTAATCATAGTGTGATTACATTTAGGAGGACAGAATGAGTAAAGAATTAGCAAAAACTTATGATCCCAAGGGTCTTGAGGATCGTCTGTATCAGAAGTGGCTGGATAAGGGATACTTCCACGCGGAAGTGGACAGAGACAAGAAACCGTTTACTATTGTAATGCCGCCGCCGAACGTAACCGGCCAGCTGCACATGGGACATGCTCTGGACAATACCATGCAGGATATCCTGATCCGGTTTAAGAGAATGCAGGGATACTCTGCTCTCTGGCAGCCGGGAACAGACCATGCGGCAATTGCTACGGAGGTAAAGGTTGCCAACATGCTGAAGGATCAGGGTATTGACAAGCACGAGATCGGACGTGAGGAATTCCTGAAGCATGCATGGAAGTGGAAAGAGGAATACGGCAGCCGTATTATCCACCAGCTGTACAAGCTTGGTGCCTCTGCTGACTGGGACAGAGAGCGCTTCACAATGGATGAGGGATGCTCCAAGGCGGTAGAAGAGGTATTTGTTCGTCTCTATGAGAAGGGATGGATGTACAAGGGAAGCAGGATCATCAACTGGTGTCCGGTCTGCCAGACTTCCCTGTCCGATGCTGAGGTAGAGCATGAGGATCAGGACGGCTTCTTCTGGCATATCAATTATCCGGTTGTGGGTGAGGACGGCAAATTTGTTGAGATCGCTACCACCCGTCCGGAGACCCTGCTGGGTGATACTGCCGTTGCTGTAAATCCGGAGGATGATCGATATAAGCATCTTATCGGAAAGATGCTGAAACTGCCGCTGACTGACAGAGAGATCCCGGTGATCGCGGATGAGTACGTGGATAAGGAGTTTGGAACCGGCTGCGTGAAGATCACACCGGCTCACGACCCTAACGACTTTGAGGTTGGAAAACGCCATGATCTGGAAGAGATCAACATCATGAACGATGATGCGACCATCAATCAGCTAGGCGGCAAGTACGCAGGCATGGACCGCTACGAGGCAAGAAAGGCCATGGTACAGGATCTGGAGGAGCAGGGACTTCTTGTAAAGGTAGTTCCCCATACCCATGCGGTAGGAACCCATGACCGCTGCCATACTACCGTAGAACCAATGATCAAACCACAGTGGTTTGTACGAATGAAGGAGATGGGTCAGGCTGCTATGGATGTGCTTCAGACAGAGGATCTGAACTTCGTGCCGGAGAGCTTTGGAAAGACGTATCTGCATTGGCTGGAAAATATCCGTGACTGGTGTGTTTCCAGACAGATCTGGTGGGGACACAGAATCCCGGCCTATTACTGTCAGGACTGCGGTGAGATCACGGTACAGAAGGGGGGAGCACCTTCCGTTTGTCCGAAGTGCGGCGGTACACATTTTGTTCAGGATGAGGATACCCTGGACACCTGGTTCTCCTCAGCACTGTGGCCCTTCTCTACACTGGGCTGGCCGGAGCAGACACCGGAGCTGGAGTATTTCTACCCCACCTCTGTTCTTGTAACAGGCTATGACATTATCTTTTTCTGGGTGGTTCGTATGGTCTTCTCTGCTATGGAGCATACAGGGAAATCTCCTTTCAAGCATGTATTGATCCACGGTCTGGTTCGTGATTCGCAGGGACGTAAGATGAGCAAATCCCTGGGCAACGGAATCGACCCGCTGGAGGTCATTGATAAATACGGTGCTGATGCCCTTCGTCTCACACTGATGACCGGAAATGCACCGGGCAACGACATGCGTTTCTACTGGGAGCGTGTAGAGGCCAGCAGAAACTTTGCCAATAAGGTATGGAATGCGTCCCGCTTCATTATGATGAATCTGGATGCTGCAGAGGTTCCGGAGCAGATAGATCCTTCACAGCTTGCTCCCGAGGACAAATGGATCCTGGCAAGGGTCAATGATCTTGCGAAGGACATGACAGCCAATATGGAAAAATTCGAGCTGGGTATCGCCGTTCAGAAGGTGTATGACTTTATCTGGGAGGAGTTCTGTGACTGGTATATTGAGATGGTGAAACCGCGGCTTTATGCAGAGGAGGCAGGTACCAAGGCAGCAGCTCTCTGGACCCTGAAAACAGTACTGTCCAATGCACTGAAGATGCTGCATCCGTTTATGCCGTTTGTAACAGAGGAAATCTTCTGCACACTGAATCCGGATCAGGAGAGCATTATGATCTCCAGCTGGCCGGAATTTACTGAGGAATGGAACTTCACGAAAGAGGAAGCGGATGTTGAACTTATGAAGGAGGCCATCAGCCAGATCCGTGCAGTTCGTACACAGCTGAATGTTCCCCCGAGCAAGAAGGCAAGTGTCTATCTGGTTTCTGAAAATGCAGACATCCGTGCCGCATTCGACAGCGGAAGAGCATTCTTCGGATCTCTTGCAAGAGCCTCTGAGGTTGTGATCCAGGCTGATAAGACAGGAATTGCTGACGATGCAGTATCCGCTCTGATCGCCGGTGCGGCAATCTACATTCCGTTTGCGGAACTGGTGGATATTGAGAAGGAGAGGGAGCGTCTCGGAAAGGAGAAGGAGCGTCTCACAAAGGAGATTGCCCGCTCCAACGGCATGCTGAACAATGAGAAATTTATCAGCAAGGCTCCTGCTGCCAAAGTACAGGAGGAGAAGGATAAGCTGGAGAAGTATCAGCAGATGATGGCGCAGGTTGCGGAGCGTCTTGCACAGCTTGGCTGAAACTGATACGATATAATATATAACGTACCTGTTCATTTTCATTTGTTCGGACCGGTAGGAATCGGGCAGCTGCGAGGCGGCAGAGTGCTGGTTCGGGTCTGATGAATACTCGTATTTTGGATATCTTCAGAGGCGTCGTATGAAGAATAAAAACTCCGGTAAGACATATATTCGTATTCTGAACAGACTGTCCCTGCTGCTTCATGCAGCGGGCAGTCTTGTGCTGTATTTTCTGATTGAAGCTGCTTCCAGACATTCCTTTCCGGAGACCTGGGAATTTATGACGGAAAGGCCTCTTGTATTCCTGTACAATGCACTGCTGATCTTTACCACCAGTACGATCGTGTATCTGTTCCGCAGGCGGTCACTGATGCGTATCCTGATCTTTGGTCTGTGGGGCGTTCTGGGGGCAATCAACGGAATTGTTCTTGCAAACAGGGTGACTCCCTTTACTGGACCGGACCTGAAGCTGCTGGATGATCTGAAAAAGATCATTGGCGGATATCTTCCTGTGTATCAGGTCATCCTTGCCGGTGCGGGAATTGTGCTGGCTCTGATCATTCTGGTCTTTATCTGGTTCAAGGCACCGAAATATACAGGACCGAGAAAACTGCTTCTGGATATCGGCCTGATTGCCGGATCCTTTGCGGTGCTTGCAGGTGCCACAAACCTTGCTATCAGCAAGCGTGTCCTGTCTACTTATTTCGGAAATATTGCCTTTGCCTATGAGGACTATGGATTTCCCTATTGTCTTACGGTTACACTGTTCGATACGGGAATTTCCCAGCCCAATAAATATACAGAGGGATTTGTGAAATCCCTTGTCTCTGATGTGGAGGAGGAGGAGCCTCAGAATGATGTGAACATCGTGTTCCTGCAGCTGGAATCCTTCTTTGATCCCGCAACAGTGAATTTTCTGAAGCTGTCTGAGGATCCGATTTCGAATTTCCGGCAGCTGATGGAGGAATATTCTTCCGGCTATTATCGTGTGCCCTCAGTCGGCGCAGGTACGGCAAATACGGAATTTGAAAGCATATCCGGTATGAGTCTCCGGTATTTCGGTGCAGGAGAATATCCCTATAAGACCATTCTGAAGGAGACTACCTGTGAGAGTATTCCCTATGATCTGAAGGAATACGGCTATACCACCCATGCGATCCATAATAATGAGGCAACATTCTACAGCAGAAATACTGTCTATCCCATGCTTGGCTTTGACACCTTCACTTCAGAGGAGTATATGACGGATGTGTCGGATACTACTGAGACGGGCTGGATCAAGGATCATATCCTGACCGGGGAAATCATGAACTGCCTTGATTCTACGGAGGGCGCAGATTATATATACACAGTTTCTGTACAGGGACATGGAGATTATCCGACAGAGGAGACCATTAAGGATCCGCAGATCACAGTAACAGGTGCGGAAAACAAGGAAAAGAACAACTATTCCTGGGAATATTACTGCCAGCAGATCTATGAGATGGATCTGTTTGTGAAGGAGCTGACGGACACTCTTGCGGAATATCCGGAAAAGGTGGTGCTGGTGATGTATGGAGATCACCTGCCTACCATGGGACTGGAAACAGGGGATCTGTCTAACCGGTACCTTTTTCAGACACCCTACGTGATCTGGGACAACTTCGGACTGGAAAAGGAGGACATGAACCTGTCTGCCTATCAGATGGGAGCGGAGGTGCTGAATCGTCTGGGCATGCACAGGGGTACTCTGGTGAACTTCCACCAGAACCGGCAGGGAACAAAGAATTACCAGAAGGATCTGGAGGTCCTGCAGTATGATCTTCTGTACGGCAGTCTTTATTCTCTGGGAGGAACAGCTCTGGAGCCATCCGATATGCAGATGGGGGTCCTGCCCATTACACTGGAGACAGTAACCCAGGCGGATCAGAGCATGCTGCTGCTGGAAGGTGAAAATCTTACTGCTGCCAGTGCAATTGAAGTAAACGGAAAGGTGCCGGAGCAGAATCGGCTTCTGTTTGCAGGTGCGGTGATCATCAGCGGTGTGAAGCTGGAGGAAGGCGATGAGGCTGCACTTGTTCAGCTGTCTGCATCCTCCTCAGAGAAGGTGCTGAGCACATCAGAGACCTTTACCTGGAACGGAGAGGACAGCCAGCAGGTGATGCTTACGGAAATGACAGATGCTTCCGTGGAAACTGAGGAGGATTCGGACAGTGAGGAATCTATTCTCAGTCGACTGCTGAACCGATCTGCTGAGGAAGAGTAAGGGCAGACGATTTGGTCCGGTGCCAGACTGTGCACGCTTGATTTGAACCCGTGCACCGTAATGATTAGAGGAGTATTAGGTTGAATTACGAAGAAACAGTTGCATATATTGAAGATGTACCCCGGTTTACATCAAAGACGAGTCTGGATCATACCAGGCTGATCCTGGAGGAGCTGGGGAATCCGGATCAGGGGCTCAGAATCATTCATGTGGCAGGCACAAACGGAAAGGGAAGCGTCTGTGCCTATCTGAATTCCATGCTGACAGAGGGAGGATATAAGGTTGGCCTTTTCACATCTCCTCATCTGATCCGTACCAATGAACGGTTTATGATCAATGGAGTTCCTGTAGAGGACACGGCCTTCTGCACTGCCTTTGACCGGGTGATGGAGGCATCCCGCAGAGTGATGGACAGGGGGGAAAGTCACCCCACCTATTTCGAAATCCTTCTTCTGATGGGTCTGGTGATCTTTCAGGAGGAGCAGGTGGACTATGTAGTGCTTGAGACAGGTCTGGGAGGCCGGCTGGATGCAACCAATGTAGTCCGGGATCCTCTTGCCTGCATCATTGTGTCTATCAGCCGGGATCATACAGAATATCTGGGAGAGACCATTCCGGAGATCGCCGCCGAGAAGGCAGGCATCATCAAGCCAGGTGTGCCTGTAATTTTTGACGGAAGAAATGTCTCCGCTGCCGAGGTGATCGGCAGGAGAGCTGCAGAATTAAACAGTCCTGCCTTCGTCCTGAAGGAATCATATACGGAGCTGATCCGCAGCACGAAAGAGGGAATTGACTTTCGGTTTCATTATCCCGGAGAGGCACCTGCAGATCTGAAGGTATCCTCTGTAGCAGAATATCAGATGATGAATGCAGCCCTTGCTTACTTTACAATGAAGAAGCTGTTCGCTGTCCATAAGATCAGTGATGAGGCACTGATCCGGGGAATCCGGAAAACAAGCTGGTCCGGACGAATGGAGACCGTTATGGACGGTGTCATTATCGATGGGGCTCACAATGAGGACGGAGTTGCGCAGTTTGTGAAAACAGCGGTGCATTTTCGACAGGATCATGCGATCACGATTCTGTTTTCAGCTGTATCGGACAAGGAATACACCCGGATGATACATGAAATCGTGGAAAAGATCCGTCCGGACCGGGTAGTAGTCACACAGATTTCCGGTTACAGGGAGGTTCCGGCAGAGGAGCTTGCAGCTTTGTTCCGCAAGGAAGGGGCTGAACTGGTCGAAACCGTTCCGGAGATCGGTCCTGCATTTGAAAGAGCTGTTTTTCTCAAGGGAGATGGAATGCTGTTCTGCGTGGGATCCCTGTATCTTGCAGGAGAACTGAAGGCCTGGATTGCAGAGCATAAAGGAGAGACAGAATGCTGAAATATGAGGAGGAACTGAAAAAATTCAAGCCTGCTCTGGATGTGGATGATGTAGAAAGTGCTATCTACAGCAGAGATCTGACAGATATCATTGATATACTCAATGATCTTCAGAAGAACAGAGCAGAGCAGAGAGACAGCGGATTCCTTAAAGGAGAAAACGAATGATCTGTATTCAATGCGGAGCAACCGTACCGGGGGGGCAGTATTGTCCTGTGTGCGGGAATGATCTGAAGCTGCAGACGCTGGCCTGCCATCTGTCGAACCAGTTTTACAACCAGGGGCTTGATAAGGCACAGATCAGGGATCTGTCCGGCTCTATCAGCCTTCTGCGCCAGAGTCTGAAATACAATAAGCGGAATGTTGATGCAAGAAATCTTCTGGGGCTGGTATATTTTGAAACCGGAGAAGCAGTTGCTGCACTCAGTGAGTGGGTGATCAGCAAGAATATTAAGCCGGAGGGCAATATTGCCTCTGTTTATATTGAAAAGCTGCAGGCGGATCCGGAGAAGCTGGATCAGATCAATGAAAGTATCAGAAAATACAACATTGCTCTGGAATGCTGCAGAGCAGGGAATGAGGATGTGGCAGCCATTCAGCTGAAGAAGATCCTCAGGCAGAACCGTCGGTTTATCAAGGCCTATCATCTGCTGGCTCTGATTCTTCTGAAGGAGAAGGATTATAAGCAGGCCAGAAAGGTGCTGCGAAAGGCACTTAAAATTGATAAGACCAATTCTACCTCACTGCGTTTTATGAAGGAGATCGACGAGCAGACCGGTACGGTAACCACACTGGATAACCGGCGAAGATTTCCCTGGCAGCAGTCTGTGGAGGAGGACAGGGGTCCTACAGAGAGAGAACTGGCGGCTGCAGAGGCTCAGACTGTGATCCAGCCTGTGGCTTTCAGAGAAACCTCTGCCTTTCAGGGAACAGTCAATATCGTCATCGGACTGATCCTTGGCGTGCTTCTGGCCTGTGTAATTGCCGTTCCGACAGTACGGAGGCAGATCAACAGAAGTGCGGATGAGAAGATTCTGGAGTATTCCACAGGTCAGACGGCTTTGGAAAGACAGATTGATGATCTGGAGTCTCAGATTGCCGAGCTGGAAGATAGCTCTGATTCTGATAAAGCCTCGGAGGAGGAATCGGACGATACCTCTAAGCTGTATGAAAGTCTGATCAAGGCAAATCAGCAGTTCCAGAACAATAATTATGAGGGTGCTGTAACACTTCTGATGAGTATTGATAAAACGCAGCTGTCTGTGGAGGCGATCACTCTGTGGAATGATATATTTAATTCTGCAGCGGAACAGGTCTTCCAGCAGTATTATGCGCAGGGGGTTACCAGCTATAATAACGGTGAATATGTCCAGGCGTCAGAGATTCTGGCCAAGGCAAATGAACTTGGTCCCCATGACTATAATATCCTGACCTATCTGGCTCATTCCTATCGGCTGAGCGGTGAGACAGAGAAGGCTATAGAGATCTTTAAAGAAATCGCGGAGACCTTCCCGGGAACCAGAAGGGCTACTGTGGCACAGCAGTACGCGGATCTGCTGGAATCCGGTGACTCCGGATCTTTCGATGATCCCATCGTTGATGAATAACCGAAGAAAGAACTGAGGTGTAAACCATAGCATGACAGAGAATTTATATGAATCCCTGTGCGGGATCACCGGCGGAGAACGTGTGAAGGTCAATGAGCCGATGAAGAATCATACAACCTTCCGGATCGGCGGAAATGCGGATTATTTTGTGACACCTGATACAAAGGAGGAGCTGCAGCAGATCCTGCAGCTTCTGAACAGAGAGCAGGTACCTTTCTTCATCCTGGGGAACGGAAGCAATCTGCTGGTCAGTGATGCAGGCTACAGAGGTGTGGTTCTTCAAATCGGCAGGAATTATCGTTCCATGAAAAAAAAGGGCTGCAGAATCCGGGTCAAGGCAGGCATAACGATGGCGGGACTTGCCGCCTTTGCACTGGAAAACAGTCTTACCGGATTGGAATTTGCTTCCGGTATTCCCGGTACGGCAGGCGGTGGAGCTATCATGAATGCCGGTGCCTACGGCAGCGAGATGAAGGATGTGCTGCTGGAGGTGCTCTGTATGGACCGGCAGGGTGAACTTCTTACTCTTGCCGGAGAGGAGATGGAGCTTTCCTATCGCGACAGCCGGATGAAGAGGGAGCAGCTGATTGTTCTGGAATTGCTGCTGGAACTGAAGGAGGGCGACCAGGATGCGATCCGCCTTCGTCAGGAGGAACTGAAGGAAGCCAGAACCTCCAAACAGCCTCTGGAATATCCAAGTGCTGGGAGTACCTTCAAGCGGCCGGAGGGAACATTTGCAGGAAAGCTGATCATGGATGCCGGACTGAAGGGGTATCAGATCGGCGGGGCAAGGGTTTCCGAAAAGCATGCAGGCTTTGTGATCAATGCAGGAGGAGCAACTGCGGCGGACGTAAAGGCCCTGATGGAGCATATAGTAAAAACGGTACAGGATCAGTTCGGCGTAACACTGGAACCGGAAGTACTGTTTTTAGGTGAGTAGAGGATTGCAGTATGTCATTTTCCGGAGAAGTGAAGGAGGAGCTGTGCCGGCAGCGCAGCAGTGCCAGACACTGTATGATCGCAGAGCTTTCTGCAGTCATTCTTCTGTGCGGCAGTATCTGTATATCTGAGAAGAATCAGTATCAGATCCGTCTTCGCACGGAGAGCAGCAGCACAGCAAAGAAGTTTCTTTACCTGGTGAAGCAGCTGTTTCAGGCGAATGTGGAGATTCAGCTCAGAAGAAAAAAAGGAAAAAAGTCTGAACTGTATACGCTGGTGGTGACAGAACACAGACAGGCACTTACGATCCTGCAGGCAGTGCGCCTGGTGAACAGGAGAGGAGAACTTGAGGAAGAAATGCTTTTGAATCACAGTCCGATCCTGAATCAGGTCTGCTGCAGAAGAGCGTTCCTTCGCGGGGCATTCCTTTCTGCAGGATCCATCAGTGATCCCAACAGTTCCTACCACTTTGAGATTGTGTGTGATTCTCTGTACACTGCGGAACAGATTCGGGATCTGATCCGCTCACTTGATGCAGATGCGAAAACGGTAGCCAGAAAAAAATATTTTATTGTTTATGTGAAAGAAGGAACCCAGATCGTGGATCTTCTGGCCTGTATGGGCGCGAATCGTGCCCTTCTGGAGATGGAAAATGTACGGATCGTCCGGGAGATGCGGGGCAGTGTGAATAGAAAGGTGAACTGCGAAACGGCGAATATCAATAAGACAGTCAGCGCAGCCGTGCGCCAGCTGGAGGATATCCGGTATCTGCAGACTACCATCGGACTGGAACAATTACCGGATAATCTTGACGAAATGGCAGAAATAAGGTTACAATATCCAGAGGCTTCTTTAAAGGAATTAGGGCAGTACCTGCAGCCGCCGGTGGGAAAATCCGGTGTAAATCACAGGCTGAGGAAGCTCGGTGAACTTGCGGAAAAAGTGCGGAACGAGAGAGGAGAGGAGACATGATTGAACAGCCTATTACCGTTCAGGTTGACAGTGGACTTGAGGTGAGACCGATTGCGATGCTGGTTCAGGTCGCAGGTCGATTTTCCAGCGAAATCTATATCATAAGCGGAAAGAAAAAAATCAATGCAAAAAGCATCATGGGAATGATGGCACTCGGAATTGATAATGGCGAGGAAATCATTGTTACTGCCAGTGGTCAGGACGAGGAAGAGGCAATCGCTGCCATCAAGGACTATCTGACATAAATAGAATCCGATCATCACAGGATTGAGCTGCTGGTCAGGATTTCAGGGAGATGAAAAAGAGCAGAATTCGTGTTGTCACGAGTTCTGCTCTTTTTTCGGTTGAGTAATTGCATGTTTCCGTTTATAACTCACATCCCGGTTCCGGAGCCCGCACTCCTTTGTTCTTCAGCTTACAGCTGCTCCAGAGTCTGCAGGGCATGTCCGCGGATAATGCATTCCATATGTTCGTTCAGGAAAGCGGCACCGGACGGGAAAAACCGATTGGTCTGGCTGTATTCGGATAGAATGTTGCAAACGCGGTTAAAGTCCTCCGGACTGCAGCTGTTCTGGTACAGTACAAGAAGATAATCGCCGGTAAGGGGATCCTTATACAGGGAATTCTCCTCTTTAAAGAAATGGTTCAATCCGCGAGCTGCCTCAATGACCCCATCCAGTGTGGAAAAATGGAAAAGCTGCAGCAGATTTACAGATTTGCGATCCCGGGAGTCGACATCCTGGTCAGTGGAGTTCGTATGAGCTGCTTCAGAACTGTCAGCATCGGCAGAAGTGATATCATCAGAAGCCTTCTGCTTATCAGAACTCTCTGACTTTGCTTCCATCAGCTTATTGAACAGATCGAGAATGTCATCAGCTCTGGTAAAGTGTTTTTCAGGAATAGAAGCAGACTCCTCTCCCGGGGCATCGGAAAACCGTGAGAACCGGGAATCCAGCTCCTCCGGATCATCCACCTTGGAGATGATCAGCATGATGCTGTCTGCAGCCATGGGAACAGCCTCCACCATAATGGGGGAGTTATCCGCATTAAATCCAAATTCAGTTTTTGCCTGCTGCATCATATCCTGAAAAAGAGCTTTTGCTTTTTCGGTACCGAAGGCAAGCTCACTGAGCTTGATCTGGCGGGAAGCCAGATCCTCACTGCTCAGAGTGCAGCGAATCTGTTTATCATTTATTTTTTCTATCTTCATGTAGTATTCTCCGATAATGCATGTAAAGATCTGTGTGCAAGCAAACAACGGAACCTCTGAGATACCATGATCACGGCATTGAAGAACCGTCTGATATGTTAGCTTATTATATACCCAACCCTGTTTGAAAGCAATGCGGAAATCTATAAAATTCCCGTGAACTGCGCATGTCAGGGAGCCAGGGAGGTTCCCCGTGAACAAAGCCGGAACATCTTTGTACAAATCGATTCCAAATCAGCGGAGCAGGGACCCGGTCAGATATAATGCAGAAAGAAAGAGGCGTACTGAATCGGACAGAAAGGAGGAAGAAGAATCATCTGTCACCGGAGTATCAGGTACAGGGCGCTCTTTTTCCGACAGGCGGGAATGCCGACAGATTCCTGCCTGCCGGTAATTATTTCAGCAGGCGTTGACTCCCGCCTCTCCGGTAATGAGTCGATCCTGCCGCAAACGGACAGAACACGTTCCTGTAAACCGCGACACATGCAGTGTTCTGCTCTGTATTGTTTCAGCACTGCTGTAACCAGCAGCTTCACTAGAATTTTTAGGAATCCGGTGCAGAATAAGAACCGGCGCAGCAAAAGAACCAGGTCCTCTGATATAGCTGTGCCGGGCTTTTTTACGTACTGTTTCCTTGAATTGAATTGGCACCTGTGCTAAACTGTTCCTGATAATATGCCCTGATCCTGTGAAACTCGACTTGAATCGTTTCCGGGAAGTAAGTAAGCGGCGGGGCTTCTGCCTTCGATACATGCTGATATTGGGAAAACAGGGGAGGTTGAATATGGCTAATAGAAAATCAGCCCTTCCGATTGTTCTGAGCATTGCTGCAATTGCAGTGATCGGAACAGCGGGAGTGATCGGCTACGGGCGTTTTTCCTCATCGGGGAAACGGATGAATGCCGGATCCTATTACGGAACGGAATCCTCGGATGAAGCAGCACTTATTGTGAATGATGAAGTGCTGGATGCAAAGGGAATTACAAGAGATGGAAGCATCTATCTGGATTATAAAACAGTATGGGACCTGATCGACTGCGGATATTACTGGGATGAGGGTGCCGGCGAGCTGGTGTTGACACTTCCCGGAGAAACGCTTCGATGGAGTTCGGAGGACGGAAGCGGAGCAGTGATCGATGACGGAGAGAATATCTGGATCCGGGCGGAGGTGATCCGCGATCATTCAGATGTTGAGTTGGCAATCCTGCAGGAGCCCGCACGTGCGGTGGTCCGCACCACTTGGGAAAATCTTACCACCTGCAGCGTGATAAAGGATACGGAAGTTCGTTATCGGGGCGGCCGGAAAAGTGAGATCCTGACAGATACGGCAGCAGGAGACACCGTAGTGCTTCTTGATACGGTCGATGAGTGGAGTCATGTTTCCACGGCAGACGGCTATATCGGATATGTAAAAAGTGAGTGCCTGGAGGAGGACAGCCAGCCGGCTCTTACCCATGAGACGGAGGAACGGTTTGT
Organism: Lachnospiraceae bacterium; assembly: GCA_030527645.1. GTDB lineage: Bacteria > Bacillota > Clostridia > Lachnospirales > Lachnospiraceae > JAKSRN01. The sequence goes on along the minus strand of JAUNAJ010000004.1, from coordinate 83,128 downwards.
CTTTGATAAGGCAGCAGGGGACGAGACGATCGTTATGGGCTGGCAGTATATCGATTCTGCAGCCAATAATCAGTATCTTTCAGAACGGATCGCAGGAGCGAAGGGAATGAATACCATCTCACCTACCTGGTTTTCGCTGGCAGACGATCAGGGGAATGTGACATCCTATGCATCCGCGGAATATGTGGAAACTGCCCATGCAGCGGGGCTGAAGGTATGGGGAATGCTTGGTGATGTGGACGGACAGACAGTGAGTACCGGTGAGGTACTGGCAGATGCATCGGCAAGAACGACTGTGATCACTCAGCTGATGCAGGCGGCGGCAGAGACTGGTCTCGATGGCTTCAATATTGATCTTGAGACGATTTCAGAGGATCAGGCTCCGCAGTTCCTGCAGTTTCTGAAGGAACTGAGTCTTGCTGCTCATGCGCAGGGGCTGGTTGTTTCCGTTGATAATTTTGTTCCCACCTATACCTGGTATTACAGGAGAGGGGAGCAGGCAAAATGCGTGGATTATATTGTGATCATGGGGTACGATGAGCATACCGCATCTTCTGATGAGATAGGATCAGTAGCATCTATCGGCTTTGTGGAGCAGGGGATCCGGGATACGCTGGAAGAGGTGGACGCGGCATCGGTCATTAACGGTGTCCCGTTTTACGGCAGATGCTGGGTGGAACGATACGGAACAACGGTTCCTGATACACAGGCACTCGGTATGGAGGCACAGCAGGAATTCATCGAGGAGCACAATATCACTCTCGAATGGGACGCATCCGTAGGACAGTATGTGGGAAGCTCCGATGACGGAACGGCCAGATACAGTATCTGGATGGAGGATAAAGAATCTATGGCATTGCGTCTGGACTTGATGAAGTCGTATGAACTGGCAGGTGCGGCATGCTGGAGACTTGGACTGGAAAGTGAAGAGATCTGGGATGTGATCGCTGCTGCATATCAGGGGTGAAAGTATATATTAGCTGCCTCCGAAAGGCGGGAGCTGCATTGACAAATAATAAGGGGAAGAGAAATGGCGGACAAAGAATTATTCAAAACCACGCTGATGGGCGGCTATGGCAAGGATGAGGTGGAAAAGCATATCCGTGATATGAAGGATGAAGCCTATGTGAATCAGAACCGGATTCTTCAGCAGGTAAAACAGCGGGACCAGATCATTAAGGAGCTGAACCGCAAGCTTGAGGAGAAGGAATCACAGCTCAAAGAGCGGGATCGGGATATTAAAGAAAAATATCAGTCTTATATTGATAATTATGACAAGATCGGCAGACTGGTATACGAATCCCGTGTGCGTGCAGACAGAATGATCCTCGATGCCCGGGAGGAAGCAAGAACGATCATTAATGAAGCAAGAAGTCTTGCGAGAAGGCGTCTGGACCAGGTGCAGGCACAGATCGATGATAAGCTGGATGAAGGAAGAATGAAGCATCAGGCGATCCAGAAGGAGCTGGACGAATTGCTGGAACTATTGAAGGAAGTTCGAAAACGCTGCCTGGATTCTTATGAGAATGTGGAGTTTCTGGTGGACAGCTATACTGAGCAGGAGGATCCCTTTGCAGATATTATGAAGGAACTGGAAGAACGAACAGGGATTCCTGAGAAGGATCCTGAAGAGGAGCTTTCTTTTCAGGAGCAGATCTACTTTATGCAGCAGCGGCTTGCAGAGGAGCCGGAGGATGAGGCTGGGGAAGAGGAACTTGATGAAGCCGACGAGTCCTTTGAGTTTGAGAAAATGAGCACTCTTCGCCGGGAAATCGAGGAGGATGAGGAGGATATTCTTCCTGAGATCATGTCTGTGGAGGAAGTTCTGGAATCCATTATCGACCGTCAGACTGCGTCAGCAGTACCGGCCGCTCGTTCGTCTGAGGAAACGGAGCCGGAGATACAGAGCACGATGCTTGAAGAAGCGGATCGGGCGGATGAAACGGACGCTGAAGCGGGAGCGCAGAGCCCGGCGTCTGAACCTGAGATCCTGAATAACAGCCTGAAGGCGGCGACTGATGAAGAGCCGGAGAATTCGAATTCGGAGGCAGAACCGGAGACAGAGGTGCGGGGTATGGATTCCGAACCTGTGGACGGGGAACAATCAGAGAAGCGAGAAGAATCATAAAAGAAAGAAGCAGCAGATATGAAGGCAAAATTAGTTCGTATGACAGAGTCTGAGCTGAATATGCCGGCCCTGATGGAAGCTGGAAAAATACTGAAAAATGGCGGCCTTGTTGGATTTCCCACAGAAACGGTCTACGGCCTTGGGGGCAATGCACTGGATCCGCGGGCTGCCAGAAAAATATATGAAGCAAAGGGAAGACCTTCCGATAACCCGTTGATCATTCACATTGCGGAGATGGAGTCACTTCCCCTCATCGTAAAGGAAATACCGGAAAAGGCAGCGATTCTTGCCAGACACTGCTGGCCGGGGCCGCTGACCATGATTTTTCCGAAATCGGATCTGGTGCCGATGGAAACCACCGGCGGACTGGATACAGTTGCGGTACGCTTTCCCTCCAATCGGATTGCAAGAGAACTGATCCGGCAGGGAGGCGGTTATGTGGCAGCACCCAGTGCCAACGTTTCCGGCCGACCAAGTCCAACTATGGCAGAGCATGTGATCGAAGATCTGGGGGAACGGATCGAGATGATCATTGACGGGGGGCAGGTTCCCATCGGTCTGGAATCCACGATTGTAGACTGTACGGAAGAAATTCCTGTAATTCTGCGCCCTGGTTTCCTGAATCAGGAGAAGCTGGAAGAAATCCTGGGAAATGTCGAGCTGGATCCCGGACTCCTTGCAGAGAATGAACATGTCCGGCCGAAGGCACCGGGAATGAGGTATAAGCACTATGCGCCAAAGGCGGATCTTTCCATTGTGGAAGGCCCGAATGAGGAAGTGACAGAAAAAATCCGCTGCCTGACAATAGAAAATCTTCTGAAGGGGAGAAAGGTAGGGATCATCTGTACGGAAGAGACAAGAGGACTGTATCCGGAAGGTATTGTCCTTTCCATCGGAGCCAGAGCCGAGGAGGAGACAATCGCTAAGCATCTGTATGAGGTGTTGAGAAAATTTGATGAAACAGAAGTGGATGTAATATTTTCTGAATCCTTCCGTACGCCCCGGATGGGAATGGCGATCATGAACCGTCTGCTGAAAGCGGCAGGACATACTGTGATTCAGGTTGGAGGGGGTGGCAGCGATGAAGAAATATGACAGATTGATCTTCCTGGATGCGGATGATACCGCCAGAGCACCCATGGCGGCAGCAGTAATGAGAGAACAGCCGCTTCTGGATGATCTGAAGATCCTGTCAAGAGGGCTGGTGGTTCTATTTCCGGAACCGATCAATCCAAAAGCAGAGGCGGTTCTTGTGAGCCACGGATTGACAGCAAAGGAGCATACGGCAGTCCAGCTGCAGCAGGCGGAGATCACACCCAGAACCCTGATTCTGACGATGGAGGACAACCAGAAAGAAAAGATATGGAGCAGCTATTCAGAAGCTGCGAATGTATATACTATTGCGGAATTCGCCGGAGCAAAGGGAGATCTGCTTCCACTGTGGGGAGAACCTCTGCCCGCATACGGGAAAAGTCTCGAAGTCATTGAAATTCTTGTAAAGGGTCTGGTGATGAAGCTGGATGAAGAGGAACTCAGTAAAGAATAACGGAGCAGAGATTGACCGGAATCGGTCTGTCAGCATCGGAGGGAAGCGGATGAGTGAGAAAAGGCAGGACTATATTTCCTGGGATGAATACTTTATGGCAGTAGCAAAGTTGGCAGCACAGCGGTCAAAGGATCCGAATTCACAGGTGGGAGCCTGTATTGTCAGCCGGGATAATAAGATCTTATCACTGGGATACAATGGATTCCCCATGGGATGCTCGGACGATGAATTTCCCTGGGCAAGGGAGGATGCAGAGAATAATCCGCTGCGTACGAAGTACTTTTATGTAACCCACAGTGAGCTGAATGCCATCCTGAATTACAGAGGCGGCAGTCTTGAGGGCGCTAAGATGTATGTTACTCTCTTCCCCTGCAACGAGTGTGCGAAGGCGATCATTCAGGCTGGAATCCGTACGGTGATATTTGACAGCAATAAGTATGACGGAACACCTGTAGTCACTGCTTCTGCCATGATGCTGAAGGCAGCAGGCGTAGAGGTGATCAAATACAGGCCGTCAGAGAGGACCCTTGAGATCCGGATCTGAATTCCTGATTCGGAAAGAGTAAAGAAGCCTGAATATTTCTGGATTGTATTTTAAGTAAGAAGAACGGCACACCGGTTCCAAACCTGAACCGGTGTGCCGTTTTTTGTATTGTTCGGCCGGGGATACGAACATTGTTACCTCGATATCACTGCAGATGCACTTGCAGGTACAGGATCCTCAATCCCAGCCAGAGGTGATTTTCGCCGGTACCTTTGCGTTGATCTCGGCATACAGCTCAGCGATCAGCGCAGTTACCTCAGCGTGGATCTCCTCAACATTGACAAGCTTTGAGACACGTTTATCTCTGGTGGAGAGCTCGACCTGACCATTTGCCAGATTCTTCGGTCCCACGGTGATTCGGACCGGAACACCCAGAAGGTCAGCATCGGCGAACATGGCACCGGCACGAACCTTTCTGTCATCATAGATCACTTCAACACCGGCAGCCTGCAGATCACTGTAGATCTTATCGGAAGCTGCTTTGCAGTCTTCTTTATCTACACGCATGCAGCACAGGTGTACCTGCCACGGTGCGATGGAGATTGGCCAGATCGGACCGAAATCATCACGCTTTGCCTCCATTACAGAAGCAGCAAGACGACCGACACCGATGCCATAGCAGCCCATAACAGGAGTCTTAACTGTTCCGTCCTCATCGGTATAGGTCATTCCCATGGACTGAGAATATTTACTTCCCAGCTGGAAGATGTTGCCAACCTCGATACCACGGCTGATCCGGATGGTTTTCTTTCCGCAGCAGGGGCAGATTCCGCCGTTCTTGATCTTGGAGACATCCACATACTCCACATCGCCGATATCGCGTTTGATGTTCAGACCGGTGTAGTGATAGTTTTCCTCATTTGCGCCGCAGCACAGGCTTTCGATTCCCATCAGAGATTTATCGTAGATGATCTGGCAGTCTGCATTCTGGTTGTAAGGTCCGCAGAAGCCGGCAACCAGACCGCAGTCCTCCGTGATCACAGCCGGATGCACCTTTTCGCCCAGATAATTGCAGAGCTTGGTCTCGTTTACTTCATAATCTCCCCTTGTAAATACAACTACGTATTCATCGGTGAGGTTTTTCTGATACATGACTGCCTTGCAGGATTCCTCCACAGGACTGTTCAGGAACTTACAGACATCCTCAATGGTTTTGCATTCCGGAGTCAGAACCTTTGTCAATTCAGCAGCCGGGGAGCAGCCGGTATTGTCAACGGATGTTTCTGCCGCCTCCATATTAGCGCTGTAGCCGCAGTCATCGCAGAGGACAATGGAATCCTCGCCGGCATCTACAAGCAGCATGTATTCATGAGAAACACTTCCGCCGATCATTCCGGAATCGGATTTTACAGATATTGTTTCAGGGATTCCGGCCCGGGCAAAGATACGGTCATAGGAATTTGCCATTACACCATAGTACTTCTCCAGGTCTTCCTGAGAGGTGTGGAAGGAATAGGCATCCTTCATGGTAAATTCACGGACACGGATCAGACCTGCACGCGGTCTTGCCTCATCACGGAATTTCGTCTGGATCTGGTAGATAGCAAAGGGATATTTTGCATAGGTCTGACCATATTCCCGCACCAGCTGAACTGCAGCCTCTTCGTGGGTCATTCCCAGTACCATGGAGGAATCGTTTCTGTCCTTGAATCGGAGCAGCTCCTCGCCAACGCTGGTAAAACGACCGGATTCCTCCCAGAGTGTTCCGGGGAGAACTACAGGGAAGAGAACCTCCTGACAATCTGCAGAATCCATCTCCTGCCGGATAATGGTCTCAATTTTTGCAGTGATCCGCTTCATTGGCGGGTAGAGAGAATAGATTCCGTTCGCAACGTATTTTACATAGCCTCCCCGTACGGAAAGCGCGTGGCTTTCAATGACACAATCCGATGGACGCTCCTTGAAGCGGTCACCTACTAAATGTTTCAGTTTCATGATTGCATTCCTCCTTCATACATAATTAACTGTTCACCCCGTGAATAACAAAAGGTCCCTTAACTCTCAAAAGAGAATTAAGGGACCGATCAATCAGTTATCGGCGGTACCACCCTTGTTAACCGTCCGAAAACAGGGCGGTTCACTTTTGTATTCTGCTGTAAGCTCCGAGCCCGGTTCAACAGACTTCCGCGGGAATTTGCACCGGCCACTCCCTCTCTGAGCCGGAAGGCTCTGTTTACTGTCTCTCATCAATGCTGGTATATATTCTAGTATATCGTGCGAAATGCTGTCAAGAAAAAAATAAGAATACAGAAAGAAGGATGTTACAGTTCACGGATGAGGGATATGAGGATACCGGCTCGTCATGCTGGCGTGTGACAACACGATTTTTCGGGAAATATGGGCATTTTTCGATAATAAAGCATTTTCTTTTTGGAAAGGATGGGTTATAATGATGTGGCTGACAGGGAAATTATTGACAAATAGTCCGGTCAAGGTTATAACGAGTATTATTATAGTGAAAACAGGAGGTCTATTCAATGAACAAGACAGAATTAATTGCAGCGATTGCTGAAAAAGCGGGAATCTCAAAAAAGGACAGTGAGGCAGCTTTAAAAGCATTTGTTGAGACTGTTACTGAAGAATTAAAGAAAGGTGAGAAGGTACAGCTGGTAGGATTCGGTACATTCGAGATCAGCGAGAGAGCAGCAAGAGAGGGACGCAATCCTCAGACTGGTGAGACCATGCAGATCGCTGCTTCAAAAAATCCGAAATTCAAAGCAGGAAAAGCTCTGAAAGATCAGCTGAACTGATAGAGGTTCATGAGACTTGATAAATATCTGAAGGTATCCAGACTGATCAAGCGGCGTACGGTGGCTAATGAGGCCTGTGACGCGGGACGCGTATTGATCAACGACAAGCCTGCAAAGGCTTCTGCCCATGTAAAGGCCGGCGATGTGCTGGAGATACAGTTCGGAACAAGATCTGTTAAGGTAGAGGTTCTGAATGTGCAGGAGACGGTTCGCAAGGAGGAAGCCCAGGAATTATACCGATATCTTTGACAAGTGAGCGCGGCTGTTTACGTAAGTCAGCTGCAGGAGAACAGCAATGCCGGCAAAGACAGGAAAGCGAAAAAGAATCATACAATTACAACGGAATAATGCGGCAATGGTGATGATTTTTGTAATCGTGCTGGTGCTGCTGGTGGCTCTTCTGTTTCTGGAACAGAGGATGCAGAAACAGATTACATCCAATGAAACAAAAATCAGCCAGCTGACGCAGGCACAAGAGGAAGAAACGCAGAGAACGCAGGATATTCAGGAGCTGGAGGAATATATGCAGAGCCAGGAATATGTTGAGAAGACTGCAAAGGATAAGCTTGGCATGATCAAGGATGGAGAGATCATTTTCAAAGAGGAGTAATAAAAGACCTGCATGTCCGAAAACGGACATGCAGGTCTTTTCAGAATGCAAGGGAGGATCTGTATGCTCCTGAAAAATACATGGAACTATATCACGTCAAATAAACTGCTCCTTCCGGGGGAATCAGTTCAGGTCGGCTTCTCGGGAGGTTCGGATTCTGTCTGCCTGCTGCTTCTTCTGAAGAGGCTGGGGGAGCTGCATGGCTTTTCTGTCAGGGCAGTTCATGTAAATCACCGTCTTCGAGGCCGGGAGAGCGAGGAGGATCAGTGCTTTGCAGAACAATTCTGCGAGGAGAGAGGGATTCCTCTGCAGTGCTTTTCCTATCCGGTGGAGAAAATTGCGGCAGAGAAACGGATGGGGATTGAGGAAGCCGGCCGCAGTGTGCGGATGGAGGCATTTCAGATCTCCATGGAACAGTACGGCATCCGGAAAACAGCACTTGCTCATCACAGGAATGATCAGGCAGAGACCGTGCTGTTCCGTCTGGCAAGAGGCAGCTCTCTGGCAGGTCTTTCCGGAATCCGGCCTCTGCAGGGCAGTATCATCCATCCGCTTCTGTTTGCGGGGAAGGAGGAAATCCTGGAATACCTGAAGCAGGAAGGAGTCTCGTACCGCATGGACAGCAGCAATCTCACAGATCACTATACAAGAAACTGTATCCGTCATCAGATCATGCCTGTTCTGGAGAGGAAAGTCAATGCACAGAGCCTTGCTCATATTGCAGAGGCCGCAGAGGATTTTGCCGACACAGATCGTTTCCTGAAAGAGCTTGCCGCACCGGTCTTTGATCGGTGCGTCCGAAGAGAGCAGGGAAGGATTTTTGTAAGTGAGGATCTGCTGGCTTCAGATCCGGTGCTGCAGCGATTGGTTCTGCACTCTGCGGTATCGGCTGCCTGTGGACACAGGGAAAATATCGGCAGGGAGCAGCTGCGGCAGCTGAAGGATCTTCTGACAGGTACAGGTGGAAGGCGCTATTCCCTTCCCGGAGGCACAGCGGCTGTCAGGAGCGGGAAAGAGCTGATTCTTTTTAGAAAATGTGAGGACAAGCCGGATCAGGAGTATGAAACAGAATCTGTTCAGGTGCAGATTGAGGTTCATGGCTCCGAAATCTATTCTTTTGGGGGGCGAAGGATCTGCTGCGAGCTGCTGGATGAGGTGCCCTCTGAAATACCTGAAAAAACATTCACGAAGTGGATGGATTATGATAGAATAAGTTCGTGTCTGGTGTTCAGAACCAGAAGAGCGGGTGACTTTCTTGTGACCGCAAAGACCGGTGGCAGAAAAAAACTGAAATCCTACCTGATTGACGAAAAGATACCTGTGGAAGAGAGAGAGAGCATCCCTCTGCTTGCGTCAGGATCTGAAATTTTCTGGGTGATCGGACATCGTATCAGTGAAAGCTGTAAGATCACAGAACAGACAAGGCGTGTATTGAAAATAACCGTATCGGAGGAAGACAATGAGTGAAAGAATCAGAGAACTGATCAGTGAAGAAGATGTTCAGAAGAGAATTCAGGCTCTGGGAGAGCAGATCTCAAGAGATTATGAGGGCAAAACCGTCCATATCATCGGTATTCTGAAGGGAGGCTCCTTCATGATGATCGATCTGTCTAAACGGATCACTGTACCCGTTACTATGGACTTCATGTCCGTTTCCAGCTACGGAAACGGCACTGTATCAAAGGGAATCGTAAAAATCGTTAAGGATCTGGATGAGCCGCTGGAGGGAAAGGATGTCCTGATCGTGGAGGATATCATCGACACAGGAAGAACCCTCAGTCATCTGAAGGAGATCCTGTACGCAAGAAAGCCTGCCAGTATCCGGCTCTGTACTCTTCTGGACAAGCCGGACCGCCGGGTGGTGGATGATGTAAAGGTGGATTACTGCGGATTTCGCATTCCCGACGAGTTTGTTGTCGGCTGTGGTCTGGATTATGCGCAGAAGTACCGGAATCTTCCCTATATCGGTGTAGTGGAACTGGACGAACAGTAAAACTAGGAAATAAAGGAGAGTAATTTCTTGCAGAAAAATAATTACAGAGGACTTGTTCTCTACGGACTTGTTGTGGTGGCATTGCTCGCGTACCTGTTTTATTCGCGGAGCCTGTTCCAATCGACAGAGGAGGTGAGTCAGAGACAATTTCAGACGGAGGCGGAAAACGGTGAGATCGTCAGCGCGGAGGTGATACAGAGTTCCGCTGTTCCCACCGGCCAGATCCGCTATACCCTGAAGGACGGAACCGGAAAAAAGGTAACGGTCAGTGATGTGGTCCAGGCGGAGGAGTATCTCACGGAGATGAATATTTCCTACATGGTCTCAGCTGTATCCACCAGCACTGTTCTTGAAACTGTGATCCTGCCGGTGCTTCTGTCAGTGGTGATCTTCGTGGTTGTGCTGTCTGTTATGACCCGCTCTTCCGGAGGGGGCGGCGGCAGCAACAATAAGATGATGAACTTTGGAAAGAGCAGACACCGCATGGCATCGGACAGCGATAAACAAATCACCTTCGACGATGTGGCAGGCTTACGGGAAGAGAAAGAAGATCTGCAGTCTGTAGTGGATTTCCTGAGAAATCCGGGAAAGTATACTAAGGTGGGAGCAAGAATCCCCAAGGGCATGCTTCTTGTAGGTCCTCCGGGAACCGGTAAAACATTGCTTGCAAAAGCAGTGGCAGGTGAGGCGGGCGTTGCATTTTTTTCAATCTCAGGATCTGACTTTGTGGAGATGTTCGTCGGTGTGGGTGCATCCCGTGTCAGGGATCTGTTCCAGAGTGCCAAGGCAAATGCTCCCTGTATCGTGTTCATTGACGAGATCGATGCTGTTGCAAGACAGAGAGGAACCGGTATGGGCGGCGGACACGATGAGAGGGAGCAGACCCTGAACCAGCTGCTGGTAGAGATGGACGGCTTCGGAGTCAATGAAGGCATCATTGTAATGGCTGCGACAAATCGTGTGGATATTCTGGATCCGGCGATTCTGCGACCGGGACGATTTGACAGAAAGGTAATGGTTGGAAGACCGGATGTTTTGGGACGGGAAGAAATTCTTCGGGTTCATACCAGGGAAAAACCCCTGGGTGATGATGTGGATCTGAAGGCAATCGCCCAGACAACAGCCGGATTTACCGGAGCAGAGCTGGAAAACCTTATGAATGAGGCTGCTATCCGTGCTGCAAAGGAAGAGAGAGCCTTTATCCGTCAGTCTGATATTAAGGATGCCTTTATCATGGTGGGAATCGGTACGGAAAAACGAAGCCGGGTGATTTCGGAGAAGGAGAAACGGATCACTGCTTACCATGAGACCGGACATGCCATTCTGTTTCATGTGCTGCCGGATATGGAGGCTGTCTATACAATTTCCATTATTCCTACAGGTCCCGGTGCTGCCGGCTATACCATGCCCCAGCCGGAGCATGACACCATGTTTAACACCAGAGGAAAGATGCTGCAGCATATCATTGTCAGCCTGGGCGGCCGCGCAGCTGAGGAGCTGGTGTTTGATGATATCACCACCGGAGCATCGCAGGATATCAAGCAGGCAACAGCAACTGCCAGAGCTATGGTCACAAAGTATGGCATGTCCGAAAAACTCGGTCTTGTTGCCTATGGGGATGATTCGGATGAGGTATTTATCGGAAGAGACTGGGGTCATACAAAAAACTACAGTGAGCAGGTATCTGCAGCCATCGATGAGGAAGTGCAGAAGATCATTGCTGAATGCTACGAAAAGGCAAAGACTCTGATCCTGGAGCACAGGTATGTGCTGGAGGAATGTACAAAACAGCTGTTGGAAAAAGAAAAGCTGAACAGACAGGAGTTTGAAGCGATCTTCCGTGAGGAAGCGTCTGAAGGAAAGGAATAATGCACAAAAAACAGCGGCCGGACCGCTGTTTTTTGCGTCTGAAAAGAATTCTGTATCAAATTCTTCTGTATGTATATGAAAGGAATCGGGGACGCAGAATGCAGGCATGCATGTACTGAATGTAACGCTTGGATTTGATTGCGGTAACGGTTCCCTTCATTTTATTCTCCAGAAGTATATACAAGTTTTCGTTATTGGGGTAAAATATAGGAAGGTCAGTGACAATTCACCGATCTTTCTGAATAATCTTCTCAACTGCGTTCAATGCGGTGAGCAAGTAGTGAATATAAAGGCGGAAAAAATATGAGTAACGAAAGAGCAGATGGATATGCATGGAGGATGCAGCCCTTTTTGAACACGGAAGCACTGTTCAGTGATGAATCGGAATTGTTCCGATCTCCTTCTGAACCGAATCCCGGTGAAACAGTGACTATCCGGTTTCGAACTGCCAGAAATAATGTGAATGAGGTTTACTTCATCAGCGGAGCCACCAGAGACCGGATGCGTGTGGAAAGAAGTGAAAACGGCTTTGATTACTATGCCATCGATGTTTCTGTGGGAGAATCCCCCCTGCTCTACTATTTTGAGATCTGTCATGGACGTCTGTCCATGTTCTATAATAAGCTGGGTATTACGAAGGATCTCCATGCCAATCACAGCTTCTGCATCCATCCGGGATTTCATGTTCCGGAATGGTCCAAGGGAGCTGTTATGTACCAGATCTATATTGACCGGTTCAACAACGGCGATCCCTCCAACGATGTGGTGGATCATGAGTATGCCTACATCGGTCAGCATGTGACCGGAGAGAAAAACTGGAATGCCTTCGGGAAGACGGAGATGGATGTGGGAAATTTCTTTGGCGGAGATATCCAGGGAATCTGGGATAAGCTGGATTATCTGCAGGATCTGGGAATTGAGGTCCTCTATCTGAATCCAATATTTGTATCTCCTTCTAATCACCGTTATGATACCCAGGACTATGATCATGTGGATCCTCACATCGGAAAGATCGTCGTGGATGCGGAGGGAGTACTCGCCGAGGGAGACACCAACAATTCTCATGCGGAGAAATATAAGACCAGAGTCACAAGAAAAGAAAATCTGGAGGCGAGCAATGCGTTTTTCGCTGATTTTGTGGAAGAGGTCCACAGAAGAGGCATGAAGATCATCCTTGACGGTGTGTTCAATCATTGCGGCTCCTTTAATAAATGGATGGATCGGGAGCGGATCTATGAGAATCAGCCCGGATACGAGCCGGGAGCTTATATTTCTGCAGACAGTCCCTATCGCAGATATTTTGATTTTACTTACGAACATTCCTGGCCCTATAACGAATTCTATGACGGCTGGTGGGGGCACGATACTCTTCCGAAGCTGAACTATGAGACCTCGGAGGAGCTGCGGAATAAGATTCTGAGCATCGGCGCCAAGTGGGTCTCTCCGCCCTATAACTGTGACGGCTGGAGACTGGATGTGGCGGCAGATCTGGGTCATTCTCCGGAATTCAATCATCAGTTCTGGAGGGATTTCCGAACTACTGTAAAAAAAGCAAATCCCAATGCCCTGATCCTTGCGGAGCACTATGGCGATACCAGCTCCTGGCTTCAGGGGGATCAGTGGGATTCAGTCATGAACTACGATGCCTTTATGGAGCCGGTTACCTGGTTTCTTACCGGCATGCAGAAGCACAGCAATGAGTTTCGGCAGGATCTGATCGGAAACAGTATCAGCTATCGTGAGGCAATGCGCTGGCATATGGCGGAATATTCACTGCCCTCTATTCTCTGTGCCATGAATCAGCTGGATAATCATGACCACTCAAGATTTCTGACAAGAACCAACCGCAAGTGCGGTCGTGTAACTGACTTCGGTCCCGAGGCGGCAGCCGAGGATGTAAAGATCCCTGTACTTCGGGAAGCGGTGATGTACCAGATGTTCTGGCCGGGGGCTCCGACCCTGTACTACGGTGACGAAGCAGGTATGACAGGCTTTACAGATCCTGATAATCGCCGTTCCTATCCCTGGGGACGGGAGGACAGGGAACTGATTTCCTTCTATAAGGCAGCGATCCGTGTGCATAAAGAGCACCCCATGCTGCGGACCTCCTCAGTAATGATGCTGAATACAGAGCAGGATGCCATGTCCTTTGGTCGTTTTAACGGGAAGGAGCAGATCGTACTGGCAGTCAATAACTCCGAACAGGAAAGAACCATGGAGATTCCAGTCTGGAGAATGGGAATTGACCGTCGGGCAGAGGGACAGATTGCTGAGCTCCTGATCGAGACAAACGAAGAGGGCTATATTCTGGGAACAAAGAAGGAAGTACTGGATCACGGATATCTGATCCTTACATTGAAGCCCCTTGCAGCTGCAGCCTATAAGGTGGTCTGAGCAGAAAATTTTTTCTTGCATTTCGCAGGTAAATAGTCTATAATCCATAACTGTCAGAGTGTTCTGACGGTTATGGATGGTTTCCCGAGTGGCCAAAGGGGACAGACTGTAAATCTGCTGGCGATGCCTTCGGTGGTTCGAATCCACCACCATCCATGGATGATCTTTCAATGCTGCAATGTAATATGGCAGCCGGGATCATCAGAGTGAGACAGACTGCAGTCTGAGCGGCAGTAATGTCTCGCATGTATCTATGCCGCAGTGGCGGAATTGGCAGACGCCCGGGACTTAAAATCCCGTGGGTAGTGATACCCGTACCGGTTCGATCCCGGTTTGCGGCAGAAACGAAGCACAGAATCCGAACGGGTTCTGTGCTTTTTGTGTTACTGTGTCTACAGGGGAGGTTACCCGTGAACTGCGGTTGGGTCATTGTTGACAGAGGTGTATGAAAAAAGCTATAGTATAGACAGGATTAATTGAAATTTACCGCACAGGAGGGAAAAAGACTATGTATTTGGATGAGTACAAACGCTGGCTTGCTGTGGATCTGGACGATACAGATCTGAAACCGGAACTTGCAAAAATTGAGGGAATTGATGAAGAGATCAAGGATCGTTTTGCAGTATCTCTGGCATTCGGAACAGCCGGTCTTCGAGGCGTTGTAGGTGCAGGAACCAACCGCATGAATATTTATGTGGTGCGTCAGGCAACCCAGGGTCTGGCAAACTGGGTAAAGACCCAGGGGGGAACTCAGACCGTTGCTGTCAGCTATGACAGCCGTATCAAGAGTGATGTGTTCGCAAAGGAGGCTGCAGGCGTTCTCGCAGCCAACGGAATCAAGGTACGGATCTACGATGCTCTTATGCCTGTTCCGGCTCTTTCCTTTGCTACCAGATACTATAACTGCAACGCAGGAATTATGATCACTGCTTCTCATAACCCGGCAAAATACAACGGATACAAGGCATACGGTCCGGATGGCTGCCAGATGACAGACGACGCAGCAGCAATCGTATACGATGAGATCCAGAAGACCGACATCCTGACAGGCGCAAAGGTTGTTTCCTTCGCAACCGGTGTGGAGGAAGGGCTGATCCGCTTCTGCGGTGATGACTGCAAGAAGGCATTTTATACTGCTATCGAGGAACGTCAGGTTCGTCCGGGTCTCTGCAGGAGTGCCGGTCTGAAGCTGGTATACAGTCCTCTGAATGGCTCCGGTCTTGTACCGGTTACCCGTGTTCTGAACGATATCGGAATCACAGATATCACGATCGTTCCGGAGCAGGAATATCCAAACGGCTATTTCACCACCTGCAGCTATCCGAATCCGGAGATCTTCGAGGCTCTGAAGATGGGACTGGATCTGGCCACGGAGATCGGAGCAGATCTGATGCTTGCAACCGATCCGGATGCAGACCGCGTGGGTATTGCTATGAAATGTCCGGACGGCTCCTATGAGCTGGTGACAGGAAATGAGATGGGTGCGCTGCTGCTTGACTATATCTGTGCAGGAAGAATTGAGAAGGGCACCATGCCGGAAAATCCTGTTGCGGTTAAATCTCTGGTTTCCACACCGCTGGCGGATGCCATTGCAGCACACTACGGCGTAGAGCTTCGAAACGTTCTGACCGGTTTCAAATGGATCGGCGATCAGATCCTGCAGCTGGAGAATGCCAATGAGGTGGATCGTTTTATCTTTGGTTTTGAGGAGAGCTACGGATATCTTGCAGGACCCTATGTAAGGGATAAGGACGCCGTGATCGCATCCATGCTGATCTGCGAGATGGCAGCATATTACAGAAGCACAGGCAGCTCCATCAAACAGCGTCTGGAGGAGATTTACGCACAGTACGGCCGCTATCTGAACAAGACAGACAGCTTCGAGTTCCCGGGACTTACCGGAATGGATAAGATGGCAGGCATCATGGCAGGCCTTCGTGAGAAACCTCTTACTGAGATCGCAGGATATGCAGTTGCAAAGGTTGTGGATTATAAAAAGACGGAGGAGACCGGACTTCCGGCTGCCAATGTTCTTTCCTATACACTGGAAGGCGGAGCAACCGTGATCATCCGCCCGTCAGGAACGGAGCCGAAGATCAAGGCATATTACACCACACTAGGTAAGGATCTTGCCGAGGCACAGGCACAGAAGGACAAACTGGCAGAGGCTCTGAAACCTGTTTTCGCATAAGCAGAGTGGAAGCATGACTGAACCGGCCGGGGAGACATCCGCAGAGGATGCTTCCCCGGCTTTATCAAAAAATTAGGCAGAATACCCCTATCCTCTTAGGTAGGGGTATTCTGCCTCCTGTTGAAACAAACTTATGTTTGTGTTATAATGTTGTTAGCACCTTGAAAAGTTAATGTATACGGTTGCTACGACAAATCATTCGTAGCGTAAAACATTAAATGTTGGTTAGACTTCCATAAAAATGTATACTTGGTGCTAATCAATTGTATATAACAAAAAGTAAGGTTGTGAGCTAAGTGTTGGCTCTATACTCTAGTGGCGATGTGGACACGCCTGTAAGAATAAGGGAGCCTGATTTCAGGTGGTGACTTAAATCCAAACTTCTTAAACGAAAGGATTTTCCTTTCTCGAAGCTCCCACTTCTATAAGTGGTGAGTGTTTCACTGCACGGCTTCTTCATTTGTGATATAAGTATACTAAATGTGTTACAGTTCCCGTGAACTGTAACTGCTGAATAAAAGTTCCGAGAGGTCGCTTTCTGTATGTGCAGAACAGATTTCCGGTGAACGGTAACATGAGCTCCGCTTGAATGAAAGGATATATGTAATAGAAATGTTGGAAAGTCAATATGAGATCATGATCGCGGCAATGGTCCTGCTGGTAGTAATGTCCGGCTTTTTTTCAGCCTCGGAAACGGCCTTTTCTTCCCTGAATATGATCAGGCTGAAAACGAAGGCGGAGGACGGAGATAAGAAGGCGCAAAGGATCATTGCAATGGCAGAAAAATATGACGATCTGCTGTCAACGATCCTGATCGGGAATAATATCGTGAACATTGCGCTTGCTTCGCTGGGAACGGTGTTTTTTTCTGCCCTCCTGACCTCCGGTGCCGGACCTACGGTCTCTACGATCGTTATTACTGTGGTGGTGCTGATTTTTGGAGAAGTAACACCGAAGAGTATGGCAAAGCAGATGCCGGAGCGGTTTGCGGGCTTCTGTGTTCCTGTACTCAGCGTTTTGATGTTTCTGTTTACTCCTTTGAACGTGGTTCTTAAGGGAATAAAAACAGTGGTGGCAAAACCGTTCAAGCTGAGTGCAGAGGAGGGAATTACCGATGCAGAGCTGATCACAATGGTGGAGGAAGCAGAGGACGGTGGAGATCTTACTGCCCATGAAAGTGAACTGATCCGGAATGCCATTGAATTCGACGATGTGGAGGTGGAGGAGATCCTCACTCCCCGTGTGGATGTGGTGGCTGTGGAGGATACCTGCAGCATGAAGCTGTTGGAGGAGACCTTTATCGAGTCCAACTTCTCCCGAATTCCTGTGTACCATAAATCCATTGACAACATTATCGGTGTGATCCATGAAAAGGATTATTTCTCTGCTCTTCGGAGAGGTGTGGAGAGTATTTCTGATCTGATCGAGCCGACACAGTATACCACGGGATCCGTGAAGATCGGGGCTTTGCTCCGGACCCTCAAAGACAATCATGATCACCTGGCTGTTGTGCTGGATGAATACGGCGGTACAGAGGGAATTGTTACGATGGAAGATATCCTGGAGGAGCTGGTAGGTGAGATCTGGGATGAGCACGATGAAGAAACGTCGGACTTTACAGAGTGTGAGGATGGTTCCTGGCTGGTGCTGGGCTCCGCAAGCGTCAACGACCTGTATGAGGAACTGGATATTCCTGAGGATCCCGAGGTGGATTCCAATTCTGTCAGCGGACTGGTACAGGAAAAGATGCCCACTCTGCCCAAGGTAGGGGATCGCTTTACTGTAGGGAACTATGAAGGTGTCGTAACCCGCGTGTCCAGAAGAAGGGTGCTGCAGGTGCGGATGAAGGAGATTCCCGGGCAGGGGGACAAGGAATAAGAAGATATGAATGTTGAACCGGAAATTATTGTGATCGGTGCGGCGATTCTGGATGTGCTGGCAAGGCCGGTATCTTCCGATGTGTTTGAAACAGGCTCCCTTCCCATGGAGTCGATCACCCTGTCTGTGGGAGGCGATGCTGCCAATGAAGCGGCGGTATTGTCCTGGCTGGGGAAGAAGGTGCAGCTGGAAACGGTGATCGGTATGGATCGTGCAGGTCAGTTTCTGAAGGAGTATTTTGCAGAGAAGCAGATCCTTCTGCAGGACAGGGTCTGGCAGAAGGATCTGCGAACCGGTATTAATGTGGTGCTGGTGGATGCACAGGGGGACCGCCATTTTCTGACAGATCCCGGTGCCAGTCTCCGGGCTCTTGCACCGGAGCACATTGACCGACATTTCCCTGCATGTGCAAAGATCGTCTGCTTTGCAAGCATTTTTGTCTTTCCGAAGATGGGGAAAGAAGAACTGCTGCAGCTGTTTACAGAAATCAAAAAACAGGGAAAGCTCCTGTGTGCAGATCTGACGAAGAGAAAGAATCAGGAAACGCTGGAGGAGATGAAAGAAGTATTTGCTCTGGTGGACTATCTTTTTCCGAATGATGAAGAGGCCATGCTGCTGTCAGGAACGGATTCGGTTGAGGCGGCGGCGGACGCATTTTTCCGGGCAGGCTGCGCTCATGTAATCCTCAAGTGCGGAAGCAGGGGATGCTACATTCGAAGCGAGGAATATACAGGGTATCTTGCACCGGAACACGTATATGTACCGGTGGATACCACCGGCGCCGGGGACAGCTTTGCAGCGGGATTTCTTGCGGGACTTGCAGAGGGACGGACGCTCCTGGAATGTGCCGCTCTCGGAAATGTCTGCGGAGGAAGGGCTGTTCAGGTGCCCGGAGCCACTGAGTGGCTGCAGTTCCCGAGTAAACAGCAGTGAGGCAAAAAGAAGCAGGTCTGCCCCGGGGCAGTGATCAAATATCAGACAATGAACAGAAAGGATACACCCAATGAGCAAAACAGAATACTGGGATATTTACGATAAAAACAAGCAGCTGACCGGCCGCACCATGGAGCGGAATGTCTTCGATCTGGCGGACGATGAATACCATCTCACGGTGCTTGGAGTCATTTCCCGCCCTGATGGTAAATTTCTTATAACGAAGCGTGTGATGACGAAACGGTGGGCTCCCGGCTGGTGGGAGGTTTCCGGAGGCGGAGTGATGGCCGGCGAGAGCTCCCGTGATGCGGTCATCCGTGAGCTGAAGGAGGAAACAGGACTCGATGTGTCCGGCTGCGGGGATGGATACCGCTTTACCTATCATCGGGAAAATCCGGGAGAGGGAGACAACTATTTTGTAGACGTCTATCGTTTTGTGCTGGATTTCCAGGAGGCCGATGTACAGATTCAGGAGGATGAGGCAGACGGATATATGCTGGCAACTCTGGAGCAGATCCGGGAGTTTGCAGACAGGGGGATCTTTCTGCATTATGACAGTATCAAACGGGTGTTTGAGGATTAAGAGGTGACGGAATGACACAACAGGAATTTCAGGAAAAGCTGATGCAGCTCATGAGCCGCGCCATGGAGCAGGGAAATCAGATCAGCCGGGAAGCGGTAGAAGAGGATTTTTCCGATGGAGAGTTTGAGGAGGAGCAGCTGAACCTGGTCTATGATTTTCTGCTGTCCAGAGGAATCCGTGTCGAGGGATATGAGAAGCAGCAGGAAGAGGAGGTGGAACTGTCCCCTGAGGCAGAGGCCTATCTGAAGTCCTATGAGGAAGAACTGGCAGCAGTGAAGGTCTATTCGGAGCAGGAGATCGACGAGCTGATCCTTGCAGTCCGCAGAGGAGAGGATGAACCGCGGGAGCGCCTGGCAGAGGCTATGCTGAAGGAGATTCCTTCTATGGCAAGAAACCTGTATCATCCGGATGTGCTGATGCCGGATCTGATCCAGGAGGGAAATCTTTTTCTGGTGATCGGGATCAACAATCTCATCGGTCGGGCAGAGCTGGATCCTGAGGAAGCGAGAAGGGAACTGCTTCGCTCTGCCAGAGAGGGAATGGAGACCCTGTCCGAGCAGCTGAAGGACGTGAAGCAGCAGAACCGTCGGATGGTTGGAAAGGTAGAGGAACTGAAGGATAACATCACTGTTCTGAAGGATGAGCTGGGACGGAAGGTCTTTCTGGATGAGTTGGCACAGTTTATGGACATCTCCGAGGATGAAGCGGCGGATATCCTGAAACTCGCGGGAGAGGATGTTCCCGAGGATGAGGAGGATACTCCGGAATAATTTACAGTAGGAAGAGTATAGTATGCTCACCTGAATCAGACCGGAGAGGTTCCCGGTGAACTACAGCAAAAAGCAGCAATGCCCGAAGGGGGATGGCTGCTTTTTTGCGTGCACTGAGAAGATCCGGTGGTCATTCTTTTTCTTTAATTAATTTCCTACTAAACCCCTATGAAAAAGTGAAAAATATTTTAAAAACCTATTGACAAACGGAGGGTTAATACCTATAATCCTATTTATCAGCTAGGAAATATAGAGAATTCCTGATGGACAAAGTAAAATAATAGAAGAGGAGAAAAAATCATGGCTAAGATTTATAATGGAGCACTGGAACTTGTAGGAAATACCCCGCTGGTAGAGCTGAAGAACATTGAAGCAAAACATGAATTGAAGGCCAGACTGCTGGTAAAGCTGGAATATCTGAATCCGGCAGGAAGCGTAAAGGATCGAATTGCAAAAGCAATGATCGAGGACGCTGAAAAAGCAGGTCTCCTGAAGCCGGGCGCAACCATCGTTGAGCCGACATCCGGAAACACCGGAATCGGTCTTGCATCTGCTGCAGCTGCAAAGGGCTACAAGCTGATCCTGACCATGCCGGAGACCATGTCCGTTGAGAGAAGAAATATCCTGAAGGCCTATGGAGCAGAGCTGGTTCTGACAGACGGATCCAAGGGTATGACAGGTGCGATCGCAAAAGCAAAAGAGATTACAGAACAGACAGAGGGAGCCTTCCTGACAGGACAGTTTGAGAATCCGTCCAATCCGAAGGCACATCTGGAGACCACAGGTCCCGAGATCTGGAACGATACAGACGGAGAGGTTGATGTATTTGTAGCAGGTATCGGAACCGGCGGAACCATCACCGGTGTAGGCGAGTATCTGAAGAGCAAAAACCCGGATGTGAAGATCGTGGCAGTAGAGCCTCTTACATCCGCCGTTCTCTCCACAGGACAGGCGGGACCTCATAAGATCCAGGGAATCGGTGCAGGTTTTGTTCCGAAGGTTCTGAATACAAAGGTTTATGACGAGATCCTTACTGTGGACAATGAGATCTGCTTCACAGAGGCCAAGGAGCTGGCACATTTAGAGGGTGTTCTGGTTGGAATCTCCTCCGGTGCAGCACTGTCTGCGGCCATCGAAATCGCTAAGCGTCCAGAGTCAGAGGGCAAGACAATCGTTGCACTTCTTCCGGACAGCGGAGACAGATATTATTCCACACCTCTCTTTGAGAATTGATGTGTGATAGTTCACCCCGTGAACTTGCAGCATGGATGAAGAAAGGTTCATCCGAAAAGTCTATTAATATCTTGATAATCATACAGGAAAACAGTAAAATGAGGAGCATAGAACAATGGCTAAAATTGAGAGAAAAGACAGAAAGTTTAAATTTGAGACACTGCAGCTTCATGTAGGACAGGAGAATCCGGATCCGGCTACCGATGCAAGAGCGGTTCCGATCTACCAGACTACTTCCTATGTGTTCAGAGATTCTGCACATGCGGCTGCAAGATTCGGTCTGGCCGATGCAGGCAACATCTATGGACGTCTGACCAACTCCACACAGGGTGTGTTTGAGGACAGAATCGCAGCTCTGGAAGGCGGATCTGCAGGTCTGGCGGTAGCGTCCGGTGCAGCCGCCGTTACCTATACGCTCCAGACTCTGGCAAAGGCTGGCGAGCATATCGTGGCACAGAAGACCATCTATGGCGGAACCTCCAATCTGCTGGGTCACACACTTCCCCTGTACGGAATTACAGCTACCTTCGTGGATGCACACAACCTGAAAGAGGTAGAGGATGCCATTCAGGAGAATACAAAAGCAATTTATCTGGAGACTCTGGGAAACCCCAACAGTGACATTCCGGATATCGATGCAATCGCTGCAATCGCTCATAAACACGGTCTTCCTGTGGTTGTGGACAATACATTCGGAACACCGTATCTGTTCCGTCCTATCGAGCACGGTGCTGATATCGTTGTTCATTCCGCAACAAAATTCATCGGCGGTCACGGAACCTCTCTGGGCGGTGTGATCGTTGAGGGAGGAACCTTTGACTGGGCGGCAAGCGGAAAATATCCGTGGATCTCTGAGCCGAATCCAAGCTACCATGGTGTAAGATTCACAGAGGCAGCAGGTCCGGCAGCCTTTGTTACCTATATCCGTGCGATCCTGCTTCGTGATACAGGTGCCACCCTTTCTCCATTCAACGCATTCATTCTGCTTCAGGGAACTGAGACTCTTTCTCTGAGGATCGAACGTCACAATGAGAATACAAAGAAGGTGGTAGAGTACCTTGCAAACCATCCGCTGGTAGAGAGCGTAAATCATCCGTCACTGGAAAGCCATCCGGATCATGAGCTGTATCAGAAATATTTCCCCAACGGAGGAGGAAGCATCTTCACCTTTAATATTAAGGGCGGTGTAGCGGAAGCACATAAATTTATCGACAATCTGGAACTGTTCTCTCTTCTGGCAAATGTAGCGGATGTAAAATCACTGGTCATCCATCCTGCAACAACGACACACAGCCAGTCTACAAAAGAGGAACTGGAGGATCAGGGAATCAAAGAGAATACCATTCGTCTTTCTATCGGAACGGAGAATATTGACGATATTATTCAGGATCTGGATGAGGCATTCAAGACTCTGGCATAATTCCGGCTGCAGCGGAAAATCCTGTCTGCTGTGAGCCATCCTGGTTACTCTGAGCCTGTGATTCTTACACCTGCCGCAGCGGGAGTTGATCCGACGGAGAGAAGCGATCAGAGTTACTGGGTAACTCATCAGACTAGTACAGCAGGAGGGTACAATGAAAATTTCTACAAAAGGAAGATATGCACTGCGCCTGATGATCGATATCAGCATTCACGGAACCGGTTCGCCGGTTCCTGTGAAGGATATCGCTGCGAGGCAGGAAATTTCGGTAAAATATCTGGAACAGATCATATCTACGCTGGTGCATGCCGGTTATCTGAGCAGTGTGCGGGGACCGCAGGGCGGCTATCGCCTGACCAGAAATCCGGCGGATTATACCGTTGGAGATATTCTCCGCCAGACAGAGGGCAGCCTTGTGCCGGTGGAATGTCTGGATCCCAATGCAGCACCCTGCAACCGGGAGCAGAACTGTGTCACACTGCGGTTCTGGAAGGAGCTGGACACAGCCATTACATCTGTAGTGGATAAGTATACACTGGAGGATTTCAAGAACTGGTCTGCGGCAGCAGCCGATAACTACGTTATTTAAAAAAAATAAAAAAATCTGTTGACATCCGGAAACAAGAGTAGTATAGTAACTTTTGTTGACGGACAACAGATACACGCAGGTGTAGTTCAATGGTAGAACACCAGCCTTCCAAGCTGGATACGTGGGTTCGATTCCCATCACCTGCTTTTGAAACAACTTGTTTCATCCATATGAATATGCGCGAGTGGCTCAGGGGTGGAGTACAACCTTGCCAAGGTTGGGGTCGCGGGTTCGAATCCCGTCTCGCGCTTTAATTGCTCGGAGTTTCCTGGAAATTCCGAGCTTTTTCTTTATCAGGGGAAAGGAGTATTGTCTATGGGATATTTTATTAACAGGATAATTGAGCTTATTACGACCTACCAGTTTTATCTGATGGTCTTGGGCATTCCCCTTGGACTGGGTTTGTGCTTTTCCGGATATCGGTATATTCAGTCCTGGGTTGCAGCATTCCTGTTTTGCGTTGGAATGGGAGGCGGGTATCTGGTCTCTTCGAGATTGATTGCAGATCACCCCTATGCTCCTCCGGTGATTGGACTGGTCTGCGGAGTAATTCTGATGCTTTTCTCTTTTGTGATCGCAAAGGTGGGTATTTTTATTTTCGCAGCAGTTCTGGCAGCTGGTGTGATCCAGCAGCTTCCGGTGATCCAGCAGACGAGTACGCTGAATCTTCCCGGCTCCTTCGGACCGGCACTTGCAGAGCGGCTCCCGGTATTGCTGGCGGTTCTGCTGGCTTGTGCGCTTGGTTTTGCGGCAGTAAAGCTGTTGAGATTTGCAATTATTTTTGTTACAGCAGCGGCAGGTGCCTACTGGGTCGTGATGTGTATAACAAGTCTGAACACCGGACTGCAGTTTACTCCGGAAACTCGTGAAGTATGGATCGGGATCATTGTCCTGCTGGCAATTCTGGGAATGGTTGTTCAGAATTTTACCACACCAAAGGAAAAGGATGAGAAACTGAAAGGAAAAAAGTTATGAATACAGATCGTCTGATCAAAAATATTCTGGACCAGGTAAAGGAGGCACAGCTGAAGCTGGGCTTTGCAAGAGAAACCATGCGCCTGTATTATCCGGTGTCTTCTCTGAATGAGCTGCTTCATGCAAATGCTGAAACTGCTGAGGAAATGGCAGAGCTGCTTCAAAGTGCTGACCTTTTCAGCGGACTTCCGGGGGAGGCGTCCTTCCGCACTCATGCAGGCCGTCTGGAAATCTGCGTGCCGCCGGAGACGGTGGTGTTCTGTCATGAGCAGCTGCCGGAACCGGCATTTCTGAAGGCGATGATCGAATTGTTTGCCGCTCATCATGCACCGGACAGAACGATGCTTCGTCAGGTGTTTGAGAAATTTTCTGACAGCTATGTGCTGGAGGAGATGCCGGAGGGGACTGACTTTGATTATGTCATGTATTTTCCGGGAAAAGAACCGGATGAATATTATTACTGCATAAAGGAGGAGATGGGACACACGATCTATCACCGCTTTATGGAGGAGGACTACAGACAGCTTCTGGATTAAGAGGCTGTCTTTGTCATTGGTGAACTGTAACGTCATTGATTACTGTAACATTGTACACAATGTAGTTCATTGACAGTCAGGAAACCGCTATGATAGTATAAAATAGTTAGGTTATGCCATGATTTATGGGCGGAATCGAAAGGAGATGAATGTATGAGTACTACAGATCGCTACAGCAGCCCTCTTTCCGAACGTTATGCAAGTAAGGAAATGCAGTATATTTTCTCTCAGGATATGAAATTCTCTACCTGGAGAAGACTGTGGATCGCCCTTGCCGAAACGGAGAAAGAGCTGGGTCTTAATATTACACAGGAACAGATTGACGAGATGAAGGCGCATATCACAGACATTAACTATGATGTGGCCCGGGCAAGGGAAAAGGAAGTACGTCATGATGTAATGTCTCACGTATATGCCTACGGTCAGCTCTGCCCCAAGGCAAAGGGAATCATCCATCTGGGTGCAACCTCCTGCTACGTTGGTGATAATACAGATATCATCGTGATGAACGAGGCATTGAAGCTGGTTAAGAAAAAACTGGTGAATGTAATCGCCGAGCTTGCAAAATTTGCAGATGAGCAGAAGGCGCAGCCTACACTGGCATTTACCCATTTCCAGCCTGCACAGCCTACGACCGTCGGCAAGAGAGCCACCCTGTGGCTGCAGGAATTTGCTATGGATCTGGAGGATCTGGAGTATGTGCAGAGTACCCTGAAGCTTCTCGGATCAAAGGGAACCACCGGCACACAGGCATCTTTCCTGGAACTGTTTGAGGGAGATCAGGAGACCATCGACAAGATCGATCCCATGATCGCTGAGAAGATGGGATTCAAGGCCTGCTATCCTGTATCCGGACAGACCTACTCCAGAAAGGTGGATACCCGTGTTCTGAACGTTCTGGCAGGCATCGCTGCAAGTGCTCATAAATTCTCCAATGATATCCGTCTTCTTCAGCATCTGAAAGAGGTGGAGGAGCCTTTCGAGAAGAGCCAGATCGGATCCTCTGCAATGGCATATAAGAGAAATCCCATGAGAAGTGAACGAATTGCTTCACTGTCCCGCTATGTGATGATCGATGCATTGAATCCTGCCATCACATCCGCAACCCAGTGGTTTGAGAGAACCCTGGATGATTCAGCAAACAAGAGACTTTCAGTACCGGAAGGCTTCCTGGCAATTGACGGAATTCTGGATCTGACTCTGAATGTTGTGGACGGCCTTGTGGTTTATCCGAAAGTAATCGAGAAACGACTGATGTCTGAGCTGCCCTTTATGGCAACGGAAAATATTATGATGGATGCAGTTAAAGCCGGCGGCGACCGTCAGGAGCTGCATGAAAAGATCCGCACCCTTTCTATGGAGGCAGGAAAAACTGTGAAGGTAGAGGGTAAGGATAACGACCTTCTGGAGCGTATTGCTGCAGATCCGGCCTTTAATCTGACGCTGGAGGATCTGAAGAAGACCATGGATCCGTCCAGATATACAGGCCGTTCTCAGGTTCAGGTGGATGCATATCTGAACAATGTGATCCGTCCTCTTCTGGAGGAGCATAAGGATCTGCTGGGAATGACTGCAGAGATTAATGTATAATAGTTAAATTAAGGATTCAGGAGGATACTAGAATGGTAAAAGCAGTTGTCGGTGCAAACTGGGGAGACGAAGGAAAAGGTAAGATTACCGATATGATGTCGGAGCATGCGGATATTATTGTGCGTTTTCAGGGCGGTGCGAATGCCGGGCATACGATTGTCAACAATTACGGTAAATTCGCATTGCATACCCTTCCCTCGGGCGTGTTTTACAGCCATACAACAAGCGTGATCGGAAACGGTGTTGCACTGAATATCCCGATTCTGTCTGAGGAAATTCATTCCATTGTGGAAAAAGGTGTTCCCATGCCGAAGATCCTTGTTTCTGACAGAGCACAGATGGTTATGCCCTATCATATCCTGTTCGATCAGTATGAGGAGGAGAGACTGGGAGGACGTTCCTTCGGTTCAACAAAGTCCGGTATCGCACCATTCTATTCTGATAAATATGCAAAAATCGGTTTTCAGGTAAATGAGCTGTTCGATGAAAATGCACTGAAGGAAAAGCTGGTTCGTGTCTGTGAGACCAAAAATATTCTTCTTGAGCACCTGTATCACAAGCCGCTGCTGAATCCTGACGAGCTGTTTGATGAGCTGATGAAGTGGAAGGAGATGATCGCTCCGTTTGTATGCGATGTATCCAATTTCCTTTGGAATGCACTGAAGGAGGGAAAAGAGATCCTTCTGGAAGGACAGCTGGGAACCCTGAAGGATCCGGATCACGGAATCTACCCGATGGTGACCTCCTCCTCTACACTGGCAGGATACGGAGCGGTAGGAGCAGGCCTTCCTCCTTATGAGATCAAGCAGGTCGTAACGGTTTCCAAGGCATATTCCAGTGCAGTAGGAGCAGGCGCCTTTGTGTCCGAAATTTTCGGGGATGAGGCGGATGAACTGAGGCGCAGAGGCGGTGACGGAGGAGAGTTCGGAGCTACCACCGGCCGTCCAAGAAGAATGGGCTGGTATGACTGTGTTGCTTCCAAATACGGCTGCAGACTTCAGGGTACTACCGACGTTGCCTTTACTGTTCTGGATGTGCTTGGATATCTGGATGAGATTCCGGTCTGCGTGGGATACGAGATCGACGGTGAAGTAACCACTGAATTCCCTGTAACCGGTCTTCTGGAGAAAGCAAAGCCGGTACTGGAGATTCTTCCGGGCTGGAAGCAGGATATCCGCGGGATTAAAAAGTACGAGGATCTGCCTGAAAACTGCCGGAACTATGTGGAATTTATCGAGAAACAGATCGGCTTCCCGATTACCATGGTTTCCAACGGACCCGGAAGGGACGATATCATTTTTCGGGAGAAATAACATATGAAACTTTGCAGAAAGATCTGTGTGTGTCTTCTGCTGATCACGAGTCTTCTGTCACTCTCTGCCTGCGGCGGAGAGCGGCCGGAGGCTACTACTGTCTATGTGGACAAAAAGGGAAATCTGAAGCAGATTCTTGTGGATCCTGCACCGGACTATTCCCCGGGCGAGCTGCAGACGTATACAGAAGACAGAATCGCGGCCTACAACAAGGCACATACGGATGCGGACGTACAGCTGAATTCCTGTACAGAGGAAGAGGGAGTGATCTATGCTGAGCTGTCTTACGGATCCTTTGAGGATTATACCGGATTCAATTCCATGGACTGTTTCCTTGGAACACTGGAAGAGGCACAGACTGCCGGAATGATACCGGAGGAGCAGCTGATCGCTGCAGGCGGCGAAGCGGTAGACATTGCCGCTCTTCTGGCAGAACATCCGGAGTATCATATTCTGAGTCTGTCTGAGCATACACTGGTACAGACAGAAACTGCCATTCTCGGCTCGGGCGGGACGGTGGTGATCACCGGTGAAACGACCGCAGTCTTCGGGGACGGAGATGCCGGAACCTCCGGGTACTATCCGCGGAAGACCGAAGCAGCCGGCTGGCTGATTTTTGAGTAACACCGGTTCCTGTTTTCAGGATGCGAAAGATGTGAATAAAGAGTGGCTGCCATGAAAGGCAGCCGGCATAGAAATGCCTGCAGAACGGGCATTATTACAACTTACAAGGAGAACCATATTATGGAAAAGTCAATGGAGAAGATCGTAGCACTGGCAAAGTCCAGAGGATTCGTATATCCTGGATCTGAGATCTACGGAGGTCTTGCAAATACCTGGGATTACGGTCCGCTGGGAGTAGAACTGAAGAACAATGTAAAAAAGGCATGGTGGCAGAAATTCATTATGGAGAATCAGTACAATGTGGGTGTTGACTGTGCAATCCTGATGAATCCTCAGACCTGGATCGCATCCGGACATCTGGGAGGTTTCTCTGATCCGCTGATGGACTGCAAGGAGTGTCATGAGCGTTTTCGTGCAGATAAGATCATTGAGGATTTCTGCGTGGAGAACAATCTGGAAATTCCCAACGGAAGCGTAGATTCTCTGAGCCAGGAGGATATGAAAAACTTTATCGAAGAGCACAACATTCCCTGTCCTACCTGCGGCAAGCATAATTTTACAGATATCCGTCAGTTCAACCTGATGTTCAAAACCTTCCAGGGTGTTACCGAGGATGCGAAAAACACTGTATATCTTCGCCCGGAGACTGCACAGGGTATCTTCGTAAACTTTAAGAATGTTGCAAGAACCTCCAGAAAGAAAATTCCCTTTGGAATCGGCCAGATCGGAAAATCCTTCCGCAACGAGATAACGCCCGGAAACTTTACCTTCCGTACAAGAGAATTTGAACAGATGGAGCTGGAATTCTTCTGTGAGCCGGACACAGATCTGGAGTGGTTTCAGTATTGGAGAAGCTTCTGTATCAACTGGCTGAAGAGCCTGGGCATGAAGGACGAGGAGATGCGTGTAAGAGATCATTCTCCTGAGGAGCTTTCCTTCTACAGCAAGGGAACAACCGATATCGAGTATCTGTTCCCCTTCGGATGGGGTGAGCTGTGGGGAATCGCAGACCGTACCGATTACGATCTGACCCAGCATCAGAACGTGTCCGGACAGGATATGAGCTACTTTGATGATTCCAAGGGTGAGAAATATATTCCCTATGTTATTGAGCCGTCTCTTGGTGCAGACCGCGTGGTTCTGGCTTTCCTGTGCGCTGCATATGACGAAGAGGTACTGGATGCTGAGAGAAATGATGTGCGTACTGTTATGCACTTCCATCCGGCACTGGCACCGGTGAAGATCGCCGTTCTGCCGCTCTCCAAAAAACTGAACGAGGGTGCTGAGAAGATCTTCGCCGAGCTTTCTAAGAAATACAACTGTGAGTACGATGACCGCGGCAATATCGGAAAGAGATACCGCCGTCAGGATGAGATCGGAACACCGTTCTGCATCACCTACGACTTTGATTCTGAGACAGACCAGGCTGTGACCATTCGCTTCCGTGATTCCATGGAGCAGGTTCGTGTGAAAATCGATGAGCTGGATGCATATTTCGCTGACAAATTTATATTCTGATTATGTATTTCTCAGGATGCAGAGGTCAGATGCTGCAATCTGACAGGTAAGAGTTAAAATCTGAGGGGCAGGAGTTCGATTGTTTTATATCGAACTCCTGCCCTCTTTTTGCGCGAACAACGAGCATTCGGCCATGTCTGCAAGTCCGTTTTGCCCGTGAACTGTAACGGTTTCCGATGCAGGCCCTGGGCACGGCTGACTGAGAATTGAAAATTTATCTTCAATATGATATGCTGAAACGATAAACGAAAAAACGGAGTGGTTATGAGTCAGTATTTTGCAGATGTCATCGTGGATATTACAAGTGAAAAGCTGGACAGAGTCTTTCAGTATCGGATACCGGAAGCTCTCTCTGACAAGGTTCGGATCGGCACCCGGGTACAGATTCCCTTTGGGGGCGGAAACCGCTCTGTCACAGGCTATGTGGTCAGCTTCAGTGAAAGTCCGGGATTTGATCCGGAGAAGATCAAGGAAATCGCAGCTGTACCGAAGGAAGGGCTGACGGTGGAGACGAAGCTGATTGCTCTGGCTGCCTGGATTCGGGAAACCTATGGATCAACCATGAATCAGGCGCTGAAAACAGTCATGCCTGTAAAGGTGAAAAAGAAGAGCAGGGAGAAAAAGCGCTTTCGGCTGCTGGCAGATCAGGAGCAGGCGTCCCTTCTTCTGGAACAATATAATAAAAAGAACAGTAAGGCAAGAGCAAGACTTCTGGAGGCTTTGATGAAGCAGGGAAGCCTGGAATGGGAGGCTGTAACGAAGGACTTAAAGGTTCCGTCCTCTGCCTGGAAGCCTATGGAGCAGCAGGGAATCCTTCGAGTGGAGGGAGAGATCCGGTACAGAAATCCCCTGGAGCATCTGGATCCGGAAATGCAGCAGGGACAGCTGCCGTCTCTTGACGAAGAACAGCACCTGGTCTGCGAAGGAATCCGAGCGGAGTGGAAGAGCGGGAATCGTCCGGTGCTGCTGCAGGGTGTGACCGGAAGCGGTAAAACCTTTGTCTATATTGAACTGATTCAGGGGATCCTGGAGCAGGGGAAAGACTGTATCGTACTGATTCCGGAAATTGCCCTTACCTGGCAGACGGTGAACCGGTTTTATCAGCGATTCGGAGAACAGGTTACGGTGCTCCATTCCCGTATGACTCCGGCGGAGCGTTCCGATCAGTTTGAACGAGTGAAGAAGAGACAGGTCCGGATTGTGATCGGGCCGCGTTCGGCACTGTTTACCCCGTTTTCCAATCTGGGACTGATCATTGTGGACGAGGAACAGGAGCATACCTATCAGAGCGAGGTTACGCCCCGCTATGATGCAAGGGACACAGCGATTCAGAGAGCGAAGCTGGAAGGAGCCCATGTGCTGCTGGGATCTGCTACTCCGTCGGTGGAATCCTCCTGGCGGTGCCGGAGAGGCAGCTATGCCAGATTTCTTCTGGAAAGCCGATACGGTGCAGCGGTACTGCCGGAGGTTACCGTCACAGATATGCGGGAGGAACTGAAGGCAGGAAACAGAAGTATTCTGGGGAGGGATCTGCATAAAAAAATACAGGAGAGACTTCAAAAAAAAGAGCAGGTGCTCCTGTTTCTCAACAGGAGAGGCCATACCGGGTTTATTTCCTGCAGATCCTGCGGCACGGTGATCAAATGTCCCCATTGTGATGTCTCCCTGACCTACCATAATAACGGGAGGCTGATCTGTCATTATTGTGGGTATACCCGGGAGAAGACGGAACGCTGTCCGGAATGCGGCTCCCCCTACATCGGAGGCTTTCGGGCGGGAACACAGCAGGTGGAGCAGCTGGTTCAGAGGGAATTCCCTTCTGCCCGGGTCCTTCGTATGGATGCGGACAGTACCAGAGGAAAGGATGGTTATGAGAAAATCCTGAAGGCTTTTGCCGCGGGAGAGGCAGATATTCTCATAGGAACCCAGATGATCATCAAAGGACATGATTTTCCCGATGTTACACTGGTGGGAGTTCTGGCTGCCGATGCTTCCCTGTTTGCAGAGGATTACCGGGCGTCTGAACAGACCTATCAGCTGCTGGTGCAGGCGGTGGGCAGGGCAGGAAGAGGTGTGAAGCCGGGCGAGGCGGTGATCCAGACCTATCATCCGGAACATTCCTGCATACAGGCAGCCATCGTTCAGGATTACGATGCATTCTTTGAGGAGGAAATAGCGGC
This sequence comes from Lachnospiraceae bacterium, assembly GCA_030527645.1. GTDB lineage: Bacteria > Bacillota > Clostridia > Lachnospirales > Lachnospiraceae > JAKSRN01. The sequence goes on along the minus strand of JAUNAJ010000004.1, from coordinate 50,961 downwards.
CAGAGAGCTGATGGGATATCCCCCTGTGTCCGGTATGCTGGCAGTTCATGCTTCCTGCAGCCGGGAAGAGCAGCTGGATCTGGCCATGGAATATATCCGAAAATTTCTGGAGAGGATCGCCCGGGGCGGAACGACCCGAATCATCGGACCGGCTCCGGAGCGCGTTGCAAAAGTTCAGGACCAGTACCGCAGAGTTCTGTATGTGCGGGAGAAGAACCGGAATCGGCTGCTCCGCCTTCGCAGCACGCTGGAAAAATATATTGAGATCAATCCGGGATTCAATCTTGTGCAGATTCAGTTTGAGGTCATCTCGGTGGGAGCGGGGGGCATCTCAGCGGGAAACGAGTCATAAGTTATACTGGCTCGAATGAAATTGTTACGAATAAAATATCTATAAAGGAGAATTCAGATGGCACTTAGAAATATCAGAATAGCAGGAGATAGAGTTCTTGAGAAAACATGCAGGCCGGTTAAGGAGATGACACCAAAGGTGGAGAATCTTATCAACGATATGCTGGAGACCATGTACGATGCAGGCGGCGTTGGCCTTGCTGCACCGCAGGTGGGTATCCTGAAGCGGATCGTTGTGATCGATGTGGATTTTGAGGAGCCGCATCCCTACATTATGATCAATCCTGAAATTCTGGAGGTTTCCGAGGAGACACAGACCGGCGACGAGGGCTGTCTTAGCCTTCCGGGACAGTCCGGTACTGTGACCAGACCCATGCGGGTAAAGGCCAGAGCCCTGGATCGGAATATGGAGCCTTATGAGATCGAGGGGGAAGGGCTTCTTGCCAGAGCGATCTGCCATGAGCTGGATCATCTGGATGGAATACTTTATATGACCAAGGTAGAGGGCGAGCTCAGAGAGGCAGGAGCCTCTGAGGAGGAATTCGCTCAGTGACAGTGGCTTCAGGCTGCGGAACATATTTGAAAGATGAGGTGAAGCTGCATGAGAGTAGTATTTATGGGAACACCGGATTTTGCGGTGGGAACACTTGATAAATTAGTAGAGGAGGGGCATCAGGTAGTTGGCGTTGTTACCCAGCCGGACAAACCAAGGGGCAGAGGAAAGGCCATGCAGCCCACACCGGTGAAGGAGGCTGCCCTGCGGCACGGACTGGAGGTGTACCAGCCTGAAAGAGTCAGAGAAGAAGAGTTTCAGACCGTGCTAAGGGAACTTGCTCCGGAGGTGATCGTCGTAGTTGCATTCGGACAGATTATACCGGAGTCGATCCTTCAGCTTCCGCCCTATGGGTGTCTCAATGTGCACGCATCCCTGCTTCCGAAATACAGGGGAGCGGCACCGATCCAGTGGGCAGTGATCGATGGTGAAAAGACCGCCGGGGTCACGATCATGCAGATGGATGCCGGACTGGATACAGGTGATATGCTGTCCTTTGCCGAAATCCCTCTCGCGGCTGATGAGACTGGCGGGAGCTTGTTTGATAAGCTCAGTGATCTGGGTGCACAGCTTCTTGCGGACACGCTTCCGAAGGTGGAGGCGGGCGGGATCCAGCCCGTTCCGCAGCCTGCGGACAGTCCGACGGACTATGCAAGAATGATTACAAAGGAAGATGGCAGGATTGACTGGTCCCGCCCAGCAGAGGAGCTGGAACGGAGGATCAGAGGCGTGATTCCCTGGCCGGGGGCCTTCAGCCGTCTGAATGGAAAAACGCTGAAAGTCTGGAAGGCTGAGATCCTGAATGAGGATTCGTCCATGGAACCGGGGCAGATTGTTGCAGCGGGCAGAGACGGACTGACTGTGCAGACAGGAAGTGGTCAGATCAGGATCACTGATCTGCAGATGGAAGGGAAGAAAAGAATGCCGGCTGATGCATTCCTCAGAGGATATCAGATCGAGCCGGGCACGAGGCTTGGAGAATAAGAGGAGCAGACAGATATGTCAGAGACTGTAAATATCAGAGAGCTTGCTCTGCTTGCTCTGTTGGAAATGCAGGAGGAAGGCAGGCAGAGCCACCGGGTAATCCGCAGCGTACTGGATAAGTACCAGTACCTTCCCAAACAGGATCGTGCCTTCTTCTCACGCCTGTGTCAGGGCACATTGGAATATCGACCTCAGCTGGATTACATTCTGAATCAGTATTCCAGCGTGAAGACAACTAAAATGAAACCGGTAATCAGGGAGATTCTTCGGATGGCCGTATATCAGCTGTACCATATGGATCAGGTGCCGGAATCCGCTGCTGTAAATGAGGCAGTGAAGCTGGCAGTGAAGAAAGGGTTCCGTTCTCTGAAGGGTTTCGTGAATGGTGTGCTGCGTACTGTGATCCGGGAGAAAAAGACTTTAAAATTTCCCGGAGAGGAGCAGCCTCTTCTATATCTGGAGGTATGCGGATGCATGCCGGAGTATCTGGCGAAAAAGTGGATGGATGCCTATGGATTTGAGACTGCAGTAAAAATCTGCAGTGCTTTTTTGGAGGAGAAGCCGATCACTGTACGGCTGAGAGATCATGGTGACCCTCTGAAACGGAAGACAATTCTGGAGGAACTGAAGGATTCCGGTATTGCGGTGCAGGCGGCTCCGTATATGGAACAGGCAGTGATTCTGAAGCATGTCAACAGTCTGGCATATCTGCCTGCCTTTTATGAAGGACGCCTGCAGGTGCAGGATGTCAGTTCCATGCTTGCGGTAGAGTGTGCCGGAATTACACCGGGACAGACAATACTGGATCTGTGTGCTGCACCTGGAGGAAAGAGTATTGCGGCAGCGGATGCTGCTGGTGAGGCGGGCAGAGTGATTGCCAGAGATCTTACAGAATATAAAACAGAATTGATCCGCCAGAATCTTCACCGGTGCGGAATCGGGAATGTAACGGTGGAAGCGAAGGATGCAGCTGTTATGGATCCGGGACTGGAAGGCAGGATGGATGTGGTTCTTGCTGATGTTCCATGTTCCGGCTACGGTGTGATAGGCAGGAAACCGGATATCAAATACAGAGCCAGCCGGGAAAATCAGCAGGAGCTGGTACAGCTGCAGAGAGCGATCCTGAAGAATGCGGCAGCCTGTGTAAGGCCCGGAGGCGTACTGCTGTTCAGCACCTGTACCATTGCAGCAGAGGAAAACGAGGAAAATGTCCGTTTTATCAGAGAGGAGCTGGATCTGATGCCGGAAAGTCTGGATCCGTGGCTGCCGGAGGAACTTCGCGGAACCACTACAGCAGAAGGATATCTTCAACTGCTGCCCGACGTCCATGCAGGTGACGGATTTTTTATTGCACGATTCAGAAAAAGAACAGTATGACAGAAAAAGTGATCAAGAATAGAGACAGCGCTGCAGAGTGGAAAGAGCTTCCGGGAGCGGATCCGGATATTCGTTCCATGTATCTGCCGGAATTGAAAAGGCTGATGGAGGAGCTGGGTGAAAAGCCCTTCCGTGCAAAGCAGCTGTTTGAGTGGCTGCATGAGAAACGGGTGGAATCCTACGATGAGATGACCAGTCTTTCGGGTGCCCTCAGAGAAAAACTGAAAGAAAGGTATCCTCTGCACACACTGGAAGTCGTTAATATGCAGGAATCCAGGATAGACGGAACAAGAAAATATCTCTTTGCCCTCCATGACGGCAATGTGATCGAGAGCGTCTGGATGAAATATAAGCATGGAAATTCCGTTTGCATTTCCTCACAGGCGGGCTGCAGAATGGGCTGCCGGTTCTGTGCATCTACTCTGGACGGGCTGGTTCGGTCTCTCCAGGCGTCGGAAATGCTGGAACAGATTTACAGGATCCAGCAGCTGACAGGAGAACGGGTATCTAATGTGGTTGTGATGGGATCAGGGGAGCCCCTGGACAACTATAACAATATCCTTCGGTTTGTATATCTTGCAAGCATGCAGAACGGATTAGGAATCAGCCAGCGGAATCTGACGGTTTCCACCTGTGGAATCGTTCCGAGGATCTATGATCTGGCAGATGAGGAGCTGGCCATCACACTGGCTATCTCACTGCATGCTCCGGATGATGAAAAACGCCGGGAGATGATGCCCATTGCAAACAGATACACGATTGAGGAATTACTGGATGCATGCCGGTATTATTTTGATAAAACAGGCAGAAGACTCACCTTTGAATATGCTCTTGCTGCCGATGCCAACGATGCAGAGGCCGATGCAGAACGGCTCGGAAGGCTTTTAAAAGGGCTGAACTGCCACGTAAATCTGATTCCGATCAACCCTGTAAAAGAGCGTAAATATGGGCGTTCCGCCAAAAAAGTGGTGTTGAATTTCCAAAATAAACTTGAAAAATGCGGAATTAATGTTACTATTAGAAGAGAAATGGGCTCGGATATTGATGGTGCCTGCGGGCAGCTGAGAAAGAGTTACTTAGATAAATCAGGAGAATAATACATGAAGGTATATTCTGCTACCGATATAGGACAGAAGCGGCAGATGAATCAGGATTTCCTGTTTGCTTCGGAAGAGCCGGTGGGCAATCTTCCGAATCTGTTCGTAGTTGCAGATGGCATGGGCGGTCATAATGCCGGTGATTTTGCCTCGCGCTACGGTGTGTCTGTATTGGTGGAAAATATCAAAAAAGACAATAATTTCAACCCGGTGAAAATTATCCGGGCGGGAATAGAGGCGGCAAACAGAGAGGTCATTGAGCAGGCGAAGAGAGATTCTTCTATGGCAGGCATGGGTACCACGATGGTTGTTGCTGCAATCGTTGGCGGTTATGCATATATCGCAAATGTAGGCGACAGCCGCCTGTATCTGGTATCCGACCAGCTTACCCAGGTTACTCAGGATCATTCTCTGGTCGAAGAAATGGTGCGTTTAGGGGAGCTTACACCTGAAGAAGCCAGAAATCACCCGGACAAAAATATTATTACCCGGGCGATCGGAACAGGTGAGGATGTTCGGATCGATTTCTTTGATTTGAAACTGGAAGAGGGAGCCATGCTTCTGATGTGTTCAGACGGGTTGACTAACATGGTGGATGATCAGACGATTTATGATATTGTGAAGAATGTTGAACATCCCGGCAAGGCACAGGCCTTGGTGGATCGAGCGAATGCAAATGGAGGCAAGGATAATATAGCTGTTATCCTGATTGATCCATTTACAAACGAGGAGAGTGAATAATGTTAAAAGAAGGAATTATTATTGGAGATCGGTATGAGATAATCTCCAGAATCGGTTCCGGCGGAATGGCTGACGTATATAAGGCGAAAGATCACAAACTGAGCCGCATGGTTGCCGTTAAAGTTCTGAAGGCTGAGTTTCGTGCCGATACGACCTTTGTTTCTAAGTTTCAGAAGGAGGCGCAGGCGGCAGCCGGACTTGCCCATCCCAATGTAGTGAATGTCTATGATGTAGGCGAGGACAGAGGGCTTTATTATATTGTAATGGAACTCGTGGAAGGCATTACACTGAAGGATTATATCACGAAAAAGGGAAAACTCAGTGTTAAGGAGGCTACCAGCATTGCAATTCAGGTTTCGCTGGGGCTGGAGGCGGCTCATAACGAGGGAATCGTTCACAGGGATGTGAAGCCCCAGAATATCATCATATCTACAGACGGAAAGGTAAAGCTTTCCGATTTCGGTATCGCCAAGGCAATTAACTCCAATACGATTACTGCCAATGTGATGGGGTCTGTTCATTACAGCGCACCGGAGCAGGTAAGAGGCGGCTTTTCCGATACGAAGAGTGATATCTATTCATTAGGTATTACCATGTATGAGATGGTTACAGGCCGTGTACCGTTTGACGGAGATACTACGGTGGCGATTGCCATTAAGCATCTTCAGGAGGAACTCATTGCACCCTCACGTTTTACACCGGATCTTCCCTTCTCTCTGGAGCAGATTATTCTGAAATGTACTCAAAAAAATCCGGAAAGAAGATATCCATACATTGGAGATCTGATTGAAGATCTGAAGAAATCACTGGTGGATCCTCAGGGCAATTTTGTACAGCTTACACCATTGAATACTTCGGCACATACTGTGATTGCTTCCTCATCAGATACCGCTGCTGTACGGAAGGCTGCAAGAAAACAGCAGTCTGAGTCAAGGCAGCAGAGAATGCAAAGGACGACTGCTCAGACCTCATCTCCCTATCATGAGGAAGAGGAAGAGGAATATAACAGACCTTCCAGAAACAGGGACTATGACGATGGAACTGATATGGTCAGCTCAAAGCTGGAAAAAGCGATTACCATCGGAGGCTTCCTGATCGGAGCGGTCATCATCATTATCCTGATCGTAGTGATCGGAAATATGGCGGGTCTGTTCAATAGAAGCTCTTCCTCCTCGGATGCAGCAAGTGCTTCTGCAAGTACATCTTCAACAGCTGCGGAGTTGGAAGAGAATGAGGAAGCGGAAGCGGATCTGGCTACTGTGACGGTACCGGATTTCTCAAACTACACGCTTGCTGAGGCGCAGGAGACAGCAAACTCTTACGGAATCGGCGTGAAACAGACCGGTACTCAGGAATCATCAGAGGTGGAAGAAGGCAGAATTATCTCACAGGATGTAGCAGCCGGAGATAAAGTAGAACCGAATGCTACGATTGGCGTTGTGATCAGCAGCGGATCCAATACGATCACTGTTCCGACATCCCTGGTTGGGCTGGCTCAGCAGGATGCTGTGAATGCACTTGCTGCGGCAGGTCTTGGTTCCAGCGTGGTATCTGAAGCAAGTGAGACTGTAGCAGAGGGCTATGTCATTTCCGTTTCACCCGGAGAGGGCAGCAGTGTTCTGCCCGGAACAGCAGTGACATTGACCGTCAGCAGCGGAAGCGCAACCGGTCGTGTGACTATTCCTGATAATCTGATTGGGGTGGATCAGGCATCTGTAGTCAATACCCTTTCCGGTCTGGGACTGCAGGTATCTGTTGCAGAAGCATATGATGCGGCTTATGCAGACGGTGTTGTTACGGAAATCAGTCCTGCAGCAGGATCCTCTGTTGAAGAGGGAAGCACTGTTTCGATCACAGTGAATACCGCTCCGGATCCTGATTCTTATATCAGTCAGGCAGTCATTCAGCAGCCGGCTGCCTACACAGGCGGGGATGTGCAGCTGATTCTTGAGCAGAGTCCTGTGACAACTACCATCTATTCCGGAGCTGATCCGTTTGTGAACGGAGTATATTCCACCACGATTTACGGACTGCAGGGATATCCGTACGGCTATCTGAGTATTTATGAGGGTGATGTATTACTTGATACAATCCTTCTTGAGTTTAGTCCACAGTAACAGTAAAATTTCATGAATGGAAGAATAATTAAAGGGATTGCCGGATTCTACTACGTTGATGCAGTGGAATCCGGCATCTATGAATGTAAGGCTAAGGGAATCTTTCGCAAAAACGGTCAGAAACCTCTGGTGGGTGATCTGGTACGGATCGAAGTGCTGGATGAAGCGGAGAAAACAGCCAATATAGTAGAACTATATAAAAGAAAGAATGAGCTCATTCGTCCGGCTGTGGCGAATATTGATCAGGCAGTCGTGATCTTTGCATTAAAGGATCCGGAACCGAACCGGGCACTGCTGGATCGTTTCCTTGTAATGATGGAGCATGTGGAGGTTCCTGTGACGATCTGCTTTAACAAGTGCGATCTGGGAACGGAGGAGGACCTTCAGTACTGGAAACGGGTGTATGAGCATACAGGCTATCAGATCCTGTTCAGCAGGGCGCTGGAGCAGGACGGAATACAGCCGATCCGGTCCCTTCTGGAAGGACGGACAACCGTGGTGGCAGGTCCCTCCGGAGTGGGCAAATCCACGATCACAAATCTGATGCAGTCGGAGATCCGCATGGAAACCGGCGAGATCAGCAGGAAGCTCCAGAGAGGAAAACATACAACAAGGCATTCTCAGCTGATTCCTATCAGCGAAGGGACGTATCTTGTGGACACTCCGGGATTTACTTCCCTTTACACTGCTGATATGGAAAAGGAACAGCTGCAGTACTGCTTTCCGGAATTTACACCCTTCGAGGGCTGCTGCAGATTTCAGGGATGTGCTCACATGAATGAGCCGGACTGTGCTGTGAAGGCTGCCCTTGCGAAAGGGATGATCAGCAAAGAACGGTATGAAAATTATCGAATGTTTTATGAGGAATTAAAGGAAAAAAGGAGATACTGATTATGTATGAATTATCACCATCCATGCTGTCTGCAGATTTTAATATTCTGGGAGAGCAGCTGAAACTGATCGAAGACAACGGATGCAAATGGCTTCACATTGATGTGATGGATGGAGCGTTTGTTCCGAACATTTCCTTTGGCATGCCTGTGATCAAATCTATCCGCAAACAGTGCAATATGTTCTTTGATGTACATATGATGGTGGAAGAGCCGGGACGGTTTGTGGATGATCTGAAAAAATGCGGTGCTGATATGGTGACAGTTCACGTAGAAGCGTGCAAGCACCTTCACCGGACCCTGCAGGCAATCAGAGAAGCAGGTATGCAGGCCGGAGTTGTACTGAATCCGGCTACTCCTCTGGATACGATTGATCATGTGATGGATATGGTGGATATGGTTCTGCTTATGACAGTAAATCCCGGATACGGCGGACAGAAGTACATTCCGGGAATGACGGACAAGATCCGTGCATTGAGAAAGAAGCTGGACGATGCGGGCTATCCGGATGTGAGTATTGAGGTAGACGGCGGAGTCAACGCAAAGACCATCGATACAGTTCTGGATGCCGGTGCGGATATTCTTGTCATGGGATCTGCTACGTTCGGAGGAGATATTGCTCAGAATGTGAAGGATTCTCTTGCTAAGATTAAAGCAAAAGAAGCAGAAGTAAGAGGTTGCTAAGTTGAAGACTTTGATTATTTCCGGGGGCAGTATCCATGATGGATTTGCCCTCGATTTTATTAACGAAAAACAGCCGGATTTTATTATTGCCGCAGACAGGGGTCTGGAGTTCTGCTATCGGCAGAACATCCGTCCGGATTGTATTGTGGGAGACTTTGACAGTATTGATCCGGAGGTGATCCGATTCTATCGGGAGAAGACGGATCTGCCCATTTATACCTTCCGTCCTGAAAAGGATATGACCGATACGGATATCGCTGTAAAGAAAGCAGAGGAAGCCGGTGCCGACGAGATTTTTTTTCTGGGATGTACAGGAAGCAGATTGGATCACGTGCTCAGCTGCATCTACAATCTTTCCCTCCTGAGAGAAAAGGGAATCCGTGGCTGGATCGCCGATCCTAATAACCTGATCACCATGCCTCTTGGTAAGTTTTATGAAATTACAGAGGAGACACAGTTCGGAACATATATCTCCTTATTTCCCTTTGGCCTCCAGGTGGAGGGACTGACGCTCACCGGCATGAAGTATCCTTTGACGGATGCTGTTCTGGTTCTTGGAGACGGAGGTCTGGGTGTCAGCAATGAGAGGACGGATCAAACAGCATGCATTCGCTGGAAGAGAGGAACTCTGATCGTTGTTGAAAGCAGGGACCGGTCGGGAGAAGACATTGGCATATAATTACGAAAAATTAAAACCTGAGTATCTGTGCTACGCGAATAGCAGCGTTACTGGTTACGTGAACAGTAACCGTTACTGTTCATGCAGGAATGAATCCGATCCTGCCGAACTTGAATTTTGAGTTCCGGCATGGTACACTCTTGTATTGATTGATCGACGTTGCTGTGAACAATAACAATTCAACAGTTATCAGGATTTTCATGGAGGTATGCAATAGATGAAATTAGGAATCGTAGGTCTTCCCAATGTAGGAAAGAGTACGCTGTTTAATGCGATTACAGGAACCGCCAATGCACAGGCCGCAAACTATCCCTTCTGCACGATCGAGCCGAACACCGGTATTGTAGCAGTGCCGGATGAGAGGTTGGACCAGCTGTGTGAGATCTGGGATCCGGATAAAAAGACTCCTGCTGTGGTTGAGTTTACCGACATTGCAGGGCTGGTAAAGGGTGCATCCCAGGGAGCCGGTCTGGGAAATAAATTTCTGGGGCACATTCGTGAGTGCGATGCCATTGTACATGTGGTGCGCTGCTTTGATGATGATAATATCACTCATGTGGTGGAGGATGCTACAAAGCCTGTGCCGGTGGATCCGGACGGAGATATCGAGTGTATTGATCTTGAACTGATCTTCGCTGATCTTGACATGGCACAGAATCGTTTGAATAAATTTGCCAAGGCAGCCAAGACCGGCAACAAGGATGCTAAGGCAGAGGTTGCCCTGCTGGAGCCCCTGGTGGCTCATCTGGAGAAGGGCTTAAGTGCCAGAACCTTCGAGTTTGATGAAACCGATGAAACTCAGATGCGCATCGCAAAGGAAATGGGGCTTCTGTCTGCAAAGCCGATCATCTATGCCTGCAATATGGATGAGGACGGTGTAGCAGACCCTGAGAGCAATGCGTATTATCAGATTGTAAAGAAGCGTGCAGAAGCAGAGGGAGCGGAGGTCATTCCGATCTGTGCTAAAACAGAAGAAGAACTGGTGGAACTGGACGAGGAAGAGCGGGCTATGTTTATGGAGGATCTGGGGATCACAGAATCAGGCCTGAATCGTTTGATCAAAGCGAGCTATTCTCTTCTGGGACTGATTTCTTTCCTGACAGACGGAAAGAAAGAGTGCCGTGCATGGACCATCACCCGGGGAACAAAAGCTCCTCAGGCAGCAGGAAAGATACATTCCGATTTCGAGCGCGGATTTATCCGGGCTCAGGTGTGTGCCTTTGATACGCTGATGGAATGCGGTGGGAAGATGGCCGAGGTTAAGGCAAGAGGTCTGTACCGTTCCGAGGGAAAAGAGTATGTAGTGAAGGACGGGGACATCATCGAATTCCTGTTCAATGTATAAGTTTCAGTTCCTGTTCGAACAGGTTTGGATGTGAATGGGAGTGGATTTCCAAAAATGGAAATATCAATGTCGCAGAAAAGCATTGATATTTCCTTTTTTTTGGTTTAGAATGGTTCGTAAGTGGTAGAAAGTGGTGAAAAGTGGTGGAAAATGGAGCGTAGGGAACTTCGTGATCCACATGACAGAGAAAGAGGGGAGTCTTTCTCTTTTTGCCAGCGTTTGAGGGTTATTACTTATGTTCATGGGAGAGTACAGTCATTCAGTTGACGCGAAAGGAAGACTGATCATACCGGTCAGATTCAGAGACGAATTAGGGGATAACTTCGTCATTACAAAGGGTCTGGACGGCTGTCTTTATATCTATCCCTCTTCTGAATGGATGCTTTTTCAGGAAAAACTCAGAAAACTGCCGCTTACAAATAAGAATGCAAGAACTCTGGTCCGCTTTTTTGTGTCCGGAGCTGCAGAATGTGAACTGGATAAACAGGGGAGAATTTTGATTCCTGCTACACAGCGGGAATTTGCCGGTATCACAAAGGATGTAGTTCTGGCAGGAAGCATTGACAGGATCGAGGTCTGGAGCAAGGAAAGATGGAGCGAGAACAGCGATTTTGATAATATGGATGTTTTTGCAGAGGAACTGGAAAACATCGGATTATCCATTTAAACTGCATGCTCCCAAAAGGAGTGACAGATATGGAATTCAAACATGTGTCGGTATTGCTGGAGGAGACCATTGCAAATCTCAATATTAAACCGGACGGTATCTATGTGGACGGTACGTTGGGAGGCGGAGGCCATGCTCTGGAGGTTTGCAGACAACTATCAGATAAGGGGAGACTGATCGGGATCGATCAGGATGAGGAGGCACTGGCAGCAGCAGGGAAGCGTCTGGCTGATTTTCAGGACAGAGTGACTCTGATTCACAGTAACTACTGTGATATGGCAGCGCAGCTTCATTCCATAGGCATCAGCAAGGTGGACGGGATTCTGCTGGATCTCGGTGTATCATCCTATCAGTTAGACAATGCTGATCGCGGATTTACGTATCGTGCGGATGCGCCTTTGGATATGCGGATGGACCGTAACCAGGAGCGCACTGCATACGACGTCGTGAATACCTACGATGAAAGCAGCCTGTATCATGTCATTAAGGAGTACGGTGAGGAGAAATTTGCAAAGAATATCGCCAGGCATATCTGCAGGGCAAGAGCGGAAAAGAAGATTGAGACAACTGGGGAGCTGATCGATCTGATTAAAGCTGCGATTCCTGCTAAAATGAGAGCCACCGGCGGTCATCCTGCAAAGAGAACGTTTCAGGCAATCCGGATTGAAGTAAACCGGGAACTGGAGGTTCTTGAAAATTCACTGGATGAGATGATCGATCTGCTCAATGAGAATGGACGCCTGTGTATCATAACATTCCATTCTCTGGAAGACAGGATCGTAAAAAATCTTTTCAGGAAAAATGAAAACCCCTGTATCTGTCCGCCGGAGTTCCCTGTATGTGTCTGCGGCAGAGAGAGCAAGGGATTCGTTGTCTCGCGAAAACCGATTATTCCGACAGAAGAAGAAATTGAAGCCAATAAGCGATCCAAGAGTTCGAAGCTCCGCGTGTTTGAGCGAAGCAGCAGTTGGCAGTCAGGAGAGTTTAAGGATGGCAAATACAGGTCGAAGAAGGGTAAATTCTAATCGGACCGAAATACATACATATGTGGACGGCAGTACAGCTCGTCAGGTTCATGTTCGCAGAAGTGCAGAACAGAATCAGACGCCTGTATCTGAAAAACGCCGCATCAGGCAATCTGCTTCTGCACAGGGGAACGGCAGGCAGAAAAGGGCTGTGCAGCATCGGCCGCTCAGCCGGGAGCAGTTGGCAAGGAACAGAGCAAATGCTAGAAGCATGGGGCTGGGGTATGTCCTTTTTTTGACTGCCGCATGCCTGCTTACTATGTTTTTATGCGTGCGTTATCTAAGTATGAAGTCTACCCTGACAGCACAGAATGATAAGATTGAGATTCTGGAAAGTCAGCTGAATTCCATGCAGGCAGATAATGACGCTTACTATAATCAGGTTCAGTCTTCCGTAACTCTTGAGGATATCAAGGAGGCGGCACTGGGCTATGGAATGTACTATGCATCCGAATCCCAGATCGAATATTACAGCGTTGATGAGAGCAGTTATCTGCGTCAGTATCAGGATGTGCCTGAATAAAAAATATGAGTCAAAAAAATACGAAAAAAATGCAGCGTCTCCGGGAAAAGGAAACGAAGGAAAGACGCCGTCAGAAGATGCGTCATGTAAAAATGAATAATAAGATGGGCAAAAAGCTGGTAGGACTATTCTTGTTAGTCATACTGGCTTTAATCTGCTTAGCTTTGAATATTACGAGAATCAATATCAGGGACGGAGAGCAGTACAAAAGAACTGTTCTCAATCAGACCCAGCAGCAATATGAAACCAGGACGATCCCTTTTAAAAGAGGAGATATCAGGGACCGCAACGGAACAATTCTGGCAACCAGTGAGAGGGTATATAATCTGATTCTGGACTGCAAGGTTGTGAACAGCGAAAAAACTGTCACGGAAAAACAGGATGATCAGATCATAGAAAAACAGGTGAAAGAGTCATTGGAACCGACTGTTGCAGCGCTTGTAAAGCTGTATGATCTGGATGAGCAGGAACTAAGGGGGCTTCTGAATGATGAAGCCACCAGAGATAGTCAGTACGTTGTACTGCTGGAAAATCTGTCTCTTTCTGAAAAACAGAAATTTGAGGATTACACAGACCTCGAAAGTGATGAGAATGAAAATCTCCCGGAGGGTGTGCAGGAAGAGCGCAAGAAAATCCAGGGAGTATGGTTTGAAGAAGATTATCTTCGTGTGTATCCCATGAATTCTCTTGCCTGCGATCTGATTGGTTTTTCTGATGCTGAGAACAATGCCAGTTACGGTATCGAGGGATACTATTCTGATATTCTTAACGGTACTAACGGAAGGCAGTTCGGCTTTTTCAATGACGATGCAGCTGTCGAGCAGACGATTATCGATCCGGTGGCGGGCAGAGATGTGATTTCTACCATTGACGTAAATGTTCAGCAGATCATTCGTTCCGCAATGGAAAAATTTATTGACAAATACAGTGGCGGACCAAACGGAGAAGCAGCTGCTGAAAATATCGGCATTATTGTAATGGATCCTGATACAGGGGAAATTCTCGGTATGGATTCCAGTGACTGGTATGATCTGAATCAGCCGCGGCTTTATACCACAGAAGAATTCAAGGCGATGACTGACGAGGAATACGCAAAAGTCAGAAACGAACTCGGTGAAATGTGGAAGAATTACTGCATTTCGGACTCCTTTGAGCCCGGTTCCACATTTAAACCGGTTACTGTGGCAGCTGCTATGGAAACAGATGTGACAGATAATAAAGAGACGTATTACTGTGATGGACTGGAGCAGATCCTTAATGCCACGCTTCACTGCGTAATCTATCCTGACGAACACGGCGAACTGAACCTTGAGGGTGCCCTTAAGGTGTCCTGCAATGATGTAATGATGCAGGTAGCGAAACAACTGGGAGCTGCATCCCTGCTGAAATATCAGGAATTATTTAATTTTGGCATGAGGACAGGTATCGATCTGCCAGGTGAAAATGCAGGAGTTCTTCATACGGAAGAGAGTATGGGCGAGGTAGAACTCGCAACCACCTCCTATGGTCAGGGCTTTACCTGTACCATGGTCCAGGAAGCAGCAGCTTTCTCAGCTATAGTAAACGGAGGCTATTATTATAAACCTCATGTGGTCAGTGCAGTTACAGACAGCAGTGGTGCTGTCGCTGAGACAGTGGATGCTTCGGTAGAACGGCAGGTAGTTTCTTCAGGCATCAGTGATCAGATCAGAGAATGGCTTCAGGAAGTCATGGAGGATGATGGTTCCGGCTCTGTTGCCAGAGTAGATGGCTACAGTTTGGCGGGAAAGACCGGTACAGCCCAGAAAGTTAATGCAGCCACGAAGACCTACGACGGAAATTATGTGGTCAGCTTCATAGGCTGTGCACCGGTAGAGGATCCCGAGGTAGTGGTTTATGTAGTGGTGGACACGCCAAATGTTGAGGATCAGGGCAGCAGCGTCTATGCCCAGGAGATTGCACGTGAAATCTTTATTGAACTTCTTCCCTATCTGAATATATTCCCGGACGATGCAGAGGCAGTGGAGGCATTTATTACACGGCTTCGTGAATCGGAGGCTGCGGAAAAAGCTGCGGCAGAAGAAGCAGCACGTGCGGCAGAGGAAGCTGCCAGAGCAGCAGAGGGCGCGGCACAGGCCGGTACAGAAGGAGAAACCGGCAGTGAACAGCAGCCAGCGGAAACGTCTTCAGAGGAACAGGCAGGACAGAGTGAAGGTGAAGAAGTACAGAATACTGAGGGACAGACGACTGAAGGTACCGGGGAAGTACAGATAACAGATGAAACGCAGATTCTGGATACAGACATACCTGCACCACCTGAAGAGATACCGGATGAAGCTGTGGAGAATGGAGAAAATACGATCTATTCTGATGGGATTCCCAATGAGTAGGCAGATAGTCTGATGAAATAGAATACTCCTGAGGGGTATGGAAAAGAGGTATTTATGAATTGGTATATGGCAATCGCTCTAGGAGCGGCATTTGCAATCACACTGGCACTGGGACCATTTGTGATCCCCTTCCTTCGCAGGCTGAAATTCGGAAATACTGAGCGGGAGGAGGGGGTACAGTCCCATCTCCTGAAGGCCGGAACGCCAACCATGGGCGGCTTAATGTTTTTGATTGCGATTCTTCTTGTTGCGATGCCGTATATCAGAATTTATCCGAACATCATACCGATTCTGATCCTGACCATCGGATTTGGTATTGTCGGATTTCTGGATGATTATCTGAAGGTGGTGAAAAAAAATTCCGACGGACTTCTTGCCTGGCAAAAGCTGGGTCTGCAGTTTCTGATCACCTGCCTCTTTGTATACTGGCTGTTAAATAAGACAGATGTCAGATTGGATCTGATCGTACCCTTTACAGGAGGAACAACGATCAATATCGGAATTCTGGCAGTACCATTTCTGTTTATCGTTGTTCTGGCAACAGTGAATGGTGTGAATTTCACGGACGGAGTGGACGGCCTGGCATCCTCTGTTACAGTGGCAGTGGCATTTTTCTTTGCATATGCCTCCGTCGCAAAGGGAGCAGGAATTGAACTGACTGCTTTTGCCGTAATTGGCGGCCTGCTTGGATTTCTGTGCTACAATGCATTTCCCGCAAAAATCTTCATGGGGGATACAGGCTCTCTGGCACTGGGCGGCTTTGTAGCTGCGTCCGCTTACATGCTGAACATGCCTTTGTTTATCCCTGTCATCGGATTGATCTATGCTGCAGAACTTCTCTCGGTTGTTCTCCAGGTAAGCTACTTTAAACTTACCCACGGCAAACGCATCTTTAAGATGACACCGATCCATCATCATTTTGAATTGAGTGACTGGTCGGAAACAAGAATTGTGACGGTGTTTACCATTGTGACGATTCTGTGCTGTATCATTGCATGCAATGCAATGTAATCAGGTTGTATGAGCATTAGATAAGATAATGAGAGGAGAATGAGTCATGGAATGGACAGGAAAAAAAGTTCTGGTGTTTGGCTCGGGAAAGAGCGGAATCGGAGCTGCATCACTGCTCTCTGCCCTGGGGGCAAAACCGGTATTATATGACGGCAATGACGGACTCGATCCTGCCGATATTCTTGATCAGCTGGAAGATAAAGAGACAGAGATCATACTCGGAGCATTTCCGGAGGAAAAACTGGCAGGCCTTGAGCTGGTAATTATGAGTCCCGGTGTACCCTGTGACCTCCCCGTGGTGGAACTTTTTAAGAAAGTCGGAATACCGATCTGGGGTGAGGTAGAACTTGCCTTCAGAGTAGGGAAAGGCAGAGTACTTGCTATAACCGGAACAAATGGTAAAACCACTGTCACAACCCTTCTTGGGGAGATTATGAAGGATTATTATCCGGAGGTCTATGTAGTCGGAAATATCGGAAATCCCTATACGGATGCCGCACCGCTGATGACAGAGAAGGCAGTAACAGTAGCGGAGATTTCCAGTTTTCAGCTGGAAACAATCAGCACATTCCATCCGGAGGTGTCCTGCATTACGAATATTACAGAGGATCATCTGAATCGTCATCATACCATGGAGGAATATATTCGGGTGAAGGAACTGATCACAGAAAACCAGACGGAAAGGGATTTCTGCGTTCTGAATTATGAGGATCCTGTGCTGCGGGAATTCGGTTCATCTGTTCGAGCAAAGGTGATATACTTCTCAAGCCGGCGTGCTTTGGATGAAGGAATCTATTATCAAGCCGGCGAGATCAGGATTGCTGATGCCGGAAAGGATCAGCTCCTTGTAAAGACGGATGACCTTCATCTGCTGGGACTGCACAACTATGAAAATATCATGTGTGCGGCAGCAATGGCACTTCATGCAGGAGTTCCGACGGACAGCATTGTGAGAACAATCTGTAGATTCAGAGGTGTTGCTCATCGTATCGAATATATAGATGAGAAAGCCGGAGTAAAATATTACAATGATTCAAAGGGGACCAATCCTGATGCTGCAATCAAGGGAATTCAGGCCATGAACCGCCCCACGATCCTGATTGGAGGAGGCTACGATAAACAGTCATCCTATGAGGAGTGGATCCGTTCCTTTGACGGAAAAGTCAGATATCTGGTACTGATTGGCCAGACAAAGGAAAAAATTGCTGAAACTGCAAGAAACTGCGGATTCCCGAATGATAGGATCCTGCTTCGTGAAAATTTGGAAGAGGCAGTGGAAACCTGTAAACTTCTTGCGGAAACAGGAGATGCAGTGCTTCTGTCACCTGCCTGTGCAAGCTGGGGACAGTTTGACAATTATGAGCAGCGCGGAGATGTATTTCGGGAACTGGTGCGGAAAATGTAAGTACGGCTGCATGCAGGGGACAAAACGGATCGGCAGAGAATCACAAAAGTGAAATACGAATGCCTGAGGGAGATTCATGATGAAAAAACAATCCGTGAAAAAACAATCCCGCTCTTCGCTGCTTCGAAAAAGAAGGTTGATTCTGGAATGGATCGGAGCAGCTTTGATTGCTGCTATACTTTTCTGGGGCTTGTTTCATGTGAATTCCATTGAAGTAGTGGGGAACAGCGGAAAGAACTATACGGATCAGGAAATTATAGAGATGACCCTTCCGGAATTTTGGACGAGAAATTCTGCACTGCTTCGTATTTTACGAAGAAAGGCAGATCTTCAGGATGTTCGCTTCATGGAAAGCGTGGAAGTGGAAGTGAAAAACCGCAACGAGATCCGGCTTCACGTGAACGAGCAGAAGGCAGTTGGCTTTGTGCGCCTTAATGATGTGGATTTTTATTTTGATCATAACGGAATTGTCCTGGAAATCATGTCAGCAGAGGAAACAGCACAGTTGAAGCTGGAGTCTGCAGAAGGCGTTCAGGAGACAGAAGTGCAGTCTGAATCAGAAGAGTCCGCAGAAATCGGCGAAATCGCTTCGGAAGAATCTGCAGAAGCGGATGAAAACGAATTAGAAGCGGTAAAGGAGAATATACAGGAATTTAATCCGGATCTCGCAGATGTGCCTCTGGTCACAGGACTGGAAGTTTCTCCTGTAGAGGAGGGACAGAGACTTCCGGTTAGTGATTCGGTAATCTTTAATACAATTCAGTCGCTTACAAAGATGATCGATAAATATAAGATCTATCCGGATTATGTGTTGATTACAGAAAATGAAAAAAATGAGAAAGAGATGTCCCTTTACTATGGAACGGTCAGGGCAGCGTTGGGAACGGACAGCGATCTGGAGGAAAAAATCACAAGACTCGCAGCAATCCTTCCGAAGCTGACAGAGCGTTCGGGAGTTCTTCATCTCGAAGAGTTTACCGGTGATACCATCAATATTGTGTTTGAAGAGGATTAGTAAGCGAAACGGCAGAATTAAAAAAATTGTTGCTAAATCAAATAAATCGAGCTATCATATCAATAAGTGTTTAAAAAAATAAGGTTCAAACACGTGAAATAAGACAGTTGTTTCTATATAAGGAGGAATCATTTTGTTAGAGATTATGACAAATGAGGCAGAGTCTTCTGCAAGAATTATTGTCGTTGGTGTCGGTGGTGCCGGCAACAATGCTGTGAATCGAATGGTAGAAGAAACGATCGGTGGAGTAGAATTCATCGGAGTTAATACTGATAAACAGGCTCTTACTCTGAGCAAGGCTCCTACAATTCTTCAGATTGGTGAGAAAATAACAAAGGGTCTCGGGGCAGGAGCAAAACCTGAGGTAGGTCAGAAAGCTGCAGAGGAGAGTATTGATGAACTGAGAGCACTTATGGAAGGTGCGGACATGGTATTTGTTACCTGCGGAATGGGCGGTGGAACCGGAACAGGTGCTGCACCGGTAGTTGCCGGTCTTGCAAAGGAGATGGGAATTCTGACCGTTGGTGTTGTTACAAAGCCTTTCCGTTTTGAAGCAAAAGCCCGTATGGCAAATGCCATGACAGGTATTGATAAACTGAAAGAAAATGTAGATACCCTGATCGTGATTCCGAATGACAAGCTGCTTGAGATTGTTGACCGCAGAACAACCATGCCGGAAGCCCTTAAGAAAGCAGATGAGGTTCTGCAGCAGGCTGTTCAGGGAATCACGGATCTGATCAACCTGCCGGCGCTGATCAACCTTGACTTCGCGGATGTTCAGACCGTAATGACCGATAAGGGTATTGCACATATCGGTATCGGTGAGGCAAAGGGAGACGATAAGGCGCTGGAGGCAGTTCAGCAGGCAGTCTTCAGTCCGCTGCTTGAGACTACTATTGCCGGCGCAAGTCATGTGATCATTAATATTTCCGGTGATATCAGTTTGATGGATGCAAATGATGCAGCAACCTATGTACAGAATCTTGCAGGTGAAGATACGAATATTATCTTTGGTGCCATGTACGATGAGACAATTCCGGATTATGCGCGGATCACCGTTATCGCTACAGGTCTGGAGGATGTTTCAGAGCCCGTTGCGGTTGAACCGAAAAAGGAGAAGGCACCTGCAGCAGGTACAGTGCCTTCCTATCAGATGCCTGCTTCTGCGCAGTCTGCGTCATCCAATACTGCAAGACCTGCTTACCAGATGCCGAAAACTGCACCGGTAAACAGTAATGTACAGAAGAAAGATATCCAGATTCCGGATTTTCTGAGACAGAAAAAGTAATGGTTCAGTTTGCCGGTGTCATACAGCACAGAAAAAACTCCGCATAGATTGCGGAGTTTTTTTGTTATCTGTCTTTAAGGAACATCCGATGGCTGTTCCTTTTTTGCTTGACAGACAGACTTGAAAATGCTACAGTAAAAAATGCACTATTATGGATAGATATGCCCGTCTGCAGAAGGGTGAAACATCCTGCAGACCCGCACATCATAATTTTATTATATATACAAGGGGTGAAACGTCAATGGAGAAAAACAGAATACGTCCGATTGCCACCGGAAGAAGTATGCGAATGAGTTACC
Organism: Lachnospiraceae bacterium; assembly: GCA_030527645.1. GTDB lineage: Bacteria > Bacillota > Clostridia > Lachnospirales > Lachnospiraceae > JAKSRN01. The sequence goes on along the minus strand of JAUNAJ010000004.1, from coordinate 30,541 downwards.
AGAGACAGAAAGAAGTTTTGGAAATGCCCAATCTGATCGAGGTACAGAAGGACTCCTACAACTGGTTCCTGAATGAAGGAATGAAGGAGGTTTTCGCTGATATCTCCCCGATTCAGGATTATGCAGGAAAACTCAGCCTGGAATTTGTAAACTTTGCACTGTGCAGGGATGACGTAAAGTATTCCATCGAAGAATGCAAGCAGAGAGATGCTACATACGCAGCACCGCTGAAAGTAAAGGTACGTCTCTTTAATAGAGAAAAGGATGAAATCACTGAGCATGAGATCTTTATGGGAGATCTTCCGCTGATGACCGAGACCGGAACATTTGTAATCAACGGTGCAGAACGTGTAATCGTCAGCCAGCTGGTTCGTTCTCCAGGAATCTACTATGGAATTGCCCATGATAAAATAGGTAAAACTCTGTATTCCAGCACGGTTATTCCCAATCGTGGTGCGTGGCTTGAGTATGAGACCGATTCCAACGATGTGTTCTATGTACGTGTAGACAGAACAAGAAAAGTACCGATCACCGTTCTTCTTCGTGCCCTTGGTCTTGGGACAAATTCCGAGATCGTAGAGCTGTTCGGCGAAGAGCCAAAGATCATGGCAAGCTTTACAAAAGACGTTTCTACCAATTATCAGGAAGGTCTTCTTGAGCTTTACAAGAAGATCCGACCGGGCGAGCCTCTGGCAGTAGAGAGTGCAGAAACTCTCATCAACGGTATGTTCTTTGATGCACGCCGCTATGATCTTGCCAAAGTCGGCCGATATAAATTTAATAAGAAACTTTCCTTCCGCAACCGTCTTCGCGGACAGGTACTGGCTGAGGATGCAGTAAGCCCGGTTACAGGAGAAATCCTTGCAGAGGCAGGTACTGTTCTTACAAGAGAAATTGCAGAGGCAATCCAGTACCAGGCGGTTCCCTATGTATGGATTCGTGTAGAGGAGCAGGAACGTCCGGTGAAGGTTCTGTCCAATATGATGGTTGACATTACAAAATGGATGGATGTGGACCCGGAGGAGGTCGGAGTAACTGAGGAAGTATACTATCCTGTATTGGAAAAGATTCTGGATGAATATTCTGATCTCGAGGAGCAGAAGGAGCAGGTGAGCACTCGTATCGCTGAACTGATTCCAAAGCACATCACAAAAGAGGATATCTTTGCTTCTGTAAACTATAATATGCACCTGGAATACGGAATTGGCAGCAGTGACGATATCGATCATCTTGGCAACCGTCGTATTCGTGCTGTGGGTGAGCTGCTTCAGAACCAGTATAGAATCGGTCTGTCTCGACTGGAGAGAGTAGTTCGGGAGAGAATGACAACTCAGGACATTGAGTCAATCTCTCCGCAGTCCCTGATCAATATTAAACCGGTAACAGCAGCAGTAAAGGAATTCTTCGGATCCTCCCAGCTGTCGCAGTTCATGGATCAGAACAACCCCCTCGGTGAGCTGACTCATAAGAGACGTCTCTCCGCACTCGGCCCCGGAGGATTATCACGTGACCGTGCAGGCTTCGAGGTTCGAGACGTTCACTATTCTCATTACGGAAGAATGTGTCCGATCGAGACTCCTGAGGGACCGAACATCGGTCTGATCAACTCTCTGGCATCCTATGCACGTATCAATGGATATGGATTTGTAGAAGCACCGTATCGTAAGATTGACCGTACGGATCCGATGAATCCTGTTGTAACCGATGAAGTTGTTTACATGACAGCTGATGAAGAGGATAATTTCCATGTGGCACAGGCAAATGAGCCGCTGGACGCAGAAGGACATTTCATTCATAAGAATGTATCCGGACGTTATCTGGATGAGACTCAGGAGTATGAGCGTCATATGTTTGAATACATGGATGTATCTCCTAAGATGGTGTTCTCGGTTGCAACCGCACTGATTCCGTTCCTTCAGAACGATGATGCGAACCGTGCGCTGATGGGATCCAACATGCAGCGTCAGGCGGTACCGCTTCTGTTTACTGATGCTCCTGTAGTAGGAACCGGTATGGAGGCAAAGACAGCGATTGATTCCGGAGTATGCGTGGTAGCAAAGAAATCCGGCACCATTACCTATGTTTCTTCCAAGGAAATCCGTATGGATAATGAGGACGGAACAAAGGATGCTTACCGACTGACAAAATTTATGCGAAGCAACCAGAGCAACTGCTATAACCAGCGCCCTATTGTCCTGAAGGGAGAGCATGTAGAGGCAGGATCTGTCATAGCAGACGGTCCTTCCACTTCTCAGGGAGAGCTGGCACTGGGCAAGAATCCTTTGATCGGATTTATGACCTGGGAAGGCTATAACTATGAGGATGCGGTTCTCCTCAGCGAACGCCTTGTGCAGGATGATGTGTATACATCCATTCATATTGAAGAATATGAGGCAGAGGCTCGTGATACAAAGCTTGGACCGGAGGAGATCACAAAGGATGTTCCGGGTGTGGGCGATGATGCACTGAAGGATCTGGATGAGCGAGGCATCATCCGCATTGGTGCAGAGGTTCGTGCAGGAGATATTCTCGTCGGCAAGGTAACGCCTAAGGGAGAGACTGAGCTGACTGCAGAGGAGAGACTGCTTCGTGCCATCTTCGGAGAAAAGGCCCGGGAGGTACGTGACACCTCTCTGAAGGTTCCACACGGAGAATACGGTATCGTTGTAGATGCAAAGGTATTTACACGTGAGAATGGCGATGAGCTTTCACCGGGTGTAAACCAGGCTGTTCGTATCTACATTGCCCAGAAGAGAAAAATCTCTGTAGGAGATAAGATGGCCGGCCGTCATGGTAATAAGGGTGTAGTTTCCCGTGTCCTTCCTGTTGAGGATATGCCGTTCCTTCCAAACGGACGCCCGCTGGATATCGTGCTGAACCCTCTGGGTGTACCATCTCGTATGAATATCGGACAGGTGCTGGAAATCCACCTTTCTCTTGCGGCAAAGGCTCTCGGTTTCAATATTGCGACACCGGTATTTGATGGTGCCAATGAGCTGGATATCCAGGATACACTGGAATTGGCGAATGACTATGTAAATATGTCCTGGAGTGACTTCTCTGCAAAATACAAAGAAGATCTTCTTCCGGAAGTATATGAATATCTGGATGAGAACAAGGACCACAGGGAGCTGTGGAAGGGAGTTCCGATTTCCAGAGACGGTAAGGTTCAGCTGCGTGACGGACGTACCGGAGAACCTTTTGACAGCCCGACGACCATCGGACACATGCACTATCTGAAACTGCATCATCTGGTAGACGATAAGATTCATGCACGTTCGACCGGTCCCTACTCCCTTGTAACGCAGCAGCCTCTGGGCGGTAAGGCACAGTTCGGCGGACAGCGTTTCGGAGAAATGGAGGTTTGGGCACTGGAGGCATATGGTGCTTCCTATACTCTGCAGGAAATCCTGACTGTTAAATCCGATGATGTGGTCGGTCGTGTGAAGACCTATGAGGCAATCATTAAGGGTGAGAATATTCCTGAGCCGGGTATTCCTGAATCCTTCAAAGTACTGCTGAAAGAGCTTCAGTCCCTTGGTCTGGATGTTCGAGTGCTCGGTGAGGATGGTACTGAGGTGGAAATCATGGAGTCTGCAGATTATGGTGAGACAAACTTGCGAAACATTATCGAGGGCGATCGTTACAACAGAGATCGTGATGAAGAGTCTTACGGCGCATATGGATTCTCCAAACAGGAGTTCCAGGGTGAAGAGCTGGTTGATGTTGAAGAGAACACAGAACCGGCAGATGATTTCGATGATGTGGATGAATCTTTTGATGACATTGATGAATAATGGAATCGAACAGAAAGGGGTAATCAAATGCCAGAAACAGTAAAAAATAAGCCGACTCATCAGCAGATCGAATTTGATGCCATTAAAATCGGTCTGGCTTCTCCGGAGAAGATCCGTGAGTGGTCCCACGGTGAAGTGAAAAAACCGGAGACCATTAACTACAGAACGTTGAAACCGGAAAGAGACGGTTTGTTTTGTGAACGTATTTTCGGACCTTCCAAAGACTGGGAGTGCCATTGCGGAAAATATAAAAAAATCCGTTATAAAGGTGTTGTTTGCGACAAGTGCGGTGTAGAGGTTACAAAATCTTCTGTTCGCCGTGAGAGAATGGGACATATTGAGCTGGCAGCTCCTGTATCTCATATCTGGTACTTCAAGGGTATTCCCTCACGTATGGGTCTGATTCTTGATATTTCTCCAAGAACACTGGAGAAGGTGCTGTATTTTGCTAATTATATTGTATTGGAGTCAGGGGATACTAATCTGGTTTACAAGCAGGTGCTCAATGAGAAGGAGTATCAGGAAGCCAGAGAAACCTATGGCAATACTTTCCGTGTAGGAATGGGTGCAGAAGCAATTAAAGAGCTTCTGTGCGCCATCGATCTGGAAGCTGAGTCCGAGGAGCTTACGGCAGGGTTGAAAACATCCTCCGGCCAGAAGCGCGCCAGAATTATCAAAAGACTGGAAGTAGTAGAGGCATTCCGTGAGTCAGGTAATCGTCCCGAGTGGATGATCATGGATGCAATTCCGGTTATTCCGCCGGATCTTCGTCCCATGGTTCAGCTGGACGGAGGCCGTTTTGCCACCTCTGATCTGAATGATCTGTACCGCCGTATCATTAACAGAAATAACCGTCTGCAGCGACTGCTGGATCTTGGAGCGCCGGATATTATTGTTCGCAATGAGAAACGTATGCTTCAGGAGGCGGTAGACGCACTGATCGATAACGGCCGCCGTGGTCGTCCGGTAACAGGTCCGGGAAACAGAGCGTTGAAATCTCTGTCCGATATGCTGAAAGGTAAATCCGGACGTTTCCGTCAGAACCTGCTCGGAAAACGAGTAGACTATTCCGGCCGTTCTGTAATCGTAGTTGGACCTGAGCTGAAGATCTATCAGTGCGGTCTGCCGAAAGAGATGGCAATTGAGCTGTTTAAGCCTTTTGTAATGAAAGAGCTTGTAGCCAGCGGAACCGCACATAATATTAAGAATGCCAAGAAAATGGTTGAGAAGCTGGAGCCGGAAGTATGGGATATCCTCGAGGAAGTGATCAAGGAACACCCGGTTATGCTGAACCGTGCGCCAACACTGCATCGTCTCGGTATTCAGGCATTTGAACCGATTCTGGTCGAGGGTAAGGCAATCAAGCTGCATCCGCTGGTATGTACAGCGTTCAATGCGGATTTTGACGGAGACCAGATGGCTGTGCATCTTCCATTGTCTGTGGAAGCACAGGCAGAATGCCGCTTTATGCTGCTTTCTCCCAATAACCTGTTGAAACCTTCTGATGGCGGCCCGGTGGCAGTGCCCTCTCAGGATATGGTTCTTGGAATTTATTATCTGACACAGGATCGCCCCGGTGTAAAGGGCGAAGGAAGTACCTTCAAGAGCATGAATGAGGCAATTCTTGCATACGAGAACGGCTATATTACTCTGCAGACCATTATCAAGGTCTTCCGTAAGGGTGTAGATGAAAATGGAGATGAAATCTCTGCATTCATTGAAACTACTCTGGGCCGCCTCCTGTTCAATGAGATCCTTCCGCAGGATCTGGGCTTCGTAGACCGCAGCATCCGTGAGAATATTCTGAAGCCGGAGGTTGATTTCCTGGTAGGAAAGAAACAGCTGAAGAAGATTCTTGAGAAGGTCATCAACACCCATGGTGCAACCATGACGGCTGAGGTTCTGGACTCTATTAAGGCAATGGGCTACAAGTATTCCACTCGTGCGGCAATGACCGTTTCTATTTCTGATATGACCGTTCCGCCGCAGAAACCGCAGATGATTCAGGATGCCCAGAATACGGTAGACAGAATCACGAAGAACTTCAAGCGAGGACTTCTTACCGATGAGGAGCGGTATAAAGAGGTTGTTGAGACGTGGAAGAATACAGATGATGCCCTTACAAAGGCTCTTCTGACAGGATTGGATAAGTATAACAACATCTTCATGATGGCTGACTCAGGAGCCCGTGGTTCCGATAAGCAGATCAAGCAGCTGGCAGGTATGCGTGGTCTGATGGCTGATACAACCGGCCATACCATTGAGCTTCCGATTAAGTCCAACTTCCGTGAGGGACTTGACGTTCTGGAGTATTTCATGTCTGCCCACGGTGCACGTAAAGGTCTGTCCGATACGGCACTTCGTACAGCCGATTCCGGTTATCTGACCCGTCGAATGGTTGACGTTTCTCAGGATCTGATCATTCGAGAGATGGACTGCTGTGAAGGATCCGGTGAGATTCCCGGAATGTATGTGTCACAGTTCGCTGACGGAAAAGAGGAAATTGAATCTCTTCAGGAGCGAATCACAGGACGATTTGCTGCAGAGACGATCAAGGACCGTGAAGGCAATGTGCTCGTAAAAGCAAATCATATGATCACACCAAAACGTGCCGCTAAGGTTATTGAAAATGGTGTGGATGAGAAGGGAGAGCCGTTCAAAAAGGTTAAGATCAGAAATATTCTGACCTGTCGTTCCCATGTAGGAATCTGTGCAAAATGCTATGGTGCAAACATGGCGACCGGTGAAGCGGTTCAGGTTGGTGAGTCTGTAGGTATCATCGCTGCACAGTCCATCGGTGAGCCGGGTACACAGCTGACCATGCGTACCTTCCATACCGGTGGTGTAGCAGGTGGAGATATCACACAGGGTCTTCCTCGAGTGGAGGAGCTGTTCGAGGCTCGTAAGCCGAAAGGACTTGCGATCATCACTGAGATTAAGGGCGTTGCAACTATCAAAGATACAAAGAAAAAACGCGAGATCATCGTTACCGATAACGAGACAGGAAACAGCAAGACCTATCTGATTCCGTACGGATCCAGAATCAAGGTTCTTGACGGAACCTATCTTGAGGCTGGTGATGAACTGACAGAGGGAAGCGTCAATCCGCATGATATCCTGAGAATCAAGGGTGTTCGTGATGTACAGGATTATCTCCTCCGTGAGGTACAGAGAGTATACCGTCTTCAGGGTGTAGAGATCAGTGATAAGCATATCGAGGTAATCGTGCGTCAGATGCTGAAAAAGATCCGAATCGAGGAGAATGGTGATACAAACCTTCTTCCGGGAACTCTTGTTAATATTCTTGACTTCGAAGATATTAACGAACAGATGATCGCAGAGGGTAAAGAACCTGCAGAGGGTACCCGCGTACTTCTTGGAATTACAAAGGCATCACTTGCTACAGACTCCTTCCTGTCTGCAGCATCCTTCCAGGAGACAACAAAAGTCCTTACTGAAGCTGCAATCAAAGGAAAGGTTGACCATCTGATCGGTCTGAAGGAGAATGTTCTGATCGGTAAGCTGATTCCTGCAGGAACCGGTATGAAATGCTACAGCAACATCAAGCTGGACTCCGATAAAGCACCGGAGGAAAGTCTGACAGAGGAGGATTTCATGCTGCAGCAGGAAATGGATGAGGACGACGGAGCGGAAGCAGAGCTGATCGAGCCTGAGATGGATGTTCAGGAGATTTCAGAGGAGGAAATTGAGATTTCCGAGGAGTTCGATTTTCAGGAAGAGGAGTGATCCATAACAGGAACAATCAACGAAACTGCATAACATGGAGAAACATCCATTTGCTGTAATGAATAGGAGGGGCGTTGCAAGAAATTGTAATGCCCCCTTCTCTTTAGGAGAAAAGCCATGAAAAAACATCCCTATCTTCCTGCTGGGATACTCGGGGTAATGGATCTGCTGCTGGTGGGGCTGGCAGTCGGACTTCTGACAGGATCCTCCGGGAAGAGCGAAGCCGCAGCAGGAAAAGCTGCAGTTGATCAAACAGAGCAGTCTGAGCTTGCGGAATCGCATACATCGTCTTTTACAGGTCTGATCACGGCTGAGATCAGTGCGGAATCGACCCCGGAACCAACCCCGGTTCCGACCCCGGAAGCAACCCCTGTACCTACAGCTGCTCCGACACCGACACCGACACCGGAGCCGGAAGAGTCCACTGAGATCAGCGGCAGTGATTTTATATTTCCGGAAAGTGACAGTACAGTACTGACAGAAGCTCAGGTGCGGGCAGCGGTTTCAACAAAAGCACAGTGCCAGAGAGCTGTGAATGAAATCTATGCACGTCACGGATATCAGTTTCACAGAGAAAAGAATGCTTCAGATTACGATTATTTTATGAGTCTGGGCTGGTATCAGTCCATGACAAAAACAGAAAGTGCATCAGCGGTGGAGGCACAGTTTAATGCAGTGGAAAAGGCAAATATCGATTTGCTGCTGGCTGTTCGTGAGACCCTGGGGTAACTGTGGAGGAGACAAGAAGCAATGTATTGTGAACAATGCGGAAAATTCAACGAGGAAGGGACAAACTACTGCAGCAGCTGCGGGTCACCCCTGATCAAAATGCAGACCGGTGACGGGAAGGAATCGAAAATCACAGAAGATCCTCCGGTAGAAAAGAAACATGAGGAGGCGACATCGGAAGAATTGAAGGCACTCGAGAGGGAGCTTCATCAATTGAACAGAAGCAGCCGTCCGCGTATCGCTTTTTCAGCGGCTGTTCTTGTGCTGATCGCAGTGGTGATACTTCTGGCTGTACAGGTTCCGAAAAGATACGGACCGGAGCAGGATGCAAGGGGCTTTGAAATCGCAATGCTGTCAGGTAACTGGTCAGAGGCATACGGATACCTGTTTTTTGAAGAAGAGCCCTCAACATATCTTTCCGCGGAAATGTTTGAGACAGTGAGGGAACGAACAGGTGCGGACGGGTTCCGATCTCTTTCGCTGGAGGAAATCAGCAGTACAGCTGATAAAAAAATCTACTCGGCCGTTTATGAGACCTCTGAAGGAACAAAGAATAACACGATCACAATGGTTCGGACAGGGAACAAAAAGCTGCTGTTCCTAAACGAGTGGAAGGTGGATCTTTCTACTGTATCGGCATCCGGCATCAGTATTGCTGTTCCATCGGAGGCAGACATTCTTTTGAACGGACTGTCACCGGAATCGGAGGGAGTTGAAAATCTTCAGGAGCAGTCAACTGTTTATACCTTCGACAGACTGTTCACAGGAGTCTGGACAGCAGAGCTGAATGCCGAAAACCGGGCGGCTTACTATACAGATGTGGAAATTGCAGCAGAGGATAATGCGTTTGTTTCACTTGCGGGAGCGGAGCTGTATCCGGATCAGGAACTGATGGATGCCATTCTTGCTCAGTTCGTATCGGATTACCAGGCAATTCTGGAGAACAGTGTAAACCGTCAGGACTTCAGTGCCGTGGAGCAGTACTTCGCAGAGGCTGCAATCGCAGAGGGCAGAGCACAGAATATGTATGCGAACGCCTGCAGCCAAGCATACGATCCGGAAACCGGATCAGGAATCCTCAGATATGAGCTCAGTGATATCACTGCGTCCTTTGTATCCACAGTGAGAAGCGGATATGCAGAACCGGGAGATCTTGTAATGGAGATCCAGTCTGTTATGACCTACTCCTATTTGGATGAAGGAATGGAAAAGAGTGATACACAAACAAGTGTGGGTCTTTTGTGTTATCATCAGGAAAACGGTCAGTGGAAGATCCAGAGTTTCAGCTGATGAAAGACAGCTCATTGAGTGAACTGTAACGATACAATCCAGAGAAGAAAAAATGGAACAGGGGGACGGTGCTGCCGTACCACATATGTGGTATAGCAGCACCGTCCCCCTGTTCCATTTTTTATGATTGATCAATTATTCTTTTTCATGGAATCACGTTTTCTCAATCGCGGATCCAGAATACGTTTTCTGATTCGTATAGAAGACGGAGTAACTTCCAGAAGCTCATCGTTGTCGATGAACTCCAGTGCCTGCTCCAGTGAAAGCACCCGTGGGGTGACCAGCGTCAGCGCTTCATCTGCAGAGGAGGAACGGGTATTGGTCAGGTGTTTTGTCTTGCAGACATTCAGCTCAATATCTTCGGGCTTAGCACTCTGACCGATGATCATGCCGCTGTACACCTTCTCGCCGGGTCCGATAAACAGCGTCCCTCTTGCCTGGGCATTGAACAGACCGTAAGTAACAGCTTCACCGGATTCGAAAGCAATCAGAGATCCCTGCTTGCGGAACTTGATATCACCCTTGTACGGCGCATAGTCATCAAAGATAGTATTCAGGATTCCGGTTCCCTTTGTCATGGTCAGGAAATCTCCGCGGAATCCAATGAGACCTCTGGCAGGAATAGAGAATTCCAGCCTGGAGGAACCGTCGCTGCCGATTCCCATTCCCTGAAGCTCTCCTTTTCTCTCGCTGAGTCTCTGAATGACGGATCCGGAAAATTCTTCAGGAACATCGATGTAGGCCAGTTCCATCGGCTCCAGCTTTTTACCGCGCTCATCGGTCTTGTAGATCACCTCAGCCTTGCTCACTGCGAATTCATAGCCTTCCCGGCGCATATTTTCAATGAGAACGGACAGATGCAGCTCACCTCGTCCGGAAACCTTGAAGCAGTCAGCTGAATCGGTTTCTTCGACACGCAGACTGACGTCTGTGTTTAATTCTCTGAAAAGCCGGTCACGCAGGTGTCGGGAGGTAATGTACTTGCCCTCCTGACCGGCCAGAGGAGAGTCATTGACCAGAAAATTCATTGCAATGGTAGGTTCGGAGATTTTCTGGAAGGGAATGGACTCGGGATGCTCCGGATCACACAGGGTATCACCGATATGGATATCTGCAATTCCGGAAACTGCTACAATGGAACCGATGTCAGCCCTGCTGACTTCTACCTTGTTCAAGCCGTCGAACTCATAGAGCTTGCTGATCTTTACTTTTTTCCTTTTTTCAGGATCGTGATGATTCATCAGCAGTACTTCCTGGTTGACGGAAATGCTTCCGTTATCGACTTTTCCTACACCGATACGTCCTACATATTCATTGTAGTCAATGGTGCTGATCAGTACCTGTGTACCGGCATCCGGATCACCTTCCGGAGCGGGGATATATTTCAGGATCGCATCAAAGAGCGGAGTCATATCCTGCGGAGAATCATTCAGATCCAGCACAGCGTGTCCGCGCTTGGCAGAAGCATAGAGGAAGGGGCAGTCCAGCTGCTCGTCGGAGGCATCCAGATCCATCAGAAGCTCCAGAACCTCATCCACGACCTCGTCCGGACGCGCCTCCGGACGGTCAATTTTGTTGATACAGACGATCACCTTCAGATCCAGCTCCAGCGCCTTCTTCAGAACGAATTTTGTCTGAGGCATAGCACCCTCAAAGGCATCTACCAGAAGAATGACACCGTTCACCATCTTCAGAACACGCTCTACCTCGCCGCCGAAATCCGCATGGCCGGGCGTGTCAATGATATTGATCTTTGTATCCTTATAGAATACTGCTGTGTTTTTAGAAAGGATGGTGATGCCTCGCTCACGTTCCAGGTCATTGGAGTCCATGACACGCTCCTGTACCTCCTGGTTGGCACGGAATACACCGCTCTGCTTCAGCAGCTCATCCACCAGAGTGGTCTTGCCGTGGTCAACATGGGCGATGATGGCGACATTTCTGATATCTTCTCTTGTAGTTTTCATAAGTTCCCTCGTTGTAAATTTAATGAAAAATCTTCCGCTCCACCAAGACTCGTCTGCGAGTCCCGGTGCATGTCTGTCTCAGGGGAGGTGTTCTCCGGTGAGATAAAAACCGGAAGATGTCAATAGGTCAAAACATCCAAAAAAGTATAGCACATTTCGTGATGTTTGGGTATGCAGATTTTCACAGGAGAAACAGCCGGGTAACTGTGCAATGTGCTGTAACGAAAAACTTTTATTTTTTTCAGGAAGCGTCTTAACGGAACGTTCTTTTTGTGTTACACTGACCTTGTGGTGGGAATATTTTAGTTCGAAAGGAAACAAGAAACATGAAAATTGCATTTGATGTGGACGTACTGGCAAAACAGATGAGTATTCCTGATTATGTGTACAAGGTATCCGAGTGGGGATATAAGTACATTGAGCAGTCACCTCATCCGAGGATCAACCCTTTCTACAAGCATCCGCTGTTTTCAGAGGAGTGTGAGAGGGACTATCGTGAGGCTCTGGCAAGATATGGCGTAGAGCTTTCCTCCTTCATTGTAGTATACCGCTGGTCCGGTCCTACAGAGGAGCAGAGACAGCACGCAGTTGCAAACTGGAAGAGAATCATCGAGATCGCTGTAAATATGGGCGTTCCGGTCATCAACACAGAGTTTTCCGGTGACCCGAACCAGCAGGAGATCTGCAACGGCATGTTCTTCAGATCCATGGAAGAGCTTCTTCCGATCATTGAGAGAGAGGGACTTCGTGTGGAGATCCAGTCTCATCCGTATGACTTCTGTGAACTGAATGACGAGACCTGTGATATTGTTAAGTCATTCCGCTCCAAAAACCTTGGCTACGTATATTCTGCAGCTCATGGATTCTTCTATGATCAGGGTAAGGGTGATGTTCGTCATATGCTTCAGTATGCAGGTGATGAGCTGACTCACGTTCTGTTTGCAGATACCTACAATCAGACACTGGACTGCCGTTACATTGCAAATCCGCCGTGGCTGAACAGCAGAGGAACCTCTGATGTGACCATTCATCAGCACCTTGCAATGGGTGAGGGCGATGTTGACTTCCCGGGTATCTTCGAGACTCTGCGGGAGATGGATTTCGCAAATAAGCAGCTGAAGGCAGACGCTCCGAAGGTGGGCGGCGACAACATTGCATGTGTATCCTACTTCGGATTCCCGGAGAAGATGGACGAGCAGGCGCCTGCAGCAAGAGAACGCATCGAGAAAGAGCTTCTCGGTAAATAATCGAACTACATTATTTCTTAAAGAGGGGAACCGGTTTGCCGGTTCCCCGTAACTTTTGCGATTTACAGAATATCTTGACTTTACTGCGGTATAATGATATAGTCACTGATGTGAACAGGATAGAGGTTGCATGCTTGATCAGTACCCTGCCGGATGATTCAGGATCAGAGGAACGCAGGAGAAAGGAAAGCATGCCGAAAGGAACCGCATCTGAAAACGGAACCTTGGGCGCAGATTGAAGAAGTCTGCGACTGTCATCGAAGGGTGGAGTGCTATCTGGTTTCTTTTTACAAGCATACTGTATGGAGAGAACAGATGGACATCGACTGAGCGATGTCTGTTTTTTTATGTAGCTGTAGCTTTACAGATGTCTGTTTATAGAATGCAGTATGTGCGCATGCAGACTCTGAACAGTTACTGTAATTGAAAGATGTTTTGTATTCAGGAGGAAAATCATGTCAGTATTTAAGGGAGCAGCAGTAGCGATCGTTACACCAATGTTTGATAACGGGGATGTAAATTATGAGAAGCTTGCAGAAATCATCGAGGAGCAGATCACAGAGGGAACCGATGCCATTGTAATCTGCGGAACTACCGGAGAGTCAGCCACCATGAGTCATCAGGAGCATCTGGATGTGATTCGTTTCTGCGTAGAAAAGGTAAACAAAAGGGTTCCGGTAATCGCAGGTACCGGTTCTAACTCAACAGCAGAGGCCATCCACCTTTCAAAAGGTGCTCAGGACTGCGGCGCTGACGCACTGCTGGTGGTAACTCCTTACTATAATAAGGCAACGCAGAAGGGTCTTGTAAAACACTTTACAACCATTGCAGAGGCAGTAACACTGCCGATCATTCTGTACAATGTACCGAGTCGTACCGGCTGCAACATCCTTCCGGAGACAGTGGCAGAGCTTGTGAACAACGTAGAGAACATTGTAGGTCTGAAGGAAGCAACAGGAAACATCTCACAGATGGCAAAGACAAAATTCCTCTGCCCGCAGTGCGAGATCTATTCCGGAAACGATGACCAGGTGATTCCGATGATGGCTCTCGGAGCAGACGGTGTCATTTCCGTGCTTTCCAATGTGGCTCCAAAATATACCCACGACATGTGCCAGAGCTATCTGGACGGTGATGTGAAGAAGGCGGCAGAGATGCAGCTGAATGCCCTTCCTCTGATCGATGCACTGTTCTGCCAGGTCAATCCAATCCCGGTGAAGGTTGCTATGAATGTGCTTGGCAAGGAGGTTGGTCCTCTTCGTGCACCGCTGTATGACATGGAGCCTGCAGAGAAAGAGTATCTGAGAAAAACAATGGAAGATTTCGGTCTGATGTGAGCAGTGCAGGCGTATTTTAACAGAAAAATGTTCCCGGCAGGGGTACGGAAATGAGGGTGTATGATCAAAATTATTATGCATGGATGCAACGGCCATATGGGTCAGGTTATATCAGGTCTGATCGCTGCAGATCCGGCAGCTGAGATGGCGGCGGGGATTGATCTGGCTGATAACAGAGACAACGGATATCCGGTATTTACAGACATTAACAGCTGTGATGTGGAAGCGGACTGTATGATCGACTTCTCTTCCTACAAGGCAGCAGACGGCGTACTGGAGTACTGCCGGAAGAGAAAACTCCCGCTGGTGCTCTGCACCACCGGACTGACAGAGGAGCAGCTGGAGAAGGTACGGGAGTATAGTAAGGAAACAGCAATTCTCCGGTCTGCAAACATGTCTCTGGGAATCAACACCCTGATGAAGCTGATCGCAGATGCTGCAAAGGTTCTTGCTGCTGCAGGCTTTGACATGGAGATCGTGGAGAAGCACCACAGACTGAAAAAGGATGCTCCAAGCGGAACAGCACTGGCTCTGGCAGATAGTTTGAACGGAGCAATGGACAATGCGTACTCCTATGTGTACGACAGAAGTGACAGACACGAGGAAAGGGATGCGAAGGAGATCGGCATCTCAGCTGTGCGCGGCGGTACTATCGTAGGTGAGCATGAGGTGATTTTTGCAGGCCCTGATGAAGTGATTGAGTTTAAGCACACAGCTTATTCCAAAACTGTATTCGGAAAAGGTGCAGTGGAGGCCGCAAAATATCTGGCAGGAAAGCCTGCCGGTCTCTATGATATGAGTGATGTGATTCAATAAGTCTGTTGTACGCGGGATGCAGTAGATACGCGTCGCCATGCGTCCTGCAGAAGCACCGTCGGTCGCTTCTGCAGGTAAGGGAAGGCTCCCTGTGAACAGCAATACAAGAGGAGACAAGGTTCCGAAGCACGGAACCTTGTCTCCTCTTTTGGGTTAGTGTATAATCAATTTATATGTGCTCTTATTAGAGCAGAGAGGCTTATAATAAACTCACCACCTGTAAAGGAGGGAGTCTTCTCGGCTGAGATAAACCATGAGGGGCAGGGTGTGCGGTGTGAATAACAGAATGGAAGAATTGCTATCCGGAACATACGAAATGAGCCGTCCGGAGCTGATCACTTCGGTTTCGGAGCTGCGGCTTCAGATACAGGAAGGAAAAAAATACAAGGGATCTGTCAGCCTGGGGACGTCAGACGGGTCAAGAATGAGAGGACTGGTTACTTCAGACAATCACAGGATCCTGCTGGCAGGCAACAGCATTTCAGGAAATTCCTGCACCATCCTGTTTGGTGTGGATACAAAAGGATTGAAAGAGGGGGATCTGATCAGCGGAACCATTGTGATCAGCAGTAATCTGTCTGAGAAAAGGATACCGGTAAAGGCAGAGATCATTGCCGAGACGGTACAGGCATCGGAGGGAGCCATCCGGTCACTGGAGGATTTTACCAGACTCTGTATGAAGAGCTATCGGGAGGGCTTCCGTCTGTTTGCGAGCAATTCCTTTGCAGGTCTTCTTCGAGGCAAAAACAGAGCCTTTCTCCCTCTGTATAAAGGGCTTTCCCATGCTCCCGTTACCTATCAGCATATGGAGGAATTTCTGATTTCGATCGAAAAAAAGAAACCGGTGCTGTTCAGCCTTGATAAGCAGGAAAAAGAGGTGTATCACCTGGATGCTTCCCAGAAGGATACCCTGTATATCTATAAGAATAACTGGGGCTACGTGCGGATCGAGGTAGAACTGACAGGCACTTTTCTACAGGTGGAAAAAAGAGTGATCACATCAGAGGACTTTATCGGAAAAGTCTTCGGTTTGGAGTATATTGTAAATCGTGAACGGCTGCATCAGGGCAGAAACTACGGGACGATCCGTCTGAAAAGCGTATATCAGGAGCTGGAGTTTCGAATCGAAGCATCTGCAGGTGCACTGAAAGAGGTGGCGGGTCTGCGGGAAAACAGAATCCGGGCTGCTATTGCCAGAGACATGCTGGATCTGCAGATGCGCCGAATCGACTACAGGACCTGGCAGCAGAGAGGCAGACAGCTTGTGACTGATCTGAAGAACCTGGATCCGGAGAATTCTGCAGCAATCC
Source organism: Lachnospiraceae bacterium (assembly GCA_030527645.1). Classification (GTDB taxonomy): domain Bacteria; phylum Bacillota; class Clostridia; order Lachnospirales; family Lachnospiraceae; genus JAKSRN01. The sequence continues at coordinate 14,301 of JAUNAJ010000004.1, read as the reverse complement.
TGTACGATGCCTATCTTTGCTATTCAGAGGACAATCTGCAGCGGATGAATATGCTGCTGGGTCTGTTTCAGAAGGGCAGCAGAACACTGAAATCAAAGGAGGAAGAGACCTGGTACCTGTACCTTTCAAAGCTTGCCGGCATCCGGAGCCGGGAAACACAGAATTTTCTAATGAAGGTTCGGCGTAATCATGAACTGGAGCCGGATCAGTATCTCTACCTGCATCTGCTGCTGCAGGAGGATCCCTCCTATGAGCATATGTCAGCCAGAATCATGTTCGAGCTTGAGCAGTGTTATGAGCAGGGCTGCAACAGCCCGTTTCTGTATCTGAAAGCATGGAAGATGTTGAACGAGCAGGAGAGTCTGCTCCGCAGACTTACACCCTTTTATCTGCAGGTTCTGCGATTTGCAGCGGTGAGGGGACAGCTGTCAGAGTCTCTTTACAGACGGATGACTTTTCTTGCAGGCAGCATAAGGGAATTCTCTGAGCCTGTCTATCAGCTTCTGGCATCCGGGTACAAAAAATATCAGAGTGTGGACATTCTGGAGGCAATATGCAAGCAGATCATGAAGGGGCAGGCCTATAAAAAAGAGTACTTTGTCTGGTATGCACTGGCTGTGGAAAAGGAGCTTCGCATCACCAGACTCTATGAGTACTATATGGAAACTATTCCCAGAGAGATGGCGGACAGGATCCCCCGACAGATCCGCATGTATTTCACCTACAATAATACACTGGGAGAGCGCCGTCGGGCGCTTCTGTATTCCAGCGTTCTCCTGCATAAGGACAAAGATCGAACCTGCTATATGAACTATCAGACAGCAATCCGTACATTTGCGGAAGCTTCCCTGAAAAAGGGAAGGATTTCTGAGGAATTTGCTGTACTTTATCAGGCATTGCTGCAGCATCCGGATTCTGTAGAAACGGCAGCAGCACTGACAAACGTTCTGTTCTGTCATAAGGTTGAAGTGAAAGACGCCTCCATCCGCTATGTGATCGTCTGCCATCATGCATTGAGAGCAGAAAGAAAATATCCCTGCAGAGACGGAGCTGCCTATGTGGATCTCTACAGTGAGGATGCCTGTATTCTTTTTGAGGACGAAAAACGCCGCCGTTTTGCCTCTACAGTGGAGTATTCCTGCAGACCGCTCATGGAGATCAGAGATATAGCCGCCCGTTGTATAGCGCTGGGTGTTGAGCACACAGGCCTTCAGCTGTATTGCTGCGGAGAAAAGTCCCGGCAGCTGAAGGTAAGCCAGCGGATACTGGCCTGCTGCAGAATGGCAGAGGCCAATGAAGATTTTACAGATTCCTTTCGCGGAAAGATCCGTCAGAAGCTTCTGGACTTTTACATGGACAATCTGGAGGATGAACGGCTGCTGATTTCTGTTCTTACCGGAGATATGCGGGAGTATGCCGCCGTTGACAAGGTAAGTACTGCTGTTCTGCTGATTGAAGCGGGTCTGTACGAGCGGGCATTTCAACTGGTTTCCGAATTCGGCTATGAGAGGATTCCGGACAGCCTGCTGCTGCGTCTGGCCAGCCGCATGATCCTGAAAATGGAATTTCAGGAGGATGAAGATCTTCTTTGTCTCTCAGAATATGTCTTCCGACAGGGGAAATACGATGAGATCATGCTGACCTATCTGCTGGAGTTCAGTATGGGTTCTATAGAATATCTCTGTGAATTATGGAAGAGGGTGAAGGGATTCCATCTGGAGCCCCTGAAACTGGAAAAGAGGATACTGGTGCTGGCGGTGCTGACCGGTCGGATGCCGTCCGAGCCGGAACTGATTCTGGAGAGCTATATACTGAATCAAGGGCAGGAATCAGTCATCACTTCTTTTTTGACCTGGGTCTCAGGAGGATGGATCTATCAGGACATAGAGATTCCGGATCTGATCTTCCTGTATCTGGAAAAATTACTGGGAAATCGATGGGAACTGAATCTTTTGTGCCGGCTGGCACTTCTGAAATATTATTCGAAACAGGAGTCTCTCGGAGGTGAGCAGCTGAAAGAGGCGGAGAAAATCCTGACTTTATGCAGAGAGAAAAAGCTTACCTTTGCCTTCTTTAAAAGACTTCCGAAAGAGCTGATCCGTCCTCTGCAGCTGGAGGAAAAGCTGTTTGTGGAGGAACGTTTTCTCCCCGGAACAAGGGTGATCATTCATTATGCCCTGGGTCACAGAGAGGAGGCGGAGGAAGCCCCGGTCTGGAAGTCAGAGCCTTTGCCGGAAATGATTCCGGGAATCTTCTCTCGGGAATTTCTTCTGTTTTACGGAGAAGTTCTGACCTATTATCTGACCTACAGGAACGGAGAAGAGGAATTAAAGGTAGGGGAGAGGAAGCTGGCTCTGACCGAACTGGATACAGACGGAGGGAGCCGGTATAAAATTCTGAACAGGATTCTGACCGCCAGAGCAACGGGCAGCCTGGAGAGAATGAATACGGCAATAGAGGATTATTTATGGCAGGATGCCTTTACGGAGTATTTCTGCAGGATTATGTAACGGGAGAGAACTATGGATGTGAAACGTATGATAATTGGAATTGATCTGAACAGATCCGGTTCTCAGGTCTGCTGTTACGACAGATCCCTTGGGGATGCGGTCAGCATACCGGTGAAAGCAGGATCAGATCAGCTGACCTTTCCGACGCTTCTTTGTCTGGTTCCCGCAGATCATTCCTGGTATCACGGAATCGAAGCAAGGTACTTTGCTGAGAAGAAAAACGGGATACTCATTGACCAGCTGTATGATCTTTGCGCAGACGGAACTTCGGCATGGATCGAGGGGAAGGAATACGCAGGTGCAGACCTTCTGGCTGTTTTTCTCAGAAAGACACTGGAAGCAGCAGGGGCGGAGAATCCCGCCTCTCAGGTTGCAGGCATTGTGATTACGGTACCGAAGCTCACCAGATTTTTTGTGCGTGCCATCCGTCAGGCCTATGAGGTCCTGGGAATCCCCAGAAACAGAGGTTTTCTGCAGGATTATAAGGAGAGCTTTTTTGTGCATACTTTGTTTCAGAGTCAGGATGTATGGGCAAGAAAAACCGGGCTCTTTGAATTCCGGAACGGACAGGTACACTTTTCCTGTCTGGAGATGAATTTCCGGACAAAGCCTGTGGCTGCCTACGTGAATGACGGAGGTAGCATTTCACTGAAAGGAAATGATGAGCAGAAAGACCGCATGCTGGTTTCTTTTATCAGAGAAAGTCTCGGGGAGGACCTGTATTCAGGGATCTTCCTGATGGGAGAAGAATTTGATCAGAGATGGGCAAAGGAATCCATCCGTCTTCTCTGCAAGGGAGCCAGAAAAGTATTCGGCGGAAATAATCTGTATGCGAAGGGGGCAGCGCTGTCGGCCAGAGAAAAGACGGAGCCGGGACATCTGAAGAGTTTCCTCTATGTGGGCAGCGATCTGGTTCGTCATAATGTCTCTATGGAGCTGATGGTGCAGGGGATTGCAGCTGTATATCCGCTGATCTCTGCCGGGGTGAACTGGTACGAGACAGCTGCAGATTTCGAAATACTTCTTGATCAGGGTGAGGAACTCACATTTCTTGTGAGCCGAATGAATGAAAAGAGCCGGAAGAAACTGGTGATGCCTCTTCCGGGGCTCCCCAGTCGTCCTGCCGGAACTACCAGACTAAAAGTCCATATGGAGTATGAGGCAGCAGGAAAATGCAGGATCACAGCAGAGGACCTTGGTTTCGGAGAGATGTTTCCTGCCAGCGGAAAAATCTGGAATGAGGTGATGGAGGATCAGAACTGATGGGAATTCCAATTTTATGTCAGATACCAAGGGCTTCCGAACCCTGGTATCTGGAAAATATCGGTTTGAATATTTATTCCGCAGAGGAGCTTGGTTATTTTATCTGCAATAATCTTCCGCTGGTGGATCAGTCTATCGTTTGTGAGGGACTGGCCCAATGGGTAAGAAGTGAACTTAAGATGGTTACGCTGTCAGGAAAGCTGATGAATATTCTGCAGGGACCCTATACGGACAGGGATTTTATATTGACTCTTCTGAAAGAAATCTGTTATATGAATTCCAGAGAGCTGACAGCCTTTGACCAGAAACTGGACGAGTTGGAAAAGAAACCGCTGGCAGTTCGTCTGAAGAAGAAAGCAGATACCCTGATGCAGCATGAAAAATATACACGGGCGCTGAAATACTACCGGGAAGCATTGGTTTGTGAGGATCAGGGAAATACCGGTATCCAGTTCCGGGGTACGGTTTACAATAATCTTGGCTGTGTATACGCAAGGCTGTTCCAGATGGAGGAGGCCTGTGAGTGCTTCCTGCGTGCCTATGAGGATCTGCATACCCTGCATGTGCTGAAGAGCTATCTGTTTTCAGTTTTTTTAAAGGACGGAGAGTCGGAGTACAGACAGAAGCTGGATGAATTCGGAGTAGATGAAAAAAGCAGAGTGAAGCTTGCCCGGGAAATCGCAGCTGTCCAGATGCCGGATATGCCGGAGAATCTGGACGAGGCTCTGAGAGACTGGACAGATACCTATCATAGAAATACCGATATGTAGATTTTGCCGGGAATCGCGAGCCCGGCTCGAATACCCCGGAGATATACATACAGTCTCCTGTATGACCGGATGACGACCGGCAAGTGTATCTCCTGTATCCTGTGAACAGAAAACTCCCTCCGGATTCAGCAGTCTGCTGATTCCGGAGGGAGTTTTCCGCTCATACAGAACTTATTTTTCAAAGGTCAGAGCCGCTTTTAGAGCTTCGGATCAGATTTCTTCACCACGGTTAAAACGCTCCACGACTTTCTGGATTCTTGAGGAGGGATCCAGAAGAGAACTCATGGAACCATCATGATTCAGGGTGTCAATAAGAAGGGCAATGAATTTGCTGAAATCACAGCAAACAGTATATGGCTTCTCAAGCAGCTCCGGAGTCTGATAGATCAGATTGGTGGTAATGAGCTTAGAGAACAGCCCTTCCTCATAGGCACGGTCAAATTTTTCCAGACCCTGCGTAAAGAGGCCGAAGGTGGTGCACAGATAGATGTTTCGTGCATGTCTCTGCCTGAGCTGCTGTGCCACTTCGATCACGCTGTCTCCGGAGGAAATCATATCATCCACGATGATCATATCCTTTCCCTCTACGGACGTACCAAGAAATTCATGAGCGACCACTGGGCTTGTTCCGTTTACAATGACAGAATAATCGCGGCGCTTATAGAACATTCCCATATCCACTCCCATATTATTCGCCATGAAGATGGCACGCTTCATACCGCCCTCATCAGGACTGATGATCATCAGATGATCAGAATCGATCTTCATATCAGGGGCATTCCGAAGAATATTTTTGATAAACTGATGGGCCGGTGTAATGGTTTCAAAGCCATGCAGCGGAATGGCATTCTGTACTCGGGGATCATGGGCATCAAAGGTAATGATATTATCCACCCCCATCTCTGTCAGTTCCTGCAGAGCCAGAGCACAGTCCAGAGAATCTCTGCCGGAGGTTCTCTTATCAACACGGCTTTCATACAGGAAGGGCATGATCACATTGATTCTGCGGGCTTTGCCTGCTACTGCAGAAATCATGCGCTTCAGATCCTGAAAGTGGTCATCCGGAGACATGTGGTTTTCCTGTCCGCAGACTGTATAGGACAGGGAATGATTGCACACGTCTACAAGGAAGTACAGGTCATCGCCGCGGACGGATTCAAGGATCGTTCCTTTTCCTTCACCGGAGCCGAAGCGGGAGTTTTTGATATCAATGAGGTAGGAAGGACGCTGATAATCTGCGGCCAGCTGGTTCTGTGCAGCGGGGCAGCTCCTGCTGTTTCGCCATCCGGTGATATGATCGTTAACCTTTGCACCGATTTCTGCACAGCTTGCCAGCGGGATAATGCCGAGGCGTCCCACCGGCATAGATTCATAATAATTGCTTTTTGACTGAGTCATGGATGTTGTCCTCCTGTTAGTTGCTTCTGGATACGGATATCCCGTCCATACATCGGAATCATTTTATAGCTGCTGAGAATACGTGAAAAAATCCGCTCGGAATAGTTTGCCCGAAGGTCTTCTACAGACAGGTTTGTGGAGATGATGACAGCTTTCTGATCCAGAATTCTCTGATTGATACAGAGAAACAGCTGGGAAGTGGTAAAGCTGTTATTCAGCTCTGAACCCAGATCATCAATAATAAGAAGATCGCAGTCGAAGATATGTCTGTGGGTTTCCTGAATGGCAAGATCTGCAGAAAACTTTCTGGTCTCCAGTGAATCAAATAATTCGAAAGCCGTGAGATACAGTACACTGAATCCCTTTTCAATCAGTTCTTTGGCGATGCAGTGTGAAAGAAAGGTTTTTCCGACACCTGTGTCTCCGTAGATACATAAATTTTCCGGCTGTTTTCCGAACTGTTCGGTAAACTGTTTTGCAACGGTACAGGCCCGTTCTGCAATGGCGCGGGAAGACCGGCCTGTTCTCGGATCAATGTTTGTATCGGAATAATAATCCAGACTGAAGTATTCGAAGTTTTCCTTCTGCAGGATTTCCTTAAGATTGGACTGGTCATACAGCAGCTCCACTTCCATCTGGAGAAAGCAGGAGCATTTTCTGCCATCCTCGGTATAGCCGGTGTCATGACAAAGGGAACAGCTGACGGGGAGTTCCAGATAGTCTGCAGGATAGCCGTTGGCCAGCAGGAGAGCTCTGCGTTCATCCGCAAGCTCCGATAGGGCAAGATCCAGATTGAAATCCTTGTCATTGCCGGAAGGGTGCAGCAGGATCCGGGCTTTTTTCATTGACAGAGTGGAGACCTCATCATGAATTTCCGCCAGACGGGGAATCTGCTGATAAGCATCCCTGATATGCTCTTCCTGCAGCTGCCGGTTTCGAAGCTGCCGCTCCTGATAGCGGCTGAGCATGGAATTGTATTGTGTGTTTGTTAATGGCATAGTAAACGCTCCTGTATCAGATCAATGATTACCATTGCTTTTTCAGCAGCTCCTTCTCCAGCTCATCATAGTCATAATCGCGCTGGTGGAAATTATGGAAACGGTTAGGTGATGCAGTTCTTCCGGATTCTCTCTTTGCTGAGGCTTTCTTCTTTTTTTCTGTCAGATATCGGTTGTCCTCACTTTGAACATCCTCCATACTGTGAACATTCTGTTTTTTCCAGTTAGACAGGATTCCCTCGGTATAGGCAAAGCTGCTTCCACCGGTGTTAGCCACCGTTCGCCTGCAGGCTTCCAGAATCAGGGGAAGCTCAAAGCCATATTCATTCATCCAGCGATCGACAGCCTCGATCTCTGCCGAAACCGGTTTTCTTCCGCTGATTCCAAGAGCATTCAGCACAGAGTAATACTCTTTGCGTATCAGGGAACTGCCTTCTCTGGCTTCCTTAACGGTAGTGAAGCCGGACCGGTGCCATTCCAGGCCGACCTTCCGGATATAATGGATGCTGGTCTTCTGATGCATCACGCAGTATTCGATGAGATATTCCAGAAGATCTGCTGACATGTGAAGAGTATCGTAGAAATACAGAATACATTCCAGATCAGAACGGCTCAAGGGTCTGTTCAGATAGGTCTCTGCTACATACAGGATCTGCTGTGCCTCTGCATCCGTTTCCTTCAGAGAGTGAATGCGTTCCGACGAAAGCGAGACAGAGGCCGATTCTGCCGGTTCTGCTGCTTCGGAAGGCTCCTGCAGAACAGCTGCAGAGGTCACTTTTTCACCAGACAGTACAGCATCTTGAGTCGGAGCAGGGGATGCTGCATCGAAATCCGGAAAGGCGATGCCTGTCAGGCTGCTGCCGGAACGTGAAAGCAGGAGAAGCCCCTCCTTTTCCCAGTAGGAGAGAGCCCGCAGCACGTCCTTTTCCGTGCAGGCAAAAACATCTGCAATAGAAGAGAGTGAAAGCTCTCGCTCCGGATGATGACAGGAGCTCAGCAGATAGATATATATTTTTAGGAAATCACCGTTTGCTCCGGGCATTGCCTTCTCGATAAATCTGTCAGAAAGCAGCGTTACATCAGCAGTTCGGTGGTCGGATACTTGTATAGCTTGCATATTCACCTCAGTGGTCGAGGCTCCCACCTATGGAGGTGGCGAGTAATCAGTGGTTTGTTTCAGCGGAATCCAATCGATTGACATAGATCCTCGCTTTGTAGTATCCACAGTATACCACAGGAAAAATGAACACGAAACAAAAAAATACCGTAACCTGTTCAGGGTTACCCGTGTTCAGGAATTGTTCGTGATTTGTGTGGAATTTGTGGATAAAGTGTACAAGTGGAGAAGAAATTCTGGATAATGGCGAAAATACAAGGATTTTTCATGCACCGATCCATCCACTTTTTGTGGATAAACTGTGGATAAAAGAAAAAAAAATCCACAGGGGTTTTCACGAAAAATGTGAATAACCCTGTGGATAATGTGGATAACTACATTCCAAGCAGCATATTTCCTATATTTACAACATCTCCGGCCCCCATAGTTATCAACAGATCTCCTGGGGAACAATGTTCAAGAAGGAATGTTTCAATTTCCTCAAAGGAGGGCAGATAGTGACAGTCACATCCCTTTGCATCGATCAGTTCCTTTAGATCTCCGGAGGAGATCCCCAGGGTGTCTGTCTCTCTGGCAGCATAAATATCTGCCAGTACCACATGGTCTGCTCCGGACAGTGCTTCTGCGAATTCAGGCAGCAGAGCCTTGGTTCTTGTATAGGTATGAGGCTGGAACACACACCATAGTTCTTTGTGCGGATAGTTCGCAGCTGCCTTCAAAGTTGCTGCAATCTCAGTGGGGTGATGTGCATAGTCATCAATGATCGTTACATCGCCAACTTTTCCCTTGTACTGGAACCGGCGGTCTGTTCCGCGGAATTCCGTCAGTCCCTGCTGTACGGATGAAAGATCCAGATCCAGCACGCAGGCAAGCGCAATGGAAGCCAGTGCATTGGATACGTTGTGGATACCCGGTACAGAAAGGGTGAACCGTCCAAGCGTCTGCCCGTTTCGAAGAGCAGTAAAGGAGCCGCAGCCAAGCTCATCATAGGCGATGTCTGCCGCACAGAATTCGGCAGAAGCCTCCAGCCCATAGGTGACCACCCTGCAGGGAAGTTCTCTGGTCAGTTCATCGACGCGGTCTGTATCCGCATTGATGATCAGTGCACCGTCTGCAGGAACCAGCTCAGCAAACTGTCTGAAGGAGGCATAGATTGCATCCAGATCCTTAAAGAAATCCAGATGATCTGCATCCACATTCAGAATGATACTGATCTTCGGGCGGAAGCTGAGATAGCTGTTGGTATATTCACAGGCCTCAGTAAGGAAGGTGCCGGAATGTCCGACCCGGATATTGCCGCCGATCGAAGGAAGAATGCCCCCCACAGATATGGTGGGATCTGCGTCGCATGCCATAAGAACATGAGAGATCATAGAAGTTGTTGTCGTTTTTCCGTGGGTACCGGCCACTGCGATGGGAGTTTCATAATTGTCCATCATTTGTCCGAGAAGCTCTGCTCTGGTGAGCATGGGAATATTTTTTGAAACACAGGCAGCAAACTCCGGATTATCCGGATGAATCGCTGCTGTATAAACCACCACATCGATAGTATCGGTGATATTCGCAGCAGCCTGAGGATAATGGATCACTGCACCTTTGGAAGCAAGCTCCTTTGTCAGCGTACTTTCCCTGGCATCAGAGCCGGATACTGTGAAGTTTCTCTGGAGAAGAACCTCGGCAAGTCCGCTCATGCTGATGCCGCCGATTCCGATAAAATGAATGTGGATCGGCTGATTAAAATTAATTGTATACATATATAAGTACCTTCTGTTTCTGATATCTGAATCCGGAATCACCGGATCGTTTTCTGTTGCTTTGCGGTGTCATTATACTCTTTTTGCAGATAAAAAACAATTGTTTGTAAAGTGCTGGCTCCGCTTTGAGGATCCGGCAGGAAAGAAAGAGGTTCTTTTCGGTAAATATAGTTATTTGTTCACAAATATTCTGAATTATGATATACTTTTACCTATCAAAATTGTAACTGTTCAGAGGATCTGAATCGTTACTCAAAATTACAAGAGGTGATGGCATGGTTAAAAAAGAAATGATTGCCATGCTGCTTGCAGGAGGTCAGGGAAGCAGACTCGGAGTCCTGACTGAGAAGGTTGCAAAGCCTGCAGTAGCATTTGGCGGCAAATATCGTATTATCGATTTCCCCCTCAGCAACTGCATCAACTCCGGTGTTGATACAGTAGGTGTTCTTACTCAGTATCAGCCGCTCCGGCTGAACAGCCATATCGGCATTGGTATTCCGTGGGATCTGGACAAAAATGTAGGAGGAGTAACGGTTCTTCCGCCTTATGAGAAGAGTGCTAACAGTGAGTGGTACACCGGCACTGCCAATGCAATTCTTCAGAATATTGCCTACATGGATTCCTACAATCCGGAATACGTACTGATTCTTTCCGGCGATCATATTTACAAGATGGATTATGAGGTGATGCTGGATTATCACAAAGCTAACAAAGCAGATCTAACGGTGGCCTGTATGCCTGTTCCGATAGAGGAGGCCAGCCGTTTCGGAGTAATGATCGCAGACGAGACAGGGCGGATCACTGATTTCGAAGAGAAACCGGAGCATCCGAGGAGTAATCTTGCGTCTATGGGAATTTATATTTTCAGCTGGAAAATCCTGAAGGAATCTCTTCTTGCGTTGAAGAATCAACCGAATCTTGATTTCGGAATGCATATTCTTCCTTATTGCCGTGATAACGGAAAACGTCTGTTTGCATATGAGTTCAATGGCTATTGGAAGGATGTCGGAACACTGGGATCCTACTGGGAAGCCAACATGGAGCTGATCGATATTATCCCGGAATTTAATCTGTATGAGGAATTCTGGAAGATCTATACAAAGGGCGATATTATCCGTCCGCAGTATATTTCTGCTGATGCAACGGTAGAACGATGTATTGTGGGTGAAGGTTCTGAAATTTTCGGAACAGTCACTAACTCAGTGATCGGAATGGGTGTTGAGATCGGAGAAGGTGCTGTGATCCGTGACTCTATTATTATGAGCCATACAAAAATCGGAGCAGGCTGCGTGATCGAGAAGGGTATCATCGCTGAACATGTTACAGTCGGCGATCATGTTCAGATCGGCGTAGGCGAGGAAGCTCCGAATGTATATAAGAGTGCAGTATATGGCTGGGGACTTTGCACTATCGGTGAAAACTCTGTGATTCCGAATGATGTAAAGATCGGCAAGAATACCTGTATCTCCGGTGTAACTGCTCCGGAGGATTATCCGGATGGGCTTCTTTCCGGAGGCGGAGCAATTCTTAAGAAGGAGGACGGTGAATTAGTATGAGAGCAATAGGAATTATTCTTGCGGGTGGAAACAGCAGCAGAATGGGTGCTCTTTCTGATAAAAGAGCGGTTGCCGCTATGCCGGTTGCCGGTACATACAGAAGCATCGATTTCGCCCTGAGCAATATGACCAATTCCCATATTCAGAAGGTGGCTGTTCTGACGCAGTACAATGCAAGATCATTGAATGAACACCTGATGTCTTCCAAGTGGTGGAATTTCGGGCGTAAACAGGGCGGTCTGTATGTATTTACTCCGACTGTAACTGCAGAGAGCAGCTGGTGGTACAGAGGAACTGCCGATGCGATCTATCAAAATTTAAAATGGCTGAAGGAAAGCCATGAGCCGTATGTTGTAATTGCATCCGGAGACGGTGTTTACAAGCTGGATTACAACAAGGTGCTGGAGTATCATATTTCCAAGCGTGCGGATATTACCATCGTCTGTACAGAATCTCCCGAGGCAGACTGCAGCCGCTTCGGTGTGCTGAAGACCGATGAGGACGGAAAAATCCAGGAATTTGAGGAGAAGCCCATGGTTTCCTCTTCGAATCTGATTTCCACCGGAATCTATGTGCTGCGCCGCCGCCTGCTGATCGAGATGGTAGAGCGCTGTGCTTCGGAAAACCGCTATGATCTGGTGCAGGACATCTTTATCCGTTACAAAAACCTGAAACGAATTTATGGGTATAAGATCAACGAGTACTGGAACAATATCGCCACGGTGGAGGCCTATTTCAAAACCAATATGGATTTCCTGAAACCGGAAGTACGCAGATATTTCTTTAATGATTCCTGGGAAATCTATTCCAAAATGGATGATCTTCCGCCGGCAAAATATAATCCCGGATCTGCAGTAAAAAACAGCCTGATCTCCAGCGGCTGCATTATCAACGGATCTGTGGAGAATTCTGTCCTGTTCAAGGATGTGTTTGTAGGCAATAACTGCGTTATTAAGAATTCGATCATATTAAATAATGTATATCTTGGTGACAATACTCATATTGAGAACTGTATTGTAGAGAGCAATGATACCATCCGTGCAAACTCCATCCACAGCGGAGAAGACGGAATCAAGGTGGTAATAGAGAAAAACGAACGCTACGCGATCTGATGATCGAACCGCGTTCAAAGGAGAAGACTGCCGGGACAGTGGATGCCGGCAGTCTTTTTACCGCATTTCTTACAGACGAATGGTATTTAGCGGTCAGGCTGCGTCAGCAGCAGCCTCTGTCAAGAAACGGCGGGGATGGATGGAGGTTTCCGTAAACAGAAGAAAGAAGAGCAGGGAAGGCGAGTACAGGAGGTTGGATCGTGAAGTTACCGCAGCAGTTTCTGGAACGAATGAAAAATATGCTGGGAGATGAATATGAAGCATTTCTGGCAGGGTATGAAAACAGCAGAAAGTACGGTCTGCGTGTGAATTCCATGAAGATCACTCCTGAAGAATTCGGACAGGAAAGTCCTTTTTCCGTGGAGCCTCTTCCATGGATCAGCGAAGGATTCTCCTATGGGGAAGGTGCAGTCCCCGCGCGGCATCCCTGGTATGCAGCCGGTGTGTACTATCTGCAGGAACCAAGTGCCATGACGCCCGCCAGCCGCCTTCCGGTAACACCCGGAGAACGGGTGCTGGACCTTTGTGCGGCACCGGGAGGAAAGGCGACTGCACTGGCAGCTGCACTCCGGGGAGAGGGCGTGCTGACAGCGAACGATATCAGTGCCTCGCGATGCAAGGCTCTGCTTCGGAATCTGGAGCTGTTTGGGGCCTCGAATGTATTTGTAACAAATGAGACTCCGGAGCGCCTGGAAAAGGCATTTCCCGGGTATTTTGACAAGATCCTTGTGGATGCCCCCTGTTCCGGAGAAGGTATGTTCAGAAAGTCTCAGGAGGTGGCGGATGACTGGAGTCCTGAGAAGGTGGAGTACTTTGCAGCTCAGCAGAGGAACATTCTGAAAAGTGCTGCTGCCATGCTGCGTCCCGGTGGAATGCTTCTTTATTCTACCTGTACCTTTGCCCCGGCAGAGGATGAGGGATCAGTGGAATGGCTGCTGGAACATGTTCCGGGCATGGAGATTCAGAAGATGGAGCCCTACGAGGGCTTTGGAAGCGGAAGACCGGAGTGGATCGGGTCAGAAAGAGAAGAACTTAGGAACTGTGTGCGGATCTGGCCCCACAGGATGAATGGAGAAGGACATTTTCTGGCGCTGTTGAAGAAGGCCGGCGGACCTTCTGAAGGAGAAGCGGAGGGCTATTCTTTGCGGCAGGTGCAGACTGTTCCGGAGAATGAACGGAGAACTTCAAAAAAGAAACAGAGGAATAAGGGAAAAACTGCAGGCAGAAAAGGCGGTGGGGATAAGAGTGGATTCTCTGCTGAGGAGCAGCAGGTCCTGGAAGCGTTTCTGAAGGAACAGCAGATCCCTCTGGAGCTTTCGGAGCTGGAGTGCAGAAACGGTCATGTCTATAAGAAGCTGCATCTTCCGGAAGAGACAGCGGGACTTCGGTTTCTGCGGAGAGGTCTCTATCTCGGTGAATGCAAAAAGGGAAGATTCGAGCCGTCCCAGCCCCTTGCACTGTCTCTTGGCAGGATGTCAGCCGGCACCGGACTCAGTCTGAAGGAGGAGGATTCCCGCCTGGATCAGTTTCTGAGAGGGGAAAGCATTGCAGTGACAGAAGAGGAGCTGCAGGAGCTGTCTATGACTAAAGGATGGATCCTTGTGGGCTGTGAAGGCTTTCCTGTGGGCTGGGGAAAGCTGGCAGGTACAGTGATAAAAAATAAAATTCCGGCAGGCTGGAGAAAAAATTAAATTTATCCTTGACTTTTGATGGATGGACGAATATAATAAATTTTGCTGATGAGCAAAGCGAAGCGTGGCTCAGTTTGGTAGAGCGCTGCGTTCGGGACGCAGAGGTCGTGGGTTCGAATCCCGTCGCTTCGA
>JAUNAJ010000016.1 GCA_030527645.1 Lachnospiraceae bacterium | reverse complement strand
TGCAATTCATCTCGCCACTTGCAGAAGTGGGAGAATTCTTGCTAGACTATGTTAAAATAGGAGATGCCGTCTGACATCTCCTGTTTTTCATTCAGCAATGAAACCGTCTGCCGTGGTTGTGGTGGGTGATGATTGAGTAAGAATATCGGCAGAACTATTTCATACTGAACTGTTTCATAGATAAATTATTATTCCTGTTTACCAGGGCTGTGAATAGGCCCAGGTACCAACTCCTAACGGAGAGAATGCAATATATACCAGTGCTACAAGAATCAGAATAATGATTGCAGCAATCTTGCGGTATTTCCATGGTGTCATATCTACTGCACCAACATCTTCCTGCACCCAGGCCTGTGCACCGTTTTTTACCTTATTATGGCGACTCAGCAGGAACATGATCAGGAGCTCGATCGGCCACAGAATCAGCACTGCATACAGATAATGAATGGTTCCGTCTCCGCCGCCAAGCAGAGAATAGCTCGGTGAGATCAGAAGGAAGCCTCCATAGAACACGATATGGAATACAAGGATTACCTTAGCTGTGTATTTCGGAAGATATTTGAAGAAGAAGCCTCCAAATACAGCAGACAGTACCGGAAGGGCTGCCAGCATTACCAGTGAATCCAGGAAGGTCTTCAGACCTGCCGGGAAGTAGTACAGCATCGGTCCTACACAGGTTGTGATGACTGCAAAGATCACACCAACCTTTTTACCAACCTTTACACACTTCAGATCATCTGCTTCTTTATTAACAAACGGACGATAGATATCCATTACAAACATGGTGTTGATGGAGTTCAGAACAGAGTTAAAGGATGACAGGATCGCACCAAACATAACAGCTGCAAAGAATCCCATGATCGGCCATGGAACGACCTGTGAAACAAGCTGCGGGTAAGCATCATCCATCATGGAGATTTCCGTTCCGTTCAAATTGAACAGTGCCAGTGCAATGACTCCCGGAAGGCAAAGGTACATGAATCCAAGAATCTTCAGTGCTGCGCAGTAAAGAGCACCTTTCTGTGCTTCCTTCAGGTTCTTTGCTGCAAGAACTCGCTGGATATAGGACTGGTTTGTACACCAGGACTGGAAACCAAGGAACAGAAGTCCAGTAAATACAACGGTCCATGGTACTTCCGGTGCGGAGGACTGTGCAGGTGCAAGGGAGTTCAGCTTATCGGAGTAGTTGGTAACAAGATACGACCATCCCTCGATAATTCCTCCTCCGTTAGCGGTTTTACCTAATGTATACAGACCAAGGAACGGAATCATCAATCCACCGATGAGAAGACCGATACCATTCACTGTATCGGAAACAGCTACCGCTTTCAGTCCGCCAAAAATCGCATAGATTGAACCGATCACACTGATGGCAATGCAGAGAATGATCACAGCCTGAAACTTTGTAATTCCGAGAAGTCCGGATAAACCGAAAATATTTTCAAATACAAGAGATCCGGAATACAGTACAACCGGAATCTGAACCACCAGTGCAAGCACAATGTAAAGAATACTGAAGCAAAGCTTTGTACTTCTGTCATAACGGATACCGATCAGCTGGGGAATGGTAGTAATACCACTCTTCAGATACCGTGGTGCCGCAAAAAGTGCCAGCATGATACAGCAGGGTGCAGCAACGATCTCAAAGGCCATCGGGCTCATACCTACCAGCCAGGTCTGTCCGTTTGAACCTACCAGCTGCTCACCGGAGAGATTTGTTAAAAGAAGAGAACCTGCGATTACGAATCCGGGAAGGCCGCGTCCTGCCAGGAAATATCCCTCTGCAGAGGTCTGGTCATCCCCCTTTGTCTTTAAATACGAAATAACTGCTACCAAGATTGTGAATCCCACGAAGGAAATCAGTGTCCAAGCCATTTCAAATTACCTCTCAATTCCTTTTTCTTTTTGAATTTTCTGTCAAAAGTTCATAAATGCATTTACGATACCGGTCTCTTATTTCTCAAAAAAATAATCGATCTCTGCGAGACCGGTCTCTTTATGTGTATTAATTTATCACTCATACAAGATATTGTCCATTAGTAAATAATACCGAAATATTTATGAAATTTATCTAAAATTTCTCACAGCATATGAATCTATTCTCAACGGGCTGCGTCAGCATTAGCTTGAGCCGTGTCACGGCGGGGACTGTGCATGGATAGGAGGTCCCCCGCTCTCTATGAAAAAAAAGTATGATATGGTATACTTTCTGATAACAGATACTGATTCCTCATAATAAATCCGGAATCATACAGGAACTGTAATTGGGAAAAGATTTGATAAGGAAAGAGAGGTAACTAATGGAAATTGTTGATGAAGGCGTACTGAGCGGATCCTATATGGATTTCACTTCGCCCTCGGAGTTTGCCAGACAGGCTTTGTATACGCTGCCGCAGTACGGACATTTTATCTGTGACAGCAAGTATCACATCGCGCGTCAGCCCCTGGACTGGCTTTTGATGATCTATATAAACAGCGGTGAACTGTCACTGCGCTGCGGAACCCGCCATTTTACCGGATCCGACGGGCAGCTGATTCTTCTGGACTGCAGAAAAGCACATGAATACCGCTGTCTGAAACAAACCGATTTCTACTGGTTTCATTTCTGCGGCAACAGCAGCGAGGCATACGCGGATCTTCTCTATGAGCAGGGAAGCTTTCTGCTTTCCAACGATCAGAGTGCGAGGCATATTGTCGAAGCAATCCTGGCAGAGGCTCCCCGCATGCCCTTTGATGAGCACCGGATATCCGGCAATATTCAGCGACTGCTGATCCATATGGCTGCACCTGCAGAAAAGACAGTCGATTATAAGCCGCTTGCACCTGCATTAAGCTATATCCGCAATCATTTCGGTGATTCAATCATGCTGGATGAGCTTGCCGAACTGTGTGGAATGAGCACCTCGCACTTCATCCGAAGCTTTCAGAAGCACATCGGCCGTACACCGCACGAATATCTGCTTGCCTACCGTCTTCGTGAGGCAAAGCAGCTTCTGATCTTCTCCAATGACACCATTGAGTGCATTGCAGAAACATGCGGCTTCAACAGTGCTTCTCACTTTGCAAGATCCTTCCGGGCCAATAACAATATGCGCCCTTCTGAATTCAGAAAGATGCAGTTCTGACACGAAGGCAATAGGAGAAACGACCGCATCCGCAATGCTGTCTGTTCAGAGCTTTTTCTCGTCATGTAAGGCAGAAAGGCGGAAGCAGGAGACGGTGGCTGCATTTCGCATAAGCGAAATGCAGCCACCGTCTCCTGCTTCCTGACCACATAAAACTTCGGTTCAGATACCGGTCTCCTATACATGTAAAAAAATAATCCGCTTTTCGGACGCAGGATGAAATCGCGATTTTATGCATTCTCCTTCAGAATGATACGATTACTGATATAGATCACCTTGGATTCTGATTCCTTCTCATATATAAGATATTCAAACAGAAGTCTCATGGCAAGCCGCCCCTGATTCATCAGATCATTGGCAATCGAACAGGCTACTCTTCCCCTTTTGATCAATTCCATAATCTCCGGATAGCCCTCATAACAGATTACTGTCATCCGGTCTGCACGACCAAGATCTTCTACTGCCCGACAGATATCCGCCACGCGTCCGCATGTGAGATACAGTGCATCGGTCTCCGGATGAGCCAGAAGATATTCTTTTGTTTTATTGTA
Organism: Lachnospiraceae bacterium; assembly: GCA_030527645.1. Lineage (GTDB taxonomy): Bacteria > Bacillota > Clostridia > Lachnospirales > Lachnospiraceae > JAKSRN01. Next base: position 52,786 of record JAUNAJ010000016.1, on the reverse strand, counting down.
GGCGTCCTCCGCGGTTTCCACAATATAAACCGTTTCCTCAGGAGGAATAATGTTGGAGATCTCCGTAAGATAGGACCGAAGTGAATTCTCCCTGATTCTTACAGAACGCATATGATGTCGGGAGATGATCCCCAGATTTGCTCCGCCCGGTTTAAAAAGGCTCAGCATCCTGGCTGCAATTTTTCCCTGTTGTTCACAGTCCTGTCCAACATAGCAGAGCTGTGAGCCATCGATCATCTCTGTATTGATGGTCACTACCGGAATCTCATTCTTTTTCAGCAGCTGCTGTATCTCTTCGAACACTTCATTTTCCAGCGGCATGAGAACAACTCCTGAAATTTCTTCCTTTTTCAAATGAGAAAGCTCATTGATCTTCTCTTCTTTGTTTGAAAAATTGAGGATATCATACTGCACCTCAATATTAAAGCTGTTAAAATCCTGCCGCACCAGTTCCATTCCTGCTTTTAAAAAAGGGGTGGAATCTACCTCCGGAAGGATCACTGCCACCTTCATCTTTTTCTTCTGGTAGTTTAATGCTTTTGCCAGTGGATTGGATTCGTAATGATTTTCCTCCAGCAGCTTTTTGATCATCTGCCGTTTTGCGTCGCTGACTCCTGGACGATTGTGGATGACCTTATCCACCGTAGATTTGTGGACGCCTGCCATGTCAGCAATCTGCTGTAATGTGACACCCATGTCAGGTTTTCTCCTTTCTTTTCTCTGTCTTACTTTTTCAGTTGCATATATCCCCATATTTTCCCAGACAGTAACAAATAAATCCATCACTTATCACTATGATATCATAAGCCGGTCTGAATTTCCAAGAAAATTTCAGAAGGTTCCTATGACTCGTTGTTCGCGCAATCTATGGGAAACACGCTTTGCATGTTTCCCAAGCTGCCGCGACAGTCGCCATATGGACATGCAAGCATGTCCGCATGGCTCGTTGTTCGCGCAAAAAGCAGATCGCACAGGCGATTACACCGCTGTGCGATCTGCAGAAATCAATCTGTATAGTTATCGAAATATCCCTGGATATACACAAATGGAGTTCCTTTATCACCGGATCCTGAGGTCAGGTCACAGAGAGAACCGATCAGATCGGTCAGTCTTCTTGGTGTGGTTCCCTCGGATGCCATCTTGCCCTTCAGCTGAGAATCCTTTTCAGTGATAGATTTCTTAATTGCTTCCTTCAGCTCCTCACCGGAAAGATCTGCATACTGATTATCTGCAAGATATTTTAATTTCAGCTCATTCGGTGTTCCTTCAAGGCCTGCTGTATAACCCGGAGATACAACCGGATCAGCCAGCTCCCAGATCTTTCCTACCGGATCCTTGAATGCACCGTCTCCGTAAACCATTACCTCGATCTGCTTGCCGGTCTTCTCCTGCATCAGCTGCTGAACGGAGTCAACAAATTCCCTGCAGTGAACGGGGAACAGCTTAACAGTCTCCTCTGTAGCCTTATTAGATCCCAGAAGACCGTACTGATCATGGAATCCGCTGCCGTTTCTTGAAGCAGTCATGATCTCATCCATTCCGTACACCAGCTTCGCTCCTGCCTTTTTCAGAAGACGCTTGGTGCGTACTCTTGTGTGGATGTCGCAGTTCAGTACACAGTCAGTGTATGCAAGGATCGCCGTTGCCTTATTGGCAAAAATGATCTCGCACTCACAGTTCTCAGACTCAACCAGTTCTTTATAATAGGATACGTAGTCAACACCGGTGAAGGTGTGGAGCGGTCTTCCGAATTTTCCTACAAACTCCTCCTCTGTAAGGACATCAGCATAGGGATCCACCCCTGCTTCATCCAGTGCATCGTAGTCGATGATATGATTACCCACTTCATCAGAGGGATAGCTCAGCTGGATCACGATCTTCTTAGCACCTCTTGCAAATCCCTTCAGCAGGATGGAAAAACGGTTTCTGCTTAAGATCGGGAAGATCACACCTACGGTATCTTCTCCGAACTTCTCCTTTACATCCTCAGCGATATCATCCACAGTACAGTAGTTTCCCTGACTTCTTGCCAGAATAGACTCTGTCAGTGCCAGAATATCCTTATCACGAATCTCCAGCTCTCCGTTTGCCTGTGCCTGTAATACGGTATCTACAACGATCTGCTTCAGATCATCTCCCTGTTTAATGATCGGTGCTCGTAAGCCTCTTGATACGGTTCCTGTAATTCTTTCCATATTTACCTCTCATATTGAATCATTTCCGATAACTGATCAGAGCACGCATTGGCATGATATCTATTGCACTGTTTTCGCGCTCATCCAGCTTCCCATTGCTATTCGTTCATTCTGCAGCACGATGTCAGGACAACAAGGTCCGCAGGCTGTTTTTCACAACAAATCAAGAGTATCATGAATAGAATAAAATTTCAATGTATTCCTCTTTGTCACTGCACCTTAAGTAAGGTTGACAGAAGTCCGATCCTGTGCCACTATAGAGTAGTGCTTTTTACCGAAGAGACACAATATATAGTATGCATCCATGCAAATACGAACAAAATCATCTAAATCTGCGATTTTGTCCAGGATCATCTATATCATTTCTTTCAGGTAATTATTCAGAAGGTTCTAAATGAGGCTCAGCCTGTTTTCTTTATATCCTCCTGAATAGTTACTCTTTCAGAAAAATATTCAGGAGAGTGCATATAGTTATGATACGAAGTGTTGTTAAGAGGGACGGTCGGGTTGTCCTTTATGAGCAGAATAAAATTGCATCGGCAATTCTCAGAGCAATGGTCGAAACCGGAGAAGGCAATGCAGAGGATGCGGCCAGAGTTGCAAACGATGTGGAACGGCGTCTGGAGAAGAAGATCCCGGATATCAATCCAAGCATTGAGCTGATCCAGGATATCGTGGAAGAGCAGCTGATGAATCACGATTTTCCGGCTTCTGCCAAGGCCTATATCCTGTATCGTGCAAACCGGACAAGAGCCCGTGAGGCAAACACCTCGCTGATGAAGACCATCGACGAGATTACCAAGGTAGATTCCCGTGATTCGGATCTGAAGCGGGACAATGCAAACATCAACGGCAATACATCCATGGGAAGCATGCTGCAGATCGGTGCAGCCGGTGCAAAGGCCTACAACGAAGCATATCTTCTCCGGCCGGAGCATGCAAAGGCTTACCGAGAGGGCGATATCCATATCCATGATTTTGATTTCTACTCTCTTACTACTACCTGCTGTCAGATTGACATTCTGAAGCTGTTCCATGACGGTTTTTCCACAGGAAACGGCTATCTCAGAGAGCCTCAGAGTATCGCAAGCTATGCAGCTCTTGCTGCGATTGCGATCCAGTCCAATCAGAATGACCAGCACGGCGGTCAGTCCATTCCGAACTTTGATTACGGAATGGCGGAGGGCATCGCAAAGACCTATAAAAAACAGTACGCAAAAAAATTTGCCGAGATCCTTGAGGATCTTCTGGATCAGGATGATGCCGCAGAGACTGCAAAGGAAATCATCCATAACGCAGCCAGAGGTTCCGGTGAATCTCCTGCCATGGGCAACTCTGCTGCCTTTGATCTGGCCATTCGGGAGGAGCTGGTAAAAATCTGCAGTCTGTCTCCTGAAGCTGCTGCAAAGACTGCCTCCCGGGCAAGAAAGCGCACCTATAAGCAGACGGACCGTGACACCTATCAGGCAATGGAGGGCTTTGTTCACAACCTGAACACCATGCATTCCAGAGCCGGTGCCCAGACTCCCTTCTCCTCCATCAATTACGGAACCGACACCTCTCCGGAGGGACGTATGGCGATCCGAAATGTATTGCTGGCACTGGATGCGGGACTGGGACACGGCGAGACCTGCATCTTCCCCATCCATATCTTCAAGGTGAAGGAAGGCGTGAACTATAATGAGGGGGATCCAAACTACGATCTGTTCCGTCTCAGCTGCAAGGTCAGCGCCAGGAGACTGTTCCCTAACTATGTATTCCTGGATGCACCCTTTAATCTCCAGTATTACAAGCCGGGACATCCGGAAACAGAGGTGGCTACCATGGGCTGCCGCACCCGCGTCATGGGCAACGTGTTCGATCCGGACAGAGAGATCTCCTATTCCAGAGGAAACCTCTCCTTCACCTCCATCAATCTTCCTCGTATCGGAATCGAAAGTGAGGGAAGTGAAGAGCTCTTTTATGAGATGCTGCAGAAGAAAATGGAGCTGGTAGCTCAGCAGCTGCTGGACCGCTTTGAGATCCAGGCTGATAAGCATGTATACAATTATCCTTTCCTGATGGGACAGGGAGTATGGCTGGATTCCGATCAGCTTGGCCCCAATGACAAGGTACGTGAGGTGCTGAAGCACGGAACTCTGTCTATCGGCTTTATCGGTCTTGCAGAGGCTCTGAATGCCCTGTACGGCCATCACCACGGTGAAAGTGAGGAAATGCAGGAAAAGGGTCTGGCCATCATCCGGTTTATGCGTGACTTCTGCGACAAAAAATCCAGAGAATACAGGATGAACTTTTCTCTTCTGGCCACACCCGCAGAGGGACTCTCCGGCAGATTCCTGCGGATGGACCAGAAGCGCTACGGAAAGATTCCGGGAGTGACCGACAGAGAGTACTATACCAACAGCTTCCACATTCCGGTGTGGTATCCGATCTCTGCCTACAACAAGATCCGGCTGGAGGCACCCTACCATGCATTGACAAATGCAGGCCACATCAGCTATGTGGAGCTGGATGGTGATACAGCAAAGAATGTAGAGGCCTTTGAGCAGGTGGTCCGCTGGATGCACGACTGTCATATCGGCTACGGAAGCATCAACCATCCTGTCGACCGTGATCCGATCTGCGGATATGTAGGTGTCATCGGAGATACCTGCCCCCGCTGCGGACGCAGAGAAGGTGAAATGATCGATCCGAAGCGGGCAGCTGAACTGAAAAAGATCTATCCTGAGGTTGCAGCATTCCAGGGGATCAACTAAGATTCATGATACTCTGCCGAGCGGTGTTTCGTTACAGTTCCAGGGTAATGGTTCTACGAGTCGAAAGACTGAAAATATAAGGAGTGAATAATATGGATGAAAATAATAACAGTAAACTTGGTGAAGGCGTAGGCTTTGAGAGAATCCGCCGCATTACGGGATATCTTGTCGGAACCATGGATAAATGGAATGACGCAAAACGGGCCGAGGAGCGAGACCGTGTAAAACACGGCAGCGGAAAAGATGCTTAAGCTGGCAGGAATCGTCCATGACAGTATTGTAGACGGTCCGGGCATGCGGATCGTACTCTTTACCCAGGGCTGTCCGCACCACTGTGAGGGCTGCCACAATCCCGAGACCTGGGATTTCGATGCCGGAGTTTCCCTGACTCTGGAGGATATCCTGAAGGAAATCGAATCCAATCCCATGTGCAGAGGCATTACCTTCTCCGGTGGGGAACCGTTTGCTCAGGCCGGTGAACTGGCAAAGCTGGCAGGTGTGCTGAAATCCCGGGGCTACGAAGTGGCTTCCTACAGCGGCTATACCTTTGAGCAGCTGCTGAAGGGAACGGATGATCAGAAGAAGCTGCTTCGTATGATCGATGTGCTGATTGACGGACCCTATCAGCCGGAATACAGAAGTCTGAATCTGAACTTCCGGGGAAGCAGCAACCAGAGGGTACTGAATGTTCCGAGGAGTCTGCAGACGGGAACTGCCGCTGCCGAAACAAGTGCACGGTGGCTATGTGATTACTGATCCGCTGATCCCGAAACATTTCGCAGGCGGCAGAATCCAGCCTCGAAATGATGAGATCTGTTTACAGATTCAATTTCTACAAAAAAAGGACATTTGATCTCGCAGGTGCGGGTTCAAATGTCCTTTTTGGCATTCCGGCCGAACTATGTTAAATTCTCTTTACAAAATTTGCAGCAACTATCAGCGGATAAAATGTGTCGGCGTCCAGGGCTCCTTCTCCGGAAGGCCAAACTGCTCCTTGCCGAGGGCAATACTCTTCATCAGGAAGGTCATATTTCTTGCAAGTGTGCGCATGGTCTGCTTTCCTTCTTCGTCCTGCTCTGCCTGACCTGCCTCTCTTCCGTGAATACTGTTCCAGTACTGGCTGGATGCCACAGGCATGCCGCTGATGGTAAAATACTTGTTCAGCTCATCGAAGGTTGCGGAAAGACCTCCTCGTCTGGCACAGACAACACTTGCTCCCACCTTCATGGTCTTATCAAATGGGGTACTGAAAAACAGACGATCCAGGCAGGCAACCAGTGTTGCATTGGCAGATGCATAGTAAACAGGGGAGGCCACCACCAGTCCGTCTGCCTCCTCGAATTTCGGAGCAAGCTCATTCACGGCATCATCAAAGACACAGGCACCTTTCTTTCCGCAGGTACCGCAGGCAATACAGCCCCGGATATCCTGATTGCCGATCTGTACTGTTTCCACTTCCACGCCTTCTTTGCGGAAGATTTCTTCCATCTCGCGAAGTGCGATGGAGGTGTTTCCTCCTTTTCTAGGACTTCCGTTGATTATTAATACTTTTAATGTTTTTGACATACACACGTTCTCCTGTTAATTCATATTTTCTCTTTCCTGCTTCAGCTGCTCCAGCATTTCTGCCTCTCTGGATCCTGTCTGCCGGATCCGAAGGGACCGGATCTCCAGGCCGCTCTGCGGAACATACATACGCAGTGTAAAGGTATATTGGTAGGCGGGCTCTCCCAGATCAATGATAAAGCGTTTCCATTCTTTCTGCTCTCCGGACAGGCTGATCATCTCCAGCATATCTCTGTCTTTAAAGATGGAGACCGACAGCTGTGCCAGATCCGAAAGAGTCTCCGACGCACGGCAGACAAATTCCGCCTCAAAGGTTCCTCTCTCCGTTACTGAAATAAGGAGTGTACTGTTTTTTCCTGCTGCCGAATCCACCAGTGAAGGATCAATGGCGATCCAGTTCTCATTTTCAGGAATAAATGCAGGAACCTCCACCGGTATCACTGTTCCAAGTGCCCCTTCCTCCTTTGATGCCAAGGCAGCCAGCTCCCGGTCAAGCTCCGTCTCCTTATGCAGCATTCGCAGATACGCAGGGGTCTCAATCAGGAACCGGCAGATATTTGCCCCGCATCGAAGCAGTTCTGCTCTTGTGAGTGTTCCCTGCTCCAGTGCCTCCTCCAGATTATCCCCGTTCGCATTGGTCAGCGAATCGCCGGTTACCATATACAGGTCATTCTGTGCACGGATCATGGCTGCCGTATTCTGGATGGATGCGGGCTGTTCTCCGTCATTGACCTTTGCCCACCAGTCCGTCATCACAATACCGGCAAAGGCCCATTCACCCCGAAGGATCGTGGTGCAGAGATCGTAGCTGCCGGCAGTCCACACTCCGTTCAGGGCGCCGTAGGTGGTCATGATGGAGTCCGCCCGGCCTTCCTTCACTGCGATTTCAAAGCCCTTCAGATAGATCTCTCTTAATGCCCGCTCCGAAACTACCGAATCGGAAAAGTTCCGGCTGAATTCCTGATTGTTGCAGGCAAAATGCTTCAGTGTTCCTGTCACGCCTGCCGCATGCATGCCCCGCAGCTGCGCTGCAGCCATTCTTCCTGTCAGCAGCGGATCCTCTGAAAAATACTCAAAGTTTCTGCCATTCAGTGGATTTCTGTGAATGTTCACGCCCGGTCCCAGCAGTGCCTCTATCTTGTTCTTTCGAAGCTCAAGGCCTTCCATCACGTACAGCTTCTCAGTGAGCGACTCATTAAAGGTACTTGCAATACAGGTGCCGTTGGGCATGGAAAAGGCAATGGTTCCGCAGTCCATTCGAATACCGCTTGGTCCATCTGCACAGGCACCGACGGGAATCCCATAGCTACGAAGTGCCTCCGTTACACCCCCAAAGGCAGCGGCTACACCCGGTGTTACCTTAGGGGAGCACATGCCCTCTCCGCGAACCAGCCGGCACAGTTCCTGATCAGAAAGCTGATCCAGGAAGGTCTCCATGGAACACTTTCCCCGTTCTACATCCTGAAGACACCAGGAAGGCATGGATGATGCGCTGATCACCGTCCTGGGAAGCTCTGCACCTGCAGCAGTTCCTTCAGGCAGCACCTGTCCTTCATGACTACTGCTACCCGATCCGGTCAGCTGCTCCATCTCATGAATCAGATGCTCAAGCGCGCGATCCCTTCTCTCTTTCTGGGAAATCTGACGCTTTGGCACGTCCTCCCAGCTGACCTGATACTCCCTCTGTATTTCCTTAGAGGAAACAGTTTTTTCCCTCTCTAACGCTTCAGACAGCCGCTGCTTTTCTGCAGACACTGCCGGCCGGATCCTCTGAAAATCCATCTCCGGCGCCAAAGCCTGCTGCTGCTGCTGTACGACCTCTGTCTGCTTCAGACTGAAGGAATAGATTTTCTCGGCATCCCGAACATTTTCCCCGATATAGAACCGGTAATCTCCCTTTTCCAGTACATAGGCACTCCTGAATCCGCTGCTGCCCGTTTCATCGTAGGAGGCCAGCCGGTATCCGCCGCAGGAAAGAACGACCCTTTGACTTTCTCCGGGCTGCAGCTCTTCCGTTTTTACAAAGTCAACCAGTACACGGGAGGGATTTCCCAGGGTTCCCTGTGGTTTTTCTGCATAGAGCTGAAGCACCTCTTTCCCGGGATACCGTCCTTCATTGGTCACTGTAACAGAAAACTGCAGCTGTTCCCGCTGATTCTTCAGATTCGATTCTCTGATCTCGACGCACCGATAGGAAAACGCTGTATAGGACAGGCCGTATCCAAAGGGGAATCGCACCTTCTCCGGTGCAAAGGTGGAAAAATAGCGATATCCCACATAGATATCCTCTTTGTACTCATTCCTCTCCCTGTCACCGAAACAGGCTGTGGAAGGATAGTCCTCGATCCTTTCTGCAATGGTATCAGGCAGATGGCCGGAGGGTGAGGTCCGTCCCAGGAGGAGATCCGGTACAGCAGTGCCTCCCTCCTGTCCTCCCTGCCATACATAAAGTACTGCAGAGGGATGGCAGCGGTCCATCCAGCTCATATCGATGATATTTCCCACATTCAGAAGAACAATGGTCCTGGGAAATGCCTCGCACACATGTCGAAGCATGGTTTCTTCCGGTTCGGTCAGCAGATAACTGCCCGGCTCCGCACTGTTATCCTTATCCTCTCCCGCCGTTCTGCCGAGGATCACCACCGCCGTATCGGTCTGCTTTGCAATCTTTGCAGCAAGTTCCTGTGATACGGGCATCTCTTCCTGGAACCAGGGTTCCGTTGCCCAGCCGTGACCCTCATCGAAGGGGTGCTCCTTCAGCCAGTCCTCATAGACGGCAGTCAGCTCCGTGACAAGAGGCAGCTCCGTACATGCTTCCAGCGCTTCCTTAATCCCTGTAACATAAGCAGTATTGACCAGTCCTCCGGATCCGGTTCCTGATTTAAAATAGTTAAACTGACTTCTTCCGAACAGCGCAAGCCTTGTGCCCTCCTTCAAGGGAAGTGCCTGTCCTTCATTGGAGAGAAGCACACAGCCCTCTGCCACCGTCCGGCGGGCCAGTGAGGCAAATTCTTCCACTGAATAGTGCAGATCCACCGCATGCTGTGTTTCACCTGCTGCCTCTTTATACACATTTCTGTTCATCTGCGTCTCCATTTCCATTTGATTCATGCCGGGATCCCGCACACGTTATTTCACCAGAGCCGTAACCTCAATCTCACATAAGGCCCCCTTTGGAATTGTCTTTACTGCAACACAGCTTCTTGCCGGCTTTGAAGTGAAATATTTAGCGTATACCTCATTGAAAGCCGCGAAATCATCCATATCTGCAATGAAGCAGGTGGTCTTTACTACATGATCAAAATCACTGCCAGCAGCCTCCAGCAGTGCCCCTACATTTTTACAGCTCTGCTCAGCCTGAGCCGCGATGCCATCCGGGATCTCACCGGTAGCCGGATCAACCGGAATCTGTCCGGAACAAAAAGCCATTCCGTTTACAACATAGGCCTGAGAATAGGGTCCGATCGCTCCCGGTGCTTTATCTGTACTGATTACCTTCATAACTTCTTACCTCCTCGTATGCTACTGCAATCTGCTCAGCTATTCTAATACGAGTAAAAGCTGAGACTATAAGATTGAACCTGTTTAACAGTATTGGTCAGTTTTTTACTGACCAGATTCATCATATCACGTTGACGAACCTGCGTCTACAAGACTCCCCTGCAGTTTACTCTGTAAAAACAATTACAGTTACAGTTCACGGGCAACCTGCAATCTTTTTATGAAACTTCTCTGATATAGAAAGATATAAGCACAGAAACAACGAAAGCCGAAAATCCCTATGCCTGCAAAGAAAGATACAGGCACAGGAAACCCGGAAACCGGAAATCCCTGTGCCCGCAAAGAAAGATACAGGCACAGGAAACCCGGAAACCGGAAATCCCTGTGCCCGCAAAGAAAGATATGAGCACAGAAAAACAGAGAGCCGGCAAAAGCCGGCTCTCTGCACCTCAGTCTTGGAAGTTTCCGCCTCGATAGATGGTGAGAAACTGATCCTGATCCAGCGGTGAAAACTACGGTGGAGCTTTCTGTAGTCCCCACAAACTCAGCGGATACAGATGTACACAGCATACACCACATAAAGCAGCAGCATGATCACACCCTCTGTTTTGTTCAGTTTTTTCTTTGTAGCTGCAAAGATCCACACGATCAGCGTAAAAACCAGAAGAACCACAATATCAATAATATTCTCAGTGATCAGTGCAATCGGACTGATTGCAGAAGCGATACCAAGAACCATCAGGATATTAAAAATATTGGAACCAATTGCATTGCCGAGTGCCATTCCCACCTCATTTTTTCTTGCTGCCATTACAGAAGTAACCAGCTCCGGCAGAGAGGTTCCGATGGATACAATGGTCAGACCAACCAGTGTTTCACTCATTCCCAATTCCATAGCGATCCGGCTTGCAGTATCCACAGTCAGATCACCGCCCACTGCGATTCCCACAATACCGATGGCGATGAAAAGAAGGCTCTTAGAAAGGGGAAGAACCTTGTAATTCTCCTCTGTCTCCTCTGCAACCTCAGCATCGGCAGGAATCATCCGGTGGTCCTTTGAGGCCTTCATGGTTCTGCGGAACAGGAAAGCAAGATATCCTGCAAACAGAAGAAGCAGAAGCACGCCGTCCAGATGCCCCAGTGTCATTCCCGAAACATCTGCAATTCCCAAAATGCCCAGCAGCATCAGCACACCGGCACAGACAGCCGAGAAGGGAATGTCTCCTCGAATTGTTTCCTGTCCTACCGGAACCGTGGCCATTATCGCGCACACTCCAATCACCACCATCAGATTAAACAGGTTGGATCCGATTGCGTTACTGATCGCCAGTGAATTGCTTCCTCCGATGGATGCAGTAATGCTGACTGCAGTCTCCGGCAGAGAGGTTCCCATCGATACAATGGTCAATCCAATGATCAGCGACGGAACATGGAATCGTTTTGCGATACTGGAGCTTCCGTCTACGAATACATCGGCACCTTTGATCAATAAGACAAATCCAACTGCCAGCAGAAGCACAACAAGAAAAATGGGTGCACTGTTGATGAAATTCTCCATATACTTTTACCTCTTTCCTATTCCGTCAGTTCATACTCGGGAATGAAACCGCCGCACTGTGCAGTTTCATTCCTGACTGTTAGTGAAGCAAAGAACGTCCACCGGACGATTGCTTTGCATGCCTAACAAAAAGACCCATGTATACCTGCCTGCAGCAGATATACATGAGTCTCATTCATTAAGATTTGCCAGGTCTGACGACCGAGTCTGTTGACAAATCACGCAGTCAAACACGCGAACTACTCCCTCACGGAATATATTCTTATTATTCTGTTTCTAAGAAACTACACAGAGTCTAGCAAGTTTTCTGTTAGTTAGTCAAGCATAACTGCATTTACTTAGCCAATTTATTGATCCAGTCAAGTACATCGGTAAGGTCAATCATCAGTTCTCCGTTATATATATTTACAGGAACTGCAGCATCAATTGGATACAGTCCGGGACAACAGGTTTCACTTTCAAAAAAATAGACAAAAATCATTTTTTTATAAGGATCCACGATCCAGTATTCACGAACGCCCGCATTCTGATATTTGGACAGCTTAATTGTAAAATCCTTTCGCTTCGTTCCCGGGGAAATGACCTCCAACACAAAGTCCGGTGCCCCGAAGATATTTTCAGGAGCCACGAGATCGGCATCACAGCAGATCAGTACATCAGGCTGGAGCATCGTTCGTTCATCCCGATCCAGCTGTACATCCACCGGTGCAATGAAAGGCAGGCACTTTCCGCCCTTCTGCTTAATAAATGCCTTGATCTGATAATGCACCTCACCTGCAATCAGCTGATGGAGTGTGGCAGGTGCTGTCATGAGATAGATCACTCCGTCTATTAATTCTGCACGCTGATCATCGGGAAGTGATCGATAATCTTCAATTGTATACTCACCCTGTTTCTTATTATTGTCAATCAAATAGTCCGCGGTCCCCTCTCGCACCGCAGCTGTTTTTCCTGTGGAATCTGAGAGTGCCCTTTCTAACGCATGGATCGTTTCATACCTGGGACTTTTTGTTGTTCCCGAAAAAATCTTTTGAATGGTCGCTTCAGGAACCCCTGACAGCCTGGCCAGACGTTCATTGCTGTATCCCAGTTCCTGTTTTTTCTTCTTCATCTCTTCAATGGTCATCTTATGCCTCCATTCTTAGATAATCAGCAGCAGCCCGGCAGTTCTCAGTGCCTCTATGAATCACACCATGATCACATCTTTATTATACCGCATTATTATTATTTATCAACATTTATGGTGTAAATTCGATTGAATTCTTTCAATTCAAGTTCACAAGGCAAGTCAAAAACAGCATTGACGCAAAATCGAGCCGGCAGATAAATATGCCGGCCCGATTATTATAAGAATAAGAATTGTCTGAATTACTCTTCCCAGACACCGATCTCTTTCATGGTCTCAATGTACTCATCGATGTTTGAGGAATCTACTACAGTTGCACCGGAATCAATGAAGCTGTCTACAGACTCACCATTCAGTACTGCAATGATTGCTTCCATTGATTTATAGCCCATTGCGTAGCCTTCCTGTGCAACGTCCATTGCCAGGGTTCCCTCTTTTACAGCCTCCAGTGCAGTCTGGTTTCCGTCAAATCCACAGAGAAGTGTATCAGCATACGCCTCTCCGCCGGAATCCTTCATAACCTTGGATGCGGCCATAGCCATATCATCGTTAGTAGAAAGAACACAGTCTGCTCCATCCTGATAGTTCTGCATTACAGCCTCCATAGAGTTTGCAGCCTTATCTGCGATACCGTCACAATACTGAACCTCAAGTACAGTTCCGCCTGCTTCCTCTGCACCTTCTCTGTAGCCTTCCAGACGTGCATCATGGGTCTCATCGCCCTGAACTCCTGTCAGAATAACAACGGTCGGGTTTTCAATTCCATTAGCGATCGCCATCTCGACTACTGCCTTACCGCCTGCTTTTGCAGCGTCCTTATTACCGGTTCCAACAAAAGCTGATTTCACATCGGATGTGAAATCTGTATCACATGCAATGATTGCTTTGTCTGTTCCGGCAACCAGATTGGCTGCAGAATCAGACTGCAGAGGAGAAATTACAACACCGTTGGTAGAGTCTGTGCTGAGGCTGGTCTCGATCATATTTACCTGCTCATCGTAAGCAGTTGCAGATGTAGGAGACAGAATATCTACATTGACATTGTCATGCTCATCGGCATATGCCTGTGCGCCTGCCATTACCTTTGAAAAGTGTCCGTCTGTCAGCTTTACGATAAAGCTGATGTTATAGGTATCCTCCCCGGATGCTGAGGATGCTGAAGCGGATGAGCTTCCGGATGCTGAGGATGATGCGGATGCGGATGAGGAATCGGCTCCACATCCTGTCATCATTCCAAGTGCCATTGCTGTGATCATTGTTAATGCAACTACTCGTCTTTTCATGTTTTTCTCCTTGTATGATCCTTTGTTTTTTTCCTGCAGCTCTGTCTTTAAGCAGAGCTCACTGTATGAACAGAATTACGTTGTCTATTATCTGAATTATCTGCTGATGGTCTGCTTCAATGCATCGATGGATGTTTCGATTCCGGCCTCTGTGGACATGGTGAAATCCTCCATCTCCAGGGAAACATCGCCGTTGTATCCCATCATCCGTACCACTGAGAAGAACTCTTTCCACCATTTCAGATCCTGGCCGCAGCCTACGGCAACATAGTTCCATGAGCGGTTTGCTGTATCCAGCACATCCTTATACTCGCAGAGTCCGTTGATATCAGCCATACCTCTCTCGATTCTGGTATCCTTTCCATGCACATGGTAGATTGCTCCTTTAAGAGCCCGTGCAGCCTGAATCGGATCAGCGCCATAAGCGATCATATGAGACGGATCCAGATTGATACCGATAATATCATCGCCTACCGCCTCTCTGAGATGCCAGAAGGACTCTACATTGTGCACCATCATGCAGGGGAATTCCTCGATTGCAATCTTCTCGATGCCGTGCTGACGACAAAAGGCTGCAAATTCTTTCCACCATTCTGTGGTCACTCTCCACTGATAATCAACAGTAGGCTGCATGTAAGCAGTCATAGTAACAGAGGATGTAATCCAGTTCGGTGTTACATCATGCTCGCTGCCTCCAGGAAGACCGGACATACACACGATTTTCTTTACTCCCATCTTCTCTGCCAGAAGTACGCAGTCTCTCATAGACTCGTCATATTCTTTTCCTGTTTCACAAGGCCACAGAGGATTGCAGGAGGTATTCAGCGCAGAGATGCGCATATCTCTTTTTGTAAGCTCTGCCATATAGGCTTCCAGCTTCGCATCGTCTGCGAGAAGCTCTGCTGTTGGACAGTGCTTTCTTGCTCCCCAGCCGCCTGCAGTCATCTCAACTGCGTTAATTCCGTAAGATTTCACTTTATCCAGCATATCTGTATAAGACAGGTCTGCCAGTACATCAGTACAGATAGAAAGTTCCATGATTTATCTCCTTCGTCATTCTTCATCTCTTCTACTCGGTATGTTTACAGCTTTCCCGGAATTTTCTTCCTTCCGGAGGAGTTTTTCTTACTTGATCTCCTTATTATTTGATCTCCTTATCAGCTGAGCAGCTTACTTTTTGTAGAACTCAGGCATCTCATCATATACGATGGGCTGTACTGTCTGTGTCTCTCTTGCAAGGGACGCAGCTGCAGCTGCTACCTGACATGCATATCCGTCCCATGCAGTTGGTCCGTCCACATATCCTGCCTTGGATGCCTTGATCCAGGTCTGGATCTCAGTATCATAGGCTGCTCCGAAGCGCTCTGCATAATCTGCATGCTCCTTGCGGAAGGACTTTGTACCTGCGCTGACCTGAATGTATCCGGGCTGCGGCATGTTCAGGATCGCATCCTCACAGACGATCTCACATTTGATCTCATATGCGTTGTGTGTGGTTACAAAGGATTCTACATCAATGCGAACTCCGGATTTTGTTGTAAGGATCATGATCTGCGGATCCTGCACGCCATCAATTCCCTTTGTAGTGCATTTTCCGAAGCGAACCTCTGCTGATGCATAATCCTCACCAAGCAGCCAGCGGAGTGTGTCGATCTCATGAACCATGGAGTTCTCTACTGCTGAGCTGTTGTCCCAGCCTGCTACTACATCCGGATTTCTGTGTGCACAGTGAAGAAGAAGTGCCTCGCCGTACTGTTTGCTGTCCAGGGCTTCTTTTAACTGTAGATATCCGTAATCATATCTTCTCATGAAACCAACCTGTACCAGCTGTTTTCCTCCGGCAATCTCTGCCTCAACGATCCGTTTGCAGGCATCTGCTTTCGGTGCCAGCGGTTTCTCACAGAATACGTATTTTCCTGCCTTGATGGAAGCCATTACAAATTCCTCATGATAAGGATCAGCGGTAGTAACCATCACTGCGTTGATCTCGGGATCGTTGATCATATCCAGAGGATTCTCATATCCTTTGATTCCAAACTGCTCTGCTACGGAAAGTCCGAAGGCAGCTGCAGGATCCGCACATGCTGTGATCTTGCCGCCCTGAAGCTTTGTGTTTACTCTCTGGATGTGTGTTCTTCCGATTCCGCCTGTTCCTACGAGACCAATTCTTAAATCTGACATGTTCTTTCCTCCTGTGTTCCGATTCTTTGTTTTTCTTTTCTCTCTTTTTTCTCAATTTCAGTATGTGATTTTTCGTTCAGAACTTGTTCTTTTTTGTTCTGTTCGCATTTGTTCTCTTGTTTTTTTCTGACCTGATAATAGCATCGTTTTTCCGCACAGTCTATATCGGAAATCGGCACAAAAAAGTTTCGTTTTTTTGTCCTTCATGTATATTTTATTCTATTCCGAAACAGTCAGTAGATCCTTCCAATCCACCTAAAGGCCAACTCGAAATATCGATTTTCCAACCACAATGATTCAAATATCTTCATCTATCAATGATATTTTTTTGTTTTTCTGCACTATTTTTTGGAATGATTTGCTTTGTAAGTCTTTAATATTTTTGTGTTTTTTTACACTTATATTTTCACAGTTTTTCTTGACTTTTTTTCTATTCCAACACATAATACCACTAGAAACATACTTAGATATTTGTCCTTTTCTAAACATTTCTGTTTGTACAATTCCAAACCAGAAAATCATTGGCAGACAGAAGGATCAAGCAGCAATAACACTCAGTCAAGATACAGGAGGAATCCCATGCATTATTCACTTCCCGCCTATCATAAAGAAGATCTCCCGTCCTTTGGAGATCCTCAGCTTTTATTTACCAATTATTGTGACGAGCAGTACCAGAAACACCCCCGAACCACCCACTCTCATCACGGTATGGTAGAAATCGTCTATATCATAAGAGGAGAGGGGCTGTACGAGATCAATGGTATTTCCTATCCGGTAATGGCGGGGGATCTGGTGATCTACAACAGCGATGCTGTCCACAATGAATGTCTGAAAACACCGCCTCCACCGGTTTACGGTCTGGAAATCGGACAGATCCAGCGCAGGGGACTGCCTTTCTGTCATTTCCTTCCTGCCGGATCCAGCCCTGTGATTCATACCGGAGAACTGGAGAATGAGTTTCGAAGGCTGTTTCAGATGATCTACCGCCAATCCAGTACTCAGACACCTGAAGCAGCGATGATCTGCCAGTCCCTGCTGGATGCACTGCTCCGTATGATCGACAAGCTGATCGAAGGCAGTCTGTCTGCTGCTGCAGCTGTCCCCGAGGATTCCAAGGCATTGACACTGGGGCGACAGCTCCAGATCTATGTGGATGAGCATGCCCTGGAGGATCTTTCCATCCAGGACATATCCGAACATTTTGAGATCAGTCCCACCTATACCTCCAGAGTATTCAAAAGGGCCACCGGCATGTCACTGATCCAGTACATCATTCAGCGTCGCATCGGTGAGGCACAGACTCTGCTTCTGATCACAGATCTCCCGATCTCTGAAGTAGCGCAGAAGGTGGGCTACGACAATCTGAGTCACTTTGTAAAGATGTTTTCTCAGAATGTAGGGCTTTCACCGGGAAAATACAGGAAGCAGTCCGGACTGGCAAAAAAATAATGTCATCAATTCAGACATTTCTAAGAAGTGTTAGAAACACACAAAAACAGCAGCTGCAGGTGCAGTAAAGGCACCATGCAGCTGCTGTTTTCATACGATTTTCAAAAAAATCTTATTCAGTTCGTAATGACCGAATCTAAATGAATCTATTATCTCTGATTTTCCAGAAGTCTGGTCATTGCATTGACAACAATCTCCTGATCATCCAGATGATTCGGACATCCGGATACACAGACCGAACCAATCATTCCTGTACCCTCCAGAAGAACAGGCATTCCGCCTCCTCCCGGAGCATGGTCTGCAGGATCCATTTTGTTATCCTCCAGTGTCTGACAATTTTTCTCCAGCATGAGACCAAACCGAAGTGAACCGATCCCCTGCGACTCTACTGTATTACGTTTTCTTTTCAGCCACTGATTGCTTTCCGCAGGACAGCCATCCTGGAAATACCGGAAAACTACAAGCCCATTCAGCACGATCTCTACCGCGATGGGACAGCCAAGCTTTCCAGCCTCTTCGTTCACCAGCATACCAAGTGCAAAAGCATCCGTTCTGTTGAAATGACTGAACTGAAGTCTCTCCTCAATAGTGATCAGATCTTCATAATCAAATTTTGCCATTCTTTTGTTCCTCCTTATATCTATTCACAGGAAAGCCTCTCTACAAAGAAACCTCTGCATCCCGTAAACACCTAGATGATTCAATTGTACCACAAAAGAGGACCTGCTGAACGTAAATCAGATATAATATTCCGGATACTCTACCTCCCGCTTCATATGGAACACCTCGAAAAGCTTGTTTCTGACTGCCAGGAAGTCATCACTGGTACGATCCCGGAAGGATGGAAGCTTGATATTGACGACACTCTTAATGCCCCGGATCTCGCCTGCGTTCAAAATAATTCTTTGCCCTTCTGCTGCAGGTTGTTTCCAACATTCTGATATGAGAAAGAAAAGCCTCATCCTCAAAATACTTTGCATGTTTAGGACATACCTTGATACAGGCCTGACATTTTATACAGATTCCTTTCGCTTCGTACCTGTTCTCCTTTCGGATGCTGCCCATGGGACATCGCGCTGCGCAGAGTCCACATTGAATACAACTGTCTTCGTCTGTTTTTGGTCTTGCTTTCAGGAAATCAGCCGGCTGTAAATTTTCGTCCAGAGGTCTGTAATAGGGAGCCAGTTCATCAGAGAGCACTGATTGCAGCGGAACGATCTGATCCCTTTTATAGTCTTCTATAATCTCGCTGATCCACCGATTCATTTCCTCCCTGTCTTTTTCATCGGGACGATCCTGTCCCAGGTGTGCAGAGAACACATGCCTGTTCACAATTGCCGCGCTTGCAACAGGAACAAACCCCTTCTTTTCCAAAATCTGCTTCAGTTCTCTTCCTGCATCATCCGGACTTCTGTTTCCAAATACACTGACCGCAATTGCCGGAGTTTTACTTCCTGCAAAATATTCCAGCAGATCCGGTGAAATTTTATTCGGAACTCTCCCAGCATATACCGGAGTTCCTACAATCACCAGTGTATCTGATGTGTATGTATGCTCCTTTATTCTCTCTTCCGGAAGAGTGATATCTTCGCAATTCAACGAAACCTGCAAGCCCTGTGCTATTTTTTCTGCCACATAGGTAATAATAGATTCTGTACCTCCGGTGGGACTGAAATACAGCGCTGTCACGCTCTTTATGTACATATTCTACCTCGATCCGAAAACTTTCAATATTTTTTATCTCAGACTACAGTGATTTACGTTCTCCGATACCGATTCAGACAGGAGTAGATCTCCATCTTCCTTGGCAGAGCAAGTCCCGCAGTCACCGGTCCTCTTTCTCCGGTCAGGAGAAATCCCTGTGTCTCCAGTTCATTAGCCAGCACCTCTGCGATTTCTGCAAGACTGCTTCTTCCGTCAATGAGATGCTCCACTGCATACTTCAGGCACATTCCCAGCGCTGCTGTCTGCTCTCGGTCCACCAGCTGCTCAATATGTCGAAGATCTACAATCTGACTTCCGATAGTGAAGCTGTCCGGTCCGTTTACCTTAACCTTCAGACGGTTTCTACCGTCATCCACAACCTCCCCGGTTCTGTAATTTCTCCGTTTCGTAGCCATATTCGAATCCTTGGTCATAATCCGGATTCCAGAGGGCACGGTAAAATTGCTGCCGGATTCCGCCGTGAAGGGAAATTGACTGCACATGTCCTTCACCTTCCCGGTTATATCCACAGGTTTGTAGGCATCCATCCAGATTACGGTATCCGCGATGTGGAAAAAGGCCCCGGAGCTTCCTGCAACCAGAATCGTAGACATACCGCAGGTTCTGTATAAATCTTTTGCCCTGGATACAAAGGGAGTGATCGGTTCCTTATCCGGGCTTACCACCTGCTGCATGAAGGTATCCCGCACCATGAAGTTGGCTGCTGAGGTATCCTCATCCAGAAGCAGCAGCTTACAGCCGGCCTCGATGCTCTCTATGATCCCCGCTGCCTGAGAAGTACTTCCGCTGGCATCCTCTGTTCCGAAACGGGACGTGTCCTTACCGTTGGGCAGATCCTTGATAAAGGCAGAAATATCCACATCCCGTACAAAACGTCCTTCTTCGGCCTGCAGCTTCACTGCCGTATCATCAGTGATCACATACTCTCTTCCATCCCCGGCAATGTGATCATAAATCCCCAACTGTATTGCTGAAAGCAGTGTGGACTTGCCATGATATCCTCCGCCTACGATCAGCGTGATGCCCTGCCGTACACCCATACCGGTGATCTTTCCCCTGTGCGGCAGATCCATGGTGATCCTCAGAGAATCCGGTGAAGCAAAGGGCACCGCCCCCTTCATAGGTCTGGAAGAAACACCACTCTCTCTGGGCAGGATTGCTCCATCCGCTACAAAGGCCGTCAGTTTTCTCTTTTCCAGTTCTGCTCTGATCCAGGCCTGATCCTCTGCCAAATGGATCATCTCTTCCACCTTTCTGCTGTTCAGATTTCGGTAATACAGAGAAGCTTCCACACATTTTGGAAGATATTCGAAAAATATTTTCTCCAATTCTCGACTGTTGATGGTTCTTCCGTTTGCGGGGAATCCAACAGAAAAACGCAGGATAATTTCTTTTTCCGAACACTGGCATGCAGACCGGGTCAGCCGCTCCTGTCCAGGTCTGGTAACAGCGATCAGGCCGCTCTTGCCGGATCCATGGGACCGGAAGGAGAACTTCTGAACCTGCTGCTCAAACACACGCAGCAGATAATCCGCCAGTGCACGCCTGGCAGTCTTAGTCTCCAGAGTAAAGCCGGGAAATCCCGCATCCCTTCCTGCCACAGTAATATGAACATCCGAGGGTGCAGCAAATGGATCTCCCTGCACATGATCGATGGACAGCACATATCCGGGAAAAATATAACTGCCCCGCAAACCCTTGTAGGCAGGGTAGCTCTTGTGATCAACCTCTCTTAATTTTCTTTGTAAGTCTTTATTTGTCTCCATATATGTACTTCTTTCTGAGTTTTTGCAAATTCTGCGGAAGTCCAGGGGGATCCCACAGATCAGTTTTTCTTCTCTCCCATTTTATGCTATCTGCTGCATTCTTGCCAGTACCTTTCCGAGTGTGCTGAACTATCCGACCGACTTTTGTGTTACTGTTTGCAGAAAACATCCCCTCCATGTACAGTAAATGGTGTAAGCAGAAAAAGAGGGCTGCAAAAACAGCCCCCTCCGGGAAATAGACCATTCGGTCTCATAAACATCAAATAAATACATACGAACTTCAATTTCATCATTGTGGACAGATCAGATATAATATTCCGGATACTCCACCTCTCTCTTCATATGGAACACCTCGAAAAGCTTATCCCTTGCCGCGATGAAATCATCGCTTGTGCGATCCCTGAAGGCCGGAAGCTTGATGTTCACCACACTCTTGATACCGCGGATCTCGCTGTCCAGAATTACGATGCGGTCGGACAGATAGATTGCTTCCTCCATATCATGGGTGACAAAGAGAATGGTTTTCTTCTCTTCCTTACAAATTCTCAATACATCATCCTGCAGCTTCATGCGGGTGATGGGATCCAGCGCACCGAAGGGCTCGTCCATATACAGAATCTCCGGGCTTACGGCAAGAGCTCTCGCAATTGCTGCCCTTTGCTTCATGCCTCCGGAAAGCTGTGCAGGTCTCTTTTTTTCTGCTCCGGACAGACCTACCATATCAATGTATTTCTGTGCGATCACCTTTCTTTCGGCCGGAGAGATCTTCTTTTCCTCCAGTCCCAGCTCCACATTCTTCTGAACGGTTCTCCAGGGAAGGAGTCCGTAATTCTGAAAAATGGTCACGTAGTCGGAGGAGGGTTTTTCCACCGGCTTACCGTCAATGAGGATCGTTCCTCTATCAGCCTTTTCAAAGCCTGCGATCACATTGAGCAGGGTGGATTTTCCGCAGCCGGAGGAACCGAGAATACAGACAAATTCTCCCTTTTCAATGTTCAGGTTTACATGCTCCAGTACATCCACACGCTCCTGATTTTCTTCAAAGGAGATGGATACATCTTTAATTTCAATAAACATATCGAGCCTCCTTATACACCAAATTCCCGGGATGCTGCCTTTTCCAGCTGTCCCATCAATCCGTCCAGAATCAGACCGATGACGCCGATGGTAATGATGGCTGCCAGCAGCGCATCGGAACGGATACAGTTCTTCGCATCCATTACCAGAAAGCCGAGACCGGACTGGGACCCTACCATCTCTCCGGATACAAGGAAGATCCAGGAGGTTCCCAGTGCCAGATGCAGGGCATTCATGATCTGGGGGAAGGAAGCCGGGAAGATGATCTTCACGAGACTCTTCATCTTCGACATTCCAAAGTTCTGGGCTACTCTTGTGTAAATCGGATCCAGATGATTCACCGCACTGACTGTAGATAGCAGGATTGGGAAAAATCCTGCTATAAAGATGATCACAATGGCAGGAATATCGCCGATACCGAAGATCAGAACGATAAAGGGAAGCCATGCCACAGGAGCTACCGGGCGAATCAGCTGTACGATGGGATTCACATAGGCAAACACCTTCGGAAAGATTCCCAGCAGCAGACCCAGTACCACTCCACTGACCGCAGCCAGCAGGTAGCCCGCCAGAAAGCGTCCCAGGCTCACAGCGATATGGGTCCAGATCGTGGCATCACTGGTACTGCCCTTTAATCCTGTAGTCAGTTCGCCAAAGGCCTTCAGCACCATTCCCGGTGTAGGAAACAGGGCTGTATTCACGCTGCTGACCGTAACACCCAGCTGCCAGATCACAGCCAGGGCAGCAAAGCTGATCACTGTTTTTGTTATTGTTTTTTCCATATTGCTCTTCCTCCCTCAATAGGTACCCTGATAGACAAAAGCATCGTAGGAAGGCGGATTTTCATTGATTCCGTATTCCAGCAGTTTGTCGCAGAGCACCTGATAATCCTCCTCTGACAGAGCCAGGTTCTTAAAAGAGATCCAGGCCAGAGACTGTTCCAGGGTTTCCTGTTCCTGACCAAGATATGTTTCTGCAATGTTCATTGCAGTTTCTTCGTCTAAAGCATTTCCTGCGGTAAAATAGTTCTCTATCAGAAGTTCAGCCGCCTCAGCATGTTCTGTCATCCAGGATCCGCTCAATACAAATGCACAGCAGGTGGAATCCTCCCAGAGTTCCTCAGAACTGTACAGTACATGGCCAAGCCCCTTAGCGATCACCTGGGCACCGTAAGGCTCTGCCACACAATAGCCGTCGATGGCTCCGCTTACAAGGGAGGAGGGCATCTCTGTGGGTGACAGCTGCACCAGACTGATATCAGTCAGGCTCATACCTGCCTCGGCGAGCATATCCTGAAGCAGAATATTGTGAGAGGACTGAGCGGAGGGAATGGCAAATGTCTTCCCCTTCAGATCCTCCACTGTTTCGATCTCATCAGACACAACCACCACGTTGCCGTCCTTATGTCCGAGACCAATCGTTTTGATGTCCACACCGTTGTTAAATATGTTCATTGCCAGCTCCACCAGCACAGAGGCACCGTCAATACGCCCTGCACTGAGAGCATCCGTAAGATCGGTCCAGGAGCTGAATTTCACCAGCTCGATCTGAACCTCTGAATCTGCTTTCTCCAGCATCTCTGTTTCTTCAAACACTGCAAGGGCGTGGGTGATCGGAAGATAGCCGATCTTAGCCACAGTCTTTCCGGTAAGATCTCTTTCCTCGCTCTGACTGCCGCAGCCTGCCAAAGCTATGGCAAGAAGCAGTGCCGGCAGCAGACCTGCAAGCTTCTTTAATTTTTTCATTCGCAGCATTTATTCATCCCATCCTAACTGTCTGCGTTTCTCTTTCATGTCAGCTACGATCTTCTCTCCCAGAGAAACCGGATCCACATCCACGACCATGGCTGATTTCAGAGTTGCCTTTGTTCCTTCCTTCAGGAATTCAATTACCTTCGGTGCACCGTGGATATTATGCTCTACGCAATGGTAAGAGCTGATACCATTCAGACGGAAGCCCAGGGAAGCATCGATTCCCTTCTCATTGGACCATTCCGGTGATGACAGTGCATAGGGCAGCTGGTACAGATCCTTGCCCAGTGCTGCTGCAATGCCGCCGAAGATTCCTGTGGATCTTGTATTATCAATGCACTCGCCCACATGCCATACCGGAGGCATATTGTCTGCTTCCAGGAACTCTCTGAGAGAATCACCCACTCTGCGGTATGCAAGCTCTGAGGTCTGGCAATAGCCCAGCTTCAGGAGCGGGTAGGATGCACAGCCGTTGGTCAGGATCAGTACATTGTTTTTCAGCAGCACATCGCAGACATCCAGAATGGTTTTCTCATACAGCACCTTCGGGTTGCTGCAGCCAACCATGTTGACAATACCGAGGATCTTTCCTTCCTTCAGAGCGTCTGCCACCGGCTTCAGACTGCCGTAATGTCTGCAGAGATACTCTACCGAGAAGCCAACCTCCGCCTGCACCTCGTAGGGTGGAATAAAGACCGGTACGTCTCTTCTTGCCGCAAAGCTTTCAATGGCTCTGGTGACAATTCTCTCTGCAATCTCATGCACCTCATCCAGGTTGGAGTGATGGTGATCGAATCCGATATG
The DNA here is from genome assembly GCA_030527645.1 of Lachnospiraceae bacterium. Lineage (GTDB taxonomy): Bacteria > Bacillota > Clostridia > Lachnospirales > Lachnospiraceae > JAKSRN01. The sequence continues at coordinate 28,048 of JAUNAJ010000016.1, read as the reverse complement.
CTCTGCTCCCGGAAGCCGTGCAGAATCGCTGGTGGTCACAACGGTGGTTTTATAGCATTTTGCTACATCCATGATGGATGGATATACTTCCTGAACATCGGCTACCCAAAGATCCAGTGCGCCTGTTCCAAGAACCATCTCCGCACTGACTGCGTTGGAAAGCGGAATCACTCCTGCATAGCGGTACATTGCGGAAAGTCCGGTACAGCAGATACCGTAGAACTGGATTCCCTTCGCGCCTGCTGCTTTAGCCATCTCGGTAAATTTCTCGCTGTAGCCTGTTTTTACGATTTCTTTTACAAGCACGGGAAGATGTCCGTGAACGGCGATATTTACATAGCCCTTTTTCAGCGCACCTACATTGATCTTGGTGGTGGCACGGTCGCCGACACCAAGCAGAGCATCGGTTGCAATGGATGTACCCACAACGCCGCTGAAGGTAAAGCCCAGTCCGCAGCGAAGGAACTGCTTCATGATGCTCTCCCAGTCACCGTCCGTTGCCACACCGGTTTTGTGCATTGCCTCAGCGATCTCATGGTAGTTGCTGATGGGAAGGATATCCATTTCCTTCCAGACCTTCTGACGCTCCGGTGTTGCCATCGCCTTGATGGTCTCATACTCTGCCGGCTCTGTTCTGGACATATCCGCCAGAAGTTTATCCGCCAGATCGATGGCGATCTTCTTTGTCTGCCTGTGCTTTACAGGGATTCCGAAGGCTGCTGCTGCACTTCTCACTTTGTTTTCATCGGTGATCGGAATATCCAGCTTGCCCTCAGCTGCCCACTTCAGCATCAGCATCAGCTCACAGCCGTGGATCCCGTGCTGAGCAGCTCCTGCTGCTGCACCGCGAAGAAGATTTCTTGCCGCGATCAGATCACCATCCGCGCCGCAGACACCACGCGGGCTCTTTGGTGTGATCCGGCAGGGACCCATGTTGCAGATCTTGCAGCAGATACCTGCAAGACCGTAGCTGCACTGAGGCTGCTGCTTATCAAAACGGTCAAAGGTGGTATCCATTCCGATCTGCTCCATGTGAAGGATCATATCCTTCACTGCAGGATCCGGCATGTTGTCCAACTGCTCCTGCTTGCTGGGAAAGGTCTTTCTGTAAGCAGCAACCGCTTTCATGTAATCATCCTCCAGCTCATGAGAATGCTCTATGACATTACCGTTCTCATCGATGTGGGTATGATGCTTGTCTGCCTCCTTGATCACGGTCGGAATACCGTTTTTGTCAAAACCAATGATGGTTCTGTGTACATGTTCATGGGTATGCTCATGTTCGTGTGAATGATTGCTGTCGTGTGTATGCTCATGTAAATTTTTACTCATATTCTTTTCTCCGTTATTCCTATAGTTTTAGTATGATTTATGTGCTTACCATACTTTAACAGAGAAACTCTGTGGTGTCAAGAGGAAGTATCCACTGTATCATAAAAAAAGGTATCGTTCAGACCTAAGTCCGTTCGATACCTTTTTGATTCAGCAGATCTGTTCGATCAGCTCTGCGACTGATGTTCGAGGATATCTGATTACTTGCTGTTAATCTGTATTATTCATTATCTATGTTTTGCCAGAATTAACAGATCATCATTCAGAACAATTTTAAAGAGTTGTTCTCATTCGCAGAATCTTCGCTTTCGGTCTGGTCTTCGAATAAGTTATCATGTATTCTTGGATTCAATGGTCTGGTACCTCCGTTCAATCTGTCAAGATCCTCATCGTTCAATTTTACAGTCTGTAATTTTTCATTATTCATTTGTTTTTCTCCTTTTCTGTTTTGCATGTCTGTGTTGTTCTTATGATGGAATCATACCACTGAGATCTAATCGTAGAATGATTGCAACCTTAACAGTATCTTACTGTACTTGAAATTACAGATCAGCAATTCATGTAATACATGAGTTCACAGGAACCGGCAGCACACCTAATAATATTTTCTTTATCATATTATTCAGCAAGGTATGTTATACTTACATAAAGATTTTCTGTCGGCACAGAATTCCTGTCTCCGCAGAAACAATCTTTGATAAAAACAAAAAGAAAGCAGGTTTCCTATGAAAAAGAAAGTATACATCGACGGGCAGAGCGGAACCACCGGTCTTCAGATCTATGAGCGGATCGGAGCCAGAGAGGATCTGGAGCTGCTTAGAATCGACGAGGACAAAAGACATGATATTGAGGAGCGCAGAAAATTTCTGAACAATGCAGATATCGTTTTCCTTTGCCTCCCGGATGCGGGTGCTGTTGAAGCTGTTTCACTGATTGAAAATCCGGAGGTTCGGGTGATCGACGCTTCTACTGCTCACAGAACAGATCCGAACTGGGTCTATGGATTTCCTGAATTATCAAAAGAGCAGCGCCAGGCGATCCGGGAGAGCAAACGCATTGCCAATCCCGGCTGTCACGCTACGGGAATGATCTCTGTCACTGCTCCGCTGGTACGCATGGGTATTTTGCCGAAGGATTACCCGGTGACCTGCTTCTCCCTTACCGGATATTCCGGCGGCGGCAAGAAAATGATCGCTGATTATGAAGCAGACGGCAGAGCGGATCAGCTGTCTGCTCCCGGTATCTACGGACTGACCCTGAAGCACAAGCATATTCCTGAGATGACAAAGATGACCGGTCTTACCCAGCCTCCTGTATTCCTGCCTGTGGTGGATGACTATTATAAAGGAATGGCCAGCACTATCATGCTGCAGAACCGGCTTCTGAACGGTCAGCCCTCTGCGAAAGAGATCTGTCGGAGACTGCAGGAATATTATGGAGAGGAACATTTTGTTACGGTACTTCCATTCGAAGAAGCCCGGGGAACACTGTATGCCAACACACTGGCAGGCACCAACCGTCTGGAGATTGCTGTATGCGGCAATGAAGAACAGACGACTATTACAGCTCTTTTTGACAACCTTGGCAAGGGTGCCTCCGGTGCAGCTGTGCAGAATATGAACATTCTTCTGGGACTGGATGAAACGATCGGACTGGAATAATAGAGGATTCTCCTGAGTGGGCGAGGCTCCCTCTGAGAAAATGATTGTTTTTTCACCTTCCATAGAGGTAAAAGTCTCTTCAATGGAGATGCGTTGTGTCATGGAACGGGGACAGTGATTATGTGTTGTGAAAGCAGCACATAATCACTGTCCCCGTTTCTATGCTATGGATTCTGTTTTGGAATGGCACCGCCCTTCCCATCTATATAGGTACTGATCTGGACATATGCCAGACCGATCAGGCGCTGATGAATATTTTACATAGATTTTACATTGTTTACAGAACAGACTTTACATGGCAGTTGTATTTTTTATCACAGCACAAAGATTGATTTGAAAACTGTGACTGAATACGATTTGAAAGGAATGATTCTATATGGATGTATTTGGACTATTAACGATGATCGGCGGTCTTGCCATGTTTCTCTACGGAATGAAAACCATGGGGGACGGTCTGGAGAAGCTGTCAGGAGGACGGCTGGAAAAAATTCTTGAAAAACTGACTTCTAAAAGAATCCTGGCGGTACTGCTGGGTGCCGTTGTTACAGGAGCGATCCAAAGTTCCTCTGCAGCAACGGTTATGGTGGTTGGTTTTGTAAACTCCGGTATCATGAAGCTCTCTCAGGCTGCCGGAATCATCATGGGCGCCAATATCGGTACCACCGTTACCTCCTGGCTGCTGTCCCTGACCGGCATTGAGAGCAGCAACCTGTTTCTGAAAATGCTGAAGCCTTCCTCCTTTGCACCGATTCTGGCTTTGATTGGAATCATTCTCCTGATGGGCTCCAAAAGCACGAAAAAAAAGGATATCGGTGTGATCCTGCTGGGCTTCACTGTCCTGATGTATGGAATGGAAACCATGAGCGGAGCTGTAAAACCGCTGGCTGAAAATGAAGCTTTTACAGGCATCCTTGTTAAATTTACAAATCCGGTTCTGGGTGTGCTTACAGGACTGCTGCTGACTGCTGCCATTCAGAGTTCTTCCGCATCCGTTGGTATTCTGCAGGCACTCTGTGTCACCGGCTCTGTCAGCTACGGACTGGCTGTACCCGTGATCATGGGTCAGAATATCGGAACCTGCGTGACAGCACTGCTCTCCTCTGTGGGCAGCAGTAAAAATGCAAGACGGGCTTCTATGATCCATCTGTATTTTAACCTGATCGGCACGGCTGTTTTCCTGATTGGATTCTATGTTCTTAACTGGATGGTGGATGGCTTCTCCTTCCTGAATGAAGCCGCAAATGCCGGCGGAATTGCTGTGATCCACAGTCTGTTCAATGTAGGCGCCGTGCTGCTTCTGTACCCCTTTGCCGATCATCTGGTTCACCTTGCGGAAATCACTGTTCGGGATCATGATAAGCAGGAACCGGAAGAAGAAGCGGATATCTTCAGCCGTCTGGATACCCGCTTTCTGGATCGTCCTGATTTCGCACTGGAGATCAGCAAGGAGGTAACCGAGAAGATGGCTCTGGAAACCCAGAGTGCTCTCCGGCTTGCCATAAAAAATCGTACCTCCTTCAGCGATGTAACTGTCACTGAAGTGATCCAGCGGGAAAATACCATCGACCGGTATGAAGATCGGATCGGTTCTTATATCATGCAGGTGAAAGGAAAATCCATCTCCGATCATGGAAAGAAAACACTGGCGATCCTGGAGCATTGTATCGGCAATTTTGAACGTATCTCGGATCATGCGGTGAATCTGACTGAAACAGCAGAAGCTGTTGAACAGAAAAACCTGCACTTTTCTGAAGCGGCTCTTGCAGAGATTGCTTTATACGAGCAGGCAATCGATGCTATAATGGAGATGACCGTGCAGGCATTTATTCATATGGATCTGGATCTTGCCAGAAATATTGAACCTCTGGAGCAGGTCATCGATGATCTGAACAGCAGGATCAAGCGGCATCATCTGAAACGGCTTCGAGAGGGCAGCTGCGCCATTGAGCTTGGTGTCTATATTGAGGATCTGCTCACCAATATGGAGCGTATTGCCGACCATTGCTCCAATATCGGCATCGGGCTCCTCCGTATCCACGAGGATAAGCTGGATACTCATAAGTACCTGGATGATATGAAGGACAGTCCGGATGACACATATCTGACGAAGTATATGGAGTATAAGAAGACGTATGCACTGCCGAAACAATTACAGCTCACAGGTGGAGTGTAACAAGCTTTGCGAACTGCTGCCCGTGAGGGAATCTGAAAAAAATAAGGGGAGATTCATGCTATGGCATTGATCTATATTGTAGAGGATGATGAGAGTATCCGGGAGATTGAAGAAATCTCCCTGCGGAACAGCGGCCACATTGTCTGTTCCTTTGAAAATGCAAAGGATTTTTACAGAAAACTGGAGGATGTGCTGCCAGATCTGGTGGTGCTGGATGTCATGCTGCCGGATGAGAACGGATATGAGATCGTACGCAGGCTGAGACGTCAGTCTGTAACAAAACGACTGCCGATCATCATGGTTACAGCTAAAACCACAGAGCTGGACATGATCCGGGGACTGGACGACGGTGCGGATGACTACATCAAAAAGCCATTTTCCATCATTGAACTGATCACCCGGGTAAAGGCCCTGCTGCGCCGATCTGTGGAAACCGAGGAAAAATCCCTGTCTGTCGGAACCGTCACCATTGACAATGAACGCAGGATCCTTCTTCTTTCCGGTGAGCAGGTCGATCTGACCTTCAAGGAGTATGAGCTTCTGAAGCTGCTGATGCAGAATCAGGGGATCGTGCTGTCCAGAGAGGTCATCATGCAAAAGGTCTGGGGAACAGATTTTGAGGGTGAGTCCAGAACCGTGGATATGCACATCAAAACTCTGCGGCAGAAGCTGGGGGCAGAAGCAGTCCGGATCAAAACCGTCCGGAATGTCGGGTATGTTCTTGAATAAATCAGGTCTCGGGCGGCTCGCCGATTATCAAGTCTCTGAAGCCTCTGTCTGATCCTTCTTTCGGATGTCGCCCAATCCGATTACCTGCCTGTGTTAAAGGAATATAATCATGAAAAACAAAATTAATCAGCGCCTGATAGAAATTGCGATTCTTGCCATTGTACTGACTACGATCTGTATGACCTTTGTCTACTATGGAATCTATCAGAATCAGGTAAGGAAGGATCTGAAGATGATGGGTACGACCCTTTCCTCTACCCGGTCCTTTTATCAGGAGCTGCAGACCAATCCTGATTCCCTGAAGCTTGGAATCGATAATCTGCGAATCACATGGATCGACACCGACGGAACGGTGCTGTATGACAACGATATCGATATCGGTGATATGGAAAATCACTCGGACCGTCCGGAGGTGCAGCAGGCACTGACTCAGGGGGAAGGGGAAACTGTCCGGAATTCTCATACCATGAACCAGAAAAACTTTTATTATGCTCTGCTGCAGCAGGACGGTACTGTGCTGCGTGTAGCCATCGGCGCAAGAAGCATCTGGAATGTGTTCCTGAGCAGTTTTCCCATGATCATCACCGTACTGTTTATAGTAGTGATCCTGTGTATCCTGCTGGCTCATTTTCTTACCCGGCAGCTGCTCCAGCCCATACAGGATGTGGTGGAGCACCTGGATGACCACACACGGGCTCCGGTCTATAAAGAGCTGGTTCCACTGGTGGATACCATACGCAGCCAGCACGAAAATATCCTGATGGCTGCGAAGGTACGGCAGGATTTCACTGCCAATGTGTCCCACGAGCTGAAAACTCCTCTGACAGCCATATCCGGGTATGCAGAAATTATCGAAAACCATATGGCGGATGCGGAACAGACGGAGCACTTTGCCCGTGAGATCCGGAATAATGCCGGTCGTCTTCTGGTACTGATCAATGACATCATCCGACTTTCAGAACTGGATACTGCAGAGGGAGGCATTGCTGCAGAGGATGTAGATCTGGACAAAATTGCCAGAGCCTGTCTGAAGGATCTGCAGATCCAGGCAGATGAACGGAACATTGCTGTTCGGTACAATGGTACAGTCTGTAAGGTTCTGGCTAATCCGACCATGATGCGTGAGCTGATCCAGAATCTCTGTGAAAATGCGATCCGGTATAATAATCCCGGCGGTCACCTGGATGTTGCCGTTCTCGAGGAGAATGAACATGGTGTCCTGATCGTTAAAGACGATGGAATCGGTATACCCAGAGATCAGCAGGATCGAATCTTTGAGCGCTTCTACCGTGTAGACAAGAGCCGATCAAAAAGAACAGGCGGCACAGGTCTGGGACTTGCTATTGTAAAGCATATCGTTGAACTCCATGATGCTTCCCTCACTCTGGAGAGTGAACCGGGAAGAGGAACCATGATTCGCGTTACATTCTGAACAGCAGCCGGAGAAACACGCTTTGCGAGTTTCTCCGGCTGTCGCGACAGTCACCATATGGACATGCAAGCATGTCTGCGTGGCTCGTTATTCGCGCAAAAAAGAGCTGCAGCACACGAAATGCTGCAGCTCCTTTTTTTGTTTTCATAGCTTCCGGAAACCCTCCGGCAGCTACCGCTTTTTCTTCCCCCGATCTCTCAGGGAAGCTTCGACCCTTGCTTTGCTTTTTCATGCTCCACTTGAGTCTCGCGTTTACCGATACACAGCGTGTACCTGCCGCCCCTTTCTACTATCCGGCTTTTCAGTCAGATAGTCCGCAGTGACGAATTCATCTCTTCCTCCATCACAGGGACTGACACATCGCGCCCGCTTTGTGTCTGCACTGTTTTCCCGCTGATTTTCACCAGTGGGCCTTCGCTTCATTTCTTCCGCTCGTGCTTTCCTTAGAAGATCTTTCAGCACTCATCCGTCGAGTACCTAACATCCTCTGTGCCCTTCGTCCCATGCATCCGGTTTATACCGTCTGTTAACGGCAACCTTTGGATCCACGTTCCTTCTTCCAGAATGCATCATTACTTCTTCATTCTGCCAGACACCACTCCGGCATCTCTACCGGCCTCGCCTCTTTCCTGTTTCCAGGCGTTCCACTCCATCCCGATTGCTCGAAATTTCATCAGACGACTTTGCTTTCCGCCCTGCCGCAGCAGAGCCTACTCACCGTGCTTGCGCACTTGACACCATGTCTCCATAATGCCCAACCTGTTTCCTTTCGTCCCCAGGTTGTCGGTTCGCTCTTCGCTCACCTTGTGCTGTTTCCATATCAGGAGCTGCCTTCAAGCGGGTCAGGTCATGCTTGCAGAAGCGATGACCTTCTCAGCTGAGAAAACAGGTCCGGAAATGATATGGCTTTTGCCGCTTTCGCGGTTCGCACTTCTCTTGCTGGCCAAGCTTGCGCAAGGCCGCGTACCTTCCCGGCCCATGTTCCCTTTTAACGGAACACGTTCCTTCGTCCCGATGGACCTTCATCCACCGTCAGGCACCTTCAGTCGTATCCTTTCGGTTCCGACTGCTCATCTCTTCACTAATCGGCCACGTTAGCCGTGCCCGGTTCGCTTTACCGGCTGCTTCGATTACTCTGGCATCCGCAGATGAGTTTCCCTTTCCCTTCGATTGCTCTACGGTACTCAGTGACGCTTTGTGGCTATCCCGCCTGATCAGGCAGAACACCCTTCGAAATCTCTTTTTACGAGCAGAGAAAACTCGCGAGCTCCGCAGGAAGAAGATATTTCTCGCGTCTTTGAAGCTGAAAATCAGCCTCAATGCCGGAGTTTCCTCCGACATTGCAAGCATTTTAGCAATTTATTACAGATTTGTCAACTCGCTCCATCTGTCTTCTGTGTCGATACTCTTCATGGGTTACTGTACAGTCTTCAAGGGAATATAGATGAAAATCTGTTTCGAATTCCCGCTGACTATGCTACTCTTAAGTTAAGAAAAACAGAAAGGAGAACGAAAATTTGAAGATTACAATTATGGGAGCTGGCAGTACAGTCTTTGCTAGAAATGTTGTGGGAGACTGCCTTTGTGCTGAGGCACTTCGGGACAGTGAATTTGCACTGTATGATATTGATGAGATCCGACTGAGAGAAAGTCAGACAATTCTTGAAGCAATGCGTACTGCAAAAGGGGGATATGGCAAGATCACCACTTATCTGGGTATCGAAAACAGGAAGGATGCTTTGAGAAATGCTGATTTTGTTGTAAATTCCATTCAGGTAGGCGGCTACGATCCCTGCACCATCACGGATTTTGAGATTCCGAAGAAATACGGGCTCCGTCAGACCATCGGTGACACACTGGGAATCGGCGGCATTATGCGTGCCCTCCGCACCATTCCGGTGATGGAGGAGTTTGCCCGTGACATGGAGGATGTATGCCCTGATACCCTGTTTCTGAATTACACCAATCCTATGGCAATGCTGACCGGTTATATGCAGAGATATACAGGTGTAAATACGGTCGGTCTCTGTCACAGTGTACAGGTCTGTTCCGAAAAACTTCTGACGGAGCTTGGTATGGAGGATCGGCTGGAAGGAAGAAAAGAGCTGATTGCCGGCATTAATCACATGGCCTGGCTGCTCAGCATTCAGGATCAGGCAGGCAATGACCTGTATCCGGAAATCCTCCGGCGAGTGGAGGAAAAAATGTCCGATCCGGACTGTCTGGATAAGGTTCGTTATGACTATATTCGAAACTTCGGCTACTACTGCACAGAATCCAGCGAGCACAATGCGGAATACAACATGTTCTATATTAAGAACAAATATCCGGAGCTGATTGATCGCTACAACATTCCACTGGATGAATATCCAAGACGCTGCATCGACCAGATCGATAAATGGAAAAAAGAATACGCGGAAATCCTTGAGAAGGGTGTGAAAGAGCATGAACGCTCCCATGAGTATGCATCCAGGATCATGGAAGCCATTGTAACAGGAACTCCTTATCAGATCGGAGGCAATGTGCTGAACAGCGATCAACTGATCTCTAATCTGCCTGCAGAGGCATGCGTTGAAGTCCCCTGTCTGGTAAACGGATACGGCGTTCATCCCTGCCATGTAGGACCCCTTCCGGTACAGTGTGCAGCCATGAATATGACTAACATCAATGTGCAGCTGCTGACCATCGAAGCGGCAAGGACAAGAAAGAAATCCTTTATCTACCAGGCTGCAATGCTGGATCCTCATACCGCAAGCGAGCTGAGCATCGATGAAATCAAAAATATGGTGGACGATCTGATCGATGCACACGGAAGCTGGATGCCTGAGTATCACTAATTGAGTCGAAAATCAAATCGACTGGTTAAATCTGCAGCATATAGAAGGAAACAATAGCAGCTCCATTTCCAATGGAAATACCTATGACATGCTATTCTACTATATGCATGAAAAAGCCCGCCGGCTCACGTCAAAAGTCGAGAGTCGACGGGCAGGTTTTTCAACAAATTTCCTATTCCTGCACTTCATCACAGCTTTTGATCACTGCAGTCGGCACACAGACACAGCCGTGACTGAAGTCAATCACTCCTGCCTGTCCTGCCCTGCTGTAGCAGGCTGCTGCATGCCCGCCGGTCTGGAATATCCCCAGCATCAGGGGATATTCATCCAATTCTCCCGTGTCCCCGCGAACAACGGGAACAGTGTATCTCTCACAGAACTGCTGCAGAATAAATGGTTTCTTAAGAGCCTCCTCCAGAAGCCGTTTCCACTCCTCCGGCTCCACATCCATGCCGCAGGTCACATCCATGGAAGCAAAGCCCTCCTCCGGCTTCAGCACCCAGCTGTCCTTCTCCAGACGGATCCTGTTCAGATCCTCTTCAGACAGAGTTCCCTCACGGAGAATATAGGTGGCCGGCACATGAGCGTGAATGTATGCTATTTCCTCCTTCGCAAGAAACTCTCGGGTCTCTTTACGGTACATGGCAGCAAACACTTTTTTGGAATGAGCCAGGGAGGTTCGGAAATGTCCCATCAGTACGACCTTCTCAGAGCGCACAGCATCGATCAACGCTCTGCATTCCTCCAGCCGCTCCAGCATGACACTGGTAACGGCACGCCGGTAGATTCCGTGGATCACTGCGCCGTCCGTTCTATCCCGCAGCTGCGCCCCGTCAAATTCCAGATCCCGCATATCGGTAAATCTGGCTCTGACTCCTTTTGCGATCAATCCATCGATGATTCCCTGAAAATCCGTCATCACCGCTTCCTCTTTGAAATCCACGATGGCGATCAGCGGATCCGGAATCAGGTCCGCCTCTTTCAGGCTGCCGTTCACATACGCCTGAGGAGAAGACTTCCAGATTTCAATGATCCCCTCGGCAAAGGGAGTCTCCGCATCCCAAAGCGTGATTCCCTTCTCCTTCAGATACTTCTGATCGCCGAAATTCTGAAGGACCGCCTCTGTGATCCGGTTGTTCCAGCTCATACCTCCGGAGCCGTCGGTGTTGATCTCGCAGAAGCCGTATGTTCCGGAAATAAAATCATAAAAAAGATCGTATCTTCCAAACGGAATGATACAGGGATAATCACAGGGGAGACAGATCAGCTCCTCCATTTCTTTGGAGAATCCGAAGATTTTCCTGTAGGAGGGATCTGCAATATATCGTTCCGTCATTTTTGACAGGATTGTCTGAATGCCGACGATCACCTGATCAAAGGAATTTCTGTCTTCCTCTGTCACCATCAGGGGAACACAGGAAAATGCCACCGGTCCGTCATTGACGGTGATACCGGAGGCAATGGTCTGTTCCTCTGCACGTTTTCGTCCTGCCTGATCCATGTTCATAGATTGAAGGGCAGTTATATACTCTTTCATTTCAGCAAGCATCTGTTACCTCAGTAAATATTCTCGTTACAATTCCCACGTGAACTGCAGCAGATTCTCTGCCCATTTGTTATACAACCACTTCAGGATTCCGTAAATCTTACTACATCTTTTCCCGGCAAATCAGCAGCTAGGCAGACCGCCTTTCTCTGCAGATTCCTTCTGCAGCCGGTTCTGCGTAAAATTTATGCAGCAGCTGATCCGGCCGGTAGGAAAGCTTGGATTTTCGAAGTCCCTCGTCACCCAGATCCTCCTCACGGTTGATCCAGACTGCATCCTCCAGATATCTTGCAAGCTCACGCTCCAGCACGCTCCATACATGGGGGTACTCGGACAGAGCCTTTTCAAAATGGATATCATAGACACCCTCAGAGAGTCTGGACGCAATGTTCATTCCTACCGGTTTTCCGTCCGCATATACCAGGATTCCCTTCAGGTCCCACTGTTCCCAGTTCTCACCGGCCTTCAGGATGGCACGGTACTCGTACTCCAGATTTTCTCTCTTCTCCTCCGGCTGACTATCCAGCCAGGTTCTGGCAACCTTGTATGCATCCTGCAGATTCTCCAATGTAATGGGAAACACAGCTGCTTCCGGATGCAGACGGAAGAACTGAGAAATATGATTCCTCTTGGAACTGAACTTCCGTCCCGGCATGTCGGCAAGCCGTTCCCGCAGGTGAAGATATTCTGAATAATCCGGCTTCTGTACCAGTTCATATTTTCCGGGAAATGCTTCCTCCAGCTTTCCGGCGTCTTCCTCGGAAAGCATCTCCAGACGGAAGGGAATTCCCCTTTCTTCCGCATCCTTTTCCAGAAGCGGGATAACCTCCCGAAAATCTGCATTTCCGACCGGTGCTGCATAGCAGCCCTTCAGATATCCTTCCGGAAAGAAGCGAAGAAGAGTTCCTTTATAATTCAATACATGCGTATCGTACTTTTGCATGAGCAGCGAAATATTGACAAAGCCTGCATCATTCTTTCGCAGGTTTGCCTGAAAGCCTGCATGTTCGATCCATTCCTGATCTTCCGGTGTTGGCTTTCTGAAATCAAGCATATTCTGATCCTCTCCTTTCTTGACAGACTCAGAATACATCATAGCCGATATTTGGGAATTTGTCGACTGAAAATAATTACTTCTTCTACCTATACAAAACACGAAGCAGCTTCTGATAGGATTCACATCCGGCTATTTTCTGAAGCAGCTCTTTGTTCTTTGTGATCTCAATAATCTCCTCATAAACCTGGATCAATCGGGTCTGAGTCTCTTCAGATTGCTGCGGAAGTCCCAGAAGAATGATCACAGACACATCTGTTTCATTATACTTGATGGGAGCTTCGCTGCAGCCCATTGCCAGAACGATCTCATCCGATACAGTCTGGATCATATGAGGAATGGCAACACTGTTTCCAAACACCATTGTCCCCTGCTTCTCTCTGTCCGAAAGACGCTCTGCAAATCCCTCATCCAGAACCCCCTCATCCATCAGCGGTTCAATCATAAAATCCAACGCTTCCTGATAAGTCATATCCGATTCCAGAACATAGAAGCAGCTTTCCTCCAGCATTCTGGCCAGAAGAGAGCTTCCTCGATGGGCAGTTTCATCACTTCCCGTCAGCTTCAGATATCTGATTTTTTCTATTTTCCTCACCAGCTCTCCGGCATCGAAAATTTCTGTGACACGAATCACGGAGGCATCGGTCTCGAAAGGAAGATCTACAGTTGTAAGAACAGCATGATAGGATGCGAGCAGTTCTGCAGACACTGCTTCCAGAGGAAAGATATCGATCTGTGCGCTGCTGTCCAGTTCCTTTCGAAGCTGCATGGAGATCAGATGAGAGGTCACTCTGCCGGTACCACATATTACAGCGATACGCAGAGGTTCTTCCTGCAGCAGGTTGTTTTTCTCCAGGAATACGGCAAAATATGCTGTCAGGTATCCCAGCTCTGCATCATTTTCAGAGACCTCATATTCCTGGCAGATCATGCGAAATGCAATCTTTGCCATACGGAATGCCAGCGGGTATTTTCCGATTACATCCTCAGAAACAGGATTATCCAGCTTTATCTGAAAACGAAGCCGGTTGATCATGAACATCAGATGATATTTGAAATCCCTGGCATAGTCTCCCCCATCAATGCTGATCTGCAGTTCTCTTTGTATCTGCTCCAGAATTCTCTCAAGAAGAGTATCCATGGCGGGGTCCAGCTGGATACGTTCCAGATGTGCCAGATCTGTCGGGGTCCGCATTCCTGCAATGGGAATCATGGTGAACAGTTTCTCCTCCACCGGAAAATCCATGAAAAGAAATTTTCCGATCTGATCGATGAGACGATTGACTGCAGGGAAGGTTTTCGTTGCAGTAAGGTTGTAAAAGCTGTGGGGCAGCGCTTTGATCTCATGACCGTTCAGAAATCGATCCAGCATCAGGATCAGATATTTTTCATAGGATCGGATCAGATTGTGTTCCCAGTTCATCTCCTTATAAAAGGCATCTACAATTTTCCTGATCTCAGAATCCAGCGGATAGTCACTGTACAGCTGGCTGTTGTTTACATCCAGAATATATCTGCGAATATCCTCCTCATTGCCCTCAATCACCATTCCCTTACTTGTTTTTCCAATCAGTTCAATCTGATAGAGAGCCAGCTCTGAACGCAGTTTTTTCAGGTCTCCGATCAGGGTCGTTCTGCTCACATTCATCTCATAGGCAAGCTCATCCGTCAAAACTGGTTCCTCTGCCCGAATCAGTTTCCCAAAAACATAATCCATTCTTCCTCTGGGGCTGCTGAGAAGACGGTCCTCGTTGTCAAAGGATGAAACCATCTGCCTGAACAGGTTCTCATCAAATACCTTTAAACTGTATTTCCCCAGTTTTCCTTCGATCACTCCGCAGTTTTTCAGTTCCTGATTCAGCTGTTTCATATCGTTTCTGATGGTTCTGTCACTGACCTCCAGCTGCTCTGCCAGTTCAGTGACCGTTACTGTCCTGTTCTTGCGGAGAATCTTCAGAATCTGAATCATTCGAAGATCGCCGGTTGCATTTCCCACGGTACTCTCCTCCTTTCGTTCACGTATACATCCCCAAACTTGCTGCATAAGCAATCAGCACTCGGATCCAGCCGGTGGCAAATCTCGAATACATGACCGATACAACACCAACTTCCACAGTCTCGATCTCCGCCTCGGCAAGACCAAGCCCCACGGGAATGAAATCACATGCGCCCTGGGTATTGATTGCAAACAATGCCGGAAGTGCAAGATTGGGCGGAATATTCCCTTTTCCGATTTCTACTCCGATCAGTGTACCTACAATCTGGGCAATGACAGCACCGGGACCCAGAAGTGCTGATAATCCCGGAATAGAACAGATCACTCCCAGCAGCACAAGACCATAGATACTGCCCGTCAGCGGGGTCAGAAGCCTTGCCAGTACTTCACCGATTCCGGAACCGTTGATAATGCCGATCAGCATAGAAACAAACGCCATGAAGGGAAGGATGGTAGCAATACAGGTCTGCAGAGCATCTCTGGCTGCCTGATTAAAGGTTGCTACCACCTTTCCCGTTGTCAGTCCGATTCTTGTGATCAGACTTTTATTTTTCTTTTCTTTCAGGATCTCCGTTATTTTCCTGTCTGTCCGGATTGAAGGATCCGGTTCCTGATGAAAAAAATCAAAGGGATGATCAAAGAAGCTCTGCTTCTTTTCATTTTCTTTCTCCCTTCCATCTTCAGCGAAAATCTGCCTGGATGTAACTCCCGATACATAGATATCTTCTTTGATATATTGAGACAGGGGACCTGATTTTCCGACCGGATTTGTATTTATTGTGGGGATTCTTTTCTTCGGATAGATTCCGCAGCGCAGTGTTCCGCCGCAGTCAATAATGACTGCGGCTATTTCTTCCTCAGGACAACTGGTCTCAAAACCATTTACCGGTACAAGGCCGCTTAGTGCAACAATTTTTTCCAGACATTCCGGCTCCACTCCTCCTCCGGTCAGATAGAGAATCTTATCCTTCTCTTCTGTCGGGGTGATGATCAGAGGACCTCCAAACCCACCTAAACCTTTTTCCACTCGAACAGGACGAAACTCTGACATAAACAATCTCCTCAATTTTCAGGTCTCACCGGACATCCACGTACGTATCAGTCTGCCTGTTTTTTCAGCTCGCGGCTGAGACGTACTCCCTGCTGTTTCTCTACCATTTTTGTCGTAAATTCCGTTGCCCATCCGGAGATGAAGTTGCAGACGATTCCTACCAGCAGGTAGCGGATCGCCAGTGGCGTGGTGCTCAGTCCCAGTGCTGTGATACCATTTGCAATTCCCAGATAAATGAAGATCTCGGATGCATTGATATGCGGGAAGATTCCGCTGTTGGTGTGACAGTGATAGGTTGCTGCTGCGTAATAGCTCGGTTTGTAAAACTCCGGCATGAACTTGCCCATGGACAGTGCCATTGGATTTCCCAGCATAAATGCACTGACAAAGGGGAGTACTGCATATCTGAGAATAGGGTTTCCTGTACAGATTGTGGCAAGCTTGTTTACTCTTTCAGCTCCTGCCAGAGCGATGACTGCATTCATCAGTACCAGCAGCATGAGGATCGTTGGAATGATGCCGGTGACCCAGCTCATGAACTGCTCGCCGCCCAGTGTAAAAAGATTCATAAAGCCTGAAGCTAAATTTACGATAAAATCCATACTGATCTCCCTTCTTTATTTTGATGCAAGTGCTCCGATACTGTTTCCGACACGCTGGAACGGTGACGGAGGTGTCTCAATCACTTCACCGGCCATATACTTGTTGTAGGTAAGTGCTGCATCCTCTACAGCCTTTCTCAGATTTCGATGAGATTTGAGAATCTCCTCTCCGTTCAGCTCTCCTACAAACCTTCCCTCAAATCCTTCCAGATCCTTCACTCTCGCAAAGCAGGTTACTCCCTCCATTTTCTTTGCTTCCTGAACGATTCCATCATCATCAATACGGAACATCACAATTGCTCCGGCATGGAACCCTCCCGACTTTCTTCCGCAGGCCACTTTTCCTTTCTTTCGGAGTGCTACAAACTCCTTTGAAAAATGCTTCATCTGCATCATACTCAATACGATCTGAAGGGCAAATGCAAGTCCGATCACTAACGCTAATTGTAACATCTTAATACCTCCGTTCACTCTGTGTTTTGATTTCCTGTTTTCCTTTTATTTCCCTTTGTTATGACCTTATTGTACTCCACAGTCTGTCCGAGCTTAATTCTCTGTTTTTCAATCATTCGGAAACAGCTTTGTACAGGAAATTTCCAGAGGCTGGAAACATGGTGCACTAACTGCCATTGACAATCAGCACAATGTATCTCATGAATTTGTAAACTTTATTGGAATTATTTTATCATAGATTACAATTTTTCTGCACTATTTCTTATTGTATCAATGATTTAGAGTTACAATTCACCCCGCGAATTGTAATTGATCTGGTGATGCCGATGAACAGTAATCATATACTCACGGACTTTCTCAAGGCCGGAAACCAGGATCTGCTGTGCAGACTGCACAGCAGATCCTGGTTTCCTGTATTGCTGTTGAATTATTCAATTTTCCTATCATGCTGCTGCTTTTTTCAACTCACGGCTGAGACGTACTCCCTGCTGTTTTTCTACCATTACAGTTGTAAATTCAGTTGCCCATCCGGAGATGAAGTTGCAAATGATTCCTACCAGCAGGTAACGGATCGCCAGCGGTGTGGTACTCAGTCCCAGTGCTGTGATACCATTTGCAATTCCCAGATAAATGAAGATCTCGGATGCATTGATATGCGGGAAGATTCCGCTGTTGGTGTGACAGTGATAGGTTGCTGCTGCGTAATAGCTCGGTTTGTAAAACTCCGGCATGAACTTGCCCATGGACAGTGCCATTGGATTTCCCAGCATAAATGCACTGACAAAGGGGAGTACTGCATATCTGAGAATAGGGTTTCCTGTGCAGATCGTTGCCAGCTTGTTTACTCTTTCAGCTCCTGCCAATGCGATGACTGCGTTCATCAGTACCAGCAGCATGAGGATCGTCGGGATGATGCCGGTGACCCAGCTCATGAACTGCTCGCCGCCCAGTGTAAAAAGGTTCATAAAGCCTGAGGCTAAATCTACAATAAAATTCATAATTTCTTCCTTCCTTTCCTTACATGATTCCTAATCATTTGTTAACCTCTGGATTTTCCTCCGGATACATTGATCGTAGTGCCTGCGATATAGCTTGCACGGTCAGATACCAGATAGGCAACCAGATTTCCAACTTCCTCTAATTTACCGTCACGACCTAACGGGATCACTTTTGTATAATCGGTGGATAACTCTTCCGGTTTGCATCCTCTTGTGTAGGCAAGCGCTTCATTGTAGGCCTCAGTTCTAAGTCCGGTTGCCTCCATGATACCTGGAGCACATGCCAGAACACGGATGTTGTATTTTCCCAGCTCCTTTGCCCAGGATCTTGTAAAACTGTCCACAGCTCCCTTTGTTGCTGAATAAGCGGACTGTCCCTGAGAACCTTCTTTTCCTGATTCAGAAGACATGTTCAGGATCACTCCCTGTCCCTGCTTCACCATCTCCTTTGCGCATGCCTGTGCACAGAGGAAAACACCCTTTACATTTACTCCGAACATCTTATCAAAGGAATCTGTGTTCAGCTCATACTGCGGCTTCTCTCCCTTAACATCTACAAGGAGTCTGGGCAGATTGATTCCTGCATTGTTTACCAAAGCATCGATTTTTCCGTATTTTCCCATGACTGTCTGCACCATTGCAGATACACTTTCCGGATCCGTAACATTGCACTGCACACAATAGGCACCGTCCAAATCTTTCCCTGTCTCAACATTCATATCAACGATAACAGTTTTAGCACCTGCATCTACAAGTGTATCTACCACCTTTTTACCGATTCCGGAAGCTCCGCCTGTTACAACAACTACTTTTTCCTCAAGTCCTAACCAATTCTGTGTCATATCCTTTATCCTTTCTACATATCTGATTTTGTCTAGTTTTTCTTTTTGTTTCGTATTATCTATGTTTACTCCGGCATTCCCTATGAAAATCCATCTGATCTTCCTATCTTTGTTCACACTTATTCGGAGATTAGATTCTTCCTTAGGCAGCCACTGACTCTCCTGCAGTCCAGGGCGATTACCGCTCCACGATCTGAACCTTTGTTCCCACAGTGATCTCGGGCATTCCGTTGTTCTCTACATAGATGGTTCCAGGAAGCTCTACTGTTGTTGAACCGCTGAGATTGATGGTGCAGTGGCCAAGTCCTGCCAGAGTCACCGGTGCCTCCGGACCTACTGCTGTGATCTTGTATTCCTTTTCATCTACTCTCAGGATCTGACCTGCTTTGATTTCTCCGTTGATCGGATTCACACTTACTGAATAGCAGTAATCACGAAGTTCCTCAGGTGCATTGTCACCAAACAGAATAAACATATTTCCTTCCTTGAATTCGTCTACACAGCTTCCGATTCCTTTTACTTCATTTTCATATATTTTCTTCATATCTTATCTCTCCTATTTTTCTATCGTTCTCAATTGACTTTATTCACACATGTTTCTGTGACTCTAACTTCGACAAGTTCCATTGTTTATGCATACAGTCCGATACTTGCTGCAAATGCAATCAGTACACGGATCCAACCGGTTGCAAATCTGGAATACATAACGGATACAACTCCGACCTCAACGGTTTCTGTTTCTGCTTCCGCAAGACCAAGTCCTACAGGAATGAAATCACAGGCTCCCTGGGTATTGATTGCAAACAGTGCCGGCAGTGCAAGACTTGGTGCAATGTTACCTTTTCCGATCTCGGCACCGATCAGTGTTCCGACAATCTGTGCAATTACTGCACCGGGTCCCAGCAGAGCAGAAAGTCCCGGGATGGAGCAGATCACTCCGAGGATCAAAAGACCGAAGATATTGCCGGTCAGCGGTGTAAGCAGTCTTGCGAAGGCATCTCCAAAACCGGAACCATTGATCACACCGATCAGCATGGATACAAAGGCCATGAAGGGAAGCAATGTGGTGATACAAGTCTGAATCGCATCTCGTGCTGCCTGGTTAAAGGTTGCTACGATTTTTCCTGCTCCGAGTCCGATCTTTGTGATCAGGCTCTTATTCTTCTGCGCTGCGAGGGTTTCTGATACCTTTTTATCGGCAGTGAATTTCACCTCGCCTGCATCTGCTGCCTCATCCTTTTTTTCTGCGGCTTCATCTGCGGCCGTTTCCACAGCTGCGGCTTCCGTTTCTTCTGCCGAAAAGATCTGTTTGGATGTAACTCCTGATACGTAGATATCCTCTGTAATAAACTGTGCCAGAGGACCGGATTTTCCGACCGGATTTGTATTAATGGTCGGGATCCGTTTCTTTGGGTAGATTCCGCAGCGAAGTGTTCCGCCGCAGTCGATGATTGCCAGTGCTATTTCTTCCTCAGGACAGTTGGTCTGGAATCCGTTGACCGGGGTCATACCGCTGAGTTCAACGATCCGTGCCAGGCATTCCGGTTCAGCTCCTCCGCCTGTAATAAACAGGATCTTATGTTTCTCTTCTGTCGGAGTAATGGTGAGTGGTCCTCCGAATCCGCCGCTTCCTTTTTCTACTCTGATGGAATGATACTTTGACATGTGTTTCCTCCTTCTTTCATTTCCCTTTGCTTTGTATTATTTTGTTTTTGTTGTGTACCTCTTTGTTATGGTCTTATTGTATTCGAATCATTCCAAAGCTTTAATTCCGGCTTTTTCACTGGTCCGGAAATCCGTTTGTACAGTTCATTTCCGATATTTGGAAATACACTTTACTATTGACGGCAGAGTCGGCTTCTCCCCTTCAAGTCGAATTCACCTCAGTCGGAGAGACTCCCATCTCTAAAGTGGTGAGTAATTAGACGTAAAAAACACCCGAAGTATCTGTTTCATACTTCGGGTGTTTTACTATTCCTGATCCTCAGGGAGATATGCTTCAATTTCCTTACGGCTGTCTGCCGCAAACATAAAGTATCCGAATCGGGAGCCGCTGTCCGTTACCTTCTCATCGGTGATCTCGTGAATATCTTCCTCCACCAGATACTCCGGATGCTCTTCTTTCAATCGTTCCAGAACTGCCAGATCTTTCTCGTTAAAGATAAAGTGAATGCCTGCGCAGGCCTGCTTTGTTTTTTTCTCTTCCGGCTCCTGGCCAAGTGCAGTCTCCACCACAGCCTTTACAAAATCGTATCCTGTGGTGAGCTGTACCAGAGCGGAACCGATATTGTCACCGCCCATTCTTCCGCCGATTTCGATGATTCGGATCACACCGTCTTTGGAAATCTTCAATTCTGAATGGGAAGCACCGTATTGGATTCCAAGACTGGTGAGTGCATGCTCCACAACGGACTGAACCCTGGCAAGCAGCTCCGTACTCACGTCTGCGGGCTCCATGTGGCCGGTTTCAATAAAATCCGGTGCACCGGTGGTATACTTCCGGGTCAGAGCCAGGAATCGGTGCTCGCCCTTCCAGGAGATGTATTCCACACTGTATTCTGTGCCCTCTGCGTATTCTTCTACCAGCGCATATTTCTCAAAGCCCTGTGCTTTCGCATACTCAATTGCCGCGGGGAGATCTCCGGCTTTCAGAACCTTTGTGATTCCCCTGCTTCCGGAGCGGTCCATCGGCTTAACGATCACCGGAAAGGTCAGCCTGTCTGTATCGAGTTCTTCTGCATTGGAGACCCGGAGGCTCTTTGGTGATGGATCCCCGTGTTCTTCAAAACAGCGCCTCATCGCATGCTTGTTGGTGGATACAAGGGTGCAGGCCATGGAATTGCCGGTCAGCCCCATGTTCTCCGCCACATAGTTTACTGCGATTGCAGCAAGGTCTGAGGCAATGGTACAGATTCCATCTATCCCGATTTCCCGGCATTTTTCCAGGATCTGATCCTTTTCAACGATGCTGATGGGATAAAATACATCCGCACTTTTCTCTCCCACATCTCCGGCTGCCCAGGCAAAGACGTGTGTTTCCAATCCCATGCTTTTTGCTTTCTGAATCAGAGGCTCCTGCAGGTAGGAGGCACCGATGATGGCTATTTTTTTCTTCATGACTTTCATTCCTCTCTATATTCGATCCACTGCATATGTACGGTCTTTTCTTTCCTATCATATATCTTATATTTGTAAAAAACAAGAAAAAGAGACCTTCCTCCCCACAGCGAGCTATGGGAGGATAGTCTCAAATTTATAACACTTCAGATAAAAGATACGTAAGTTTTTTTTACAATTTTTTCATCTTATCAAAACAAGAAAAACCTCCGCACACGTAATCGTGTACAGAGGTTCTAAAATACTTATATCTTAGTGAAAAGGTACTCATGCATCGGCATATTCTTTTAATTTTCTCAGCTTCCCGCTGCTCAGGTTTCTGGGCACTTCTATCTGGATCACTGCGTACTCGTCTCCTGTTTCAGACGGATGCGCCGGATCACTGACACCCTTTCCTCTCAAACGGATCTTTGATCCGGATCTTGTACCGGCTTTTATCTTGCAGGAAACATTTCCTGTCATAGTCGGAATAATGGCTTCTCCTCCCAGAACTGCCGTCTCAAAGGGAATTTCCGCAGTCACATACAGATCATTTCCCTTTCTCTCCCAGCCTTTCCTGGGTGTAACGTGAACCTGCAGAAGCAGATCACCTGCTTCTCCTCCGTTCATTCCCGGATGTCCCTTTCCCTTCAGTCGGATGGTCTTGCCATCCTGAATGCCTGCGGGAACGGAAACCTGAATTGTAGTAAAAGAACCGTCTTCCCTGCTGAGCCGCAGCATCTTGCTGCAGCCCTTCAAAGACTCATCGAAGCTGACTGTGAGATCCGATGTCAGATCGCTGCCTCTGAGACTTCCGCCTGTTCCCCAGGCTCTTCTGCTGTTACGGGTGCTGCCATCCTTTCGCCTTCCAAAGCCTGCGCTTCTGCTTTCTCCGGTAAATCCTCTGTTTCCGGTCTGTCCGCTGAACATATCACGAAACAGATCTTCGAATTCATCACTGCTGTACGTGCTGCCGTCACTGCCTGTGAAATGAAATTCTCTATATGTGCTGCTGTTCGGATCATACCCGCTGAAATGCCGGCTGTATCTGCCGGTTCCCTGATCGGAACCGGTATAGTTCTGATTGAAGCCTCCGAATCCGGAGCTGTATCCGGCAAAGTTCGGATCAAAGCCTTCCTCCAGTCCCGCAAAGCCGTACCTGTCATAGAGCTTTCTTTTTTCTTTATCACTGAGCACATTGTATGCTTCTGTGACTTCCTTAAATTTTTGCTCCGCCTGTTTGTTATTTGCATTGGTATCGGGATGATATTTCTTGGCAAGCTTCCTGTATGCTGATTTAATCTCTTTTTCAGTAGATGTTTTCTTCACTCCGAGAGTTTCATAATAATCTTTTTTCTTCGTCATCGTTCTCACCTGCCTTTCCTCTATCCGGAGCTTTCATCAATTACCTGCAGATCTGCACAAAAGCAGCGGGGTGCATCATGCATCCCCGCTGCCCTGAACCGATTATTCGTGATCAACCCTCGATTGTGATATATTTATTTTCCTCAATTTTCGGTTTAGCTTCTTTCTTCGGAACAGAAATCTTCAGGATGCCATTCTCAAATTTTGCTTTGATATCTTCCTGCTCAACCTCTTTACCAACAAAATAGCTTCTGCTGCAGCTTCCGAAATATCTCTCACGGCGGATGTATTTGCCATCCTCATCCTTCTTGCCGTCGTCCGTCTCTTTCTTCGCTGAAATAGTCAGGTAACCTTCTTTCAGCTCGGCCTTTACATCCTCTTTACTGTAACCCGGAAGATCGATATCAAGCTCATATCCGGTCTCAGTCTCTTTTACATCGGTTTTCATGACTGCCGGTCTTGCCTGTGCAGGTCTTCTCTCCGGCCATACAGTTCCGAAATCATCAAAAAATCCGTTGAATAAGCTTTCTCCAAAAATACTAGGCATTAACATAATCAGTACCTCCTGTTTATAAAATCTGTAACTGTTCGGTATTGTCATGTCTTCAGATTCTGTTCTCTGAAACAATCCAATCGGAACAGTTATGAACATTGGTTTTTGATCTCTGAAATCTTTCATTTCCTTGATCTGATTATGTTATAGCACTATTGTTAGCACTCGTCAAGTATGAGTGCTAACAATTAATTATTTGTTAATACTTTTTATTTTTCAATAATAGTCCGCTGTTCCATTTTTACAGCTTTGGATTGAATCTCATCATTTCTGCATTCTTCAGAAGCTGCTCCAGCATGCTGTCATCCTCTCCGTACTGCGTGTATACCAGTTCCAGCTCCCTTGTAAGAGTGGTGGAACTGACAGTACGGTTATCTGTGTTGATACTGACAGGAATTCCTGCTTCAAGAAATTCGGGAAGGGGATACTCTTCCCGGGAGGTTACCGCCTTTGTCTGAAAGTTGCTGGTTGGACACATCTCCACACCGATTCCGGCTTCTGCGAAGGCCCTCATCAGTCCCGGATCCTGCTTCAGCGCAATTCCGTGGCCGATTCGGCTCGCACCGTATTCATAGGCTGTTTTTACATTCTCCAGGCTGCCGGTCTCTCCTGAATGGATGGTAAAGGGCATATTCATCTCCCGTGCTCTGTCGAACAGCTCCTTAAACAGACTGGTGGGATAAGCAGATTCATCCCCTGCCAGATCCAGGGCTGCCAGGTTCGCTGCACCTGCGGCTCTCAAATCACCTGCATGCTCCAGCATTGTGCGGTTTTCCTTCATGGAATGGTGACGCATGGCACAAACTATGATTCCATATCCGATGGAATATTCTGTCTCGGCCCTCTTTAGTCCCCGGTCTACCGCTTTGATCGCTTGATCCGGGTGAAGTCCTGCATCAAGATGCAGATTCGGTGCAAAGCGTACTTCTATATATGTTACATTCTCTCGTGCTGCGTCCGCAGCCAGTGCGTAGGCGGCATCCTCCAGCCGGAGTGCTGTCTGCAGGCAGGAAAGCGGGAGTTCAAATTTCTCCAGATATTCCGTCAGACTGCTGCAGTCCGGAGGTGCTGAAACCAGACTGCTGTCCAGTTCCCGCCCCAGAGCCTGTTCCATCCATTGTTTTGGCAGTGAGCCGTCCAGATGGCAATGAAGCTCTGTCTTGCTTTTTGTGAATATAGCTGCTTTATCCATCATCCTCACTTATTCCTTTCGTTTCCTCAGCACAAATAGCAATGAAATCATTCTCTCCCTATATTTATAATCACCTGCTCTACAAGCAGTTTAAAGTTTGCTGATGCTTTGGCCGCATTTTCCTGCACCTCTTCGTGATTCAACGGTGTTTCGGATATTCCGGCTGCAAGATTGGTTACGCAGGAGATTCCACAGATTTCAAGACCCATATGCTTTGCAGCCATGGCTTCGCAGGCTGTGCTCATTCCCACTGCATCTGCTCCCCAGCTCTTTGCCATACGAATTTCTGCAGGTGTCTCATAATTGGGACCGGTGAACTGCACATACACACCTTCCTGAACCGGAATAGCAAGTGTTTCGGCAGTATCCCGGATGATCGTTCTGAGCCGTTTGCTGTAGACCTCACTCATATCCGGGAATCTTGGTCCCAGCTCATCCAGATTGCGGCCGATCAGGGGGCTCGGTACGGCGGTTGTGATATGATCTGTCAGGATCATCAGATCTCCCGGACTGAAGCTTTTATTCAAACCGCCGCTGGCATTGGTAAGGATCAGTGTTTTGATTCCAAGCAGTCCCATCAGCCTGGTGGGCAGCACCACATCCTGCATGGAATATCCTTCATAATAATGCACACGTCCCTGCATGATCACCACCGGAACCGATCCTACATACCCGAATACAAAACGTCCCTTGTGACCTTCCACTGTTGAAACAGGAAAGCCCTCAATCTCGTTATAGTTCACGGAAGCTTTTATATCAATCTCATCTGCAAAGTCTCCGAGACCGGAGCCCAGGATCAGACCGATCTCCGGTACAAAATCTGTTTTACTGCGTACACTTTCCAGACATTTTTTTAACTTTTCCATCATTGGCATGTACCTCCTCTAACAGTCGATGTACAGTTATTATTGTCAACATCAATTACCAATATATTATTTCAAATCGAGCTTCGCGAGACCTGGCGCAGGAGCGTAGGTCCGGTGGACCTGTATGAGCACCAGCCGCAGTGTTCATCTCAGTTCCTCAAGCAGGGATTCCCCGATGGTGTGCTCGGGCATTTCGATACCAAAATTCTGAGCAATCGTGGCACCGATCACTGCAAATGTGCTCTGCTCGGGCAGCATTCCCCCGCCTTCCATGGATGGAGACCAGGCCAGAAACGGCACCTTCTCTCTGGTGTGATCTGTTCCACTGTAGGTTGGATCGTTGCCATGATCTGCGGTGATGATCAGAAGATCGTCCTCTCGCAGCCGCGCAAGAAGGGATCCCAGTTTTTCATCAAATGCCTCCAGTTCCTGTGCGTAGCCTGCAGGATTTCTTCTATGGCCCCATTTGGCATCAAAATCCACCAGATTCACAAAACAAAGGCCTGTGAAGTCCTTCTGCGTCAGCTCGATGGTCTGTTCCATTCCATGCACAGAGGACTGGGATTTATGCGCTTCCGTAATCCCTTCTTTATCGAAGATATCCACAATCTTTCCTACAGAGATCACATCCATCCCCGCATTCTGCAGGGCATTCAGGACAGTGGGATACGGAGGCTTTAACGCATAGTCATGGCGATTGGCGGTCCTCACAAACTCGCCTTTCTTCCTTCCGACATAGGGCCTTGCAATGACCCTGCCGACTTTCCACTCTTCGCGGAGGGTCAGCTCTCTTGCAATTTCACAGCAGCGGTACAGCTCCTGCAGATCGAAGGTCTCTTCATTTCCACAGATCTGCAGAACGGAATCTGCGGAAGTATAGACGATCATATGTCCGGTGGCAATCTCTTCCTCTCCCAGCTCATCCAGGATCTCTGTACCGCTGGCACTTTTGTTTCCGATTACCTTGTGACCGGTCCTCTTCTCCAGTTCCCGGATCAGTTCCGGTGGAAACCCATGCTCGGTAAAGGTCTGAAACGGCCGGGTTGTTTCGATTCCCATCATCTCCCAGTGCCCGGTCATGGTATCCTTTCCGTTGCTCTGCTCCCTCAGTACCGCCCGATATCCCCAGGGCTTCTCCACCGGGTCAACCTGCTTCAGAGGGATCAGGTTTGCCATGCCCAGCTTCTGCAGATTGGAAATAGAGAATTCTTCCACGGATTCGGAGATATGTCCCAGTGTATTCACGCCCACATCACCGAACCGTTCACTGTCAGGCATTGCACCTATACCCAGCGAATCAATAACTATTGTAAATATTCTTTTATATTTCACACCCATCACCTCCTGTGATTAATGGAAAATTCAGGGAAAACCTCCCATGCACCTGCAGAAACGTCCACTTGTACTTCTACGGACGCCCTGTGATGTATAGCCACCGCTATTTCACGGCTCCTGCTGCTGGTACATCCGTTTTCTTATTATCCCAGATTTGCAGCTCCGAATCCCATGGGCAAAAGCTCCTTCAATGTAAATATCTGATACTCATCCACACTCTTAGCAAGGATGATCTGAAAGGCTTCTGCATCACAGAATTCCATCATTACCTGCCTGCAGACTCCGCAGGGTGCGGCATAATCCTGTATAATCTTGTCTCTTCCTCCCACGATACAGATCGCGCGGAATTCCCGCACTCCTTCACTGACCGCTTTAAAAAATGCTGTTCTCTCTGCACAATTTGTTACAGAATAGGAAGCATTTTCCACATTGCAGCCTGTATATACAGAACCGTTTTCTGTAAGGAGGGCTGCTCCTACGTGAAAGCGGGAATAGGGCGCATAGGAATAGTTCATCATATTGATTGCTGTTTGGATCAGCTCCTGAATCACATCATGATCCATTCTGTCATTATCTCTTCTCATTGGTCCTCCCTGATCAGTCTCCGAATGGCTTTTACAGCCACACGCACCGCCAGATCCGTGTCGTGAATTCTGGTTAACGATGCTAGCTGCAATTGCAGTCCGGTTATTTTTATGCCTTCTGAATCATTGTTTTCTATTGCTATATTGTACAATATTTTTGTAATATTTTAAACTTTTTCCGAACAATATACCTGTTTTCTGCTTCTCCGGACTTTCTCTCCGTTCGCCGGCACCTCTTTTTCTTGTTTTACGCTTCTCCTGTGCCTTCCTTATTGTTCGCCGGCACAGATTTTTCCTGCTTTTCACTTCTCCTGTGCCTCCCCTTCTGTTTGCCGGCACAGATTTTTCATG
>JAUNAJ010000031.1 GCA_030527645.1 Lachnospiraceae bacterium | reverse complement strand
TGGTTGAAGGGCTTTCACAAAGTGTGAAAATCCTTCAACCATTCTTATTGGAACACGGGGACGGTCCTTCCGTTCCGAAACGGAACGGAAGGACCGTCCCCGTGTTCCACATGTTCCATTATTGATCCAGACTGTACTCGTACCGTTCGATCACTCTGGCTGCCTCCTCCGGTGTTCTTACCTGCCGCAGAGCTTCCTTCAGCTCTGTCTGAGACAGCATGTTCACCAGATTAAACAGGGCACGCAGGTGCGTCTTATGATCCACGGCGCTGAGACAGCAGACAAATTCTACCGGTTCCTGCTCCTCTTCCCCGAAGAAGACCGGTTCTTTCAAACGGATCAGATTCATTCCTACCTGCACGCTGCCCATCTCCAGGCCCTCGTGAGGGACTGCAAAGCCGGGAGACAGAACGATGTATGGGCCGTTCTCCTCCACGTTGCGGATCATGGCATCGATATACCGCTCCTCGATCATATGCGCCTGCAGCATAGGCAGAGCAGATGCACGGATGGCAGATTTCCAGTCCTCACAGGCTACATCCAGCTGAATGGATTCCGGTGTCAGCAGATGATGCAGTGCCGGAGCGAAGATCTCCTCCTCCGCCTCTCTGGACTGATTGAAATACCGGCGGATCTCCCTCTTCAGCTGCTTCATCAGCACCCGGGCTTCCTCATCCGGCAGGCTGTCATATACGATGGGCTGCAGACGTTCGATGAGACCGGTTGCACTGAGTTCCTCTGTTTCTGTCCGGGACGGCAGATTTCTGCTGTTCCTCAGCGCATCGATCTTGCTGCCCACACGAATGTAATCCTCATCCGTCAAAATAGGGGATACCACGATATGATCCACGGAACAGCCGGTCAAGGGGACTGTGGATATGATCAGGTCCGCCTTTTCCGGAGTGACCGTGACTGCCTCATGGGAGGATACGATATCCACAATCTGGAAATTAAAGTGTTTTTTTAACCGCTCCATTAGAAGCTGCGAGGTTCCGATTCCTGCGTGGCAGCTGATCACCACATGGAAGGCGATTTCTCTGTTCTTCTTTCGTTCCAGAGCTGCACAGACATGAATGGCGATATACATAATCTCGTTCTCAGAAAAGCTCCGCCCTGCATACTGCTCTATTTCGGAGACTTCAGCAAGAACTGCACTCCGCACCGCTTCGTTGTCTTCAATGATCTCCTTCAGTGCTTCATTGTCCGGAAATTCTGCCGCTGTGGATGCCAGCATGGATTCCATATGATTAGAGAGACTCTCAAAGAATTCATAGTCATTTTCCAGAGAATTTCCCAGACGCTCTGACACCCTGTGGATAAATTGCCTGGTCAGCATCTGGATCTGCACAGAAGCGATGTCAAACTCCTGTTTCTTAATATATCTGCAGGAGGAAAGCATCGTGCTCAGCCAGCTGATTTCATCTACTGTGGTCCGGATGCCGAAATACTGGGCAATGTACTTCATAATATCCTGTGCAAACAGAAACTTTTCCCCCTCGCCTGCCGGCTGCGGCTCCAGATATTCACCCTGAAGATTTCTGCTGAGCATAATACCGATATACTTCTGAATCTTCAGAAAGGAGCTGTCGGAAAGAAACAGCCGATGCACCTGCTCCTGCTCACTGATGATTTTTCGGATCGTTATTTTGCTGCCTGCTTCAATGTTAACGGCAGTAACTCCGCCCTCCTGCTCCCTTTTCTCAAATGCACTGAGCTGGAACAGAAACTTTCTCTTGTCGCTCTCTTTTCCCTCGACTCGAAGGCCCTTATTGGCATGTGAATGAACCTGCAGACCGCCTTCACTGATAAACTCCTTGATATCCGGCAGATCACCAATGATCGTGGCTCTGCTTACATAAACAGCTTCAGCGATCGCACCAAGGGTAATATATCCGGGAGAATTGATCAGAAGGATCGATGCGATCCTCCTTCTCTCCTCCTTTGAGAGCTTGTAATTGTAATAATCATCCTCTACCTCGAAGACAGCCGAATCCGAATAGTCCCCGGGGACAGCGATCCTTCCGCCGGACTGAAGCTGCAGCGGTTCTGATTTCTGCTCATAGAGCCAGTCATTGATCTTATTGATATCATTTCGGATCGTTCGCTGGGAAACCTCATACTTCTCTGCCAGGGTTTCCAGCGTATGAGTTCTGTATTTCAATTCATCAATTATGTCTAACTGCCTTTTGTTCAAGAAATTTCCTCCTGTGCGTTCTGAATGCCGCATACAGAGAGAGCCCGTACAGGGCTGCGATCACCACCAGCCCGATGATATTCTCCCATGTAAAAAGCTGTATAAAAATATAGGTGATGGGGCAGCCGCCCTGATCCATGGCAGCGAGAAGCGTTCCCTCACTGATCGCTCCCACCTGCCTGCCGAGTGCCGTAGTCCATTCAACCGTCTGATTCGTGATCCATATGGTCATCGCCATGATACAGGATCCGGAGATCAGTGTTCGGAACAGATTGCCCTTATGGACAGCCACAGCGATGGAGATAAAAAATCCGATCGTAGCCAGGTCACCAAAGGGAAGGATCCGATTGCCGGGAATGATCAATGCGATCAGCAGAGTAACCGGCACAAAGAGGATCCCTGCCGTTACCACATCCGGATCTCCCAGAAGAAGGGATGGATCCAGACCGATCGTAACCTCTGCCGCATCTCCCATCCGACGATGCAGCAATTCCTTCATTCGTTCGGAAACCGGAAACAGCCCTTCCATGATGCATTTCACAATACGGGGCATGAGAACCATTACAGCAGCCATTTTGATTCCCAGCGGAAAAGCGGTCTGGGGATCAGGCTCGGCAAGGAAGCCGATTACAGATCCCAGTACGAAGCCAACCACCACCGGCTCTCCAAGGACACCGATTTTCTCCTGCAGACCGGACACGGTCAGATTGATTCGATTGACTCCGGGAATACGTTCGATCACAACATCCACCAGACAGGCAACCGGTCCCAAATAGGAGGCGGTCCCATGGGGGGTGGTGACTCCTTCCAGCTCGAAATAATCAGCAATCAGCGGTGCCCACAGATCCCCCAGCTTAAAAGTGATCACTGCATGAACGATCACTCCCAGAAGACCAATCCACCGGTTCCCGGTCACTGCGTAGGCAGCTGCTCCTGTAAATGTCATATGCCACACATTCCAGATATCGATGTTGATGGTCTTCGTCTGTTTAAATGCCAGCATCAGCATGTTGACGGCAATAGAAAGAGGAATTGTCACTACGGCCAGAACCGAAGCCCAGGTTACGGCACTCATTCCCGGCCAGCCCACCTCTACAATGGAAAGACTGACTCCCAAACGCTCCGCCATTGCCTGTGCCGCCTGTCCCATACTGTCACTCATCATCTCCACGATCAGATTCATTCCCACAAATCCGACACCGATCATCAGGCCTGCTCTCACTGCCTTTCCCGGCTTCACCCCCAGAAGAACTGACAGCACGGCAATCAAAACGGGCAGCATGACGGAAGGACCCATGTCAACGATATAGTGGAACACCCCGGACATGCCGTTGATAAATGTCATCATAGTTTAGTTCCTTTCAGAAGCTCATTCACCCTTCAGGATTCTAAGGATCTCCTGTTCTGCCTTCTCAATGCCCACACCTGAAATAAAAGGCATTGCTGTCACCATTGGCACGCCAAAATCCCGTCCTACCTTCGCAGTAGGAAGAATCAGATCCGCCGGCAGCTGCGAGGAGATCTCGCTGATCCTGCACTGGACAAGATCCACTGAGATTCCGTTCCTTCTGCACAGCTCCATGATTTTATTTGATGCAATTGTAGAGGTCGCGATCGCACCTCCGCAGCAAACGATAATTCTTTTTCTCATACGTTTTTCCTTTCCTCTTCCCTTATTACTGTTTTTCTGTTGTTTCAATATCCTCTCTGTATTACGGCACTGCCCTGTCACTGCATCTCATTGAAAAGCATACGCCGCTACAGCTGATGTAAACATTTGAGAACCTCCTCCTTTGAAGAGGCCTTCGACAGTTCTCTCAGGAGCTTCTGATCCTGAATGATCCCGATAATATTCTGCAGCCTGTCCAGCTGTTTTCCGGGATCCTTAATAGCCAGCATAAATACAACACTGACCTGCACCAGTTCCTCTTCGTCTCCTCCCATCACATGAAAGCTCACAGGATGCTTCAGAATTCCGATGCCGGTACCCGGTTTGATCACGTGTTCTGCATCCGTATGCGGGATTGCTGCACAGATATTTCCCTGACCAAGATCCAGCCCTGTCGGATATTCTTTCTCTCTCGCAAGCAGTGCAGCAACATAGCTGTCCTTCGTGTAGCCCTGCCGGACAAACTCCCGACCCATCCATTCCATTACAGCATCGGAATTTTCCGCTTCCAGACCGGTAAAAATCAGTTCAGAATTCAATTCTTCGATTCTCATTGCATTCTCCCCGTAAACAAAAGCAATTGTTTCTATCTATTGTACCAAGCCGCCACCGAGACTTCCAGTCTGTTGAAAAAACTTTTCTTTTCCAACGCCGTCTAGTGTTACCCCTAAAGCGGAGAGGCAGCACAAAGGCCGGTGGCATCGTACCACTTTCATGGTACAATGCCGCCGGCACTTCGTTCTATTTATTACTGCTCAGAATCAATTAACAGTTTTCCCTTTACAGTTCCCGGGGTTTTATACATCTCAAATGCATCTGCAATCCGGCTGAGCGGGATTTTCTTAAAGATGAAGGACTCATCAAACTTCAGATCACCTGTCTTGAAGTAATGTGCCACCAGATCCCACTCTTTGCCCGGGAACGGAGCACTGTAGGACATCCAGGAGCCCGTCAGTGTGAATTCCTTGCGATTCATGTTCTCCCACTCCTCTACAGTAAAGGAGAGATCCTTCGTTGGTGTTCCTACGAAGCAGACATTTGCCTTATTTGCCGCCAGCTTGAATGCCATCTTCATGGTGATGGTATTTCCGGCGGTTTCGAATACATAGTCAAATCCTCTTCCGCCGGTCAGGGCCATGGCCTGCTCCATGAAATCCTTCCGGAGAGTGTTGATGCCGGCTGTTGCTCCCAGCTGCTTGCCAAGCTCCAGACGTTCATCAGCGATATCAAATACAACCGCCTCTTTTGCTCCGAAGATCTTTGCCCACTGCATAACAAACAGTCCGATGGTTCCGCCTCCGAGGATTGCTACACGCTTGCCGCCCTGATAAGGAGTTCTCAGTAAGCCATGCAGTGCTACGGTCGCAGGCTCAAAAAATGCACCCTGCTCGAAGCTTACTTCTTCCTCAAATTTTACTGCGTTCTGCTCCGGTACTGCCACATACTCGGCAAAGCTTCCGAACCGGCGGGAACCGATGAAGCTGTAATGCTTGCAAAGGGAATAATTTCCCTGCTGGCAGTCCTCACATTTCATACAGGGAATCAGAGGAACACCGGCCACTCTGTCTCCGGGAGCAAGCTTTGTCACACCTTCACCAACCTCTGCCACTGTTCCGGAGAACTCATGTCCCAGTACGTTTGGATAAAAGTGGCAGGCATCGCCGTTTACTCGCGGAATATCCGATCCGCAGATTCCTGTATATTTCACTTTGATCAGCACTTCTCCGGCCTTTGGAACCGGTTTTTCAATCTCCTCATAACGAAGGTCTTCTCTTGCATGTAATACTCCAGCTTTCATGATTTTTCTCCTTATTATCTGTCCGATTATTTGATTTATGTAACGTTATTTCTGTTCGCAGACGGCCTGTGCGGCCGTCTGTTGTTTTCAGTTTCACCTCATTCAGAGGATTTTTTCTCTGCAGGTTGTGAGTAA
Source organism: Lachnospiraceae bacterium (assembly GCA_030527645.1). GTDB lineage: Bacteria > Bacillota > Clostridia > Lachnospirales > Lachnospiraceae > JAKSRN01. The sequence continues at coordinate 14,851 of JAUNAJ010000031.1, read as the reverse complement.
TTTTGTCTCAGCGGCGGTCCAGTCTTCGACTTAGCATAGCATGTGCGGGAAAGCTCTTGCAGAGCTTTCTGAAGTTGAGATGAACGCTCCGCGGGAGCGCAGGACATCCGGGGATGTCCGGATCAGCACTAAGCAGTCTTAGAAATCGTACTCAGCCTCAGCTGCCTTTAAATCAGCTGCACGTTTTCTTGAATGCTTTACAGCAAATACTACTGAGATCAGGTAGATTGCTGCGATCACCAGCATGCCGGGGATGTTCTCTCTGGTAAACAGCTGTGTAAAGATATAGGTGATGGGACATCCGCCCTGATCCATCGCTGCCAGAGTTGCTCCGGACTCTACGGCTCCTACTGACTGTCCCAGGGTTGTGGTCCAGTTTACGGTCTGGTTTGTGATCCAGATGGTCATTGCCATGATGCAGGATCCGGAGATCAGTGTACGGAACAGGTTTCCTTTGTGTACCGCTACTGCAATGGCGATGAAGAAGCCGATGGTTGCCAGATCTCCGAAGGGAAGGATTCTGTTGCCCGGCATAACGATTGCCAGAAGCAGGGTTACAGGGATGAAGATAATGCCTGCGGTTACTACCTCAGCATCTCCCAGGAGGAGGGCCGGATCCAGTCCGATATTGAAGTCTGCATCCTCACCGAAGTGTTTGTGCATCAGCTCTTTTGCTCTCTCAGAGATCGGAAGAAGTCCGTCCATGATACATTTGATCATACGAGGCATCAGTACCATGACGCCTGCCATTTTGATTCCCAGAGGAAGTGCTTCCTGCGGGCCGTAGCCTGCCAGGAATCCGATGATGGCTCCCAGTACGAAGCCGATGACAACCGGCTCACCAAGGACGCCGATTTTTGCCTGCAGTCCATCGATGGTGAAGTTTACTTTTCTGAGACCCGGGATCTTATCGATGATGGCATCTACCAGACATGCGATGGGTCCCATGTAAGCAGAGGTTCCGTGAGGAGTTGTAATGTTCTCCATCTCGAAGTAGTCTGCCAGAAGAGGTGCCCACAGGTCACCAAGCTTGAAGGTTACGATTGCGTGAACCACTACTCCGAGAAGTCCGATCCACAGGTTTCCGGTTACTGCGTAGGCAATCGCTCCTGTGAAGGCCATGTGCCATACGTTCCAAATATCAATGTTGATTGTTTTCGTTGTCTTTGTTGCGAACATGATCAGGTTCACAAGAATAGAGAGAGGGATTGCAATGGTGGCTACGATGGAGCCCCAGGTCACACCGCTCATTCCCGGCCAGCCCACCTCGACGATGGAAAGGCTTACACCAAGTCTCTCAGCCATTGCCTGTGCTGCAGGACCCATGTTTTCGTTCATCATATCTACGATCAGGCCCATTCCTACGAATCCGACACCGATCATCAGTCCCGCCCGGACTGCCTTGCCGATCTTTACTCCGATTGCGATGGAGAGAAGGGCGATAATGATTGGGAGCATTACCGATGCACCCATGTCAATTACATAATTAATTACGGCTGCTGCTCCGTTTAAAAATGCTGTCATACTTCATCCATTCCTTTCAAATTTGTTATCTGTATCCATTCCTGCCCGAAATCCCCCAACCGTGATTGCAGACATTCCGGACATATTGCTCTTTTTTCTGTTCGTAACAACTATTCTTTCAGGTTTCCGGTCACACTTCCTGATTCTGCATGCTGCCCGTCTTCCTGGTGATTTCCGATTGTTTCTGCGGCTGCTGTGCTTCCGGTCTGTCAGCCTTCAGCAGCCGCCGTTCTTCTCATCATTCTCCCTTCAGTACCTTCAGGATTGCTTTCTCTGTCTTCTCCACTCCGATTCCTGATATAAAGGGCATTGCTGTGATCAGCGGCACACCGTAGTCCTGTTTTACCTTGGATGTAGGTACGATCAGATCTGCCGGCAGGTTGGATGCGATCTCATTGATTCTGCACTGGCAAAGCTCGATGTCGATTCCGTTGTTCCTGCAAAGCTCTACTACCTTATTTGCTGCGATTGTTGAAGTTGCTACTGCTCCGCCACAACATACGATAACTTTTTTCTTCATGATGTTTTCTCCTTTTCTTTGATCCTGTGAATGATTTTCTCTTTGTAATTGACTGTTTTTTTCTTGTGATTTTTACTTGTTATTGTTGATTGTCAGTATTTTTGTTTTCTGTGCTTTTCTTTAGATTCCTTCAAGGTTTTATCGGCCGTTTTCTTTGTTGTTCCCTTGCTGTGATTCAATAGTAGCATGGGGTGACTGTGAAAAACAGTCAAAGGGTTTTCCCCTTTTTTGCAAAAAAATAGAATGGTTGAAGGGCTTTCACAAAGTGTGAAAATCCTTCAACCATTCTTATTGGAACATGGGGACGGTCCTTCCGTTCCAAAACGGAAGGACCGTCCCCATGTTCCATCGAATCTTCAGCCTCGTCCGGCACTGCCGCAGAGCTGAATGCGGTTCATTACGTGTTTTTTTACTTCTTCTCTTCCCTTTGCATTGTATTTCTTAGGATCAAAGACGTCCTGATCCGCTGAAAGCACCTCCCGGACACCTCTTGTGAAGGCAACACGAAGATCTGTAGCATAGTTCACCTTACAGATTCCGTTCTCAATACATTCCCGCACGGTCTGATCCGGTACACCGGAGGTTCCGTGGAGTACCAGGGGAACAGACACGACCTGACGGATTTCCTTCAGTCTCTCAACGTTTACATTCGGCTCACCCTTGTAGATTCCATGTGCCGTGCCGATACCTACGGCCAGGGAATCAATTCCGGTCTCTTCTACGAAGCGCACAGCCTCCTGCGGATCTGTGTAGGGATTATCCAGTCCGACCACCAGATCATCCTCTTTTCCGCCAACCTTGCCAAGCTCTGCCTCAACAGGGATATTTCCGCCGTGGCAGGCATCAGCAACTGCCTTGCTGAGTTCGATATTCTCCTCCAGACTCAGCTTGGATCCATCGATCATGATGGACGTATAGCCTGCCCGGAACGCACGCATGGCAAGTGCAAAGCTGCTGCCATGATCCAGGTGCAGCACAACAGGAATCGATGCATTCCTTGCTGCCGCACTGACATTGGCGAAATACAGCTCTGGATCTGCATATTTCAGTGTGGACGGGGTGGTCTGAAGAATCACAGGAGCCTGTACCTCCTCGGCCGCTTCGATCACGGCCTGCACCATCTCCATATTTTCTACATTAAATGCTCCCACTGCATATCCGTTCTTCTGTGCATCAAGGAGCAGTTCTTTACTGGTTACTAACATATTCTCTCCTTTCTGTATTACAGTTCCTCGATCCCGAGATAGCAGGAGATATGCATACAGTCTCTTACATGCCAGCATGACGAGCAGCATGCGTATCTCCTGCTATTTCGTGAACTGTAACCTATTCTTTACATGTCAATACAACAATGACCTTCTGCGTTTAATCAGAAATCGTACTCTGCCTCAGCTGCCTTTAAATCAGCTGCACGTTTTCTTGAATGCTTTACAGCAAATACTACTGAGATCAGGTAGATTGCTGCGATCACCAGCATGCCGGGGATGTTCTCTCTGGTAAACAGCTGTGTAAAGATATAGGTGATGGGACATCCGCCCTGATCCATCGCTGCCAGAGTTGCTCCGGACTCTACGGCTCCTACTGACTGTCCCAGGGTTGTGGTCCAGTTTACGGTCTGGTTTGTGATCCAGATGGTCATTGCCATGATGCAGGATCCGGAGATCAGTGTACGGAACAGGTTTCCTTTGTGTACCGCTACTGCAATGGCGATGAAGAAGCCGATGGTTGCCAGATCTCCGAAGGGAAGGATTCTGTTGCCCGGCATAACGATTGCCAGAAGCAGGGTTACAGGGATGAAGATAATGCCTGCGGTTACTACCTCAGCATCTCCCAGGAGGAGGGCCGGATCCAGTCCGATATTGAAGTCTGCATCCTCACCGAAGTGTTTGTGCATCAGCTCTTTTGCTCTCTCAGAGATCGGAAGAAGTCCGTCCATGATACATTTGATCATACGAGGCATCAGTACCATGACGCCTGCCATTTTGATTCCCAGAGGAAGTGCTTCCTGCGGGCCGTAGCCTGCCAGGAATCCGATGATGGCTCCCAGTACGAAGCCGATGACAACCGGCTCACCAAGGACGCCGATTTTTGCCTGCAGTCCATCGATGGTGAAGTTTACTTTTCTGAGACCCGGGATCTTATCGATGATGGCATCTACCAGACATGCGATGGGTCCCATGTAAGCAGAGGTTCCGTGAGGAGTTGTAATGTTCTCCATCTCGAAGTAGTCTGCCAGAAGAGGTGCCCACAGGTCACCAAGCTTGAAGGTTACGATTGCGTGAACCACTACTCCGAGAAGTCCGATCCACAGGTTTCCGGTTACTGCGTAGGCAATCGCTCCTGTGAAGGCCATGTGCCATACGTTCCAAATATCAATGTTGATTGTTTTCGTTGTCTTTGTTGCGAACATGATCAGGTTCACAAGAATAGAGAGAGGGATTGCAATGGTGGCTACGATGGAGCCCCAGGTCACACCGCTCATTCCCGGCCAGCCCACCTCGACGATGGAAAGGCTTACACCAAGTCTCTCAGCCATTGCCTGTGCTGCAGGACCCATGTTTTCGTTCATCATATCTACGATCAGGCCCATTCCTACGAATCCGACACCGATCATCAGTCCCGCCCGGACTGCCTTGCCGATCTTTACTCCGATTGCGATGGAGAGAAGGGCGATAATGATTGGGAGCATTACCGATGCACCCATGTCAATTACATAATTAATTACGGCTGCTGCTCCGTTTAAAAATGCTGTCATACTTCATCCATTCCTTTCAAATTTGTTATCACTTTCTTATCAGTACGAGCTTTCTGAATCACAGCTCACTCTCTTTGTCTTTGACCAATGCAATAATCTCATCCTTTGTTTTTGCCTGCGCAAGCTTCTTCAACAATTCCTGATCCTGGATCAGGGCAATGATCCTCTGCAGCTTGTCGATATGCTTGTTCGGATCCACTACCGCAAGCATAAACACCAGACCAACCTGCACCGTTTCATCCTCATCTCCGCCCATCACGTTGAAGGTTACGGGATTTTTCAGTACTGCGATCGCAGTTCCTGTTCTGTTTACATGCTCTACACTGGTGTGCGGAATCGCTACTCCCAGGTTTTCCATCTCCACATCCAATCCCGTGGGGAATTCTGCCTCTCTCGCGATCAGGGCCTCTACATAGCTGTCCTTTGTGTACTCCAGTCTTGTAAATTCTGTTCCGATCATTTTCATGACATCGTCCGATGTTTCTGCTTCAAGCTCTGTAAAAATCAGTTCCGGGTTCAGTTCTTCCCAAATCATTGTGTCTCTCCTTATCTGTCTGTTTTTTATATATGGTCTCTTCAAGGTATCTATCGGCCGTTTTTCTTTCTTTTCCCTTGCTGTGATTTCATGGTAGCATGGCCATACTTTGAAAAACAGTCAAAGGGTTTTCTCCTTTTTTGCAAAAAAATAGAATGGTTGAAGGACTTTCACACTTTGTGAAAGTCCTTCAACCATTCTTATACTTTCTTTCATAAAACCGGAACGAAAAACCAGCCTCACATTCCTGATTTGTATTCTTATTACCGGAACAGCACCACCGTCCCCATATACCAAATGGAACGAAGGGACCGTCCCCGTGTTCCATTAGATAAAATACACCTCCTCCCATTCCGGCTCTCCATTCGGAAATCCTTCTTCTTCTATCGCCGTACCATCCAGACGAGACTGGTGATTCTGTACAAAGTTTTTTGCTGCATACGATGCTGTCGGTACTGCAATTGTGATTGCCATTGCTGCTATGATTGCTGTCATGGTTGTGATTCTCTTCTTCATACTGATTCTCCTTCTCTGCGGCTGCTCTGTTGTCAGCTGCGCTCCCTCTTTCGCGTGCATTGATTTCTTCTGCTTACTGTTTGTAAGCTTCCTCGTTTCTATGGTTCAATCATAGTCCGGAAACCTTACTTCACACTTCCGAAAACCTTAAGAATACCTGAAAAAGAGAATTATCACATGTCAGTAAATCATTGCCAGCGCACTTCCCAGCAGCAGGAAAATAATAAAGGCCAGCATTCCGATCCAGATTCCGCCCAGTGCCTTTCTGTTTTCCCTTGTCTCCAGCTGAAACAGGGACAGGATCGACAGCTTCCTGGATGCTCTGCTGCCGAAGAGCTTTCGCTTTCCATCAGGAAGGATCTCATAAAAAATGGGATGATTGAAGATATCCCATCGCAATCCTCTGGTACAATAGAGAATCGCTACAAAGCCTGTTACAATGTACCAGGCTGCTCCGGACAGAATGGATACACCTTCGATGCCTCTGTTAATGATCACCGCCAGAATCACCGGCAGGAATATCAGCACTGCAAGCTTGAGAAAAACAGTCAGCAGCCGTCCAAAGGTATAGAACCGTATCTCCACTCTTGCCTCCCGGTCTCCTTCCTTTTCATAGAACACGGGATCACTTGGAAATGCATTCTTCAGAAGATCCTTTCCCTCCTCCAGCACCAGCTTTCCGCCATCTCTCTTCGCCCTGCTTTTCTCTCCCGTCAGGATCACCCGGTGATAGATGCCGTGGCGTCCGTCTCCGTAAACAGAGAAAAAGATCAGTCCTGCAATGACACCCATCAACACCATGGGATAAAGCCAGAAGCCAAAGAAATATCCTGTGATCAGCACAGCCAGCAGAGTAAGGATACCCGGCTCCAGGATCCACAGGCGGGAAGACGTATCCTTTTTGCGGGAAGCAGAGGATATCCGTCCGGTCTGCCCGTTAACAACCGTCAGATAGGAACCAACCTCCAGAATATACATGGGAAGCAGCACCTGCAGATACTTCAGTTCTCCTGTCTCCAGCTGAAGATATACATCGCTGTTGTGAAGAGCCTTTGCCACGAAGGGACGGTAGGCTTCCTTTGCTTCATTCAGAGTGCGGCTTCGGATCTCCGTAGGAGAAACGTCCCCCAGCTTCACCCGGTGCCCGCCGATATAGCCGTATTCAAAGGGCTTCAGTTCCGACAGATCAAAGGGTTCTGCAGCGTCCAGTACTGCATTGTCCAGCTGTCCGGAAGCATTCACCACCGCGTGATCCAGAAATCCCCGGAACTGATAGTCCCTGCCTTCCAGATTTCTGGAGGCCGTGCCGCATAACGGCCCCCGGATCAGACGGTAGGGCAGATAATAGCCCTTCAGTTCCTTAATATGCTGCTCGATCCTTCGAGTATCCCTGCTGCTTTTCTGGCCTTTTACCCAGTTCCGCAGCCGGTTCTTTGCCTCCTCCTCTGTCAGAACAAAGGGAAGGATCAGCTCCGGAAGCTCTGCGGTGTCCTTGATCTCACTGCGCACCAGATTTCCTCCGCAGAAGTGACACTTCTCGCTGGCTTCATCCTTTTTAAAAAGAATCTTCGCTCCGCAGCCGGTACATTCCGCAATCTCTTCCTCCCTCTGCACCCTGCTCCAGCTCTCGGCCTGCAGATTCTTCCATGCAGGCTCAGCCTTTTCCTGCAGCGGTGTGACGGTACCGCAATACGCACAGACATAGGCCTGCCGTTCCGTGTCATACACCGCTTCGGCCCCGCAGGAGGAACACTCGATACGGTCCGCATGGATCAGAATATCCTCCTGCCCCTCCTGCTCCTGCAGCCTCCAGACTGATCCCTCATCCGCCTCCCGGCTGACCGTACCGCAGCTGACACAGCGGTAACTCTGGGTGAGAATATCGTATCCCACCGCAGCTCCGCAGTTTTTACATGTTATGGAAAATATTTTATCAGATTCCTTCATCGCCATCCCCCGTACCTGCTTCACTGCAGGAAGCGCTCATGCGGATCTGCTGAACCCGTGCGTCCGATGCAGAGTCTCGCAGGCTCGACATGAAATGTATCTTCACACTTCCGGATCAGAACTTTCCGCCGCCACCGGAATCAGTGCTGCCGCTGCTCTGACTTCGTTCGATTTTATGCTGTGTCCTTGTAGTCTCGATGTACCGATCCTCACGCACAGAGATCTTCACTCCGCTTGCAGCCACATATTCCTCTGCAGCCTCTGCTCTTCTGGCACTCTTCATCTGGGCCTTCATGCGGCTGCAGATGATGAATGCAGCAATAAGACCAACCACAAGCGCAATGCCGTACGCTCTCGCAATACGGGTACCCAGAGAAAGAGGCTCCCGATCCAGCACATTGCCCTCGGCAGCTGCCTTCAGGATTACCTCGCTCTGATCCAGAAATGCAGCAAAGCCGGCGTACCAGTCATTGGATTTCAGATGCTCCAGCATGGCACTCTCCAGAGACTCTCTTCCGTAATCTGTGAGTGCCTCGCTTCCATACTCACCGAAATCGTCGATCCAGTAATCCCTCTCGTTCATACTCAGCAGCAGGAGAATGGCGTCCCCGCCCTCTCCGTATCCCGGCAGAATATCCGGACAGATATTTTCGGCGGCATCACGCATGGTGCTGCCATAATCCCGAAAATCATCCAGCGTTACAACATACACAGCAACCTGATACAGCTCTGTCAGCTCCTTCGCTCTCTCCTCCAGTGTCTGCCATTCCGTATCCGTCAGCAGCTCGGACACATCATTAATGAAGATATCCTGGCTGTCCGCCCGTACATCCGTCTGCATGCCGAACGCCATACAAAGCATCAGAAGCAGCAGGGTGATGGAGGTGATTTTTCTTTGCATTCTTTTACTCATGTCCAATCCCTCCTTCTTACAGCATCAGGAACAGCAAGGTTCCCAAAACAGCAGTTACACCTGCAGTTACAGCGCCGAAATATTTCCAGTACTTGCCCTTGTCATAGGGCAGGTCTCCGATCAGCTTACCGGTCTGACCGTTCATGGCAAAGAGGTACTCGCTTCCCTCCCATTTTGTGCCCAGCATATAGACCGGCAGCAGTCCGTAGTGCGCCTTACCTCGCTTGAGATCTACCCGGCTGTCCTTCAGACTGCAGCTCTGATACTGCTTCACGTCCGCACGCATGGCATCCACCGCGGTGGCTCGTGCACGTTCATCCGCACGCTCTGCACTGTCCTCCAGAGAAATATCGTACTTATCAGCAAGATAGCCGGGCAGATATGCGGTGGAAAAGCCGGTTAATTCCGAATAGTCAAAGGGCTCAATGGCATCCATATGCTCGTCCGGCATTTTAGTGGAGGCATCCACCGGAATCTTTTCAAACTGCACGGTGCCTGCTCTTCTTACATGATAGTGCTCCGTCTCGGTGATCTCATAATCACCGCTTTTGAACCGCCTGCTGTTGCTGGCATCGAAGAGGGTGTCTGCCTCCGCCTCTCCGTCAAAAAGCCAGAAGGGAACATAGACTCCTTTGATCTCCCTGATCCTGTTCCCTGTGGCAAAACCATCCGGAAGAAGCTTTTTTCCTTTGTAATGGTTTGCCAGTGCAGCTTCAGCTGCCTTCTGATCCAGCTTGAAGGGGATGATATAATCCGGCTTCAAGCCTCCGGCGAACTGTCCCGGCACAACCGTGGGATTGCCGCAGTAGGGACAGCAGGTAGCCGCAGTGCTTTCATCACAGATCAGCTCTGCGCCGCAGGAGGGACAGCTGTAGGCCTTCATTCCCTCATCCAGTCCCCAGTTTTCAAAATCCTGTGTGTCCCAGCTCTCACCGCCGGCCTCTTTCTCCTTCTCAGCTTTTGCAGCCTGTTCTTCCTTCTTCTTATCTGCTGCAGACTGCGCCTCGGCTGCTTTTGCTTCCGCCTCTGCATACATAGCCTCGATCTCTGCAACTTCGTAGGAGCTTCCGCAGTACTCGCATTCCAGCTTTCCTGTTTTTCCTTCAAAATGCAGCGGACCGGTACAGGCGGGACATTTATAATTGGTAACCTGATCTGCCATATCTTTTCCTTCTTTCTTATCTGGTTTGATAACAGCTGCAGCCCCGCCTCATTCCTTTCGGAACGGAAGCGAAGCTGCGTATGTCACGACATCTAGAGGGGGTGCTGTCGTACGTAATATATTCAAGTCGAGCCTGTTATTACCCGCCGCCTGCAGAGGCGGGAGTCTCGACTGAGATCATGTCTGTCTCAAATGACTATCCCATCCCTTATGGTAACTGTGCTGTCACATTCAGGATATGATATCTCCCTCATTGAAAGGATCGCCGCATTCCGGACAGAACTTCGGCACCTTCTCACCCTTCGGAGGTTCCCAGCCGCACTTGCTGCAGCGATACTGAGGCTCTGCCTCCGGCTTCCTGGAACCGCACTCCGGACAGAACTTGCCGGTGTTGACTGCACCGCAGCTGCAGGTCCAGCTTGCAGGTGCTGCGGGCTCCGGTTTCTTTGTTCCGCACTCCAGACAGAACTTACCGGTATTGACCTGACCGCAGCTGCAGGTCCAGCTTTCCGGTACAGGGATCTGCTCTGCTGAAGGAGCGGGAGCTGCCTCAGGAGCAGGCTGCTGTGCACCTTGCTGCGCCTGCTGCTGTGCCATCTGCTCCATCTGGGCCTGCTGCTGTGCCATTTGCTGCTGCATCTGAGCCATCTGCTGCTGCTGACCCATGGCATACAGATTCTGTGCATTCATGCCGCCTGCCTGACCTGCCATATTCATGCCCATGAACGCCATGGCAGAGCCTGCACCCTCATTGGCTGCGGCTGCCTGCATGGCGGCACCCTGTGCACCTGTAAGGTAAGCCGCTGCTCTGGTAGGATCCATAAAGGCTGCATTTCTCTGCAGCTCCTTGATCATTGCCTCATCCTCTTCGTTTGCCTTTACTGAGGATACGCCGAAATTCTGGATCTCAATGCCGCGGAAGTCACGCCATTTTTCAGACAGGATCTCCTTCAGCGCCTCTGCCAGCTCGAGGGTGTGTCCCGGAAGTGCGGAATACCGGATGCCCATCTCGGAGATTCGGGCAAATGCCGGCTGCAGAGCGGTAAGCAGCTCACTCTTCAGCTGGCTGTCCAGCTCCTGGCGGCTGTATTCATCCGCCACATTGCCGCTGACATTGGTATAGAACAGCAGCGGATTCACCAAACGATAGCTGTACTCACCGAAGCAGCGAATACCGATGTCCAGATCAATGCCTGCTCGTTCGTCCACTACACGGAAGGGTACCGGCGACGGTGTGCCGTACTTGTTTCCGATCAGCTCCTTGGTGTTGAAGTAATAGATTCTCTGATCCTTCGGAGGTTCTCCTCCAAAGGTAAAACGCTTGCCGACATTCTTGAAGACTTCCTTAATATTCTCTCCAAGACTTCCGTAGAACAGAGAGGGTTCTGTAGAAAAATCATAGGTATACTCTCCGGGCTCTGCACAGAGATCCACTACCTTGCCCTGCTCCACGATCATCATACACTGACCGTCTGCTACAGCAATGATCGAACCGTTGGAAATAATGTTGTCATTTCCCTTTGTATTGCTGGATCTGCCGGACACACGCTTCATGCCCTTTACAGCCAGTATGTCCACCGGGATGGATTCACAGTAAAAATACTCTCTCCACTGGTCTGCCAGTACTCCGCCTGCGGCACCGGCGATTGCTTTAATAAGTCCCATACGCTCATTCTCCTTTTATGCGATTTAACCGTACTGCATAACCGATCAGAATAGTTATGCTGCATTCTATATATTTAGATTATCGCATCATTCCAGTGAAAATACCATACCAAATACATCAATTCCACTGAAATCTTTGTCACTTGGCTCCATTGCATTGGTAACACCGACTGCAAATACGGGATTTTCAGACAATGGCTGATAATAGAGGGAAAGGTCTGCATTTTCTCCCGGTGCAATCACTGTATCCTCCAGATCCAGATAGCCAAATATATTCCTCAGATTTACACCATCCTGGATCAGTGTGATCAGCTCCCAGTTTTCAATGGTTCTCTGAGCCTTCAACTCCTTCTCCGAATTATTCGTTATATTCACATCCAGACGAAGCAGCTTACCGGTATGACTGTAGCCGTAGGTATCTTCAATCAGCTCTACCCCATTCAGAGTACATGCAAGTTCCCCTACACGTCTGTGATTGATGATTCCCGAATCACTGTAGGCAGTAACTGCATCCTTCCAGATTTCCGGATCCTCTACCGGCTGAAGTCTCTTCATTGAAGATGGCGGTCCGGGAAGATTATCCAATTCCAGTGTCAGTTCTTCTGTCTCTACTCCACAGTACATCTGCAAAGTTACATCTTCCTCTGATTCCAGCCTGATATCAATGATACGCTGATGTGTCACGCCCGGCATCATATAGGGGGTATAGTAGAACATATGCTCCATTGCAGCAGCACGGGTTTCTTCATCTACAATACCTTCCTCTTCCGCATAAGTATTGAGAAAATCATATCCGCAGCCGGTCACATATACAGATTTTTCTCCCTGCATTGCATCGAAGCCTGGTTGAATCTCCTGCAGATAGTCGGTGAGATTCGTTCTTTCTACGTAACACCGAAGATACGTGTAATCTCCCCGTACAACCTTTTCTGCTCCGATCAGCCGGCATATTGCATTATCATTACTGGAATCAAGAAGGATCGTATAGGAATCCTGTTCCTCTGTCTGCTCTGTACCTTCCGTTTTCTCACCCGTATCGGCTTTCTCTTCCTGTTCTTCAGAAGACACAGCTGTACCTGATTCAGTTTCTGTATCAGAAGAACCGGTGCTGCCCGTATTCGTACTTCCTGAACTGCCGCATCCGGAGACAGCGAGTATTGCCGTAAGCAATGCCGTTCCCAATATTGTTCTGATCTGCTTATTCTTCATAGGTTCCTCCCTCCTGCCGGTCCGCACAGTCCCATTCAGGTTCGCTTCGAAAGACCCGGTGCGGGGCATTATCTGAGTTTAAAAACTTTGCCATCGCCTTTTGAAACATAGATCAGCCTTTTCTTGCAAGTGCTTCAGCTGCATCCGCAGCTTCTGAATACTTTGATAAACCTCTTGTCTTAGCCGCCTCGGTTGATTCCTTTGCAGCGGAAAACTGCTGCTTCGCCGCCTCCATCTCCGCAGAATCCTCACCGGCTTTCGCGGCCTTAAAGGCTGTCCCAAACATCTTTGCCATATCCACCTGTGCCTGAGTTTCCCTCTTCTGCTGTTTGGACTGTGAGAATGAGAACAATCCCCTTTGATCGTCATGGACACCGAAGATCACATCAAAATGCGAAGCGATACTATTCGCGTAGTTGTATTTTTCAAACTCTTTTTCATCCCTGGAAAGAACAACCGTAACAGGCTGTTTCACATAAGGATGTGCTCTGCGCTCCTGCAGCATGTCGGGATCCCTGCGCTCTGCGTCCCTGCTTCCAAGGAAGGTAATGGTAATACCATACTCCTCGAAGGGTTTCTCCTTTGATCCTTCCTTTGGAGTTCCATATTTTACGTATGGTTCATAGGATTCTACCTGATCGTAGCGGAACAGCTCGTGATAGTTTTTGCGTCCGGCATTTTTCCTGTCCCTGATCTCAAACATTCCGATTTCATCGCAGAAGACGATCGACTGCTCCCTTCCTGCAGAGGGAGTTTCATTTCTTTTTGCATTCATAAAGCTGTCATTGTAGATCTTGTCCTGAACCTTCATGTAGTCCATGTGTCCGATCAGATCATCCCTGGTAAATTCACTGACCCGTACATAGCTGCTGCAGCTTTTGACACAATTGCTGCATACATATTCTCCGTCTCTCAGCTTGGTTCTGCCAAGACTTCCGCATTCATTGCCGCAGATCGTACAATTTTCCTTTTTAAATAACTTGTCAAATAACCCCATATTGCCTCCTTCCATCATAACTGCACATTTTGAAGCTATTCAGAGCAGTAAAGCGGACATTCGCATTCTGCTTTTCTGCATACTCATGAACTCAATTCCATAGAGTTCAATATCTGGTTATATACTCATGACTCGATTCCCTAGAGTTCAATATCCGGTCATTACTCCGCCTTTGTAAGTGTAAACTCCCAGTAATTGTCATCATCGGTATAAGTGATGATGATATCATCGCTGCCCTCTATGGTCTCCCATCTGCTTAGAAGGTACTCGTCGTCAAAATATTTGAAATCAGAGCTCCAGCTTGTAGTTCCCAGATCGCTTCCGCTCAGGGACGCCGCTGCTGTACGGTCACTGAAGAACTCTATGGTAAGGCCTTCCGGATCCACTTCACCGGATGCGTCATCCCCCAATATTGTCGTTACAGTATGTGAGTTCCATACACCCAGCATTGCCTTATCCTCTTCCGGCAGGTAGTTTTCCGGCTTTGCCGCATCGGTACCCTCCTTTGCGAATGTAATATCCATACCCATGCCAAGCATATCCTCAAAGACCAGGATATCCTCACCGATCGTTCCCTGAATCTCCTCGCCTTCGATTTCAATGGTCAGGATGTCTCCGTCCTCGGTCCAGGAAGCATTTCCGCTGTCTCCGTCAACGACCAGAGTGCACGCGCCGCCGTCTTCCAGATTAATGCTGAAGCCTTCCATATCCTCTCCGGTAAGGGACACGCCCCACATCTCCCCGACAACAGAGATATAATTGCCTGCGATGGTGCTTCCTTCCGGTTCCTTTGTTCCCGTTATTTCCGCTTCCCCTGTCTCCGAAGATGCTGTTGAAGAAACAGACGCAGCACTTTCCCCTGAATGATCAGCGGATGAGCCGGATCCTCCGCAGCCGGACAGTACCAGAACTCCCGTCAGCATTCCTGCTGTCACCATCGTTACTAATTTTTTCTTCATCATACGTATTCCTCCTGACTATAGTAGCTTTAATAGCTTACGCTTCATTTTCATTTCCATAGCGTTTCTTTTTCGTTACCATTATACTGTTTTTTAATCGAGTAGGAGGCGGTGACTAACCGCCGTCCTCTCACAGCACCGTGCGTACC
>JAUNAJ010000030.1 GCA_030527645.1 Lachnospiraceae bacterium | reverse complement strand
CCCGCTCTTCAGCCGCCTCTGCTGTTCGGAGTTTTTCCGTTGTCATCAGCCACGCCTCTGGTGCAGCCCGGACGTCCTCCCTGCTGGCGGTCGCCATAGCTTCTCTGCGGTCTCTCACCCTGCTGGCGGTCCCCGTAGCTTCTCTGCTGACGATCACCCTGCTGGCGATCGCCTTGATTTCTCTGCGGTCTCTCGCCGTCTCTTCGATCCCGTCTCTCACCCTGGGGACGGTCTCCCTGACGGGCAGGACGCTGCTGTCTGCTTCTGCTGTAATTTTTTCCTTCTTTTGTCACTGCATTCTGAGGGCGGACTACCTGAATAATATTTTTCTTCTTAGGTGTTTCCGCTTTCTCTTCCTGCGGAGCATTCATCTGCTCTTTTTCATCGTTCATACTCATTAGATCGTTAACCTCTATATTATTTATTATTGCTGATTATCAGTAACTCTGCAGTTACAGATGTCCGGAGATTACTTTCGCAAAATTTTCATCCTCCACTGCAACGCAGGCCCGGTACTCTTTTCCGATTGCCCTTCCCAATGTCTCCTTGTCAGCGGCAAGCAGACAGGGGATGTCTCTGTAGCTGCACATATCGTTGAATTTTTTCTTTGTATTGTCCGAAGCGTCTTCTGCCAGAAGAACCAGCAGCGCGCTACCCTGCTTCACGGCCTTTTCCACGGAAAATTCACCGCTGACTGTTTTGCCTGCTCTGGCAGCCATGCCCAGCATGGAAAGTGCTTTATTACTGTTCAAGTCCGCTGATCTCCTTTTCCAGTGTCTCTGTCAGCTCCTCCGGAATCGAAATTCCAAGAGAACGCTCCAGCCCTCTGCTGCGGACCGCTTTCCGGAAACATTCCGTATTTCTGCAAAGATATGCGCCGCGGCCGTTCTGTCTGCCTGTAGCATCCAGAAGGATCTCTCCCTCCGGTGTTCTGAGCACGCGGATCAATTCTTTTTTTTCTTTTTTTTCGCTGCATCCCACACATTTTCTCATGGGAATCTTTCGAACAGTGCCCACTGCGATCCTCCTGTAACATGCACCGGATGCGGATTACTCCTGCTCCGCTCCTTTTTCGGAATCGTACTCCTCAGAGAACTCCTCATTCTCCTCAGCGTATTCTTCCTCATACTCATCCTCGTAGCCCTCTGTGTCCTCAGCGTATTCCTCTTCCTCGTCATAAATCTCGAAATCGCCGGCTTCACGGGCCTGAGTCTCACTCTTGATATCAATCTTGAACTGTGTCAGCTTAGCTGCCAGTCTTGCGTTCTGCCCTTCCTTTCCGATGGCCAGTGAAAGCTGCTGGTCCGGTACGATCACCTTTGCCGTCTTCTCATCCGGATCTGCCAGAACTGCAATTACCTTCGCAGGTGACAGAGCCTTTTCAATGAACAATGCCGGGTTTTCGTCCCATGCGATGACATCGATCTTCTCACCGCGAAGCTCATCCACAATGGCATTGACACGGGCACCCAGCACACCGACACAGGCACCTACCGCATCAACGTTCTCCTCATTGCTCCACACCGCAATCTTTGTTCTGGAACCTGCCTCACGTGCGATCGCTTTGATCTCAATTATTCCATCACGAACCTCAGTCACCTCAGATTCAAACAGCCGGATCACCAGCTCGGGATGGCTTCTGGAAACCATGACCTTCGGTCCCTTAGGGGTATCCTTTACTTCCAGCACATACAGCTTGATGCGCTCGTTTGGCTCATAGGTCTCGCCCTTTGTCATCTCATTCTCTGTCAGCAGTGCATCGATCCGTCCCAGATTGATGCTGGCGTTTCTGCCCACATATCTCTGAAATGTTCCGGTAATGATATCACGCTCTTTCTCATAGTACTGAGAGTAAAGAGCCTTTCTCTCTTCTTCACGGATCTTCTGAAGGATCACGTTCTTTGCATTCTGTGTGGCGATCCGTCCGAATTCCTTGGAGTGGATCTCAACAGGAACTGTGTCACCGATATCATATCGGCCATCCTTCATCTTGGCTTCTGCCAGACTGATCTGAAGAACCGGATCCTCTACTTCCTCTACCACTTCCTTCTCTGCAAATACAGAGAATTCACCGGTCTCGGCATTAATATTCACTTTCACATTATCGGCTTTTCCGAAATGATTCTTGCAGGCCTGAAGAAGAGACTGCTCGATTGCCTCCAGCAGCGTAGTCTTGCTGATATTTTTCTCCTTCTCGAGAACATTCAATGCCTCCATTAATTCTGTATTCATTTTTTTCTATTTCCTCCTGAGTAATACTCATGGCTGCTCGAAGAAACATGTTCAGCATTCCGTCCTCCGAACAGCAGTCTTTGTTTTAAAAGTCGAATGCCAGACGGATCAGAGCCAGCTCTGATTTCTGAAATGTCTGTGTTTCCCCGTTCTCCATCTCGATGGTAACGGTATGATCATCATAGGCAGTGAGAATTCCATAGAATTCCTTCTGTCTGTTAATGCTCTTATAGGTACGGATCTCCAGCTCCTTTCCCATGCTCCGGATATAATCCTTCTCCTTTTTCAGCGGACGTCCAAGCCCGGGAGAGCTGACCTCCAGAATATATGCGTCATCCTCAATAAAATCATTCTGATCCAGAAGATCACTGAATGCACGGCTCACTGTTTCACAGTCATCCACTGTGATACCGCCTTCCTTATCGATGTATGCACGCAGATACCAGTTACTACCTTCCTTGACATACTCAACATCCACCAGTTCGAACTGATTTTCCTCAATGATGGGCAGCAGCAGGGCTTCCGCCTTCTGCTCATATGTCTCTCTTTTACTCATGATTCCGCCTTTCAATACTGAATGAACCTGCCTGTTTTCAGGCAAAATGTGTTTTAGCAACAGCAAAGAAGAGTGGACTTCTCGTCCACTCTTCAAACAAAACCAATATATAACGATACCAGTATAGCACCGGGAGCACTGATTTGCAAGGGGCAATTCAGAGGTTACTGCTGTCTTCTCCATCTGACACAGGTCTTGTAGCGGTGTATTCCTCCGGGTCCCTGTTCAGGATCTCCATGAACTCCTCTCCGGTAATCGTCTCCTTTTCATACAGGAATTTAGCCAGCTCGTGGAGCTTTGCCATGTTGCTGCTGATCAGCTCCTCCGCTTTGGCGTATTGCTCCTTCACTACCTGCACGACCATACGGTCAATCGCACCGGAGGTGGCCTCAGAGCAGGCAAGGGAAGTATCCCCGCCCAGGTAGCGGTTATTCACAGTTTCCAGCGCAACCATTCCAAATTCATCGCTCATACCGAAACGGGTAACCATGGCACGGGCAAGACGGGTGGCCTGCTCGATATCATTGGAGGCTCCGGTTGTGATGGAATGGAATACCAGATCCTCTGCCACGCGGCCTCCGGTGAAGGTGGCGATCCTGTTCTCCAGCTCAAACTTGTTCATGAGATTGTGCTCGTCCTCATCCACCTGCATCGTATATCCCAGCGCACCGGAGGTGCGGGGTATGATGGTGATCTTCGTCACCGGGGCGGAATGGGTCTGCAGAGCAGCCACAAGGGCATGACCCGTTTCGTGATAAGAAACAATGAGTTTTTCCTTATCGGTAAGGATCTTATTTTTCTTCTGGTAACCTGCAATGACCACTTCCACGCTTTCCTCCAGATCCGGCTGCGTGACGAATTTTCTTCCGTCTCTTACTGCACGCAGGGCTGCCTCATTGATCATATTGGCAAGCTCCGCACCGCTGGCACCGGAGGCGAGCCGGGCAATGGCATTGAAATCTACATTATCGCTGATCCGGATATTTTTCGCATGGAGACGGAGAATCTGCTCTCTGCCAAGGAGATCCGGCAGCTCCACCGGTACCCGGCGGTCAAAGCGCCCCGGACGCAGAAGGGCCGGGTCCAGTGAATCGGGACGGTTCGTAGCTGCAAGAATGATGACACCCTTCTTTCCGTCAAATCCATCCATCTCTGCCAGCAGCTGGTTCAGTGTCTGCTCACGCTCATCATTACCGGAAAAACCGCTTCCGTCTCTCTTCTTTCCTACCGTATCGATCTCGTCAATAAACACAATACAGGGTGCCTTTTCATTGGCCTGTTTAAACAGATCACGAACCTTTGCCGCACCCATACCGACAAACATTTCCACGAACTCAGATCCGGAGATCGAGAAGAAGGGTACATCCGCTTCGCCGGCAACTGCTTTTGCAAGAAGTGTCTTTCCGGTTCCGGGAGGTCCCACCAGAAGAGCTCCCTTCGGCATCTTTGCACCGATCTCTGTATATTTTGCGGGATTGTGCAGGAAATCAACAATTTCCTGCAGCAGCTCCTTTGCCTCATCCTCGCCGGCAACATCCGAAAACTTGATGCCGGTCTCAGACTGTACATATACCTTTGCATTGCTTTTTCCGAAGCTCATGGCATTGCCGTAGCTGTCTCCCATTCTCTTGTTGAGATTCTGCATCATGACGCGTCCCAGCAGGAAAAAGATTCCCAGAGGCAGCACCCAGCTCAGCAGGAAGGTAACGATAGGCGATGTCTGCTTTACGATCGGGGATTCAAATTCAGTGATACCCGCCTCGATCAGACGATCCACCAGCCGGTAATCATCCATAACTCCTGTTTTATAGTAGTTTTCAGGCTCCGATGTATCACCGAAGGTAATGACACCGGTCTGCGTGTCAATCGACACCTCCTTTACCTGACCATCCTCCAGCATCTGGATAAAATTTCCGTAGGTGGTCTCGGTGATGCTGGCAGATGTGCTGAGCCGCGGTACCAGTACCATATTCAATACAAGAAGCACGATCACGGCAATTGTATACCAGACGATCAGCGGCCTCTTTGTTGGTTTTACTTCCTTCATGTATCTCTATAACACCTCCTCATGATCCTCATTGTATCTATCATTATCTATTTCGGAGATCAAGTCAAGTTTATCACCATATATATAAGGAAATTCACAATTTTTTCAGAATTTGCGCAGTGTATCGGTCTCTTCTTCTCCTGTATTTTCAATTGCCTTGATCTCTACCTGATATCCTGCCCGGTCATTGACCTTCACATAGACAACATCTCCGACCTTATGTCCCATAAGAGCCGCTCCCAGCGGAGACTCTGCAGTAATGAGACCATTCAGTGAATTTCCCCGGACAGTGGTTACGATCTTGTATTCCTCGGTCTCATCCTCTCCCTCTGCCAGGATCGTCACCCGTTTATTCAGACCTACTTCATCCTCCGCAGAGGTGTCCTCCACAACGATTGCAGTTTTGATCATTCTCTCCA
Source organism: Lachnospiraceae bacterium (assembly GCA_030527645.1). GTDB lineage: Bacteria > Bacillota > Clostridia > Lachnospirales > Lachnospiraceae > JAKSRN01. The sequence goes on along the minus strand of JAUNAJ010000030.1, from coordinate 15,483 downwards.
GATATCGGATCCTGCTCTCATTCTGATTCTTTTCTCTTTTTGCTGCATAATATTCAAAGTTTTCACTGAGATCGCCCTGGGCTCTGGCCTCCTTTACGGCTTCGATTGCTTCTTTCCGAACTACCAGCTTGCGATGGTCGATCTCCTCCTGCATCTTTTCAATATCACTTCGTGTCAGTTTATCATGCATGTTGTGTTACTCCCTTTCTTGCTTTATTTCACGGAAAACCTCCCTGATATACGCAGTCCCCGCCGTCACATGGCTCGAGTTGCTGCGCAGCCAGGCGCCTCTCTTCAGGTATTGGGCATACTTACTCATTATACCCATCCACTGTCTCAACTTCAAGGCTGCTCTCCGCTCCGCGGCACAGGGATTTCTGATTTCTACTCTTCCCTGTGCCTTCTTCCTCTTGCTCGGGCACAGGGATTTCTGGTTTCTACTCTTCCCTGTGCCTTCTTCCTCTTGCTCGGGCACAGGGATCCCTGGTTTCTACTCTTCCCTGTGCCTCTTGTGTTTTTTGTTCGGTACTTGACTTGTATATGCAACTGCATATATCATAAAAACGAAAAAACCATTGCAGCTATTCAGAATACTTATGAATATTCAGACCTGTTTTAGTCTGGAAAAACATCCCTTCATCTGAACTGCTGCAGCACACAGGAGTCGCTGATGACTCCTTCATTATGAGGAGAATACAATGGGTGGATTTTTTGGAGTAGCATCGAAATATGACTGTGTAACAGACCTTTATTATGGTACAGATTACCATTCCCATCTCGGCACAAGAAGAGCCGGCATGGTGGTACATCACCCCGAAAAAGGCTTTGATCGTGCCATTCACAACATTCAGAACTCACCATTCCGAACAAAATTCGAAAAGGATTACAACAGCCTGGAGGGAACTATCGGTATCGGATGTATCTCCGACTATGAGCCGCAGCCTCTTGTGATTGCCTCTGTAATGGGAAGCTTCGCCATCACTACGGTAGGCAAGATCAATAATGCAGAGGAACTGATCCAGGAATGCTATAAAAACCGCCATACACACTTCCAGGAGATGAGTGGCGGTCTGATCAATGCTACCGAGCTTGCGGCAGCGATCATCTCTACGAAGGATTCGATCGTGGAGGGACTGACCTATCTTCAGGAAAAGGTAAATGGATCACTTTCTGTATTGGTCCTGACAAAGGACGGAATCTATGCATCCAGGGACAAGTTTGGCCGCACCCCTGTGGTTCTCGGTCAGAAGGAGGATGCAAACTGTGTCACCTTCGAAAGCTTTGCTTACCTGAACCTTGGCTACTCTGACTACAGGGAACTGGGACCGGGAGAGATCGTATTCATTACCCCTGATGATGTAAAGGTTTTAAAGGCACCGGGGGATAAGATGAAGATCTGCTCCTTCCTCTGGGTATACTACGGTTATCCCACCGCTTCCTATGAAGGTGTCAATGTAGAGGCTATGCGCTATGAATGCGGACGTCTGCTGGCAGAACGGGATGATGTGCACCCGGACAGTGTTGCCGGCGTTCCCGATTCCGGTATCGCCCACGCTATGGGCTATTCCAACGCGTCCGGAATCCCCTTTACAAGACCGTTCATTAAATATACGCCTACCTGGCCCCGCTCCTTCATGCCTACCACCCAGCGGGAGAGAAATCTGATCGCTCATATGAAGCTGGTACCAGTGCATCAGCTGATCAAGGGCAAGAAGCTGCTGCTGATCGATGACTCCATCGTTCGAGGCACTCAGCTGAGAGAGACCACGGAATTCCTCTATAAGAGCGGTGCAAAGGAAGTACACATCCGTCCTGCCTGCCCGCCGCTGCTGTTCGGATGTAAATATCTGAACTTCTCCAGATCCAATTCCGATCTGGATCTGATCACAAGGAGAATCATCCAGAAGCGGGAAGGTGACAATGCCGAAGCGATGCTTGCGGATTATGCTAATCCGGACAGCAGGAATTATCAGGAGATGGTAGAAGAGATCCGGAAAGAACTGAACTTTACTTCTCTTCGCTTCCATCGATTGGATGATATGGTAAAATCCATCGGGATCGAGCCCTGCAAACTCTGCACCTACTGCTTCGATGGTAAGGAAGATTAAGTGATCGGCTGAATCCAGAACATATATTGAAAAGCAATAGAACGTCCACCGGACGTTCTATTTGCATGTATGACAGCAAAAAGGGGAAGGCCCGCGGACCTTCCCCTTTTTATGTTGTGTTACACAATTACAGCATTACACAGTTTTTATGCAAACAATGCATTCGCCTGTGCAATATAATCCGCAGCCTTATCCAGACAGCTGTTTGCCATTGCAGAGTTATGTGCGCCTTCCGCATTCTCAACATAATCAAAGTCGAAATACCACTGTGCTTTTCTGTAGAGATCACGCAGTGTATTCAGATCTTCCTCTGAATATGTTCCGGAAGCAACAGCTTCTGCAAGTTTGTTCTTCACATCAGCCAGAGCATTGCCAATTTCTGTCTCACGGGCAGTTACAGCATCCTGGATCTCATGTACCTTTGCGGCCATATCAGTATCCTGATGGCAGGTCGCGCAGGTCTCGAGGATTGCTTCACTCTCCAGCGGACTTACAAGAGCATGGCTGGTGTAAGCTACACCGTCTTCAGAGACAGTTTTCTCCATATGACAGTCCGCACAGGTAAGTCCCATGCCCGCATGAACACTTCCTTCTCCCAGATAGGTCTCCATCTCCGGATGCTGTGCTTTCAGCAGACCGGTTCCGGTGCTTTCCTGTGTCCAGTCAGAGAATCCGATGGAATCATAGTATGCCAGGATCTCATCAGGGCTCATGGTCTCAACACCGTTGTATGCAACGGATGTTGCCTTTGTCTCCGGATCGAAATAGTATTCGATGTGACACTGACCGCAGACAAGAACCTTTGCATCGATAGCAGAATCGCCAAGTGCCTCAACCGTATAATCGTGTGTAATTGTCAGCTCACCGCCGTTGCCTGCATTGTTCTCATGACAGGTGTAGCAGCCTACGTTCTCCGTCATATTCGGAGCAACCTCGTCAAAGCTGAGGCTGTAGGCATCCTTGCCCATATTGTTTACAAGAGCCGTAAAGTCAGCAGTCTTGCAGGTCAGGCAGTTTGCCAGCGCATGAGGACGCTCTGTTTCTGCCACATCCGCCAGCGTGTAATTATGGGCAATGGCACTGGTGTAGTCAATTGCAAATCCGTAGCCTTCGTAAATATCCACCAGATAGGGATCCTGCTCCAGATAGGAGATCCGGTAACTATTTTCACCGTTCGCCTCATAGGATGCACAGATCTCGGGATAGATCTCAGCCCACTGCTCAGCAGTTACCACGTTGTTCGGGTTTGCCGCTTCCGGTGCATCCACCTGGATATACTCGATCTCCGCAGAAGCAGTACTGCCTTCTCCATCCGATACATCCAGTGTGTACTTCGGTCCCACTGCAGCACAGCCGATCATTGCAGCCACTGCAACGGCAGAAACACCGATCTTTGCCAGCATAGATTTATTTGCCATATCACTTCCTCCTTTCTTCTATGATAATACCACATAACCGCCGCGGCGGCTATGTGGTATTTTACAAATCCAGAAACTAATTACAGACGATGGATGATCTGTGCAGGACATTTATCCGCACATTTTCCGCAGCCCACGCACTTCTCATAGTCTACATGCGCTACATTGTTCTCTACAGTAATTGCATCGTGCTCACACTGCTTCATGCAAAGCTTGCAGCCGATACAGCCTGCTGTACAGACCTTCTTGGTCTCCGGTCCGCGGTCCTTGTTGGAGCAGCGAACGGCAACCTCTTTATTTTCAGGAATGAGCTCTACAAGTCCCTTCGGGCAGGCCTTTGCACACATACCGCAGCCCACACACTTGTTTCTGTCCACAACCGCTACGCCGTCTACACATTTGATAGCGCCGTACTGGCAGGCCTTTACGCAGGAGCCATATCCCAGACAGCCGTAATCACATTCCCAGATAGAGATTCCGGCCATAACTGCTGCACGGCAGTCATCAATACCTACATAATTTACTTTGTTGCTGGTTGCGTGGCAGTCACCTGCACATTTTACGAAGGCAACTTTTCGAATGCTCTCTCCTGCCTCAGCTCCGGAAAGCTCAGCAATCTTTGCATTTCCCTCAGGGCTGTTTACCGGACATGCATTGGACGGAGCCTCTCCGTTTACAATTGCTTCCGCTACCGCGTCGCAGCCTGCAAATCCACAGGCACCGCAGTTGTTTCCGGGCAGACATTCACGAACCAGAGGGATCCGCTCATCTACCTCTACATAGAATTTTTTTCCGGTGTACACAAGTCCGATACCGATCAGAAGACCGATGACCGCAACTACCACCGTTGCAATAATAATAGCCATACTACCTTCCTCCTTACAGTGACAGACCTGAGAAGCCCATGAAAGCAATCGCCATCAGGGTAGCTGCCAGCAGTACAAGGGGAGCACCCTGGAACGGAGCAGGAACCGCTTCCTCGTCCAGAGACTCACGAATACTTGCCAGAAGAACGATCGCAATTGTATAACCTACAGCAGTACCGAAGCCTGCAAATACGCTCTGAATGAAGTTGTACTCATCCTGTACATTTGTAAGAGCTACACCAAGAACTGCACAGTTGGTGGTAATCAGGGGAAGAAAGATTCCCAGAGCCTTATAAATTGCAGGAGAGGTTTTCTTCAGGAACATCTCAACGATCTGAACCAGCGCAGCAATTACCAAAATGAATACGATGGTTTTCAGATAATCCAGATCCAGCGGAGCCAGTACAAAATCATACAGGAGGCTCGCTACAGCGGAAGCAATGGTCATAACGAAAATAACTGCTCCGCCAAGAGAAGCGGATGTCTTTACCTGACGGGATACGCCAAGGAAAGAGCAGATACCCAGAAACTGGCTGAGGACAACGTTGTTGACGAGGGCCGTAGTGACAATAATTAAGATAAGATTCATGCCTGTCCCTCCTTCTTAGAATCACAGTTCTTGGAAGAACTGCAGCTTGCACAGCAGCCGTCACAGCCTTCTACCATCTCATTGGCTCTTGTCTTCATCTGCAGGGCATTCATGATGGCTACGATGAAAGCAAGAACAAGGAATGCACCGGGTGCCTTAATGAAAATACCGACACCTGCGCTCTCAGGCAGCAGTCTGATTCCAAATACAGTACCTGCTCCGAGAAGCTCACGAACTGCTCCGAGAACTGTCAGTGCACAGGTAAATCCGAGGCCCATTCCGATTCCGTCGAAAGCAGAAAGAAGGGGCGGATTCTTCAGCGCGTATGCCTCGGCACGTCCAAGGATGATACAGTTTACAACGATCAGAGGGATAAAGATTCCCAGAGCGCTGTACAGTGCAGGAATATATGCCTGCGTTACCAGCTCAACGATGGTAACAAGGGATGCTACAATAACGATCTCTGCAGGAAGACGTACTTCATCGGGAATAATCTTACGGAGCAGAGAAACGATCACGTTGGATACGATCAGTACCGCCATGGTGGACACACCCATGCCGAAGCCGTTGGTTGCAGAAGTTGTAACCGCCAGAGTCGGACACATACCGAGCATCAGCACCAATGAAGGATTCTCTTTGATCAGACCATTATATATTCTTTCCAAATACGGGTTCATGATTTTTCCTCCTTAGTTTGCGTTGCTCGCAAAGAAATCAAGAGCAGCATTGACAGCATTGACAACAGCACTTGAAGAAATAGAAGCACCGGATACGGAATCGATTTCTTCATCAGAGGTGGATCCGCCTGCCTTATTCAGAACAAACGCAGAAACATTTCTTCCTACAAACTGTCCTTTGAAAGCATCCTCATCCACACGCATACCCATTCCGGCTGTCTCATTCAGCTCGGTGAAGGAGATGCCGGTCACTGTTCCATCAGCAGTAATTCCCACTGCCATGGTAATGTTACCGTCGAATCCGTCGCCGCTTGTTACGCTGATCGCATAACCAACCACATTGCCGGAGCCGTCAACACCTTCAAATGCTTCATTGATTGTTACTTTGCCGAAATCTGTACCATAGGTTCCGCCTTCAAGAGCAGCGATCGCACTGTCCATTGCATCGTTTGTCTGGAAGGACTCTGCATCAGCGAGCACCTCTTTATAGGACTCTGCAGCAGCCATTGCTTTCTGCTCCTCAATGGTCTCCTCGGTCATAGCAAAGATACCGCTGAGTGCAAGACCGGCGATCAGGGTAATTCCGCAGAGGATCAGTGCTGACTTCGGAACCTTGCTGCCGGAGGATTTCTCCTTCGGAGGACGATGTCCGTATGGTTTCGGAACGATGTATGCATCGATAAACGGAACCAGCATATTGGAAATAATGATGGCATAGGATACAGAGTCTGCTGCACTTCCCTTTACACGGAAGAGTCCGCTGAGAACACCGACTGCAATACCAAACACGATCTGACCCGTTGAAGTAACCGGACTGGTAACGGGATCTGTTGCCATGAAGAAGGATCCCATCAGGATGCCTCCGGTGCAGACATGGATCAGAAGGAATACAGGATCAAAGCCCTGTCCGCCAAAGAGAGCCATGAATACTGTAAAGGAAAGGATGGATGCCAGAGGAATCTCAATAGTAATTCCCCCGATACACCACAGGAACAGTCCGCCGATCAGAAGACCCAGGGCTGAGCTTCCGATTACACCGTTTGAGGTTCCCAGAATAATGCTTGCAAGATCCACCTCAACACCGCTTGCAAGATCAGCCAGCGGAGTAGCACTGGAAACAGCATCCAGCTGATAGCTGGTCATTGCCGTTCCGAAGGAGATCAGCAGGAAGCAGCGTCCTGCCAGTGCCGGGTTCATGAAGTTCTTTCCAAGTCCGCCAAACAGATTCTTTACAACCAGAATGGCAAATACAGAACCGAGAACAGGAAGAACCGGTGAGGTTCCTGCCGGCATGCAGAGTGCCAGAAGAAGACCGGTAACTACCGCACTGAAATCCCGGATCGTGTTTGGCTTATGAGCAATCTTATCGAAGATAAACTCTGTCAGTACCGCCGCCGCAACAGCTGCCAGAATCGTAACAACTGCACTCATTCCGTGTGTATAGCAACCGATCAGAGCGGTCGGAAGCAGAGCAATGACAACACAGAACATGACGTTTTCCGTGTTCAGCTTGCTGCGGACATGGGGACTTGAGGAAACGTTATATAATTTTGACATTCTCACTTACCCCCTTCTCTTGGCTGCCATAATCTCAGCCTTAGTCTGTTTAAAGAGCTGCATCAGAGGACGTTTTGCCGGACAGATAAATGTACAGGATCCGCAGGCAATACACTCCAGACCATACAGCTTATTCTCATAGCGATCGTAATTCTTGCGTTCTGCGGCAACAGCCATCTGCTGAGGAGTCAGTCCCTCCGGACATACATGGTTGCAGCGTCCGCAGCGAAGACAGGCAGTCATCTCCTTCTGTGCATCCTCTACCGGATCATCCACAAGAATTGTCAGAGCATTGTTGTTCTTGCACACCGGAACCTGAAGATTTGCCAAAGGGAATCCCATCATTGGGCCGCCGGAGATCAGTTTCTTCGGATCTGTGCCCTCCTTGAATCCGCCGGCAGCCTCTACCAGCTCCTCCATTACTGTTCCGATCCGGACAGTCAGATTGCATGGCTTAGCCACTCCGGGGCCGGATACGGTGAAGTTTCTCTCCATCAGCGGCTCATGGAAGGCCACAGCACGATAGATGGAACGGACAGTCGTAACATTGTCAACGATACATCCAAGATCCGCCGGAAGAAGTCCCAGCTTCAGATGACGACCGGTGACTACGCTGATGATCGAACGCTCGCCGCCCTGCGGATATTTGGTTTCAACCACTCGAACGGTCACCTTTGTCCCCTGACAGGCAGCCTTCATGGCAGCAATTGCCTCCGGCTTATTTTCCTCGATCAGAACCAGTCCCTGTGCCTTCGGGAACAGACGAAGCAGAATCTCGACACCCTTTACAATCTCTGAGGATGCAGTTCTCATAAGCTGATCGTCGCAGGTAATGTAGGGCTCGCACTCAGCACCATTGGCAATGATGTACTCAATGGCATCCGGATCCTTCGGCATCAGCTTTACATGGGTAGGAAATCCTGCACCGCCCATTCCGACGATACCTGCCTCCCGTACCCGATCAATAATCTCCTGATTTGTCAGGGATGCCGGATCTGTCTCGACTCCGACTCCCTCTGCCAGAGTATACTGACCGTCATTCTCAATGATGATGCCCATAGCACTGGTACCCATCGCTGTCTTGCACTTGCGCACATCCTTGACCTTACCGGAAACAGAACTGATAATGTTCGCTGACACAAATCCGTCTGCCTGTCCGATCACCTGACCGGCCAGCACCTCATCGCCTTTTTTAACGACAGCCTGTGCAGGCTTGCCGATGTGCTGACTGAGCAGGAAGACCAGATCCCCCTGTGGCAGATAGGGAGTAAGTGGAGCGTCCTTAGCCAGTTCCTTACCCTCGTAAGGGTGGACACCGCCGCGAAACGTGTTTTTACTCATTGGCTTTTTCTCTCCTTTCTGATTTTACACACATTAATAATATTATTAAAAATATCGCATCTATCCGAAACACTCTGTAAATTGGTATTCTGTTCGAGTGAACGTGACTGAATAGCTGCTTATTATGCGTAACTATGTACACCCGGAAGCAGTGTGTTTACACCGATATAAGTGAAGATCACACATATAAATCCTATCACCGCGAAAATCGCAGCGTTTTTACCTTTCCAGCCGCGGCTGATCCGAAGGTGCAGGTAGATCGCGTAGATGATCCATGTGATCAGTGCCCAGGTCTCCTTCGGATCCCAGGACCAGTAGCTTCCCCAGGCAGCCTCCGCCCAGATCGCACCTGTAATAAGAACAAGGGTCAGGAACAGGAAGCCAAGACATACCGCTCTGTAGCTGATGCTGTCCAGTTTTTTCTCTGAGGGAACATTTTTATCCCAGAAGGGCTGTCCTGCAGTCTTTCCTTTAATCAGGAACATCAGTGATACTGCAAAGGCCACGCCAAAGGAACCGTAAGAAATAATTGCCGTCATTACATGCACAGCCAGCCAGTTGCTCTGAAGTGCAGGCATCAGCTCATGCACCTCCTTGCTCTGCATTGCGGCATATCCGATGATCAGGAAGATCACCGGTGTAACAAATGCACCCAGAGCCTGGAATTTAAATTTCCAGAGAAAGATCAGATAGCACAGGCAGATGCCCCAGGCAAAGCTGGTGGCAAACTCATACTGATTAGTCAGCGGAAGACGGCCGGCACCGATCCCGCGTACCACCAGTGCAGCCGTGTGAAGAATAAATGCAAGCACCGTGGCAGCATTGCCGATCTTCGCTGTTTTCTCAATCTTCAGCGCAAAATATACAAGGTATAGTACCATGGCAGCCAGATACAGCACCACGGCAGCGATAAAGATTCCCTTCTCCATCTGGAGAAACGTATTTGTTTCCATGTTTATTCAATTTCCTTTCCGGCAGGGTTGTTTTTTTCATTGACCAGCACAGCCGCTTCCTCAATCCTCTCAAGGAAGAGGATTCCGCCCTTTCTGCTCCGTCCTGCTGCTGCCCAGGTTCCGTCCTCCTGTTCCACTGCCCACAGCTCCTCCGTTCTTGTATAGAAGGACAGGAACAGTGCCGCAAGGATCAGAACTCCTCCTACTAAGGCGATCCAGGTATACGGATCACTTTTCAGCTGGATCAGGGTGTACTGCTGCGGATCCATGAATGCAATAGTCAGATCCTCTACTGTAATGATGTTATGATCCGTCAGCACATTCATGCCAAGAACTGACCCCTGATAATAGAGAGTATACAGATATCCCGGATGATCCAGATTGGAGGATGCTGTAGAAGGCTGTCCGTCTGACAGCACATAATCCGGATAAAAGGCATTGAAGGCGAGCACCAGATCCGGCTGATCTGCAATTGTCAGGTGCTCCCCTGCGCAGAGGATCTCACTCTGAAGCAGTTCTCCGTCTCTGGAAACCACAACCGTGGCTGCCCAGCCGGTGGAATTCTGGTACAGCTTCATCCCCATAGCACTGAAGGGATGATTGACAGAGGTGTCACCTGCAGCTGTTTCTCCTGACTTTGTATCGGTCAGCGTCAGATTCGAAACATATTGCTCAACCGTTTCATCTTCTCTCAGAAGAGTCTGAAAATCGTTGATCGTTACCGTAAAATCCGTGCCCTCCACAGGAAGGGTCTCTCCCACTACGCCATAGACTGTGTATTTCTGCTGAAAGATCTGTCCCAATGCAAAGCCGATAATAATGATCAGCATTCCCAGATGGGTCAGCCAGGCACCCCAGATGCCGATTTTATTGCGCACGCCATACCGGAACCGTTTCCCTTCCGATGTAACTCCGGTCTCCGTTCCGGAAAAGTGCATCGTCCGGAAAAATTCTTCCGGCTCTCCGTTCAGTACAGCTGCTGCTTCACCGTCCCAGTCTTCCAGGCGTTTTTCTGCTGTATAGTCCTGCTTCATCTGTCGGAACAGAACAGGAAAGCGAAGAAGATTACAGCCCAGAAGATTCAGACACAACGCGATCGTAAGAACAATGAACCACCAGCAGTGAAACACATCATCCAGATCCAACAGCAGGATCAGCGAAGCAAGCTTTTCCGGATAGTAACCGGTGTAGTATGCCTCCAGCTCTCCCTGCGGAAGAATACTGCCAAGTACACAGGCAGCAGTCAGAAGAAGCAGGAGGATGATCGCAGTCCTCATGGAAAACAGGATACTTTTGATTGACTGTTTCTTTTTCATATTTTCCTTCTCCGGGAACTCTTGATTGACCGATCTTCATCGATTGGATACAGCCGCCGCTTCCGAGAATCGCATGCTGCAAAGCCCCCTAAATTTATAAACAAATTATAAATCAATAAATAAAAAGTGGCAAGCATACCGGACATTAATTTCACGGCAGTTTACCACATTTTCATACTATTTTTACTCATTTCACACTGTTGCATTCCAGAAAAAACAATATGTTGTCTTCCGTTCTACAATAGCATAAATCATCATAACGCAAAAATAGATTGTTTATTCTTTAACATAAAATCGGAAACACATTTTTTGTTATATTTTTAACCAATCAGTCTTTTCCCCGAATGGCCCATCGCAGCTTTGTAGACTTCGCCCGGGGATTCCTGATGCACTCCTCCTTCGAAGGACGGATCACGTCCCTTGCAACTTCACTGTACAGTCCCTCCCGCTGAAATTGTTTGAAGGATTTTTTCACCAGTCTGTCCTCACCGGAATGGAACGTCAGGATCGCCACTCTTCCGCCCGGATTCAGAACATAGGGCAGTTTTTCCAGCAGCTCATACAGCACTTCAAATTCCTTATTCACATCGATCCGCAAAGCCTGGAAGGTCCTCTGGCAGGATTTTTTCACTGCCTCCTTCCGTTCCTTCTCCGGCAGGAATACGAGCGCCTTCTCGATCACCCGCCGCATCTTAGCGGTTGTATCAATCTGCTGCCCCGCCTTTCGAAAGCTCATGACTGCAGAGGCGATCTCCTCTGCATAGGGCTCATCCGCATTCTCCTCCAGCATTCCGATCAGCTCCTCCTTCGATACCTGCGACAGCCGTTCTGCTGCTGAAATACCCGCATTCGGATTCATGCGAAGATCCAGCGGACCGTCTATCTTATAGGAAAAGCCGCGCTCGGGATCATCGATCTGCATGGAGGAAACGCCCAGATCCGCCAGCACAAAATCGAATTTTCCGCACTGCTCCGCAACCAGCTCCAGGTCCTTGAAATTCTGCAGATGTACAGTCAGGATCTCCGGACCAAAGCCCGCATCCTCCAGACGTTTTCTGGTTTTTTCCGATTCAATGGGATCCACATCCAGAGCATGGAGATGTCCCTGTCCCTTCAGACACTCCAGCATCTTCCTGGTATGACCTCCGTAGCCAAGGGTACAGTCCAGTCCCTGCTGCCCCGGCTGGATCTGCAAAAACTCCAGGATCTCTTCCACCATAATGGAGATATGCATGCCGGCAGGCGTATTTCCCTTGCTGATCACATGCTCAATGGTATCAGCGTATTTCTCCGGCTGATGCTCCTTATATTTTTCCTCAAATTTCTTCGGATATTTTCCTGCATAGCGAACCCGGCGTTTGTGTACGGTCCCGCCTGTCTGTTTCTGTTCCTCTGTCATCTGATCTGTGTCCTCTTTCTTACTTTCGGCAGTGATTTGTATAGTCGAACTGATACGTAGTTGACTCGAATTCTACGCTCCACTTCGGTCGACTCTCATGCATGTCCCCCGGACCTGCTCACCCGGCGCCACGTTTTGCGAAGCTCGACTTGATTGTTCCATGCAGTTCGGCAGATGCCGGGCTTACTGGTGATAATACTCCAGGAAATCCTCCAGCTTCCCTGCTGCGTTTTTCAGTACCTCCATACGGGGAAGGTAAACCACCCGGAAGTGATCCGGATCCTTCCAGTTAAAGCCGCCGCCGTGGATGATCAGAATCTTTTTCTCCCGCAGCAGGTCCAGCGCAAACTGCTCGTCATTGACGATGCCAAACTTCTCCACATCAATTTTCGGAAAAATGTAGAAGGCTGCCTTGGGCTTGACAGCTGTAATTCCCGGAATGTCATTCAATGCCTTGTAGATATATTCTCTCTGCTCGTAGATTCTTCCGCCCGGAACGATATAGTCATTGACACTCTGATGTCCGCCCAGTGCAGTCTGTACAATAGACTGTGCCGGCACATTGGAGCAGAGGCGCATGTTGGAAAGCATATTGATTCCTTCTATATAATCTCTTCCGGCTCTCTTATTTCCGCTGATGATCATCCAGCCGATTCGATACCCTGCGATCATATGGGACTTAGACAGGCCGCTGAAGGTCACGCAGAACAGATCCGGTGCAAGCGCCGCAAAGGAGATATGTTCCTCTCCGTCCATCACCAGGCGGTCATAGATCTCATCGGAAAATACCATCAGCTGGTGACGTCTTGCCAGTTCTGCGATCTTCTCCAGCACCTCCTTCGGGTACAGTGCGCCGGTAGGATTATTCGGATTGATAATGACAATAGCCTTTGTCCGATCCGTGATTTTTGCTTCCATATCGGCCAGATCCGGGTACCACTCCGACTGCTCATCGCAGATATAGTGAACGGCGGTTCCTCCTGCCAGTGTAACACAGGCCGTCCACAAAGGATAGTCCGGTGACGGAACCAGCACCTCATCGCCGTTATCCAGAAGAGCAGACATACTCATATTGATCAGCTCGCTGACACCGTTTCCTGTATAGATATCCTCCACGGTAACACCGGGGATCCCCTTGATCTGCGCATACTGCATGATTGCTTTTCGAGCAGAAAACAAGCCTTTTGATGTGGAATAGCCCTCGCACTCCGTCAGCTGGGATGCCATATCAAACACCACCTCATCCGGAGTCCGGAAGCCGAAGGGTGCCGGATTCCCGATGTTCAGCTTCAGAACATTCATTCCCTGCGCCTCCATCCGGTTCGCTTCCTCTACCACCGGTCCCCTTACATCATATAATACATTATCAAGCTTGGATGATTTGTTAAATTTACGCATTGTACCTGCCCTCTCCTCTTTATCAGAACTGTTTTTAGTTTCTCTCCGGAAATTCTCCGGGAATACCTGTTTTTCTGTTTCGCCCGGTCGGTAGGGGTTTGACCCTTCTGAAGTTTCTGCATCAGTCATTGAAATTTCAACAGTATCAGCAGCAGAAGAATCATATCTGCCCGCACCAGGCTTCTCCGCTTCTTCAGTTCCGTAAAGCCAGTCAGGAGAAACCTCCAGTACCTCCGCAAGAAAATTACCGATTCCCCTTCTCGGAACCGCTCTTCCGCTTAAATACTGACTCATCTGACTCTTACTGAGTTTAATCCGGCGTTCCTCCGCCAGACGGATCAGATGTACCTGTCTGCAGTTTTTCCGAGTCATCGCCTCTTTCAGACGATCCGAAAATAAACTTTCCATTTAAAAACTAAACCTCTTCTTCATTGGTTTTAAATTAAACTTTTTCCAATTTCAACTACCTGGATTTATTTAACCGTTTCGAAAAGTTTACCACTCTGCCGCAGTGCCGTCAAGAAGTTTACCAATATGTTTATTTTAACAGACAAGAAGGTTTTACTGTTCAAAGAGAACGTTCCATTCATGCGCAGCATAAAACGGAGAGAAGCAGCATGCTGCCTCCCTCCGTTTCATGAAAGATCGGAACTATAGGTAATAGTTCTGTTATTTATTTGTAATGTGGGATTACCTTAACTTATCGGCTGATCGTTGCCTTCAGTGCATCAATGGAAGTTTCCAGACCGGCTTCTACGCTCATGGTCAGATCCTCCATCTCAAGAGATACATAGCCGTCATAGCCCATCATATGGCATACAGAGAAGAACTCTTTCCACCATTTCAGATCACGGCCGCAGCCTACTGCTACATAGTTCCAGGTACGCTCTTTTGAGCACTCTACCGGCAGATTCTCCAGCAGTCCGTCGATATCAACGTTGTACTGCTCCGGACGTGCATCCTTTCCATGTACATAGAAGATCTTGTCACCCAGTGCACGGGCAGCTGCGATCGGCTCTGCTCCCTGGATCATCAGATGAGAGGGATCCAGGTTCAGTCCGAGAACATCAGAATCAGGACCTACAACCTCACAGAGCTTATTGAAGGTACGTACATTGTGAACCAGCGCACCGGGGAACTCCTCGATTGCAATCTTCTTCACACCGTTCTCCTTAGCAATCTTACAGGTCTCCTTCCACCACTCGGCAGCAACCTCCCACTGGTATTTTACACCTTCAGCCATGTAGTTGAAGCCGTCATACTCCGGCCAGGAGATGGTTGATACAAACCAGTTCGGAGTCTTGTCTCCGGGAGCTCCTGCAGGAAGTCCGGACATGGTTACGACTGTATCAACACCAAGCTTGCCTGCCAGCACGAAGGTATCGCGCATGGTCTTGCTGTGTGCATGTCCCATAGGTGTGTCGATCAGCGGGTTTCCTGAGCAGTTCAGAGCAGAGATTGCCAGGCCTCTTTTGTCGATCTCAGCCTTAAATGCCTCGCGTTTTGCATCATCCTTGATCAGTTCCTCAGCAGAAGGAATGAAATTGCAGCCTCCCCAGCCGCCTGCTGTCATCTCGATCGCATCCAGACCGTAAGCAACTACTTTATCCAGCATCTCTGTGAACGGAATTTTTCCAAATACATCAGTACAGATTGAAAGTTTCATGATTCTCTCCTTTATTCAAATCCAACTTGCTATGTTCATTCATCATCTGCACGAAATCAACGGCGTTAATTTCATGCAGATGATGCTTCTCATCCAATGGTATTTATTCAAAATCTACCCAGACAGCACCCTTGTCAGCTGACTCTACACACTTGTTGATCCAGCGTGTTCCGTTGATGCCGTGCTCAAGGTCAG
>JAUNAJ010000045.1 GCA_030527645.1 Lachnospiraceae bacterium | reverse complement strand
TTGCGCGAACAACGAGCCATGCGGACATGCCTGGACGAATCATCAGCATTGAGTAGAATCCGTCGACTCTGTATCCGGCAGCAGAATACTTGCATCATAATCGGTAATGCCTTTTCCTGTATTAGGATGCTTAGAGGAGTACACACTGTCGCACAGGAAGATTACTGTCAATACACAGGCGACGATCACAGTGACTTTTTTCGGAACCTTACGAATGATATTATCCAGTACAGGAGCCAGCAGATAGACAATTGCCAGACCTCCAAGTCCGAATATCAGAAGTCCCTCTGCACAGACTCTTCCGTCGATATTCATGAAATATCCGGAATAATCCCACCACTTGGTACCGTTGTGGGTTGTTTCCAGATACCAGGCACTGGAGTATTCCACAATTCCGCAGAGAATAACTGCTGCAGCAAATTCTATGAGCGGTCTGTTTCTGAAACGATACAGGAAGATCAGGATCAGAACACAGCCGAATCCGTAGATCGGAAGCCAGGGTCCGTGATTGACTCCCCGGTTTCTGAATACACCCTCCTGGAGAAGATGCAGGGAAACCTCCCAGCACCAGCCGACAAAGCTCATGCTGAAGAAGATCAGGATGATTGAAAACAGCGAGTAATGTCTGTCATAGGTAAGTGAACTCAGCTTCACCAGATGATTTTTGTGATGGATGGTAAACAGACGGAAGGGATACATATTCTGCTTCATAATCTGTCTGTGGTCTCTGGTCGCATTCTGCTTTGCTTTGATTTTCTGATAGTTTATCTCATCCTCATCATAAAAAAGAGTCAGTCCGAAGGCATTTTCAAGCAGACCTCTGAAACCGGCATGCTTTTTAACCGGGGTTTCTGCCTCATATAAGAAGGGCTGAACATCTGCATAGGTTTGTTTCAGCAGCTCGGTATCTGCTTTCTCATAGAGGAAGGTATCATTGAGGAGCTCGATCCCCGGAATATTGCTGCTTTTTGCAAGAGAACGGATATGAGCATAATATTCCGCCCTCGTTAGTTCGTGATAGGGATTAGAATATAACATGCCGGATATTCCGTAGGTAAAGAATTCGAGGATATTCCAGCCGATAAAGGACAGATCCAGTACGAAGGCTTCCCACTTATGTCCGTGCATCATTTTTCTGGACAGGGTAATGGCCTGCTTCGGTTTAATATCCGGATTCTCAGCTATGATGTAGGGAACCAGCATGTAGGATCTGGATTTTACAAAGAATCCGACAATCGTGAGACTCCAGAAAAAATAATACACATTTTTAAGAATAAGTGTCAGAGCCGCATTGATGATCCGTTTTACTCGAATAAGAAACAGGAATCTGCTCATAGGCACCTTGTCATACATTCGAAGTTCCATGACAAATCGCTTCAGTGCGATAAAAAGCGTGTTGTAAAAAAATACCTTCAGGAAGATACTGAATGCAAAAGTCAGAAGGAAAAAGAGAATATAGGATATCGTATCAGAATTGGAAATATTTTTCATCAGTCGATAGGCTGTATTCAATATACTGGCGGATGAGATACCGTCTATTACCTGTCCGAGAATTCCACGGGAGTGTTCAACAGCAATGATTCCCACCTTACTGGATCGGCTTTTCTGCGCCTCCAGATAATTTTGGGCAATCGTATCTCCGTCCTGGATCCTTCCTTCAAGAATTTTTGATAAGACTGCATCATAGCCGTCCTCAGGTGCATCTTCCGAGGTATCGGTTCGTATTACATCCAATGAGGAAGCGTAATCGAAGCTGAACACAGCCATGATCAGACACAGTACCACCATCAGCCAGTAGGTTTTCTTTAACCTGCCCCTGGCTTGCCTTTTTAATATTTTTCGCATTTACTTTCCCCCTTTGTTTATGTATTTGTATGTCATGGTTAGGTATTTGGAGTTACGTTTATCTTCTCCGGATATTTCTATTTTACTATGAAACAAGGGCTTTGCAAGGCTATTAACAGGAATCTTTGCTAAAGAATGTTACCAAACAGTAGCAAAAAATGGTAGTAACAGTCAGGTCTCGCGAGTTCGACTTTAAGCGTAAAATAATCAGGGCAGAACCTGCGTGCATTACGACGATACTTATAGTATGATAGAAACAAGCTGCTGTTCAACTCGATCAGCACTCATGCCGGTCAACTGCACCTGCGCGCCCGGCAGCAAGTCTCGTGAGCTCGACTTAAACAGCATCTACGAAACAACTATCAAGCACAGAAAGGAAGTAGAATGGATACAGTGAATTCAACAGCAGCGGAGGCTGTACAGGACCAAATTGAGGAAGTTAGCAAGTCCGTCTCATATTTTCAGGAACATATCCCGGACCTGATTAATTTCGGCGTAAAAATTCTTCTGGCATTTGTGGCACTTTTCATCGGACACAAAATTATTCGTTTTGTCAGAAAGATTCTTCGGAAATCGCTGAAAAGCACCAATTTGGAGGATGGAGTGATCTCCTTCCTGGATTCTACTATAAAGGTGCTTCTCTATGCGATTCTGCTTTTCAGTATTGCAACCAATCTGGGGGTAGACACTACATCGGTTGCAGCCCTGGTGGCATCTGCCGGAGTTGCCGTTGGTCTGGCATTGCAGGGGAGTCTTTCTAATTTTGCAGGCGGCATCCTGATTCTGATTCTGAAGCCTTTTAAGGTAGGCGACTTTATCATCGAGCATAATAATAATCTGAGCGGTACAGTCAAGGATATTCAGATTTTCAATACCAGGATCATTACAGTAGATAATAAAACCGTAGTTATTCCAAACGGAACCCTTTCTAACGGAAGTATTACAAACTGCTCTCAGGAAGAGGAGCGCCGGGTGGATTTTGAAGTGGATATTTCCTACGATGCAGATCTTAAAAAGGCCAAGGAGATTATCTGGAATCTCATCCGGAAAGATCCTGATGTGATACAGGAGCATGAAGGAAATCTTGTTTTTGTATCTGAACTGGCGGACAGCAGCGTGAAGCTTGGTTTCCGTGCCTGGTGTAAGAATGAAAAATACTGGGATGTGAAGTTCCGTCTGCTGGAAAATGTGAAGCTGGAATTCGACGAATTCGGAATCGAGATTCCCTATCAGCAGCTGGTGGTACATCAGGCGGAAGGAAAGAAGGTTGCAGAATGAGAACTGCATACCCGTTTCGATTCGGGACATTGATCATGGAATACGACGGTGAGATGCTTGAGCGGCTTCTATGTGTTGAGACGGAATATGAGATCACAGCAATAGAAACAGAACAGAGATCTGAATTTTCGGATCGTGTATATGCTCAGGTGAATGAATACCTCGCCGGTCAAAGAATGAGCTTTGATTTTGGATATAGATTAGCCGGAACAGAATTTCAGAAAAAAGTGTGGGAAGAACTTTGCAGGATTCCGTACGGGGAAACCCGAAGCTACAAAGAAATTGCGGAAGCAATTGGCAACCCGGGAGCAGGCAGGGCAGTAGGAATGGCGAATAACAAAAATCCTCTGCTTCTGGTGATTCCGTGCCATAGAGTGATCGGAGCAGACGGCAGCCTTACAGGATATGCAGGAGGACTTGCAATGAAGAAATATCTGCTTGAATTGGAAAAGGAGCATGCTTATGTCAAGAGGGGGGTAAAACCTCCTCCTGACAAGCTGCGAAGCAGCCTGCATTCATGATCACGCAGCAAAAAGGAATGCGAATGTCCGCTTACGCATTATATAGATGCAAAAAAAGGTTTCTATCATGAGATAGAAACCTTTTTTACGAGATCGGAGTAACAAGATTCGAACTTGCGACCTCTTGA
The DNA here is from genome assembly GCA_030527645.1 of Lachnospiraceae bacterium. Lineage (GTDB taxonomy): Bacteria > Bacillota > Clostridia > Lachnospirales > Lachnospiraceae > JAKSRN01. The sequence goes on along the minus strand of JAUNAJ010000045.1, from coordinate 362 downwards.
CCCCCAGTCAAGCGCTCTAACCGAACTGAGCCATACCCCGATAACGAAATTAATAATACCAAATATTAATTCGAATGTAAAGAACTTTTTTTTAGATTGTCAAATTTTTCTATTTTTTGCTATTTTTCAACAAACTAAGAAAATTAAATATTTCCTGTTGACATTTATCTGAATGAGTGATATTCTAACTGAGCTGTCGCAAGTGCCGATTGAATTCGAGCAGCACAGCAAAAAATATTAAAAAGTTGTTGACATACGAACTGCAATCATGATATTCTAAATGAGCTTTCGTTGAAACGACGAAACAACCTTGATAATTGAATAGTAAAACACATCCTCGAAAATTCAAAATGAAAAGTGAG
>JAUNAJ010000029.1 GCA_030527645.1 Lachnospiraceae bacterium | reverse complement strand
AGAAAGCTGCAGAGGCAAAGACAGCAGAGGAGAAGAAAGCTGCAGAGGCTAAAGCAGAAGCAGAGAAACCAGCTGCAAAGGCTCCTGCAAAAACAACAGCAAAGAAGGCTCCTGCAAGAAAACGTGCAGTAAGCAAAGCTGCTTCCAACGCTAAGAGTGGAAAGACTGCAAAAAAGGCTGCTAAATAATAGTTAGTCAGCCAGGCTTATATTTCATCAGATATCGGAATCCAGATGATATCGCTGTTGCTCAATAATACAAATTTATATATAAAAAGAGATTCACTCAATCTGTGAATCTCTTTTTTTCTTCTCCAAGAACTTCGAGCCATGAGGACAATCCTTCGTGTCCATATGGTGATTGTCTCCGATGTAACTCTAGCTGCGCAGCAGATCATTATTAATACAGCGGAACATCCTCTTTCGCATCCCTGTTGATCTGCCGGATGCTGATCACATACAGGAAGATCAGGAAGATCCAGAATACTGCTGTCATCAGGCCGCTGTTGGAGGATGCTGCAAAGTCATAGAACCCGTGCATCAGGATCGGAACGATGCATGCCAGTTTTCTGTACTGTGCTGCCATATCGTCCCTGCCGGCCTCAAAGTACAGCTTTGCCTGTCCGTAGTAATGGCCCATAAAGATTGCGAAGATTGCATGGGCAGGAACAGCAGTGATCGCACGGATAATTGCTGTTGCAAGACCGTAGGACAAGACATAATTGATGTTTTCAAAGATTGCAAAGCCAAGGCTTACAAACACTGCATAGATTACTGCATCAAATCGATAATTGAATTCCGGGTGAAGCCAGGTGGCTTTTTTTAGGAAGAAATATTTGCATAGTTCTTCTGTACCGGCTATTACAATGAAATTGAGAACAATCTCATAGAATAGAGAATAATAGGTAAAGATCATATCCATTAGCCACATTCCGGCAGATTCAAGAATGAGAGCAGATATAATGGATATGACTCCAAAGAAAAAGCATTTCAGCAGAAGCCCTGGCGGTTCTTTTTCAATCTTATCCATTCGGTAGATCTTAAACAGCAGAAACAGTCCTGGGAGCACTGCAGCAAGAAGCAGTATTCTGACGGGGCTAAAAGTAAACATAATCATTCTCCTTTGTACGTTGCTTTTCTTATTGTACTGGTTTTACTCTTTATATGCAAACACTCTTTCTGCATTGAGGATGGTGATGGGTCATCCCTCGCTGTTATGCAATTGGGCTGCGGATGACGAAGCCAGACAGCCTATGCAGAGAAAGCTGTGCCGGGGAGAAGTGAGCCAGGCACAGGAAAGCAGGAAAAGCAGAAAAAGCTGTGCCATGTATTTCGTTAGTACAAATTTTGCAGGTTTTCCTAAAGTGCGATATAATAGCTGCATAGTGCATACGGCAGATCATGAGGGGATGCTCCGCCTTAATAATAAGCGAAGAGGAGTCGATATATGGAATATACTAGGATCAATATGGAGACCTGGCCAAGGCGCAGTCACTGGGAATATTACAGGAATACATTGAAAGCAGGGGTGTCTGCAACAAAGACTGTGGATATTACAAAGCTTCGTGCCATCTGCAGGGACAGGGACATAAAGTTTTCACCGCTTCTGCTTCACAAGATCTGTCTGACGGTGAATGAGCTGGAGTGTACAAGATTGTTTGCTCTGGAGAACGGCGATCCGGCTATCTGGAAAGAAATCCATCCGAATTTTACCATCTTTCACGAGGATGATCAGACCTTCAGTGATATCTGGATCGAGTATTCTCCGGATCAGGAGACATTTCTTGAAACCTACCGGTCACTGATGGAGCAATATAAGGATAAGAAGGGAATAAAGATCCGTGACAATCAGCCGCCGAATTTTTTCTGCGTCAGCGGTGCTCCCTGGTTTGATTTTGATGCGGTTTCTACGAGTGTTGCAGGAGATCTGCCGCCTGCATTGTTTCCTGTATTAAACTATGGAAGATTCAGGGAAGAAAACGGGCGGATTCTGATGCCTGTTTCTATATCCGTTTCCCATGCAGCAATGGACGGGTATCATATTGCCTTGTTTTTCGAAACACTGCAGAAGAAGCTGAGCGAAGTTTAAATGCAGATAAGCAATCCCTCGACTTAAAGGTGTCGAGATGTAGACGGAGGTAACGGGGGAATCTTATGTCAGGAGAGGTAAAAGCAACTCCTGGCAAGCGGTGAAGCTGCCTGTGTTCATGAGCATGCAGCAAAGCTGAATGCATTCACGAAGGAGTCGATACATGAGAGGAATATTTGGTTTGATGGCAATCGTTGGATGCTGCGGCATCCCCCTTGCCGGAATGAATCTGTTTGTAAAAAAAGTACGAGAGAAGCCCGTGAAGAGGACAGCAGTTGTATTAGGCATCATGATCCTGTTTCTCATAGCCGGCACAATCGGCGTAAACGTTCTATGAAAGTCCCAGACTGCAGCAATTGACTTTCATAGAAATAGAGAAAATCCCGGACTGCAGCAATTGACTTTCATAGAAATAGGGAAAGTCCCGGACTGCAGCCGTACAGCCGTGATGCCTGCATGTTAGACTGTGCGGATATAGGACGGGCAGAGCTGAATGAGGATGCGGGTCGGGCTAAGGTGAATAGTATTGGGGTATGAACTATGTACAGTATTTTATTAGTGGAAGACGAAGCAATTGAGCTTGACACACTGAAGAACTATGTAGACTGGAAGGGCCTGGGCATTGATACAGTCTTTACGGCCAGGGGCGGAAGAAGTGCTCTGGAGATCATCAATTCCGAGGATCCGGATATTGTTATTACGGATATCCAGATGCCGGGGATGACCGGAATTGAGCTGGTGGAGATTCTGCGTCAGGAGGGGCATCGCTGCAAGGTGGTATTCCTGACCGGCTACGACCGGTTTGAATATGCGAAGGAAGCCATTCGTCTTCAGGTGGAGGATTTTCTGCTGAAGCCCTTTCAGATCGAAGAGGTGGAAGCAGTAGTGAAAAAGCTGCTGGAGAAGGTGGAAAAGGAAGAGCAGGAGAGGCTGTATAACCGGCTGGCTCTGGGGAAGGTGCTGGAGAGAGCCTGCTTAGGCGATCTGCAGGAGCTTGAGCAGATGTCGGACTTTTATTTTTACAGACCGGCAGAGCAGGTGTCCGTACATCTGATCGCCTTTCGGGGAATCAGTGAGTCCATGCAGCAGAGAGCCCGGAAAAATGCAGATGTTCTTCATACATTTACCAGGGAGCGTCTGCTGTTTGTTCTGCTGCCCGGAATGATCACTCCGGATCTGTTTTTGAAGAAAATAGAAAAGAGCCTGCAGGAGGAAGCCTGGCAGGTGATCTGCTGCGATGAAGCGGTGCATCTTCCGGAGCTTCAGGCTGTTTTTGATAAAATCCTTGTCTGTGAGAATGATCTGTTCTACGCAGGAGTTCCGGCCGTCCTGGCCTGCAGAGACCATGTAGAGCGCGGCCCCTATGAGGACAGGATACGGGAGACGACCCGGAAGAAGGTGATCCTGGAGGCAGTCCTGGCCGGACAGAAGGAAAAGGCAGTGGAATTTCTTGAACATACCCTTGCACTGTTTACGGATTTGGATCGGGACGGATTCTGCCAGAATGCCTTCAGCCTGTTTCTGTATATTCACAGAGAACTGGACACCATCGGAAATCTGGATGGTCCGGCAGAGGTTCCCAATATTCTTCATGCGGAGCGTATGGAAGAGGTAAGGGAGAATCTGATCCGGTATATTGAACAGTGCTGTGAATCCTGCGGCAGCAGAGGGGAGTCACGCTGGTCAGCCTGCGTATATGAGTTTGTAGGGCAGAATTATATGAAGGACTGCACAGTGGAGGAAATGGCAGAGGTGGTGAATGTATCCCCCAATTATCTCCGAAAGAAATTTAAGGAAGAAACAGGCATGACGATTTTGGAATATATTACTGAGACAAGACTTTCCAGGGCTGCTCAGATGCTGGAGCAGAGGAATATGAAGGTGAAGGATGTCAGCATCTCGGTGGGGTATCCCAATATCTCTTATTTTACACAGCTGTTTTCAAAGAAGTATGGAGTAACACCCAATGAGTACAGGAAAAATGCATAAGGTACGGCAGAGCGGATTCGGCAGAAACAGCGTGCTGGGGAAGGTATCTCTTCTGTATATTGTCTGCGGTTTTGTTCCCATGCTGCTTTCGATTTTGATATTTTATCTCTCAATGAGATCGGTTCTGTTAGAGGACGCCTATGAAGCTGTGCAGGAGCAGTCGCACACGGTTCAGAGAAATCTGGAGAGAACGCTGCAGCCCTATCAGACCCTGATGGAGATGCTGAAGAACGACAAGACCCTTTACATTCAGCTGCACATGGATTACAGCAGAAATTCCTATGTGGAACTGGCAGAATATGTGGATCGTACATTGGAGAGCATGCTGGTACAGTATACGGATCTGGCAGGAATTCATTTTTACTGCGAGAATCCTACCCTTCCGCAGGATGACTATTACTTTTATCAGGCAGAGGAACTGAATTCCTCTGTAAGGGAACTGCTTTCAGGTACTGCAGAGCAGATCATTCTCTATACGGATCCGGAACTTCCGGAGGTCTTCTATCTTGCATCCGAGATGAACTATTACTCATACCCAAGCGAATCCGGCTATCTTGTATTTGAGATTGGCGCAGATCTGATGGAAAGTATTCTTGCTGCGGATTCGGAAACGGCTGTATTCCTGCTTGATTCGGAGGGGCAGATCTATGCGTTCGAGGGAACGCATCAATTTGATCCGGGTATGACGGGTATTCAGGAACTTCTTCCGGAATGGGATACTATGGAGCGGGATACAGTGCTGACCCTTACTGATGCAGAGGGCGGGAAGGAAATCTGCTTCAGTGAGGATGCCGGTATGAATCTGACGCTGCTTATGATGAAGGATCAGGAGCGGATCCTGCAGAACGTCCGGGCTGTTCCCCTGCGTCTGATCGCGGTCATGCTTGTGTTGATGGCGGTGGCATTGACCGTGGTTCTGATCATGAGCAGAAATATGAACCTTCGTCTGAAAAAGCTGCGCGAAGGAATGAAGGCCATCGGAAGCGGACGGTTTGACAGGAAGATTGAGGACCTGGGAAGGGATGAATTCGGTCTGATGGCGGCTGAAGTCAATCAGATGGGCTCACAGCTGAATCAGCTGATTGAAGAGAATTATCAGAAGCAGCTGACTATCAAGAATGCAGAGCAGAACCTGCTGCAGGAACAGATCAATCCGCACTTTTTATATAATGCCCTGGCTGTGATCAGTTCGCTGGGAATGCAGGAGAGAGCGAACCGTACCGTACAGAGCATTCACTTTCTTGCGGACTTTTACAGAATCTCCCTGAATAAGGGAAGGAATGTGATACTGGTCCGGGAGGAGATCGCACTGCTGACCAGTTATATGAAGATCCAGCTTCTTCGTTTTTCCGACCTTGTTGAGATCCATTATCATATTTCGCCTGAGGTGGAGGATTACTATACCATTAAGCTTCTCCTTCAGCCTCTGGTGGAAAATGCCATTCATCATGCAAGAGAAGAGGAAACCTTTCTCTCCATTGAGGTTCGGGCCTATGAGGAGAGGCAGCGGGTCTGCTTCGATGTGGAGGACAACGGAATGGGGATCTCTCCGGAGGAGCTGGAGAAGCTGCAGCAGGAGCTGCAGAGGAAGGAGGACGGGTTCGGTCTGAAGAATGTGGACAACCGGATCAAGCTGTCCTATGGTGAAGAGTACGGAGTGACCGTGTTCAGCACGGTTGGTGAAGGAACCAGGATCCATCTGGAGATTCCGGTGGTGAGAGAGAGGAAATAAGATATGATGCAATACAGAAATTCTATGAGGTGACGTGGGGAATGAAACGCAGATATTACAGGATGATGGAAGCATCGTTTATTTTCCGGATCGCAATCCTTCTGATGGTAATCTTCACAATAGCCGGATCTATGACCGGATGCTCCTCAGAAGAACAGCATGCCGACACGGCTGCTTCATCCGGGAGTACTTCATCACAGGAAGAGGTTCCTGTGCTGCGGATCTTTGATAAGAACATGACCGGTCAGAAATTTGACGATCCCGTGGCAGAGGCAATTATGGAGAAGACCGGCGTCCGGATCGAGGTCATGGATGCCACCGGTACACCGACCAAGGCACTGGAGCTGATGAAGATCAACGGAACCTATCCGGATATCATCCTGATGGAACAGGGGGAGATGGTCAATCAGTTTATTGAATCCGGTGTATTTCTGCCGCTTGATGATCTGATTGAGGATTATGGGTACAATATTGCAGAAATGTACGGAGAAATACTGGAAAAATCCCGTTATGAGGATGGACAGGTCTACTGGCTGGCTAACTGGTACGGAAAGGATACGGATGCCTCCGCAGGTGTTCTGATGAGAAAGGATTATCTGATCGAGTTGGTTGGAAGGGAACGGGCGGAGAGCACAGAGCCGTTTACAGTAACGGAATATACAGAGCTGCTTCGTGCATTCAAAAAGAAGCATCCGGAGATCAACGGAACAGCTTCCATTCCGCTGGATCTGGATGCGGATGCCGAAAGCTACACCATGACCATGAAGGGAATCTTCGGCATGAAAACCTACGGAGAGGATGAGCAGGGAAATCTGACCTATCTCCCCGTTTCGGAACGGTACAGGGAAGTTCTCCTGTATTTGAACTCTCTGTACACAGAAGAACTGCTTTGTAGAGAATGGATGATCGACCGGACGGAGAAGTGGAAGGAGGAGCTGAGAAGCGGAGCCGTATTCAGTACCTGGTGCTCCTACTGGGATACGGATGACGTGAATGAGGTGCTGAAACAGGAATATGGTGAGGATGCCCAGTTCTTCAGCTACAAGGTAGTGGCAGATGATCTGGATGAGACAGAAACCACCTATAACGGCAGGAACAGTCTTGGCTGGGACGCGATCGGAATCACTGCAAACTGCAGTGATCCGGAAACCGCAATGAAGGTGCTGAATTTTCTTGCCGGCGAAGAAGGGCAGTATCTTCTGCTGTGGGGCATCGAGGGAGATACATGGACGATGGAGCAGGGAATCCATGTGCCAAACGGGGAATTTCTGGAGTCATGGTCCACAGGCAGCGCAGCTATGGAACAGACCACCGGTATCCGGCGATGGAAATGGACCATTAAAAACGGGAACGGATCGGATGGTACGCCCTATGATCTGACCACCAAGTACAGTCCTTCGGAGCTGGTGATCTTTGCAAATGAACGGATACTGGAAAGCGATTACTGGGACACTGCAGAATATTCCGGACTGGAGCCTTCCCTGCAGTCTGATCTTGGACTGGTCTGGCAGAAGATCGAAGCCGGTTACAGCGAGTATTTTCCAAGAATCGTCTGCGCAGATGATCAGCAGGAGGCGTTGCAGCTTTTTAATGAGATGAAAACCTTTATGGAGGAACTGGGTCTATCGGATTGTGAATCCTATATCACAGAGCAATATAAGGAAAGACTGTCTGATTGGGATCAGGAGTGAAGCCTGTGCGCATAAGGATACGGCTTTAAGTGGTACGGCACCACCGTCCCCCCGTTCCGGTGAATCCTGCACATAGAAGGATGCAGCAGAAGAGTGTCAGAAATTAACACCAGTGTTGAAAATTGACAGGATTTTTGCCTGAAAACTAAAAAAAGTATTAAAATCTTATAGAAACAATAAAATTCTAATATTGTTTTCCTGTTTTCAATATCATATAATGAGATTGTAAGAAATGAGAGCGAATTTAGTAAATTTGCACAAAAGGACAGGAGGAAGAAAAGTATGAAATTCAAAAAACTCATGGCAGCAGGTCTCTGCGTTATGATGGCAGCAGGTCTGGCAGCATGCGGCGGCAGCAGCTCAGGCTCAACTGCATCATCCGGATCTGATTCTTCTGCAGCAGACGGCGGATCTCTTACGATCAACATCTGGGATTCCAACCAGCAGGCTGGTATCCAGGAGATCTGTGATGACTGGACAGCAGAGTCCGGCATCGATGTTAAAGTAGAGGTTATTACCTGGGATGACTACTGGACACTTCTTGAGTCCGGTGCTTCCGGCGGAACTCTGGCTGATGTATTCTGGATGCATTCCGATTACTCTCAGATCTACATGGAGAACGACATTCTTCTTGATCTGACCGATTACATCGAGAAAGACGGCATCGATATGAGCATCTACTACGAGGATATCGCTGCAATCTATACACGTGACGACGGAAAGATCTTCGGTCTTCCGAAGGATCATGACACCATCGCACTTCTGTACAACAAGGCTCTGTTCGATGAGGCAGGCGTTGAATATCCGACAGACGACTGGACCTACGAGGATATGTACGAGGCTGCTAAGGCAATCACAGAAGCAACTGCTGATGATACCTACGGTGTTGCATTCAACACATCCAATGACCAGGATGCTTGGTACAACTATGTATATGCTTACGGCGGAAACATCGTAAACGAAGAGAAGACAGATACAGCAATCGACTCTGCAGAGGGTAAAGCAGGAATGGAAATGGTTCGTAAGATGCTGACCGTTGCTACTCCTCAGGCAGTAGTATCCGAGTCCGGAACCGATTCTCTGTTCGTATCCGGAAAAGTTGGTATGATCACACAGGGATCCTGGATGATCAATACCTTCTACACAGCTGAGAACTCAGCTGATTATGCTTGGGCAATGATTCCTTACGCTGATGTAAACGGCGACGGCGAGTGCCAGCCGGAAGAGCGTCAGTCCTGCTACAACGGCCTTGGATGGTCTGCAGCAGCTAACACCTCTAATCCTGATGCAGCAGCTTCTCTGATCGAGTACCTCTGCTCTGAGGAAGCACAGATCAAACAGGCTGAGCTTGGTGTAACAATGGCTGGTATCCCCGGAATCTCCGAGTCCTTCGCAACAGCATTCGAGGGAATGGATGTATCTGCATTTGATACAGTTGAGACAGAGGGAACTCTGTATGCTCGTCCTGGTACACGTAACTCCGGTGTTTGGAAAAACCCAATGGAGCAGGAGGCTGGATTCCTTCCTGCATGGCAGAATCCGGAAGACGAAGAGCTGATGGCTACATGTTGTGACAATGTTGCTAAGCTGATCCGTGATGCGATCGCTGAGGAGCAGGCATAATTTGAGTAAAGCATTACTATTTGGGGGATCACTGGTTGACTCCTGTGAATGGTACAGGTAATCTTAAAAGCTCGTGAGATACGGCGCCGGATGTCCCTCGGGCATTCGGCGCTTTTTCATCAGAGGGGGTGTCCCGTCCTTCGGGAGGGATTGCTCGGCTTGAACATGAACGGGTTGGATAATCTAAAACTCTGTAACTGTTAATCAGCAACTTCTTGGAGGTCGAGTATGGACAAGAAACAAAAAATGTCTGCAGCTGCAAAGAATGAGGCTGCATGGGGGTATCTCTTTGTAGCCCCCACAATTATCGGTCTGATCGTGCTGAACTTCTATCCTGTTATCAACTCTATCTATCAGTCCTTCTGTAAGACCGGAGATTTTGGTAAGGGAAATACGTTCGTGGGTCTGGCCAATTACCAGAAAGTAATCGGTTCTGCCGAGACCTGGCAGTCCCTGTGGAATACGATCAAGTATGCGATCATTGAGGTGCCCTTCGGTGTCATCATCGCTCTGATCCTGGCAGTATTCCTGAAAAACAAGATCAAAGGTGTATCCGTATTCCGTACCATCTTCTTCCTGCCCATGGTCTGCGCACCTGCAGCGGTAGCGATGGTTTGGAAATGGCTCTACAACCAGCAGTTCGGTCTGTTCAACAACATTTTCCACACAAACATTGCATGGATCTCTGATCCGAAGATCGCGTGGATCTCTGTTGCGATCATCGGTGTATGGTCCATCATCGGTTACAACATGGTTCTGTTTATCTCCGGTCTGCAGGAGATTCCCGGGGACTATTACGAGGCTGCTGAGATCGACGGCGCAACCGGCATTCGTCAGTTCTTCAGCATCACCGTTCCGCTTCTGAGCCCTACTACATTCTTTATCGTGCAGACCCGTGTCATCGGTGCACTGACCATCTTCGACCTGATGTTCATGGTTATGGATCGTACTAACGTGGCACTGTCCAAGGTTCAGTCTGTTGTATATGTATTCTATGAGTACTCCTTCAATCAGGGCAATAAGGGCTACGGAGCTGCTCTGGTAATGGTACTGATCGTATTTATCATGCTCGTTACACTGATCATGCAGGCATGTGAAAAGAAATTTGTATTCTACAACTAAGAAAGGAGGAATTGATGTATGGAAAGCGTACGTACAAAAGCGATTATCAATAAAACAATTGTTTATGTCATCCTGATCATCATGGCATTCATTATGCTGGTTCCTTTCGCCTGGATGATCCTTACTGCACTGAAGACCAATCAGGAAGCAATCTCTGTCAGCCCCTTCTATATCTTCCCTCAGAACGGATGGCACTGGGAGACCTTCGGAACTGTATGGAAGAGCTATAACTTCATTACACTGTATAAGAACACACTGCTGATGATCTTCTTCCGTGTTCTCTGTGCATGTCTTACTGCTACCATGGCAGGCTATGCATTCGGACGTCTGCGTTTCCCGGGAAAGAACCTCCTGTTCTCTCTGGTACTGATCCAGATGATGATCCCTTCCACGATCTTCATCATTCCGCAGTACCTGATGGTATCCAAGCTCGGCTGGCTGAATACGACAGCAGGTCTTGTGTTCCCCGGTATCGTAACTGCATTTGGTACTTATCTTCTGAAGACCGGTTACCAGGGTCTGCCGAGAGATCTGGAAGAGGCTGCCGGAATCGACGGCTGTCATATCGGACAGAAGTTCCTGCGGATCATGATGCCGCTGACAAGATCCTCCATGGTATCCCTTGGAATCTTCACTGCACTGTTCGCATTCAAGGATCTGATGTGGCCGATGATCGTATGTACCAGTATTGAGACAACAACACTGGCTGCAGGTCTTGCAAAGGCACAGGGTCAGTACTCCAGCAACTATCCGGAGATGATGGGTGCAGCGGTTCTGGCAATTATTCCGATGATCGTGATCTACGTTATCTTCCAGAAACAGTTCGTTGAAGGTATTGCTACATCCGGTGGAAAGCTGTAAGGAATTTCATCCTGTTCTGTAAAAATAATGGGGCTGCGGCTTCATCTCAATCGGAGAGTTTGCTTCGATTGAGATGAAGGCTCCATCCCCTGTTTTTACCTTAGAAGAGTACATCAGGGAAATACCGGTGTGTTCTTCCAAGGCAAAAAATACTCTGGCAATCGTAATCGCTGCAGGATCAAAACTCACATCAGGAGAAGAGGAGCAGATCGATTGCGGTGATAAGCCTTGCACATGCTGATCAATAAGGAGCAACAGTTGAAGAAGACATTTTCTGACATCAGACAACAGCTTTCACAGATTGATTCAACCAAAGAGAAGATCGAGTATATCTGGGAATATTATTATCTCTGGATCATCGGCATCATCGCTGCATGCTGCTTTATTGTCTTTGCTGTGAATCGGTTTTTCTTTTCCATAAAAGAAAACTGGGTATACATCATGTTTAACAACACCTACGCGGAGGTTGGTACGAATTCCGATCTCTGGGAGGGATATGTGGAGTATACCGGTTATGACACATCGGAGAAAAATGTGATATTCAACAATGCGTCCTATTTTGATTATAAGGAAAATGTAACAGGCAACAGCTATTTCGAGAGCTTTGTTGCATTCACAGAGGCAGGAACGCTGGATGCCGTCACCATGGAGGCAGACGCACTTACTGCACTGGGACAGAGCGGAAGGCTGACAGATCTGGATTCTGAGGTCTGTGCTTCCATCAAAGAGAAATACGGAGACCGCTTCCTGTACTGCGAGCCCTATGACACCGAGTACAGTACGGAGCCGGTGGCAGTGGGGATCGACATCAGTGACAGCATCCTCATGACAGAATATCATATCTATACAGACAGCTGTGCACTTGGAATCGGTGCCTATTCACAGAATATTGAGGCTGTGGAAGCGTTTCTGGATTATATCTATACAGAGTGAACCGGCAGGAGATCAGCCTGGATCTTCCGAACGGTCACAGATATGCATTCATGGATACAGGTACTGAACAATACAGATATTAGGAGGAGAAAATCATGTCATCATTTGTACAGGGATTCCTTGATAATGACAGCTTTTTCGGAAGGCTGATGACAAAGATCGGCATCATCATCGGCGCCAATCTGATGTTTGTGCTGTGTACGATTCCATTTATAACCATCGGAGCCGGTCTGGCAGGACTGTATCATGTCATGCTGAGAACCTTAAGAGGGGACGGGGTAGTGAATCCCTTCAAGGAATTCTGGATCGGGTTTAAGAATAACTTCAAACAGGCAACCATCAGCTGGATCGGCTTTGTTCTGCTCGGTGCATTCCTTCTGTACGATCTTCAGATCTGCGAGGCTGCAGGCGATGTTCTGGCATTTGCCCGATACGGAATCTATGGACTGATCGTGATCCTGGTGATCAGCTTCTGTTTTCTGATCCCTACCATGACTGCTTTTCAGGATACCATTCCCCATCTGATCCGGAACGGCTGGTACTTTGCGATCCACAGACCCTTTGCATCGCTTGTGATTTTATTCTTTGATATATTTCCGCTGGTACTGACCTACACCGATCTGCAGAATCTGCCGCTGTACGCATTTCTGTGGTGTATGTTCGGCTTCGGAGCCATTGCCATGCTGGGAGCTACCCTGCTTCTGAAACAGTTCGCCCTCTATCTGCCGGGCGGTGAGGAAGAAGACCAGGTACTTGATCCCAGGGATGATGATGAAAAGGCTCTGGATGATCTTAGAATGATGGATGGTCTTTGACCGTTTATTATTATAAAAGCAGCTGTTCAGGATCCACTGCCGGCTGCAGAAAAAATTTTAATACCGTGGCACTGATCCACTCCACGCAATGGACAGTGTACAAGTGAGAAAAGGAGGATGACCGTTTGATTCACGGTGCAGCAGTGTGGAGACCTGCTGTAAGGCTTCAGCCGTTTTACCCGGCTGCGGCGAGGCACCTGCTGAGGAGTCTCAGGTGTCAGGATCAGTTTTTATGTCAGAGGTTCAGATCAAGAACATGATGAAAATCTACCCGGGTGCAAAAACCCCATCCGTACATGACTTTAACCTTGAGATCAAGGATAAAGAGTTCATCGTACTGGTAGGACCTTCCGGATGCGGAAAGTCTACTTCCCTTCGTATGGTAGCCGGTCTTGAGGATATCTCAGGCGGCGAGCTGTACATCGACGGCAAACTTGTGAATGATATCGCTCCGAAGGATCGCGATATCGCAATGGTATTCCAGAACTATGCTCTGTATCCTCATATGTCTGTATATGACAACATGGCATTTGCTCTGAAACTGAAAAAAACACCGAAAGCTGAGATCGATAAGAAGGTGCGCGAGGTTGCTGAGATCCTGGATATCACCCAGTATCTTGAGAGAAAACCAAAAGCTCTTTCCGGAGGACAGAGACAGCGTGTTGCCATCGGCCGTGCCATGGTGCGTGATCCCAAGGTATTCCTGATGGATGAGCCTCTTTCCAACCTGGATGCAAAGCTGCGTAACCAGATGCGTGCCGAGATCATCAAGCTTCGTCAGCGTATCAATACAACCTTCATGTACGTAACACACGATCAGACAGAGGCTATGACTCTTGGTGATCGTATCGTGATCATGAAGGACGGCTATGTAAACCAGATCGGTACACCTCAGGATCTGTACGATCGTCCTGTAAATCTGTTCGTAGCAGGATTCATCGGAATGCCGGTAATGAACTTCTTCGACAACTGCAAGCTGGAGTTAAAGGACGGCGTTTACTATGCAAACATTAAGGGCGTTGCCTACAAACTGGATGAGTTCCAGCAGAAGGCGCTGAAACAGAACCAGCAAGCCCCCTGTGACATCATCTGCGGCATCCGTCCCCAGCACCTGACAGTGGGCGAGGGATCACTTGCAGGAACCGTAGAGGTATCCGAGATGCTTGGCTCTGAGGTAAACCTTCATGTGAACTGTGAGGGCGACGATGTGGTTATGGTACTTCCTACCGTGGATCTGCAGGACGATGTATCCATGGGAGCAAAGGTAAACTTTACAACACAGCCGAGACTGATCCAGCTCTTCGATAAAGCAACCACCAACAACCTGGTATGGTACGATAAAGAGTCTGTAGAAGCTCACTCTCCAAAATGCAAAGAGTATAACTTCTGATATCTGGAGAATCAGCAGGAAACAGCACCGCTCCGGAGCTCCGGAGCGGTGCTTTAACGTGTAAAACGAGGTAGAACAAGTGATTACCATATTAACATTATTCATTATCCTGTGGTTTATGATATTTACTGCCAGCAGGTTTCTGCAGTACTACAGGATCGTTACAGAATATAAAGAACGGACCATCGCCACAGTAGAGGAGATTACCGATCATCCGAAGGCAAGGAAAAAGGACAAGCCTGCGAAGGATGTTCTGATGAGCTACGAGCTGAACGGTGAAAGGATGAAATCAGAGATCACGGTTCCTGCTGATACAATCGACAGATATACCATCGGAAAAGAATTCGAGATATGCTGCAAGGTGGATCCAAACGGAACGGTCCATATTGCTTCCTGGTCCTCTGCAAATAAGAAGATCATGTTCAGTCATCTTGGAGCGCTGGCCGTTGAAATGGCAGCATTCGTTATTGTGGCACTGTACGCCTGAACGCAGTGGAGAAAACATCTGCCCATGCAGTAGGCGAGATCATGCACTCTTGCGTGAACCGTTCGGCAGGTCCTGAATTATTTAGTTTGTCCCGGTTGGAGGAAATATATGAAATCGACAAAAGAATTGAAAGAACTGATCAAAGGAGGCTCTCTTCAGGAGCGTCTGACTGATATTTATGTAGATGAGAAAATGATTCCATATCAGACAAAGCGCTATGTGGATGCGATAGAGAGATTTGAAAATCTGTTTGGAGAACAGGAGGTAGAGATCTACAGTGCTCCCGGCAGAAGTGAGGTGGGAGGAAACCACACGGATCACCAGAGAGGAAAGGTAATGGCTACTTCTCTGAATCTTGATTTTATAGCTGTTGTACAGCCAACCGATGACGGTATCATCAGCTTTAAATCCGGAAAATACCCGATCCTGACGATCAACACTGCTGAGCTTGAGATCAGCAAGAGAGAGTACGGAACCACTGCCGGTCTTGTGCGTGGTGTCGCTGCCGGGCTGAAGCAGGCCGGCTACCGGATCGGCGGCTTCCGTGCCTTTATCACTAGCGATGTGCTCAGCGGCTCCGGTATGTCTTCTTCGGCAGCGCTGGAGATCCTGATCGGAACCATTCTTTCCGGCCTGTATAACGGCATGCAGCTGGATCCTGTGTTCCTTGCACAGGTTGGCCAGTATTCCGAGAATATCTATTTCGGAAAGCCCTGCGGTCTGATGGATCAGATGGCATGCTCCGTGGGCGGACTTGTGTACATCGATTTTGAGGATGTAGAAAAACCGGTTGTTAAACCTGTACATATTGACTTTAAGGAATTCGGACACAGTCTCTGTATCGTGGATACAAAAGGATCCCATGCTAATCTTACCGATGATTATGCAGCGATTCCCGCAGAGATGAAAAAGGTTGCCGAGCATTACGGACAGGAAGTGCTGCGCCAGGTGGATCCGGAGCAGTTCTATAAGGATCTTGCACTGCTTCGCAAAAAGTGCGGGGACAGAGCGGTGCTTCGTTCCATGCATTTCTTTGAGGAGAACGACAGGGTAGATCGACTGATGGAAGCTCTGGAGGCTCATGATTTCGAAGGCTTCCGTTGTCTGATCAATGAATCCGGTGATTCCTCCTTCGAGTTCCTGCAGAATGTATTTGCTGTACATCAGGTACAGGAGCAGGGTGTTTCTATGGGAATTGCACTGAGCAAAAAGGTTCTGGCAGGCACCGGTGCCGTTCGTGTGCACGGGGGCGGATTTGCAGGAACCATTCAGGCATTTGTTCCGGATGAAAAGGTAGAAGCATACAGAGCAGCACTGGATGCTCTGTTCGGCAAGGATTCCTGCCACGTTCTGAAGGTACGCAAATACGGCGGAATCAAGGTGATCTGACCACCGGCTGAGAAACAGCTGAGCACGAATGACAGGCTCGAAGAACATGTACCGGAGCCTGGGGAAGTGCTGCATGTAAGTATAACAGGAGAACATTGATATGAATATTTATGCAGAGATCCAGAAGCTGGTGGAATATGGTCTTCAGAAGGGGCTGATCCAGCCGGAGGATAAGATCTATACCATTAACCGGTATCTGGAGCTTTTTGAACAGGATGATTTTGAAGAACAGGATATTGCGGGACAGCCGATCGTTCTCGAGGAGATTCTGGAGAACCTGATGCAGATCGCATTTGAAGCAGGCATCATGAAGAGTGATGACATAGTAACAAAGGACCTGTTTGACACAAAGCTGATGGGCATTCTGACACCGGCGCCCAGCACGGTCATCAAAGAGTTTCGGGCGCAGTACGCAGAGGATCCGAAAAAGGCCACGGACGCTTTTTATGCATTCAGTCAGGATAACAACTATATCCGCCGGGAACGCATTAAAAAGGACCGCAAATGGCAGGTGGACAGTCCCTACGGAAAGATCGATATCACCATAAATCTTTCTAAACCGGAGAAGGATCCGAAAGCGATTGCTGCTGCAAAGAATGCCAAGCAGAGTGCCTATCCGAAATGCCAGCTGTGCATTGAGAATGAAGGCTATGCAGGCAGAATGAACCACCCTGCACGCCAGAATCACCGGATCATTCCGATTCAGATCAACGGGGGACAGTGGGGCTTCCAGTATTCTCCCTATGTGTATTACAACGAGCACTGCATCGTATTCAACGGCGAGCATGTGCCCATGAAGATCGATAAGAACGCTTTTATAAAGCTGTTTGATTTTGTGAAGCAGTTCCCGCACTATTTCCTGGGATCCAATGCGGATCTTCCGATCGTAGGCGGATCGATCCTGTCCCATGATCATTTCCAGGGCGGAAATTACGAGTTCGCCATGGCAAAGGCCCCGTATGAAGAGACCTTTACAATTCCGGGATACGAGGATGTAGAGGCCGGTATTGTGTTCTGGCCGCTGTCCGTGATCCGTATCCGGCATAAGGAACCGGAGCGTCTCATTGAGCTGGCAGATCATATCCTCGGAAAATGGAGAGGCTATACCGATGAGGCAGCCGTGATCTATGCTGAAACAGATGGTGAGCCCCATAACACCATTACCCCTATTGCCAGAAAAAAGGGAGAGGTGTATGAACTGGATCTGGCACTGAGAAATAATATTACCACAGAGGATTGCCCGCTGGGACTGTATCATCCCCATGCAGAGTATCATCACATCAAGAAAGAGAACATTGGTCTGATCGAGGTAATGGGTCTTGCCGTGCTTCCGGCACGTCTCAAGGGCGAGATGGAGCTGCTGGGTGAGTATCTGGTGCAGGGAAAGGATGTGAACGAAGAGGAAAGTCTTCAGAAGCATGCAGAGTGGACAAAGGAGATCCTTGCAAAATACAGCGAAAAAGGCACTGCCATCACAGCTGAGAATGTCAGCGAGATCCTTCAGGAGGAGATCGGACAGGTATTTGTTCATGTACTGGAGGATGCAGGTGTATACAAAACTACACCGGAGGGACGGGAAGCCTTCAGACGTTTTATCAGCGTGCTTTAACGTTACTGTGAACAGTACCCCATATTTTAGGAGATAATGCATGAGTATTGTTTTTAATCCGGACAGCAGACTGTTTGTTCTGTCCACAAAGAACTCAGAATATCAGATGAAGATCGATGAGATCGGCATTCTGCTGCACCTGTACTATGGAGCCCCGGTTGGCGGAATGGATATGAGCTACCGCCTGTGGCACGTAGACCGCGGTTTCTCGGGAAACCCGTACGAATACCAGGAGGAACGCGGAAAATCTCTGGATACACTTCCCCAGGAATTCACCGGAGCCAATGTAGGTGACCTTCGAATCAGCTCCCTGTCCATTCGCGGAGCGAACGGAAGCCGCAGCTGCGATCTCCGCTATAAATCCCATGAGATCCTGCAGGGAAAATACAAGCTGGACGGCCTGCCCTACGTAAGAGGTGAGAACGGAACCCTTGCAGTAGAGGAGGATGCCCAGAGTCTGATCATCACTCTGGAGGATGCACTGATCGGGTTTGAGGTAAAGCTTCTTTACGGTGTATTTGAGAAAAAGGATGTGATCACCAGATCTGTGATCATGACGAACAGGGGAAAGGATTATGTTCGTGTGAACAAGATCTCCTCTGTCTGCATTGACTTCCCCTACGGCCGCTACGATCTGATCCATTTCCACGGCAGACACTGCATGGAGCGTCAGATGGAGCGTGTTCCTGTGAAGCACGATATCATCAGCATTCAGTCCAAACGAGGCATGAGCAGTCATCATCACAATCCCTTTGTGATCCTGTGCGATGAGGACACCAATCAGACTCAGGGTAATGCCTACGGCTTTATGATGATGTATTCCGGCAATCACAAAACAGAGGTGGAAAAGGACTTTACAGACAGCACCCGTCTTGTGATGGGACTGCAGAATTCCAACTTTGCCTGGCGTCTGGAGGCAGGAGATTCCGTAACCGCACCGGAGGTCATCATGACCTACTCTGCTGAGGGTCTCAATGCCCTGAGCAGCAACTATCACCACACCATCCGTGAAAATGTTGTGGATGCAAAATACTATAATCTGGAGCGCCCTGTTCTGATCAATAACTGGGAGGCAACCTACTTCGATTTCAATACGGAGAAGATCCTGCAGATCGCAGACAACGCGAAGGAAATCGGCATTGATATGCTGGTGCTGGATGACGGCTGGTTTGGAAAACGGGAGAGCGATCATACCAGTCTGGGTGACTGGTTCGTCAATGAAGAAAAGCTGCAGGGCGGTCTGAAGGTATTGGCGGACGGCGTGAGAGAGCGCGGCATGAAGTTCGGTCTCTGGTTTGAGCCGGAGATGATCAGCGAGGATTCCGATCTGTTCCGTTCCCATCCGGACTGGGCAATGACCGATCCGGAGCGAAAGCCAATGATCTCCAGAAGCCAGATGGTACTGGACATGTCCAGAAAGGATGTGCAGGATTATCTGTTCGAGCGGATGAGCGAGATCATCCGGGATGCGGATATCTATTATGTGAAATGGGATTTCAATCGATCTGTATCCAACTTCTATTCCAAGGAACTGCCTTCTGACAGACAGGGTGAGGTGGCCCACCGGTTTATCCTCGGAACCTACGCACTGCTGGATCGTCTTCTGAAGGAATTCCCAAATCTCATGATCGAGGGCTGCGCAGGCGGCGGCGGACGGTTCGATGCCGGCATGCTGTTCTACTGCCCGCAGATCTGGTGTTCCGATGATACAGACCCCATTGCAAGACTGAGGATCCAGGAGGGAACCTCCTACGGATATCCGGTCAGCACCGTGGGAAGCCATGTGTCAGCATCTCCGAATCATCAGACCGGAAGAAGTACCTCTCTGAAAACAAGAGGAATCGTGGCAATGTCCGGTACCTTCGGATATGAGCTGGATCTGACAAAGGTTTCAGAAGAAGAGAAGGAGCTGATGAAGCAGCAGATCAAAGATTTCCGCAAATATTACTGGCTGATCCAGCACGGCGAGTATTATCGTCTGACAGATGACAGGGAGCAGAATTACTTCACTGCCTGGGAATATGTGAACGCTGAGGCAACCGAGGCTCTCGTGAATATCGTGATCACCGACTCCCACGCAAACCCGGAGCTCCCCTATGTAAAGCTTCACGGACTGGATCCGGAGGGCTGGTACATGATCGAAGGCGGAGACCGGAAATATAAGGGAGCTGCCCTTATGAACGGTGGTTTTGTATTCGGCATGCTGATCGAAAATATGATGAAGGAGCCGGATAATTATCCTTCCGAGATGTATCACTTCGTTAAGATCGGATAAACAATAGGCAAATCGCGCCTCACGGGCTTCGGTGCGGAAGCTGAGGCACCTCTGCTGATACCGTTTTGACCTCAAAAGAGTTGGGCTGACACACAAGCGAAATGAAACGCTTGTGTGTCAGCCCCTTTTTTGTCTCAGCCGGTTAAGGTTTCCAACTGCGCAGGTGGTGAGTAATAACTAGTAAGAGGAAAAACTGCAGGTCTTTCACCATGTCCTGTTTTGTGTTACCATATAACTGATTAAATGCATACGAAAGATGACAGGAGAAGACTATGCCAATGTTAGAAAATACCAGAAAACAAGAAGAAAGTCTGTGGATCAATCCGGAGAAAATCGATACAGAGGTTCATCAGACGATCAACGAATACAGCTATATCTACCTGAAAGCAGCGCAGAAGCGCTTCATGCGTTTTCTTCCCTATATTGCGGAAGCATTTCCGGAAACGGCTGCAAAGAAAGGAGTTATAGAATCCGGACTGATTGAGATTCCGGCAATGAAGGAATGGCTGAACACGCGTGGAGCGAATCTGCAGGGAAGGGTCTTCCTTAAGGATGATGCACATCTGCCCGTCGGAGGTTCAGTGGAAGTGAGAGGCGGCGTGCATGCAGTTCTTCGTATTGCAGAGGATCTTGCAAGGGACGCAGAGCTTCTTGTGCCGGGCGAGAAATACAATGTATTTAACAAAGAGGCATATCGTCAGCTGTTCGGTCAGTACACGATCCTTCTGTGCACAGGAGCAGATCTTGCACTGGCTGCCGGACTCACAGCAGAAAAGCTTGGATTCCGGGTGATCGCACAGCTGCCGTCCGGGGAAGCAGAATGGAAGAAACAGCTTCTGAAGGAACATGGAATTGTTATAAGGGAATATGAAGGCGATTACAGGCAGGCAGTCTCAGCTGCAAAGAGAGAGGCGGATGCAGATCCTAAGATTTTTTTGATTGACAAAGACTCCAAGGACCTTTTCTTCGGATATTCCTCCGCAGCCCTTCGGTTAAAGGTACAGCTTGGAAAGATGGATATTTCTGTGGATCCGGAACATCCGCTGTTTGTCTATATACCGGGTGATTCTGCAGCGGCAGCAGGAGGCCTGACCTATGGATTAAAGGAAGTGTTCGGCAGGGATGCTCACTGCCTGATCGGAGAGTCTGTGAGCAGTTCCGTATCATGGAAGGAAACACTGTCCGGAGAACATCGGATGCAGGACAATCCATCCGAACAGAAGACCGGGAATTCGACAGCGGACGAGAATTTTACGGAGGAGATGCTCCGAACTCTTGTATCCGGAATATTCCAGATAGATGAAGAAAGCCTGAATGTGTATCGAAAGGAACTGGTGGAGAAGGAGCAGCTGTTTCTGGAAGCATCTGCCTGCGCAGGCTTTGCCGGTCCGGAACAGATCCAGCAGAAAGGAACGCTCTGGGAAAGCTATCTGGAAAAAGAAGGGCTGAAGGATCACGTGAGTGATGCAGTTCATATCGTGTGGGGTACTACGGGGGGACTGCATGAGAAGGTACTGAAAGCGTAAGTGTGACATAAAAAGAAGGAATTGCTGAACATCAGATCAAGTTCAGCAATTCCTTCTTTAGTTTGCGCGAACAACGAGCCATGCGGACATGCTTGCATGTCCATATGGCGACTGTCGCGGCAGCTTGAGAAATTCGCAAAGCGTGTTTCTCATAGCTTGCGCGAACAACGAGCCATGCGGACATGC
>JAUNAJ010000044.1 GCA_030527645.1 Lachnospiraceae bacterium | reverse complement strand
TGAGCTGCAACTGCTGCTGCCTCCTGAGCTGCCTGCTGCGCTGCCTCTGCCTGTGCCTGCGCTTCTGCTGCACTTGCCGCTGCTGCACTTTCAGCCGCTGCCTGAGCCGCTGCTGCCATCTGGGCACTCTGCTCCTCTACCAGACGGGAGATTGCTGCATTCTGCTCATCAAGGATCTCCTGATAAACAGCTGCCAGCTCTGCGCACTCTGCAAGCTGTGCATCGTAATTATCACTGGTTGCCTTCAGTTCCTCTTTCAGCTGCTCGAAGTATGCCTCCTGCTCCTGCTCACCGGCTCTTGCCTCTTCCAGCTCAGCTTTTTCCATAGACTGCTGATCCTTCAGATCGCTTACCTGCTGAACAATTGCTGCATAGTTCTCAAGGCACTCTCTGTCATAGGAATACATCTTCTGTGTATATTCGGCCTGATTCAGGAAATCTGAAATACTGCTCTCCTCCAGAAGGATGGTAGCCCAGCCGGCATCGCCGCCTGTCTCATAGATATACTGAATCCTCTTTTTCATTGCATTATATTCAACTGTTTTCTGCTCCTCAGCGGATGCAAGATTTGCAGTTGTTACTTCCAGATCCGCTTCCTTTGAAGTGATCTGATCGGTCAATGCATTAATAGAAGCAATCGTTGTTACAATATTTACTTCCACATCGTCCAGCTGACCGAGTACCTCGCTCTTCTGTGCCTCTAATGTAGAAATACTGGAAGAAACCTCAGCCTGTGCTGCCTCAGTTGCTGCTGCCTCTGCTTTTGCTGCGTCAATGGCACTCTGATCGGCACTGACAGAAACGACTGATCCGAGTCCCATAACCATTGCAAGACCGAGAGCAACGGATCTTCGGGTTTTTAAATTTTTCTTCATAACTTAACCTCCAGGGGTCAGGCCATACCTGCATGGTCTTTTGACCCGCCAATGTAAATTTGAATCTTTACTTACAAATTTGTTTTCTTAAATGAATTAATAATGAATTAATTCTGTAATAATATTGAAACATTTTTCAACGACTCAATACTAACATACTTCCCTTTCCTGTGCAAGCTTTTTTTTACATTTTGTAATACTTCTGTAAAATTTAGAAATGTTTTTGAAATCAGCCTTCCCCATTCTTTTACAGCATATTATCTGAAAAAATGCATAAATTCCCGATATTTTTGTGTGATTTTATTGCAAAATCACCATCCCGGTGCTATACTGATTGTGTGTTAATGATAGTTCTGTGTACTGACAGATGAAGAATACAGACACAGGGTACAGAACTTAAGGGTCGTCCATCTGAACAGTATTTGTATGTGTGTAGGCAAATGCTGTTTTTTTAACCACACGTTACCCGTCTGAAACAGTTCAGAATGATAGTAGAATGCAGCTGATCCTGCAGCTGGTCTGATACAGCTTCTGAATCGTTCAGTAAAGAGTAACATAATAGAGTAGAGATGTGATGGAGATGGAGGCTCGTGACCGTCGTGTCACAGAAAGGAGATAGTATATGGGTTTCAAATCTGACATTGAGATCGCACAGGAGTGCACGATGCAGCACATCACCAAAATCGCTGCAAAAGCAGGTATCGATGAGAAATACCTGGAGCAGTACGGAAATTACAAAGCAAAAATTGACTATAATCTGCTGAAGGAGTCCGACGCAGAGAACGGAAAGCTGATTCTCGTTACTGCAATTAACCCGACCCCGGCAGGCGAAGGAAAAACAACGACCTCTGTTGGTCTGGCAGACGGACTTCAGAAGATCGGTAAAAAGGTTATGGTTGCTCTTCGTGAGCCTTCTCTGGGACCGGTATTCGGTGTGAAGGGCGGAGCAGCAGGCGGCGGCTATGCACAGGTAGTTCCGATGGAGGATATCAACCTTCACTTCACCGGTGACTTCCATGCAATCGGTGCTGCAAACAACCTGCTTGCAGCAATGATCGACAACCACATCTTCCAGGGCAACGCTCTGAACATTGACCCGAGAAAGATCACCTGGAGACGATGCGTAGATATGAACGATCGTCAGCTGAGAAACGTTGTAGACGGTCTCGGCGGAAAGACAAACGGCATGCCGCGTGAGGACGGATATGATATCACAGTAGCATCTGAGATCATGGCTGTTCTGTGTCTTGCTTCTGATATTACTGATCTGAAAGAGAGACTTTCTAAAATTATTATTGGTTACACATATGGTAAGGTTGCTGAGCAGAAACCTGTTACTGCAGGTGATCTGAACGCACAGGGTGCCATGGCCGCTCTTCTGAAGGATGCTCTGAAACCGAACCTTGTTCAGACTCTGGAGGGAACACCTGCAATCGTACACGGCGGACCATTCGCTAATATCGCTCACGGATGCAACTCTGTTACAGCTACCAAGATGGCCCTGAAGCTGGCAGATTATACAGTTACAGAGGCAGGCTTCGGTGCTGACCTGGGTGCTGAGAAATTCCTGGATATCAAGTGCCGTATGGCAGGACTGAAACCAAGTGCAGTTGTAATCGTAGCAACCGTACGTGCTCTGAAATACAACGGCGGTGTGCCGAAGGCTGATCTGAACAACGAGAACCTGGAGGCTCTTGAGAAAGGTCTTCCGAACCTGCTGAAACATGTAAGCAATATTACTGATGTATATAAGCTTCCCTGCGTGGTTGCTATCAATGCTTTCCCAACGGATACACAGGCAGAGCTTGATCTGGTTGAAAGCAAGTGCAAAGAGCTCGGCGTAAATGTACGTCTGTCTGAGGTTTGGGCAAAAGGCGGCGAAGGCGGCGTTGCACTGGCAGAAGAGGTTGTACGTCTCTGCGAGCAGCCGAACGATTTCACCTTCTCTTATGATTTGGAAGGATCTATTGAGGATAAGCTGAATGCCATCGTTACAAAGATCTACGGCGGATCCAAGGTTGTTCTTACCGCCAATGCACAGAAACAGGCGAAAGAGCTTACAGCCCTTGGATTTGATAAGTGCCCGATCTGTATGGCTAAGACCCAGTACTCTCTGACCGACGATCAGACAAAACTGGGAGCACCGAAAGACTTTGAGATTACAGTACGTAACCTGAAGATCTCTGCAGGTGCAGGCTTCATCGTTGCTCTTACCGGCGAGATCATGACCATGCCTGGTCTTCCAAAAGTTCCTGCCGCTGAGAAGATCGATGTTGATGAGAACGGAAAGATCACAGGACTGTTCTAATGGTTGACACTCCCGGAAGACGGTACATTTTCCGGAGACTGCTCGTCGGCAGTAGTTCACGGTAACAAATTGTACCGGAAGATTTCGGGAGAAATAATCAGCATCTGGCAAAGATCCGAAACTATGCTATAATAAGGAGACTGACCGCTTGCGGTCAGTCTCCTTATTTTGATGCGGACTATTCCGACATGTATCACCATACCTGAAGTTGATTGCAGGCCTTTTTTCTGCAGTCATCTCTGAATTCGGAGGCTGTTATGAAAAAGAATTTTCTCACCCGAACCTCTGTGGTTCTCTGTCTTGCCCTGCTGTGCTGCTTCCTGTGGGGAAGTGCCTTTCCCTCTGTCAAGATCGGATACCGGATCTTCGTCATTGGCTCAGAAGACACCGCAAGTCAGATTCTCTTTGCCGGCTGCCGCTTTTTTCTGGCAGGCGTTCTTGTCATCCTGATCGGAAGCATTTCATCCGGAAAAGTACTTAAACCGGGCAAAACGGCCGTGAAGCCGATTCTGATACTGGCACTTTTCCAGACCATTATCCAGTATTTCTTTTTTTACGTGGGACTTGCCCACGCAAGCGGAGTGAACTCTTCGATTATTACTGCTGCAAGCACCTTTTTTACTCTTGTTTTTGCTGCTGTATTGTTTCACTATGAAACACTGACTGTCAAAAAGATGCTCGGCTGCCTGATCGGCTTCGCCGGTGTTGTACTGATCACGACTGCCGGCACCGCTTTTTCCGGAGGATTCAGTCTGAGAGGCGAAGGCTTTGTGCTGATTTCCACCGCCTCTTCCGCTATGGCCGCCTGTCTGATCAAGAGGTTTGGAAAACAGGATTCTCCCATCCTCCTGTCGGGATACCAGTTTATGCTGGGAGGCTGCATGTTGGCTCTTGGCGGTGCTATGGCAGGAGGACAGCTGACGATCACAACTCCGCTGTGCTTCCTGCTTCTGTTTTATATGGCCTGCATCTCTGCTGTAGCCTACACCGTCTGGAGCATTCTGCTGAAGCACAATCCGGTCAGCCGGATCTGCGTATTCAGCTTTACGAATCCGGTGATCGGTGTCATTCTGTCCGCTCTTCTTCTTGGCGAGAAAAATCATGCCTTCAGTGTGTACGGACTGCTGGCCCTCGTCCTTGTATCGATCGGTATTATTATTGTGTACAGGGAGTAAACAATAAGCTTACTGTTCACGGACAGTATTCCTCGAAGCGTGTTGCATTGCCCTTTGAGCTGTAACAGTAATCGAGTAGGAGGCGGTGACTAACCGCCGTCCTCTCACAGCACCGTGCGTACC
>JAUNAJ010000015.1 GCA_030527645.1 Lachnospiraceae bacterium | reverse complement strand
TCGATCATTCAAGAATGATTTTAAAGTGTTGTCTCACTTTTCATTTTGAATTTTCAAGGATGTGTTTTACTATTCAATTATCAAGGTTGCTGTTGTTTCCAACAGCTTATTTAGATTATCACATCTTCAGCTGCATGTCAACAACTTTTTTATTTTTTCTGTTCGCAATCATTTCTGTGCGACAGCTAGTTAAATATACCATTGCAGTTCCGGATTGTCAACACCTTTTTTACTTTTTTCATTTAACTGAATTTTACAGGGTTACAGTTCACGGGAAATTTGAGTAAGGATGCTGAATCGTCGTGTCTTGCACGTAAGAGGCAGCATCCTTACTCAAATTTTGCCCGGGAAAGGGGAACCGCCCCTTCATGAGCAGTCCAGGCTGCGTCAGCAGCAGCTTGAGCCGCATAGCGGCGGGGACTGCGAATGATGGGGCGGTTCCCGTGAACTGTAACTTTATGTTCACGGGGCAGACGCAGCTTGAGCCGCATAGCGGCGGGGACAGCGTATGGATGGGAGTTTTCCCGTGAACTGCAGCTGCAGCATTGCTGATCCTATTCTGCAATTTCCAAATCGAGGTAATTTGCCTAAAAGACAGGGGCGAAGATATTTCTCCGCCCCCTGTCTTTCCAGTCTGGCATTTCCGTCATCAGCGAATCTGTACAATTCTGAAAAGCTCTTCTGTTACATATATAAATTTATTTCTTCCAAAGCCCATGAACATCCTGGCAGGGATTTCTAATACCCCCCGGTATTTTTCTACCCCCTGCAAGCTGTACACACAGAATTCATCCTTTGACGAAAGAACAATCTGACCTCCGTTCAGCTCTATTGAGTTATAACGAAAATCCGTTTCTTTTCTGAGTACCTCTCGTCCCTTCAGATCATACAGGCAGATTGTGTAATCATTTTCTGAGTTTACATTCTGAAGAACAAGGCCGATGTTTTCCTCATCATAAAATGTACTCACGATACTGCTGTCAGTCTCAATGGTTACAGTTTCTGCGGGAATCTGCCTGCCCGAATAGATTGAGAAGCCTTCTTCTCTGAATGACACGCAGGTTTCCGAATCCACGTATTCGATTTCCGGAAGAATGTTATCCCTGTATTCCATTTCCGCAACAAGGTTATCCTGTTGATTCTGTCCCACTGTACCAAAATTATAAAAAGAGACACGGGATACAGGTGTTCCATTATCCATATAGAGATAATTTACCGCCAGCAGCGTTCCATTGTGTGAAACATCGAGATCCATAGGATATCCCGGATTAGTGAATGTTGTCTTCATTGTGGCAATCACTGCCCCCTCTTTGCTGTAAAGGTTGATCCAGGAATTTTCTCCATCCTCCAGTATTGCAGCTACTACCCCCTGTTCGGATACATTCGCTTTTACGATCGGCTTATCTGCAGAAATCTCCCCCAGTCTTCCGGAACCGTTGCAGATCACCATTCCCGTTCCTTTGCTGTCATAGATAACAAAGGTCTCTCCGCACCGATCTACTTTCGGGGCGGACATATTGTAGGAAACAGTCCAGATCATCGAGTTATTCTGATCCACCAGTACAGCACTGTCGACACCGTATTTCAGAATCGTATCACCGATTCTTGCATAGGATACAGACAATGTATCCTCTTTTTCAGACACAACCAATTCATTCAACGAATGATACGTCCAGTTTCTGGCAACGATCCCTGCCGCAGCAGCTCCGATTATCACAACCAGACCGAGAGACAGCCAGCGTATCTGCTTTCTGCTGCGCTCTACAAAATCCCAGAACGCTTCGATTCGTTTTATTCTGCGTTTTTCTCTCTGCTGATAGCTGAAGGTACGTCTGTTTCTTTTTCTATAGGCAGGAGATTGTATATAATCAGCATCGTCCAGATCCGGATCATCATCGTCATCCTTATATTGTGAAGCTGCATCGTCGAGATCTGCTGCATCATCACCAGACTGCAGGCCTTGCTTCTCATCAAGTGCTTTTTCAGATCCGTCACTCTCCGCAGATTCCGCTCCTGGTTCCTCTGATTCTTTTTTCTTTTTGAATTCCTTCAAAAATTCGTCTGAGAATTTCTCCGATTCCCGTGGATCTGTTTCATCTAAAATCGTCGATCCGTGTGAATCTTTTTTTCTTTTAAACAGACTCCACGTCTCTTCTTCATCATCAAACTCCGAAAAAGTCAACAGCTCCACCTGATTTCCAAGAGCCTCTTCCAGATCATCAAACGTTTCTGAGTTCTCTTCGAAGGTCTGATTATTCAGTTTTTCTCTCTCCTGAGAGCTGCTCCTGTCCTTCATAGCTGTTTCTGTCCCTCATTAATCTTCAGAGTTCCACTCTTCCCTCCAGTGCCCGAAGCAGTGTTACCTCATCAATGTATTCAAGATCGCCTCCCACCGGAACTCCACTGGCAATTCTGGAAACCCGGATACCGGTTGGTTTGATCAGTTTACTGATATACATAGCGGTCGTCTCGCCTTCCAGGCTGGAATTTGTAGCAATGATCACCTCATCCACATCACCCTGCAGTCTCTGCATCAATTCCTTCAGCTTGATATCATCCGGACCAATGCCCAGCATCGGAGATATCGCACCATGCAGAACATGGTATACACCTTCATACTTTTCTGTCTTCTCGTAGGCTGCCAGATCCCTGGAATTCTCCACAACCATAATCTGCTTATGGTTTCTGGTCTGATCCGCACAGATCGGACAGATCTCCTGGTCTGTCAGAGTATGACAGATTTTGCAATAGCAGATATTCTTCTTTGCATCTCTGATTGCTGATGTGAGCTGTTCTACACGATCCTCCGGCATATTGATCACATGAAACGCAAGCCGCTGTGCCGATTTTGGACCGATTCCCGGAAGTCTTGCAAACTCTTCCATCAGTTTACTGATATGCTTACTGTAATATTCCATTAAAGGCCGAAACCTCCCAGTCCGCCCATTCCGCCTGTCAGCTTAGACATTGCCGCTGATGTCTCCTGTTCAACTTTACGAAGCGCTTCATTGACAGCGGCAACGATCAGATCCTCCAGCATCTCGATATCGTCCGGATCCACTGCTTCTTCCTGAAGCTTCACAGAAAGAATCTCTCTTTTTCCGGAAACAGTTACTTCAACTGCTCCGCCGCCTGCTGCGGCCGTGAACTCCTTCTCCTCAAGAGCTTTCTGGTTTTCCTCCATCTGTTTCTGCATCTTCTGTGCCTGTTTCATCAGATTATTCATATTTCCCATGCCCATTCCGCCCGGGAATCCACCTCTTTTCGCCATATCGAGTCCTCCTTAAAAATCCTCTTCCGGTGTATCATCTATCTCCACCGGCATGTGTATTACTTCTTTTATCAATTCTTCCACAGGAATCGCCGCAAGAGCGCTGTTTCCTGTATCACCGCTGCAGATCACCTCCACAGTCACTTCCAGCGACATCACGCTGCGGATTACACCTTTCAGTTCTTCCATGCGTTCCGGCTGATTCAGGATATCTCTTCCTGTAGCGTCAGGCATGTCTACATACAGAACATTATCCCCCGTCTGCGCATTGTATTTCGGAACAGATCGCTGCAGATGGCTTCTAAGAGGCTGCTCTGCCTGTGCAACAATCTTCATCCACTGCTGACGGATCCTTGTCAGATCCTCAGGAGCCGCCTTTCTGACATCAGCAGATTTCACCACATGATTTTGCTCTGTTCCAAAATGCTCCTCAGCAGGCAGGGCAGCAGGGGCTGCCTGAACCATTACACCCTGTTCCATTCTCTCTTCCAGAATCCGAAGGCGATCCAGCACAGAGTCAAGATTCACCTCCATCTGCGGTCTTGAAAGCCGGATCAGGGCAATCTCCACCAATATTCTCTTCTGGGCAGAATTGCGGAGCTGGCCGGACAGTTCAGAGAAAACACGAATATAGCGCATCAATGTTTCTGCATCCACCATTTCGCTTTCTTCCTGCAGCCTGCGAAGATTTTCTGTTGACACATCCAGCACATCCTCCAGATGATCTGAGCTTTTTACCAGAAGAAGGTTTCTCAGGTACCATGTGAAATCACCGGCAAACTGCACCATCTCCTTTCCGGCCATGACCAGATCCTCCAGAATCCGGATACTTCCTGCCGTATTCTGGGAAATGATATTCCGAAGCAGCTCACTGAAAATCTCCGTATCTACTGTACCAAGCACCTCCAGCACCCGGTCGTAGGTCAGGGTCTCACCCAGATAAAAGGCGATACACTGATCCAGAAGGCTCAATGCGTCACGCATGGATCCGTCTGCAGCTCTTGCTACATAACGAAGGGCGCGTTTCTCTGCATCCACGCCTTCTTTTTCCGTAAGGTCCTGCAGCCGTGCTGAAATAGTCTCAATGGATATTCTTTTGAAATCATACCGCTGACAGCGGGATAGTATCGTGATCGGTATCTTGTTCGCTTCTGTAGTCGCAAGAATAAATATAACATATTCCGGCGGTTCTTCCAGTGTTTTTAACAGGGCATTGAATGCTCCTGTTGAAAGCATGTGCACCTCATCAATAATGTATACCTTGTATCTGCCCTGGGTTGGCCGATAGGATACCTCCTCCCGGATCTCACGAATGTTGTCTACGCCATTATTGGATGCCGCATCGATCTCAATGACATTCGTGGATACACCGGCAGAAATAGCCCGACAGGTCGGACATACATTGCAGGGGCTCCCATCAACGGGAGCCTCGCAATTTACTGTTTTGGCAAGGATTTTCGCCACCGTAGTTTTGCCTGTTCCACGGGTGCCGCAAAACAGGTACGCATGTCCGATGCGTCCGGCTTTTATCTGATTCTTTAATGTAGTTACAATATGATCCTGCCCTTTTACATCCGTAAAGGAATCAGGACGAAATTTACGATACAGAGCCACATAGCTCATCTGATCATCGCTCCTGTCTTTTCGTTCCGGATCAATCGCCGAAGCTGATACCCATTCGTTTAGCCGCAACGATCTCCTGGCAGTTCGGTTTTACTGTTTTCAGCTTGCCTGCACACTCCTCCAGCGGAACTTTTTTGATTTTTCCGTTTACGATACCCACCATATATCCGTACTCTTTATCCATGATCAGCTGAGCCGCTTCGGAGCCCAGTCTGGTGGACAGAATACGATCATACGGACAGGGGCTGCCGCCGCGCTGTGTATGACCGGGTACGGTTACTCTGATTTCGATGCCTGTCTTTTCCTGAATATCTGCTGCGATTTTGTAGGAGATGGACGGGTACTGACTCAGAATATCCTCCATTGCCTTCTTCTGCTCTTTTTTACCAAGCTCAGCTATTTCCTTCGGAATGGCACCCTCTGCCACAGCGATAATGGTGAATCCGCTGCCGCGTTTTTTTCTTTTCTCAACTGCTTTTACGACTTTTTTGATATCGTAGGGAATCTCCGGGAGCAGGATGATATCCGCTCCACCTGCAATTCCTGCATAGAGAGGCAGCCAGCCTACCTTATGTCCCATGATCTCCACGATGAATACACGGTTGTGAGAAGATGCAGTTGTATGGATACAATCAATTGCATCCGTAGCAATGTTGATCGCACTGTAGAAACCGAAGGTCATGTCCGTACCATAGATATCATTGTCAATGGTTTTGGGCATATGCAGAATATTCAGCCCTTCCTCCCTCAGAAGATTTGCTGTCTTCTGCGTTCCGTTTCCTCCGAGGATCACAAGGCAGTCCAATCTCAGCTTATGGTAATTCTGTTTCATTGCATCTACTTTGTCAATACCATTTTCATCCGGCTCATGAATTGTTTTAAACGGTACACGGGATGTGCCCAGGATTGTTCCGCCCCGGGTGAGGATTCCTGAAAAATCCTGCGGGGTAAGAAGCTTGTAATCACCATAGATCAGTCCCTTGTAACCATTCATGAAGCCATACACTTCCAGATCCTGTACATTATTGGACAGACCTTTGACAATTCCTCTGATCGTTGCATTCAGCGCCTGGCAGTCACCGCCGCTTGTAAGTAAACCGATTCTTAACATATGCACACCTCCATATTCCATTTTTCTTATCTTTTTTCCCATCGAATCCAGCAGGATTCTCTGGTTCAATTATAGACTATTTTACTTTCTTTCTCAAGGTTCGTTTCTCCTGCTGCCCGTAACTCAGGGGTCACGGGGAACCTCCCCTTCAAGGGGAAAGGTTTTCATTGACTTTTGCTCCGGAAGGGAGTATACTTTCAGCAGTTCGTGCAGCCGGGGAGTCAGCGGTGCCCTGAACCTGCAATCCGCTACAGCAGGGGTGATACTGAACCGAGGACTGTCCATTGTATGGCTGCCTCTTATAAGTGGCGTTGACGTCTGGGTCTCGCGCAACGGGAATTCATGAACCGTGTCAGGGCAGGAATGCAGCAGCACTAAGTGAAACCTCCCGTGTGCCGTGAGGGTGCCTGGGCCGAGTTAACTGTAAGAGTAACGCGTATGGTGGCTTTTCGAAGGGAAGTGCACGAACATTTTCGTATAGAGTTACTATTCAGAATAAATATAATAAAGCAGAGGTGGTCGTCGTGCTCGCACGTAAGATCGCCTCTGCTTTTTTATCAAAAAATCAGGCATTCATCCCCTATCCTCTTAGGCAGGGGATGAATGCCTCCTGTCGAATTTTACAATCCGTTTCGTTTACAGAATTTCTGGAATACAGTCTGAATCAACTCTTCATCGTCCAATCCCTCGTAGCTGACCTCTTCGGCGTCCAGGTCCTCTGAAGCGATCCGGAAGATATGCACCGGTTCGTCCTCATCCGCCCCTTCGGGAATCAGAACCACATATTCCTCCCCTCTGTGTTCGATGACATCCAGAACCTCAAAGACAGTCTCTTCTCCATCGGCATCAGTCAAAACGATCATATCCTCATCCATATCATATCCCTCCTGAATTATTAATAGTCTGCATCTATTCAGGAAACAGGTAATTCTCAAATGGCGCTTCAGGCAAAATTGAATTCAGACATTTGACAATCCCGGCTCTAAATAGCTGCAATAAATTATGGATCCTTTATCATTTTTCCTCAATATGATTCCCTTTCCTGCTATCTATTATGTAAAATCTGCTGTTATTTGTCAACTCCGCTGTTTCTTTGCTATTATTGCTCATCCATTACTGATTACTATTCACGGCGAACCTCTCATCCATGCGCAGCTTCCGCCGTTACTGATTACTCATTCTTACAAATATGACATTCCTTCTCTGTCCTCAGTTTTTGAAAGAATTCAGACAGCTGTTCCGAACACGCCTCCTCCAGTATACCGTCAACGATCTCCACCTGATGATTAAAGGCCTTCACCTGAAGGAGATTCATCACAGAACCTGCGCAGCCGGCCTTCGGATTCTTTGCCCCCAGCACGATCCGATCGATCCGGGACTGTACCAGAGCTCCGGCGCACATCTGACAGGGCTCCAGTGTAATATACATGGTGCAGCCCTCCAGCCGCCAGTCCCCCAGCTTTTTTGAAGCCTTCCGGATCGCATTCAATTCTGCATGCGACAGGGTATTATTGTCGATATTCCTCCTGTTGTATCCTTCGGAAATAATGGTGCCGTCCTTCACGATCACAGCGCCGATGGGAACTTCATCCAGCGCATTCGCCTTTTCTGCCTGGTGCAGAGCCTCCCGCATAAATGTTTCATGCTGCTCCTGCTCCTTTAGTGAGATAATTCCAAGAACCTTTCTGAACGCTTCTCCAACACCGTGGTGATCATTGTCACCGGTGATAAAATCCGCCTGTTCCTTCACATGCTCTGCAGCGTTCCCCATGGCAATTCCCGCACCCGCCAAAAGGATCATATCCAGATCATTGTCTGCATCCCCAAAGGCTGCAGTCTCTTTCGGGTCGATGCCCTCCAATTCGCAGAGTCGTCTGATTCCGGCTGCCTTTCCCGCATCCTGATGCAGTATCTCGATTCTCTGATCCATGGAAGCAGTTACGTACAGTGGTTCACCGCTCTCCCGCAGATCCCTGAAGATCTTCCTGCGCAGCTCAGGTTCCTCTACCACCAGATCCAGCACCGCCATATGGTCTCTGTTCTCATGAACAAATGCCTTGATGTTTTCCACCGGAACTCTGGTTTTTTTGATATATCCGATGGCAGAGGAAGGGATACCGAATTCCCAGGGATGCTGCACATAGTACGCATCACCGAATGCTTTCCCTTCCATAAATGCCTCCCAGCCCACCGGCCGCTCTCCAATGATCGCAAGCACAGCATCAACGGAATCGGGCATTAGATTCACCGCATGCAGCAGTTCTCCTGTATCAAGCCTGTAAATTTCCGCACCGTTTGATGTGATTGCATAGGAAAAGACCGGATTGTCCATGACGCAGGAAGGAATGGTTTCCAGTGCTCTTCCGGTGGATACTGCCAGCTTGATCCCTCTCTCCACTGCAATTTCCAGCGCCCTCTGATTTTCCGGAGAAATCACCTTCTGACTGTTCAGCAGGGTTCCGTCAAGATCCATCGCGATCAGCTTTACTGCCATATTCCCTGTACCTCCAACCGTTCTGCAAGCAGCTCCATATTGTCAGGACAGTATTCAATTTCCTTCGAATACCATTTGGCAATACGGATCCTGTCCTCCATGGTAAAATTCCCTGTTCTGTTTCGGCATTCCAGATCCAGCAGAAGGATCATCTGCAGGGAAACGACTGCGAAGCGCAGCGGAGAAAGAAGATTGCTGTCATAGATCGCCTCCATAAAATACCTGAAGACAAAATACACCAGCAGCTGTTCATAATCCGTCTCTCTGTCCGTGCCTTTTATTTCATTCATAAAAACCGGAAATGCTCTGATCAGCTCCGGCAGCTGTTTTTTTAAAGTTTCCATCATAGAGGGCCAGCTTTGATCCAGTGATTCCAGTTTTCCGTAAAATGTCAGCATTTCATGTAATGCTGCTTCCTGTTCAACCGGTTTGCATGCTTTGACAGAATTGTTCCTCATGTGATCGGGCCAGGTTTCCAGAAGTCGTTCCAGGCCTTCCTCATCCTCCGTGTCCAGATACGGCTGTGCCAGTTCTGCAAAAGACAACAGGTTTCCCACTCTCATTTCCAGAGAAAGCTGTCTGTCCTGCAGCATTTGGATCACCCGTTTCCTGGCCTTCAGCAGAAGCTCTACCCAGATGTCTTCTTCCCAGGTTTCTGCCTCTTCGATTTCCTCTGATTCGTCAGACAGCAGTTCCAGCCGGATTGGATCCTTCCGGGAAAACAGGAGTCTCCCTGCCTCCTCGCAGCAGAGTCCAAGCCCTACTTCGGTATACGATCCAAACCAGTGATAAAATCTTGGATGTTCTCTGCAGATATCGCAGAGAGCATCCTCTCCCATGGTGAGGATCATCCGGCACAGATTTGCTTCATTCAGGAAGGGACAGCGTTTTTCTGCCGTAAGGCGAAAGTAGTTTTCATCCTCCTTCCTGACGAGATATTTTCTGAAATCTTCCGCCAGGGGACCTGTATCACCGGCATAACGGTCGGCACTGGTCTCATCTACTTCAATCTCCCACTGAGCACAGCAGGTATCGGTACAGGCTGAGCCAATACATTGAAATTCTTTATAATAATCCGGTCTGCAAACCTTCATAGTCTCCTCCGCAGTTCTGTTTGTCTTGTATGGATGCCGCAAAGAACACTATGCGAAACACGCTCTGCGAGTTTCTCAAGTTGTCGCGACAGTCGCCATATGGACATGCAAGCATGTCCGCATGGCTCGTTGTTCGCGCAAAAAAGATGCGGCATCTGTTATCCACAGTATACCGCATCTGCATATTGCTTACCAGATGTTACTGTTTACTGTAACATCAAATCTGCTTGAAAAGATTGACCATTTCGATAGCAGACAGAGCACAGTCATATCCCTTATTGCCTGCCTTGCTTCCTGCTCTTGCGATGGCCTGCTCAATATTCTCAGTGGTGATCACACCGAACAGAACCGGAACACCGGTGGACAGGCCTGCCTGTGCAATTCCCTTGGCTGCCTCATTGCACACAAGATCATAGTGAGAGGTATCTCCGCGGATGACTGCTCCTACGCAGATCACTGCATCGTACTTTCCGGACTGTGCCAGCTTTGAAGCTGTCAGGGGAAGCTCGAATGCACCCGGAACCCAGACTGCCGTGATATGGTCCTCCTCTACCCCGTGACGAACCAGACCATCCACAGCTCCGCCAAGCAGCTTGTTTACGATAATTTCATTGAAACGTGCCGCTGCGATCGCTACCTTCATCCCCTGAGGCGCTACTACTTTTCCTTCCATAACCTGAATTGCTTTCATGTGTCTTTCCTCCATTTTTGATTTCTATTAAAATGTAATTTGTAACTATTCAGAGCCTGCATTCGCATGAAATCAATTTCATTGATTCCATGCTCATATGGCTTCTCGCCATCTGGACTCAAACAGAGATTCTGGTGAAAATATGTCCCATCTTGTCCTGCTTTGTCTTCATGTAGAAGGAGTCATATTTCTGCGGCTCCACTTCGATCGGCACTCGCTCTGTGATGCTGAGACCGAAGCCGTTCAGTCCGTATACTTTAGATGGATTGTTTGTCAGAAGTCTCAGGGAATTCACACCCAGATCCTTCAGAATCTGCGCACCTGCCCAGTACTCTCTGAGATCCGGTGCAAAGCCCAGCATGACATTGGCTTCCACTGTATCGAAGCCCTTCTCCTGGAGCTCATAGGCCTTCAGCTTGTTGATCAGACCAATACCCCTTCCCTCCTGTCTCATGTACAGAATGATGCCTCTGCCTTCTTTTTCCACCTGCTCCATGGCCTTCTTCAGCTGATTGCCGCAGTCGCAGCGAAGAGAGCCGAACACATCTCCTGTCAGACACTCGGAATGCACACGGCAGAGAACATCTTCACCATCTCCGATGTCTCCCTTCACCATGGCTACATGATGCTCTCCGGTAATGTCATTTACATAGCCATAGATCTGAAAATCTCCATATTCTGTAGGCATCTTTGCACTTGCCTTCTGAGATACGTATTTCTCATGGGTGATCAGATAATCCTGCAATGCCTTAATAGTGATGAATTTCAGATTGTACTTCTCTGCCAGCTTCCAGAGATTCGGTGTGCGCATCATGGTTCCGTCCTCCTCCATGATTTCACAGCAGACACCGATCTGCTTTAATCCTGCCAGTCTGCAGAGGTCCACAGTGGCCTCTGTATGGCCGTTTCTTGCGATGACTCCTCCCTTTCTTGCAACCAGCGGAAATACATGACCGGGGCGTCTGAGATCATCCGGTGCTGTATGCTCCTCGGCCATGGCCATCATGGTATAGGCTCTCTCTGCTGCAGAGATTCCGGTGGTGGTATTTACATGATCAACCGATACGGTAAAGGCTGTACTGTGATTGTCTGTATTGTCGGTGACCATCTGGGGCAGTCCAAGCTTCAGTGCGTATTCCTGAGACATGGGTGTACAGATCAGTCCCTTTGCATGGACGGCCATGAAGTTGATATTTTCCTGTGTGGCAAATTCCGCAGCACAGATCATATCGCCTTCATTTTCCCGATCCGGATCGTCTGTAACCAGAATGATTTTTCCTGCCCGAAGCTCCTCCAGGGCTTCCTCAATGGTGTTGTACTCTCTCTTCATCTTTCTTCTCCTCTTCCGTTAAGCAGATCACTGTAAACTGTATTCTTCAAGGCACATGACTGCTGATTTTCTTTGTTCAAAACCCGAAACTGATCAGATCCTCCATGGTAAGACCGGAGGACTGCTCCGGCTCCTTTTTTTCCAGCCCCATCAGCTTTCGAATATATTTTCCGACAATATCGGTCTCCAGATTCACCAGATCCCCCGGTGTTTTCCCGAGAAGTGTGGTTTCTTCTCCTGTATGCGGGATCACGGACACCTGAAACCAGGCGTCTCCCACGCCGGCAACAGTAAGACTGATTCCATCGATCGCAATGGATCCTTTCAGAACCACCAGATCCAGAATCTCAGAATCTGCCTCAATGGTGACCCACACGGCATTTTCTTCTCTTTTCAGCGACCGGATCCTGCCGGTTCCATCCACATGTCCGGCAACAATGTGACCGCCGAAGCGGCCGTCCGCCGCCATGGCCCGTTCCAGATTTACCGGAGAGCCGTTCTTCAGCTGTGATAATCCGGTTCTTCGGACGGTCTCCGCCATCACATCGGCCGTGAAGCCATCCGGCTCCAGTGAGATCACTGTGAGGCAGACACCGTTTACAGCAATACTGTCACCGATTTTCGTCCCCTCCAGAACCCTGGATGCCCGGACTCTGATCTGTCCTGAATTTCCGGAGATTGCAAGAGACCGGACCGTGCCAAGCTCTTCCACAATACCTGTAAACATCCATCTACCTCCTGATCCTGTACTGCAGCAGCAGATCCTCTCCGATCTGCTCTATATGCTTCAGTTCCATCCTCACCGCTTCCGAGGGAAGTGCCACGCCGATTCCCTCCACCGGCGATTTGCTGTCCCCGCCTCCGAAAAGCTTCGGTGCAATGAAGACATTTACCTCTGATACGATCCCCGCCCGCAGGGCACTGTCGTTGAGGATCCCTCCTCCCTCCAGAAGGACGGAATCAATCGATTCCTCCCCCAAAAGCCGCATCAGTTCTCTGAGATCTACCTGCCCCTGTTCATCAGGAACATTCCATACCCGGACGCCCAGCTGCTCCAGTTGGCGGATTTTTTCCTCTGCTTCCGGAGTCTCACCGGTCAATGCGCATGCCACGATCACCGGATAATCCCGGGCAGTTCTGCAAAGCCGGGAATCCAAAGGAATTCTGAGCCTGCTGTCACAAATGATCCGGACCGGATTTCTCTTGCCCGGGATCCTGACATTCAGCATGGGATCGTCTGCCAGAACCGTTCCGATCCCTGCCATGATACCCGTACAGGCAATACGCATGTTCTGCACCTCTGTTCTTGCCGGTTCTCCGGTGATCCACTTGGAGGCTCCCGTGCGGGTGGCGATCTTTCCGTCCGCTGTCATGGCGTATTTCATCTTCACATAGGGTGTTTTTGTGGTAATAAAGTGAAAGAAAACAGAATTGATCTCATCGCATTCCTCCCGGAGAAAATCCTCTACCACCTCAACACCTGCTTTACGAAGCAAGGCTGCTCCTTTTCCTGCCACCAGGGGATTGGGATCCCTGGAGCCGATCACTACTCTGGCGATCTTCTGCTCCAGGATTGCCTGGGTGCAGGGCGGCTGCTTTCCCTGATGGCAGCAGGGCTCCAGCGTCACATAGATTGTGGCACCCTCTGCACATTCGGACAGATTTCGGATTGCCGAGCGCTCTGCGTGGAGATCCCCGCACTTCGCGTGATATCCTTCTCCGATGATCCTGCCGTCCTTTACGATCACGGCACCTACCAGAGGATTGGGATTGACACCTCCGATTCCCTGCTTTGCCAGCTCAATGGCACGCCTCATGTATTCCTGTTCTGACATCTATTTTCCTTTCCTTTCAAGTCGAGCTGATTCCTTCGACTCGCTTCTCACGAAAAAAGGCCCTGCATATGCAGGGCCCTGGCGTACAGCAGCGAGGTTTCGTACCGGTTGCTGCCATACGGATTCATTAAGTAAAAAAGCTCCGGAAAAACACTTTTTCCAGAGCAAAATAAACTTGAATCAACTTCTCTTCTTTCATCCAGACTGTACTGTCGGCTTTGGAATTACACCAAATCATGCCTTTCGGCTCGCGGGCTTTACCGCCGGTAGGGAATTGCACCCTGCCCTGAAGATCTTATTCACTTACAAGGCAAAGTATACTCCCTATTGTATAGACTGTAAAGTAGCTTTTTAATTTTTTTCAAACAATTTGCCGTGACTGTTCACGCCGTTCTTTGTCATTTTTAATCCATTCGTCCAGAGTCAGTGGCTGATAGTCTGAGAACATACAGAAGCAGTTGATCATAACACAGGGGATCGGCCGCACCTCATCGGCACCGTAGATCATTCGCTCCGAGGCTCTGGTCTGTTTGATAAATGCATCCACCAGCTGTTCATCGAAGGTATTGTGCACATGGCCGTACAGCATATAGCTTCTGGGATTCCCGTCCTGATCCGTACGATACTGTCCGTTGTAGCAGAAGATGGGATAATGGCTGAGGATCACTTTCCGCTTATTATCCTTCAGCTCCTCATAGTCCTTCACCCACCGGATCAGACTGTGATCGAACCTCCTGTCATTGAGAAACCGGTCATGATTGCCCCGGATCAGATACACTGTTCCGTTCAGCCGCTGCAGGATTTCGTTGGTCTCCCGACCCTTCCCCATGGAAAGATCCCCCAGCACCACTACCTCATCGTTCGGCCTGACCTTCTGATTCCATCGGCGGATCATGTATTCATGCATGGCTTCCAGATCCTGAAAGCCCCGGCAGTCCATCCGCTCATTCAACCCCTCGTGAAAGTAATGAAGATCCGAAATATAATACCGCATCAGCCGGTCACCTGGTTGCTGTAATCCACCTTCAGAAGACAGAGCCCCTTTGCGGGAGCAGTGAAGCCTGCCTGCGATCTGTCCCTTGCCTCCAGCAGATCCTCCATGCTTTCCGGCGTTCTCTTTCCGAAGCCCACCTCCAGCAGCGTTCCCGTGAGGATCCGCACCATGTACTGAAGGAAGCCGGTTCCGTGATAGGTCAGATGCAGGAAGGAGCCGGACTGGGTGATCTCAATCTTATCCACCTTTCGAACAGTGGACTTTTTCATCCGGGGATTTCCGCAGAAGCTGGCAAAGTCATGGGTTCCCATCAGATATTCTGCTGCCTTCCGCATACGCTCCACATTGGGAACCTCCTCCGGAATATAGACGTATTTTCTGTTGAATACCGGCTTCAGATCTCCCACATAGCAGGTATACTGGTAGGTTTTGCCCATGGCATTGTAGCGGGCATGAAACCGCTCTCCTGCCACCCGTACATCCCGGACACAGATATCATCCGGCAGATAGCGGTTCA
The DNA here is from genome assembly GCA_030527645.1 of Lachnospiraceae bacterium. Lineage (GTDB taxonomy): Bacteria > Bacillota > Clostridia > Lachnospirales > Lachnospiraceae > JAKSRN01. Next base: position 50,443 of record JAUNAJ010000015.1, on the reverse strand, counting down.
GATAGGCCTTGATGGAATCCGGTGAACGCTTTGTCTCCATCTGACAATTCGCCACCATTCCCTTTGCATGAACGCCGGCATCCGTTCTTCCTGCCCCGATCACCTCCACCGGGGCACCGGTCATCAGGGAGAGCACCGCCTCCAGCTTTCCCTGAATGGTCAGCTCTGTATTGGGCTGATGCTCCCAGCCATAGAAGCGGGATCCGTCATAGGCGATGGTCATCTTATAATTCTGCATAGCTAATTTCCTCTTTGTACATCCTTATCACTGCTTCTGTTCCACCAGATACCGGTATATATCTCTCTTGGTGACGCCGCGGTCCTTTGCAACCAGCTTCATGGCCTCTTTATTGGACATGCCCTGAGACTCATAATGCTGCATGTGTTCTTCCACGGACATAGACAGCCAGCTGTCCTGCTCTTCCTTCACCAGCTCCTCCCGGCTTTTCCCCTCCACCACCAGCACGCACTCGCCCTTTGGCTCATTGGCCGTATAGTACTCCAGTGCCTCCTGCAGTGTGCTCCGAAATGCCGTCTCATGGCGCTTGGTCAGCTCTCTGCATACTGTGATCCTTCGTTCCCCTCCCAGAGTTTCAAGAAGCTCCGACAGGGTCTGCAGCAAACGGTGGGGGGCCTCGTAGAGAACAATGGTCCTGGTTTCTGTCTTCAGCTCCTCCAGAATTACTTTTCTTTCCTTCTTATCCCGCGGGAGAAATGCCTCAAAGGCGAATCTTCTGGTGGGAAGACCGGACAGGGTTAACGCAGTCACACAGGCAGCCGGTCCCGGCAGCACAGTCACCGGCACGCCGGCTTCCACCGCCATGGCCACCAGTTCCTCGCCGGGATCCGATATGCCGGGCATTCCGGCATCGGTGATCAGGGCAATCTTCATGCCCGAAAGCATTTTCTCAATAAGCTCTCTGCCCTTTGGAAACTTATTGAACTCATGATAACTGGTCATGGGTGTATGAATATCGAAATGGTTCAGCAGCTTAATACTGTTTCGTGTATCCTCTGCTGCGATCAGATCCACTTCCTTCAGTGTCCGCACCACCCGAAAGGTCATATCTTCCAGATTGCCGATGGGTGTTGCACACAGATATAGTTGTCCGCTCATACGTTTCTCCATTCTGAAGCATTTATTTCAAGCACCGCTCTCTTCCCGGGTTCTGAACACAGCGCTGCTTCAGTGATCTCTTCCGTCCCCGTAATAGTCCAACACATCCCTTGTATAGACACCGGGCTTTTCATAGACGATCAGCGGCTTTTCCACCGTGATCCGGGGTCTTCCGTTTTTACAGGCTTCCAGGAGCACAATGTTGGGTTCCCTGTCAATGTAGGGATGCACCAGCTGCATACGCTTGGGCTCCAGCTGATACTTCATCATCAGCCGCATGATCTCTGCCAGGCGGAAGGGGCGATGCACCATATACAGGCGTCCTTTCGCTGTCAGCACCCTGGAAGCCTGGGAAATCACATCCTCCAGTGTACACAGGATCTCATGCCGCGCAATGGCCTTTGCCTCTTCAGGATTTACCAGTCCGTGCTTTCCGGTCATATAGGGCGGATTGCTCACCACCACATCAAAAGAAGCCGGAGCAAACACTGCAGCGGCCTCTTTGATATCTCCTGTCACGATCTGTATCCTGTCCTCCAGATGGTTGTATGCCACACTGCGCCTCGCCATATCTGCGCTTTTTTCCTGGATCTCCAGTCCGGTAAAGGACCGGCCCTCCGTCTTTGCACTCAAAAGGATCGGAATGATCCCGGTTCCGGTTCCCAGATCCAGTACCCGCTCCCCCGGCTTCACCCTTGCGAAGCCGGACAGCAGCACTGCGTCAATGCCGTAGCGAAATGCTCCCTCTGCCTGAATGATATGGTATCCGTTCTGAAGATCATCCAGCTGTTCTCCCTGACGAATTTCTGCAGGCATAGTACATCCTCCTGTTATTTCTGGATTTTTTTCAGTTCTTTCTGCTCTTCCTTCGAAAGATTCTTGTCCTGTTTATCTCTGTCTTTCCCTTTTCTGTGACGCTGCTTTACCTTCAGCTCCTCCACAGGGAATTCCATGATCTCCTTGTCGTCCCCTGTTTCCACCAGCACCTTCACCAGCTGGCGAAGCACGTTCACACTGCTGACCTCTCCCTTCAGACCGTCTGCAGTCACAACCACATCGCCGATTCCCGGAAGCTTCCTGTTCAGGTACTCATAGGTCTCCTGCTCATTCTTCAGACAGCACATCAGTCTGCCGCAGGTGCCGGAGATCTTTGTAGGATTCAGCGAAAGGTTCTGTTCCTTCGCCATCTTGATGGAAACCGGTACAAAGTCCGCAAGATAGGTGTGGCAGCACAGCGGCCGGCCGCAGATGCCGATGCCGCCCAGGATCTTTGTTTCATCCCGGACACCGATCTGCCGCAGCTCGATCCTTGTTTTGAACACGGATGCCAGATCCTTTACCAGCTCGCGGAAATCCACACGGCCGTCTGCTGTAAAATAGAACAGCACCTTGTTGTTGTCAAAGGTATATTCTGCCCCGATCAGCTTCATCTGAAGATTATGCTCACGGATCTTTTTCAGACAGATCTGATAGGCTTCCTTTTCTTTTCTTCTGTTGGTCTCCTCCCGAAGCAGATCCTTCTGATTTGCAGCCCGGATCACCTCCTTCAGAGGAGAAACCACCTTGTCATCCTCCACCTCCCGGGGAGCAAGTACTACAGTTCCAAATTCCACTCCTCTCGCGGTTTCCACGATCACGTGATCTCCGGAGCGGAGATTCAGAGATTTCGGATCAAAGTAATAGATCTTACCAACGTTCCGAAATCTCACACCGATTACTTTTACCATTGCTATTATCCAGTCTTTCTGTTTAATATTTTCACAGCCGCTGCCGAATCCGGAACAACTGCCGGTCTGTAACAGTTCACAGAGCGAACTGTCCCATCAATTTTCTCTGATCGTCAGGAACAGCAGTTCCATTGTCAGATCATAATTTACATTCGCATGCAGACGTGTCTCGGCAACGCGGATTGCCTCCAGGATCGCTTCCAGCCCGCGATAGGAGCTGACAGCCGCACGCTCTTTGATGTAATTGAATTCTGATTTGAAGATCAGATCGTCTACTTCCTTGGTGGCTTTGAACAACAGAACATCCCGGAACCACATGGTGAACAGTTCCAGATACTGGTACACATTCTGTTTTTCAGCAGTCATGCTTTTGATCGCATCAACCAGCTCATAGACTTCCATATTTTTAGACTGCTTTAAAAGCTGCAGCGCATTCTGCGTTACTTCATTGAATTCCTGAGATTCTGCCATCTTGATCGCCCTCCCTATTATTCCTCTGGCAAAAGAAGCCTGTACCTCGGCCTGATAATCCGGGACCTGCAGTTCTCTTACCAGGTATTCTTTTACCGCCTGATCTGACACCGGCTTCAGCTTCAGCATGACACAGCGGGACGTAATTGTGGGAAGAAACAATCCCGGATTGTCCGAAAGAAAGAAAATCGATACATAAGCCGGCGGCTCCTCAATGGTCTTCAGAAGAGCATTCTGTGCCTGGGGCGTCATCTTTTCCGCCTCATCCACAATATAGATCTTCCTGGGACTCTCATAGGGTCGGATCGCCACATCGTTTACCAGCTGGCTTCGAATGTCATCGATACCGATGCTGTTTGGCTTTTCATGGGTGATACGAATGATGTCCGGATGGTTTCCGCTAAGTGCCTTTTTGCATGAAATGCAGTTCATGCAGGGCTCTGTTCCTCCCTCCTTGCACTGCAGGGTCATGGCAAACAGACTTGCCAGCATGTTTTTTCCGGATCCTTCCTCCCCGCAAAAGATATAGGCGTGAGAAACCTTGTTCAGCCGGATCGCATTCTGCAGATGAGAGATAATATCGCGATGTCCCACCACGTCCTGAAATCCTCTGATCTCCTTCATTCCTGTCCTTTCTGTCTTCGGCTGCTGCCGAAAGCTGAGCGTGTTATCATAATCAGAGTCAGTATAGCACATTCAGATGGATTTGTGAACCGTCCGCGACGGTCTGGATATGAATGCATCGAGCAGCTGTTACAACTTCCTCATCACTGCGATCACCTTCTCCAGCCCCTCCTCCAGGGTTCCGTTGTTGGTGATCCTGTCTGCAATTCCCAGCTCCCGAATCCGTTCCTCACTGAAATCCTCACTGTCCGCAAGGAAACGGCGGCAGAGCTCCTTGTATTTCGGCTCCTCCTGCTGTTCTTCCCGGGCGATGGCCCTCTTCAGCCGGATGCCGTCCTCCACATCGATCAACAGGGGCACGATCCGATCCGATCCGAAATATGCCCGCAGATTTCCGTAGGATTCCAATGTGCCGATCCCCAGAAGATCCTCTTCTGTATCGAACTGTCCGTCATCCGCCGTAAAATAATACCAGGGGCCATGTACGGTCTGATAGCAGCGCTCCTCAATGACCCTGCCCTGCTTCCGCAGCTCCTTCAGCTTTTCCTCATCGGTAAAAAAATAATTCTGTCCGTTCACTTCCCCGGTTCGTATGGGTCTCGTGGTATACAGCACCAGGGGTTTCAGAGAAAGAGTCGGATTTCCGAGAAGCTCAGAATAGATCCTGTCCTTTCCCGAAGCGCTTTTTCCCATAAGATAATAGATTCTGCCCATGGCATTCTCCTTGTTTACTCAATACAATACCTGTCCGTTATTTTTGATGAGGGACTCTGCTCCGTACATGCAGTTCCTGCAATTGACTTTTCCCTCTGTATTCCGTTCCAGTGTAGCACAAATCTATTATGGTTGCTATTCCTGCTGTTTTCTATTATGATGTTAGGAGAAAAAACGGTTACCATACAGTAACCAGACGGAAAAAGGCAGCCGGCTTTTCGCTCGGCAGCCGACAGGAGGTATTACAATGGGAAAAAGATCTGTCAGAGAGAATAAGACGGTCTACCAGCAGTGCAGGGAAGCGCTGTCTCTGACCAGGGATAAGGCCAGCGAACGAATGGATTTCATCTCTGCAGACCGCATTGAAAAGATTGAGAGCGAGCGATCTCTTCCGCATCCGGAGGAAATTCTTGCCATGGCGAAGGCCTATCACGTGCCGGAGCTTTCCAACTATTACTGCTCCAACACCTGCCCCATCGGCAGAAAATATGTACCGGAGCTGAAGCAGAAGGAGCTTTCCGCCATTGTGCTGGAGCTGCTTGCAGGAATTACCGCTCTGGGCAACGAAAAGAACCGTTTGGTGGAGATCACGGTAGATGGTCTGATCTCCGATGATGAGAAGGATGATTTTGACCGCATCCGGCAGGAGCTGCAGAAGCTCTCCAGCTGCGCATCGGCCCTTTCCTTCTGGCTGGAAAAGCAGGAGCTGAAGGAATCTGCGGAAAACGGACAGCAGTAAACGGAACGGAGGGACGGTGGTGATGGTCCAAAACAGGGGACGCTGGCGTTCGATAAAATCGAACGCCAGCGTCCCCTGTCTTGTTGTTCACGTTACGTAGTATTTTCTCACTCGAGAAAAAGTCTGTTCTTCACTGCTTTTGCAATTGAAGTATCCGCCTGATATTTTGGAATCAGCATGGACTGTACCGCATGGTAAAGATCGGATTTTCCGGGCCAGACTGTGTCCAGAAGCTGATTCCTGCTGTCCAGCTGATGGAACCAGGATCCGTTCTCATGATCCATCACTGTTTCATCCAGATACCCAAGGAAGCCTGCATAATCCTCAGCATAGTCCGTCTCTTTGGTCACATGATACAGAACTGCACTGGTGTTAATGGCCTCCGCCAGTGTCCAGTGCATGCGGTCATGCACCACCGGCTGCCCTTCCCAGTCTGTGGTATATACAATGCCGGGAGCACCGTCTGCGTTCCATGCGTCGCTGACAGCTCTTCTGTACAGCTTTTCTGCATCTGCAATATACGGGGCCGCTTGCTCTGAGACTATCTGCGCCTGATCTCCCGGATATGCGGATAAGGCATACTGTGTGATCAGCCTTGCCCATTCTATACCATGTCCCGGAGTAGCGCCGTATGGCTTGAAGGGATCCGCAGGGCGGTCTTTATTGCACTCCAGATCCGGCACCCACTCACTGGTGAAATGCTCCGGAATCCTCCAGCTGTTTTCTTCTGCCCAGCCTCTTACATGATCGATGATCCTGCCGGCTCTCTGCCGCCAGATCTCATCATCTGCCGCATCGGCAAGTGCCAGAAAAGCCTCTACGGTATGCATATTGGCATTGATGCCTCTGTAGCTGTCCAGCTCTGTGAATTCTGTATTCCAGGTATCAAAGGTCAGCCCTCTGTCCTCGTCCCAGAATCTGGAAAGAAAGAAATCAGCCGCCTCCCGCATCAGCTCCTCTGCCCCCGGTCGTCCAAGCAGATATGCACTTGTGGATGCCAGGATCACAAAGGCATGGGCATAGCACTGCTTCAGGGGCAGGAACTCGCCCTCCGAAGTGATTCCGGAATACCAGCCTCCGTTTTTACGGTCCCGCAGTTCTCCCTGAAGCCCCTTCAGTCCCGCGTCCACCAGTTCTTCACTTCCCTTATGTCCAAGAAATGCACCGATGGAATACACGTGAGTCATTCTGGATGTGATCCAGGTTTCCCTCGGTCTGTCCTTCCAGGGCGTTCCATCATCCCCCAGCCAGTAGGAACCGCCGCCGGGCGACGGGAACCGGTGACCGAACTGCAGAAGATTCTCCAGCGTTTGCTCCAGAAATTCCCGGTTTTCTCTTGTACCAATCTTATATTTATCAGCCATCGTTCTTTCTCCCATTCTGTATTTTTACGGTCAGATCATTTCCGTTACAGCTCACCCCGCGAACCGCAGATCATTTCCCGCCGGATCAGCTGCCGGCTTGCGTAAGCTTAAGCATCCCGCATCAGGTCTCGCAGGGTCGGTCTGAACTCACGCGGTTATCGAATATCGAAAACACTTCGCACCCTCAGATCCCTGGCCTCTCCTTCCAGAAGCTCTATCCTCCTGGTGCCTGCTTCCATATCCCAGTAATTGTCACCGGTGCGGATATAGCCGCTTTCTGAATAGACCTCCACTGATTTTGCATAGGCATGGGCTGTGATCTCAAGCGTCCTTCCGTCCTCCAGAACCTTCACCGTCAGCTTCGGATCGGCAAAGCAGTAATGCTTCGGTGCGATAAACAGAACGGAGCCGCTGCTGATTTCTGCGTTATTGGTGAAGAAGCCGTAATGCAGATGCACCTGCCTTTCATTGATGTCAGCAAGATCCATCTCCGGAAGCCACAGCGAAGAGAATGGATCCACAGTCACCTCAGCATCCCCCTGCCGAAGGAGTTCGCTGTCAGCATTTCTCAGTTCCCATCGTACAGAGCCTGTGACCGGCTCCCAGGTTTCATTGGTCACATTCAGGCGGGCACTTTTTCTCACCGGCGGAAGGGAGGGATCAGAGATGCAGGTTCTTCCCGAGGATACCATGCCCTGCTCCTCACAGGAGATCATGACCGGAGAGAAGAATCTTGCAGCATAATACTGGAGAGCCTTCCATCTTCCATAGTAATCTACGCTTGCCCAGGATGCAACCGGCCAGATATCATTCAGCTGCCAGTACACAGCTCCCATGCATCGTTCATCCCTGCGGTTTCTCCTGAAATGCTCCACTCCGTAACGGATTGCCTCCGCCTGCAGAAGCTGAGAGGCATACAGAACAGTTTCAAAGGATCCGGGATACAGGTAGGTCTGGGACAGATACTGCATGATCTTGCCGTTGGCGCCTGCATTTCTCTGATGCATCTCCATCACATAGGAGAAGATATTCCTGTCCTCCGGTTCCGTAAAGCTCCTGACCGTCTCAATCCCCGGGAAGGATTGGAAGCCGTACTCCGACAGGTACCGGAAATAGAATTTTCTGTACTCTGTAAAAGGCTTTCCTCCATGCCAGACATCCCAGTAGTGCACATCCCCTCTGTCAGGATCACTGGGGAAAACCAGCTTTCCGCCGGATGAGGGGGAGGATGGCCAGTAGAAGGTATCCGGATCCTCCTCCTTCAGGATTTCAGGAATGATATATTCGTTCTGGATCAGGTAATCTGCCCGTGTCACGTCATCACACTCGTAGCCGCCGTCCACGGTAAAGGACTCCATCTCATTGTTGCCGCACCACAGTCCGAGACTGGCATGATGACGAAGCCTCCGCACATTCTGACGAATCTCTTCTTTAATGGATGCCGCAAATGCGTCTGTGAGACGATAGTAGGCGCAGGCAAACATCAGATCCTGCCACACCAGGAATCCGTACCGGTCGCAGAGATCATAGAAATCATCACCAGGGTAGATTCCTCCCCCCCAGACACGGATCGTATTGTAATTGGAATCCCGGCAGGTCTGCATCAGCTTCTCGGTACGCTCTCTGGTCATTCTGGAGTAAATGCTGTCCTCCGGAATGTAGTCGGCTCCCATGGCGAAAAAGCTTCTTCCGTTTACCTCGTGGGCAAAGGTCTCCCCCCACTGATCCTTTTTTCTTTGAACCGCTGCTGTGCGAAGACCGATCAGGCGCACCTGCCGCTCCTCATCCTCCGTTCCCTCCGCCAGGATCACAGTCAGCTTATAAAGGGTCTGCTCCCCCAATCCGTTGGGCCACCAGAGCCTTGGCGACGGAACCTCACAGGCTGCTCCGTTTTTCGGTTCAACGACTGTACCGTCAGGCGCTTCCAGAAGAATCCTCACCGATTCCTTCCCATCATGGAGCACATCCACAGTAAGCTCCACCCGGATCTGTCCCGCATGGGCCTGTGCAGCATGCTCCTTCGCCCCCAGGGCTTCCGATCCGTCTGCCAGCATATGATGCTGGTGAATTCTCACATCACTGATCCGGTCATTATTAAAGCCCAGCAGCTTTACATCCTTCCAGATCCCCTCATCAGGAAGCCGCGGTCCCCAGTCCCAACCGAACATACAGTGGCTTTTTCGAAGGTGTGAAAAGCCTCGCATGGACTCCTCGGAACCTCCGATATGATCCTTTGCATCCATCATCGCAATATAGGCCGTCGGCGATTGAATGCAGACCTCCAGAAAATTTCCTGTTTCCTTTAATACGCCTTTTACATCAAACTCGTAGGCGCAGAACATATTGTCCGTACTGCCGATGCTGACTCCATTCAGAAATATTTCTGAGATTGTATCCACTCCGTCAAATCGGAGGTGCTGGTTTTCGGACCCGAGGATGCTCAGATCTGCATCAAAGAATCTGGAAAAGCTGTAATCCTGCTTCACCAGCTCCAATGCTGCAAACTCATTGTCCCTGTAATAGGGATCCTCCATCTTCCCTGCATCCAGATAGAAGGAATATACCGATCCCGGAATCTGACCGTCGGTACGGTCTCCGGCTTCATTCTTCATAGCCCACAGGCCATTCAACAGCTGCGTTTTCATGTTGCTCTCACTTTCATTTACTTTACTGTTGGAACAGGGTGACGGTGCCGGTGTTCCATATTGCGGAACGCCGGCACCAGTACCCTGTTCCTCATCACATTGCACGTTTTGCCAGAATATGGCAGATTTTTCCGCTTACAGAAAACCAGCACAGAAACATGGCCGGCTCCATGACTGCAGCGAAGGTTCCGAAGGAAACTGCAAGAACCGCAAAGGGTACCGCCTCCACCGCAATCATGCCAAGGGTGGCCGGAAGATGGCGCACTGCCTGAGAAAAGACAGCTTTTACCCTGTCCCTGATGCTTCCCTTCAGAAATTCCGGATTCACAAAGCTCCAGGTAAAAATAAAACACCATAGAACTGCCATGATCGTCAGTGCGATCAGGAGAAAGGCCTGGAGAGAACCTCCGTCGGCAGTAAAAACGATATAGAGATCTCCTCCGATCACCACTGCTGCTGCAAGAAGTACGGCCCAAAGTCTGGTGCTCTGTTTGAAATTTTCAGCCCACATCCTCAGATAGGTTTTGGGAATCGATCCCTCCTCGTCCCGATCCATGCGATTCAGAACAGCATGGATGGCACTGATGGACGCGCCAACCGTAACGACCGGAACGCTCGTCAGTACAAACAGCAGATTCAGGATCACGTAATCTGCACATCGATCCATGATCCGGAAAAACAGATTGTCGGATTGAAATATTTTTTCACTCATAACAATTCACAGAATAGATCTGCCTCCTCTACATGTCTTCCGTTCAGGGGGAGAATGATCACCATGGGATCCTCTGTATCATCCTCAACAAACGAAACCAGAGAGGACTCCTTCAATGCAATGCACACCATTCCATTCTCAGTGAGAGTTTTCAGTTCTCCTCCAAGATCCAGGCAGTACTCCAGCAGACTGGAGGGCAGCACCACCGCATCCAGCTCGCCGTTGGACCAGCCGAAGAAAAATTTATCATATCCGGAATAATCCACGCTTCCCATCTCATCATTCTGAAGATGCTCCTCATAGCTGACGCTGTACTTGGAATCCACCACGACCGCACGTTCCTCCAGCCCCAGCTTCTCCGCCAGAACCGCTGACAGTCGAGTATCCCTCTCATCATCCGTCTGTTCATTCACAATTGCAAGCTGAAACGAGACGGTCTGTCTTCCGAATGTGAAGTTGTAGATTACCATGATCAGGACAAACACAGCAGCAAAGGAAAGCAGTATATGATACCAGTAATACTCCGCTATGTAGGACGCCTTTTCTTTCCGGTCCATGGCCGCTGTCTGTATCCTGAAATTACTGATTGCATGTTTCACAATCATTTTTTCTGATTCTCCTCCTGAATACCTGTTTCTATACCGCTATCCACTCTGGGTAGATCACATCTTCATTTATCCCTTCACAGCTCCCGCTGCCATGCCACTATACACCTGCTTCTGGAAGATCAGGAAGAAGATCAGGATCGGTATGATGGTGATCAGCACACCTGCACAGATATAATTGTATTTGCTTCCATAGGGTCCGGTAAAGGTATACAGGGCAGTGGAAATAGTACGAAGCTCTGATTTCTGAAGGTACAGGTTGGAGGCATAGTATTCATTGTAAACGCTGACTCCCTTCAGCACTACCGTCGTCATGATCGCAGGCTTCAGAAGCGGAAACAGGATCCTGAAAAACACGCCGAAGTAGGTGCAGCCGTCCATGGTGGCCGACTCATCCAGTGAGACAGGCAGATTCTCAAAGAACTGCAGAAACACATAGATGGAAATGATATCTGTACCGTAGAGAACGATCATATAACCATAGAGATGGTTGATCAGCCCCAGAGAATACATGATCTGATAGATCGTTACCTGCATGGCAATTCCCGGAAGCAGCGATGCAAACAGAAACAGACTATGAATCAGATTTCTTCCCGGGAAGGTAAACCGGTTCAGGATAAAGGCCAGCATGGCACTGATAAACACGGAAACGGTAAGGACTACCAGCAGCACAAGCATTGTGTTGGCAAAGCAGCGCAGCATGTTTGCTTTTGTGACCGCTTCCTTAAAGTTCTCCAGATAGGTAAAGGAATCCGGCAGTGCCAGTACAGAACCCTGCTGATATTCTGTTTCTGTCTTAAAGGCTGTGAATACGCAGACGATAATAGGAAGTACCGCAACCACGGATGCACTGATAAGAATGAGATATTTCAGGATATCGAAAATGATTCCTCCGATACTTTTCCGAGTCTTGATCATACACGCATCCCCTTTCCTGCCAGCCTCTTAGCTGCTTTTTCCTCTTTTTTCTTTCTTCTGACTGCCTCTCTTGATTCACTGTCCGTACCGTTGTTGAACACGTATTTAAAAAACAGCTGCTGCCCCACGGTAAACGCAATGATGATAACGAGAAGGATGATTGCCATGGCACTGGCCAGTCCTACCTTCTGTGTCTCATGAGCAACCGAGTTCATCTTCACGAAGTAGGTAGCTGTTCCAAAGGATCCGTTTGTAATAACGTAGGGCGGCTCAAATGCTGACAGACATCCGCTGACGCAGAGAATGATATTCAGCACAATAATAGACTTGATGCTTGGCAGAATGATATATCGAAACTGCTGCCAGCGGTTGCAGCCATCCAGAACTGCAGCCTCATACAGGCTGGTATCCACGGACATCATCGCACCGAGAAACAGGATCGTCTGCTGTCCTGTGTAGCGCCATACGGATGTAGCAGCAAGGCTGATATTGTTGATACTTGTATTCTGGAGCCAGAGGGGAAGATCCTCCAGCTCCATTCCCAGGGTCATCAGTATCGTATCCAGCACGTACCCGTGGAAATAAAAGAATTTAAAGATAAATCCGATTGCAATACCGCAGATCAGATACGGGAAGAACATGCAGGCTTTCCACAGAGCCTCTCCCTTTACCTTGAACACGAACATGGTAGCAAAGAGAAGCGACAGAGCAAGCTGCACCACACCGCCTCCCATGTAATACAAACTGACCACAAGAGAACCGAATAATTCTTTGTTTTTAAATACCTGCTTATAGTTTGCCAGACCAACGAAGGTCCTTTTTCCGATATATTTCATGTTATAGAAAGAAAACTGGATCATCTTTCCAAATGGAATATAGGTAAACAGCAGCAGCAGTGCCAGAGGAACTGCCATAAAGACGAGAATCACGATGGTTTTCTGTGTCTTCTGGCTCATTCCCCTTTTTTTCGGTTCAGCTGCAGCATTTTCCGGCACATTACTCATACATATCTCCCTTCTCTTCTCCAGTCTGTTTCCTTACTGATTCACTTCTACTCCGGCATATTCCTGTGCATCGGACCATTTCTGATTCCAGTCATCCATGATCTCATCAAACGAAGTTCCGGCAAGAGCTCCCTCTACTACCTTGGCAATGTTGGCATCGGTCAGAACCTCAGACTCATTGGCAACCGTATTCTTCAGTCCCGCCTCTTCCTCTTTTGCATTGGTCATCAGCTCAAGTCCTTCGAAGTTTGCCAGGCTGTCCGGCAGATCCTGATCCTTGCGCTCCGGAATATTTCCTTCGTCCTCCATGATGGAAGACTCCTCGATGAGCCATTTTACATACACCATGGATGCCAGCTGGTTCTCCTCTGCGGACTGGCAGTTGATTCCATAGCAGTAGTTGGAATTCACGAGCATTGCCTGTACTCCGTTTACAGTAATGGGCATTGGGATGTAATCGATCACCTCCGGATTCTCTGCCAGATCCTTACACTGGTTGATGGCCCAGCTCTGGAGCACCATGGCTGCAATGGTTCCGTTTCCGATATTTGCCTTTGAACTCTCCCAGTCTGTGGATGCGGGATCCTCCTCTACAAGGTCATTGGCAACTGCATCGTACAGAATACTGAACAGAGCGTAGGGACCGTAGTCACCGTCCTCCGGCTCAGCAAAAGGATTCTCCTGGTGAGGCATGATGTTCTCTGCATAGTCCGGATCTGCATTGGTCGGGATTCCGATGTAGCCTGTCCACTGTCCCAGCGGCCATCCGTCTGCAAAGTTTGTGTACAGCGGAATGGCGTCGGTATTATCCTTGATCTGCTGCAGTGCTTCGATAAACTCATCCGGTGTGGTGGGATACTCTCTGATTCCGGCCTCAGCCCAGACCTCTTTGTTAATAATGATACCCGGTGTATTTCCGCCGTTTGGAATTCCGTAAACAGTATCGTCGTAGGTCTGCGCATTCATGTTGTAGTAGATCTCATCCAGCGTATCGTAGTCACCAAGCGGAGCAAAATAAGTGGAAAGCTCAGACTTCTCTACGGAATCCGGAATAAAACAGATGTCGCCCCAGTCACCGTTTGTAAGACGGAGTGTAACAGCCTCTGCATAATCGGTTACTGCTTCATAGGTCACAGTAATGCCCGGGAACTGCCCCTGGAATTCAGCGGCATATTCTGCATAGGTCGTATCCACGATATCCGTACGGTCTGTGAGGATTGTGATATCCGCCTCCAGATCCGTATAATCCTCGATATGTAACGCATCGAAGGACGGCAGATCGGAGACAGCTGCTGTGCTGCTTCCTGATGCACTGTCAGAAGAGGCAGAGTCAGAGCTTTCTCCGCAGGCTGCGAGCGATGCTGCCATACCAATGATCAGGCACAGTGACATGATTTTTTTGAACTTCATACGTGTCCCTCCTTTTATTTGTGATGATCTGTACATCTTCTCTTTAGACATTTTTAATTATATTTAAGTTAATTTAACTTTCAATTTAATTAGCTATTTAGCTTACTATTTCACAAAATTACCTGCAATTATTAGGTGCTTTTTAACAGAAGCCCCGCTAAACTGCGCAAAAAAGCAGAAGACCTCTTTCCCCAACAAGAGATCTTCTGCTTTATTATTTTTCGAAAAAATCGTTTTCTTTATTCCTGTCGCCCCCGGCTCTCGCTCATGGTTCACAGAGATGTACTCGCTCGGGCCTTTACAGACCCTTTCTCTATCATCTTTCCTGCAATAATGATCACGCCTCTGCGGTAGTACTCACCGTTCAGCTTGTGAATCAGATTGCTGACCGCCTTCCGTGACATTTCCTTCATATCCACCTCGTAAGTGGTAAAGGATACATCCGAAAACTCGTCATAGGTAAAATTGTCATATCCCACAATGGAAACGTCACTCGGACAGTTCACCCCTCTGGCCTCCAGCTTCCTCAGGAGATGAGAGGCCGCAAGGTCACAGTTGCAGAAAAAGGCAGTCGGCAGCTGCTCCGGCAGCTGTAACAGATGCTCCGGGTCAATGAGTCCGTTGTCTGTTCTTCTGTCATCAATGATCCATTCCGGTCTGATCTCACAGTGATGCTCCATCATGGCTTTCATGTAGCCGAGATACCGGTCCGTGATGGAACTGGTGGAAAGGACAGTTCCCACATAGGCGATTTCTCTGTGTCCGTTGTCACAGAGATAATTCGTCAGCTGGTATGCACCGTAAAAGCTGTCGCTGATAATACAGTCTCTGCCGCGCATGTTTCCGGAAAAATCAAGATAGATCATAGGGAGACTGCAGATACTCTCAATGGTTTCCAAGTAGTGCTCTGCCAGATAGCCGATCAGAATTATGCCGTCAATATTTCCGCTTTTGATGCACTGGGGCTGCATGCACTCCGACTCCATCTCGTCCGTAATGGTTTCCAGCATGGTAAAGCAGTTTCTGCCTGATGCCTCCGTTGTGACATGCTGCAGCATCTGTCCGTAGAAGGAGCTGCTCTTATCCAGATATCTGGAAGCAATGAGAACACCGATATTATAGCTGATGCCTGTCCGCTCTTTCCGGGATGCAGGCGGTTCATAACCCATTTCCTGTGCAGTTTTCAATATTTCCGCCCGGAGTTTTTCTGATACACCCTTCTGTCCGGAAAAGGCCTTTGAAACCGTGACTGTGCTGACCCCCAGTTTCTCACCAATATCCTTCATTCTCACAATCTTTGCCACTGTATGTCCTCCTCTGTACTCTATCCGACTCGTCCTGATAATTAGGTTTTATTTTACCTAATCCATTCTATTATTTAGCTAACTATTCGTTAATCTCAGGAAATTATACAGCGTGAAGATCACAAGAGCAAGTAGATGTGCTCCATTATTCTGTTACACTGATACTTTTCACATAGCTGCAGATCAGTTCCTTCACCTTCTCATCCCCGATCTCACAGTTGATGCACAGATCATAATTATCCTTATCCCCCCAGGTCTTTCCGGCAATCACATCATAATATCTTGCCCTGCTGACATCGGAATCCTGGATATGCTTTTTCGCATCCTTATAGGAATCTTCGTAGTTTTTCATGATATTTCCGATTCTGTATTCCTCAGGTGCATACAGGAAGATCCGGACCACACGGCTGCTGTCCAGTACGTGGTCAGCTCCCCGGCCGACGATCACACAGCTGCCTTCCTTCTCAATACTTCTGATCGCTTCCGCCTGCTTGATAATAGAATTCTTTTCCACATCAAGAGAAAGGAAGAACCGGTACAGCTCCTTATCATCCGTCTCCTGCACCAGACCATGCCCGGCAGCATAATTTTTCACCTCTTCCTTGTCATAGAAGGCCAGTCCAAGGCTTTCCGCTGCCATACGGGCAATCCTCTTTCCGTTGGTTCCGTGCTGTCTTGAAATCGCAAGAACAATACCCGTTTCTGCCCTCTGCTGCCCGTCCGCTTCAGAAGCAGCAGCGCCTGCGCCTGCAGACTTTCCATGCAGACCATCGGAACCGCTGCCTTCGGATCTCCGCTGTCCGGCTCCCGACTCGATTGAGTCTGCCCCTGCCGGAACTGCTGCGTCCTCCATGGTCTCAATTTTAGATTTGTAGGTTGCCCGCAGAATGAATGCAGAGATCACTGCCGTCAGAATCTCAGTAATGGGGAAGGTCCACCACACAACCTCAGTTACATTTTCAAATCCGGTAAAGTAATACGCAATGGGGAACACGAAGATCACCAGTCGCAGAAGAGAGATCAGCAGCGGCCTTCCCGCATAGCGCAGTGCCTGCAGTGCCCCCTGAACGGCTACACTGAAGCCCATGAACAGATAACCAAGGCTGGCGATCCGGATCGCTGTCTTGCACACATCGATGATCTCCTTCGTGGAATCTCCTGCCAGTCCGAACAGAGAAGCCAGAGCGGAAGCAAAAATCTGGAATATCACTGTAATGATCAGCATCACCAGAAGGGTATCCTGAATTCCGTACCGGATACAGTCCCTGCTTCTCTGCTTGTTTCTCATGCCGTAATTAAAGGCAAGAACAGAGATCATTGTATTCGAGAGACCAAAGGCTGCAAACAGAGCGATCTGCTGGATCTTGTAATAGATTCCGAAGGAGCCTACCAGGATCGTCGGATCAGCGTCTGCCGTATTAAGAATGGCATTCATGCCCGCCATCATGACAGACAGAAGGGCCTGCATGACTGCAGCGGATGCACCGATGCTGTAGATGCCCCTGATGATTCCGCCCTCCGGTCTGATAAACTTCAGACTGCCGTCGATCTCGCGATTATGACCGTAGTGGAACCAGGCTGCCACGAAGAGAGAGACAAACTGACCGATGACCGTTGCAGCTGCCGCACCGGCAACACCCATTCCCAGCGGATAGATAAAGATATAGTCCAGAATGATATTGGTGACGGCACCGCTGATCTGTGCTGCCATGGAATACACTGTTTTTCCGGTAGCCTGCAGCAGTCGTTCAAATACCGTAAAGGCAATGCCTCCGAAGGAAAAGATCGTAACGATCCGCAGATAGCTGGTTCCCATGGAAATAACAGCCGCATCACCGTTGGCAAAGAGAGAGATAAAGCCCTTTGCAAAAAACACACCGAATACCAGGAATACAGCGTAGATCACAATACTCAGGAAAATACCGTTTCCTGCCACCTTATTAGCCAGAACGGAATTATTCTCTCCGAGGCTTTTGGAAAGCAGGGCATTGATTCCCACTCCTGTTCCCACACCCAGCGCAATGATCATAATCTGCACCGGAAATGCAATGGTCAGTGCCTGATTGGCCACTGCACCCTCTGCTCCCATATTTGCCACAAATATGGAATCCACTACGTTATACAGGGCCTGCAGCACCATGGAAATGATCATGGGGAGACCCATTCCCCAGATCAGCCGCTTCATGCTGTCCCGTCCCATTTTGTTTGACTGTTGTCCTGCCATATTTCCTCCTTTTCGCATGGCTGCGCGGGCTGCTGCGAGCCCCACTCCCCGGAGGAAAGCACAAAAAAAGCGTGCAGTCCTCCAGGCAGCTGGATTTACGCCATTGAAAGACTACACGCTTAACGTTCATTTGTTTTCATCTGCCATTGTAGCAGAAAACAATGAAAATGCAAGCACTTTTCTTGTTGGATAATCAAGAGAGCATACAAACTGGTACAGTTCGCAGGTATCCCCCTTCATGATCAAATGTTCGGTATCATCCCAGCAGTGCCTTCAGATCCTCCTCCGGGGTGCTGATCGGAGCGATTCCGTAGTTCTCCACCAGGAAGTTCAGAATCGCCGGTGAGATAAATGCCGGCAGAGACGGACCAAGGCGGATGTTCTTGATACCCAGATGAAGGAGTGTCAGCAGGATACAAACTGCCTTCTGCTCATACCAGGAAAGAACGAAGGACAGAGGAAGCTCATTGACACCGCAGTTAAATGCTTCTGCCAGAGCCACTGCAACCTGGATGGCACCATAGGCATCGTTGCACTGTCCCATGTCCATCAGTCTCGGAAGTCCGCCGATCTCACCAAGGTCCAGATCATTGAAGCGGTATTTTCCGCAGGCCAGAGTCAGAACGATACTGTCGGAGGGCGTCTGTTTAACAAACTCAGTGTAGTAGTTTCTGCCCGGTTTTGCACCGTCACAGCCGGCCACCAGGAAGAAATGCTTGATTGCTCCTGCTTTCACCGCTTCTACTACGGTACCTGCATGAGACAGGATCGCTGCATGACCGAAGCCGGTGGTTACCTGGTTTCCGCCGTTGATACCGGTGAATGCAGTATCCTCTGCATATCCGCCAAGCTCCAGAGCTTTCTCGATCACGGGAGTAAAATCCTTCTCCTCATCGATATGCACAGCGCCCGGGAATGCCACAACCTCTGTGGTGAATACCCGATCTGCGTAGCTTGCCTTCGGAACCATCAGACAGTTGGTGGTGTACAGGATGGGCGCTGGAATTCCGTCAAACTCCTTCTGCTGGTTCTGCCATGCTGTACCGAAGTTGCCCTTCAGGTGAGAGAACTTCTTCAGCTCCGGATACGCGTGTGCCGGCAGCATCTCGCCATGGGTATAGATATTGATTCCCTTGCCCTCTGTCTGCTCCAGAAGCAGCTGAAGGTCCTTCAGGTCATGTCCGGTTACCACGATGAAGGGTCCCTTTTCTACAGTAAGAGGTACCATTACAGGTGCCGGTGTTCCGTAGGTCTCGGTATTCGCCTGATCCAGAAGAGCCATGCACTTCAGATTGATCTCTCCCACCTTCAGTACTGTCGGAAGAAGATCGTCAGCACTGTCTTCATAGCCGATCTTGAACAGCGCCTCTGCAAAGAAGCTGTTTACCTCATCATCGGTATATCCCAGCACCTCTGCGTGATAGGCATAGGCAGCCATGCCGCGGATTCCGAACAGGATCAGCGATTTGAGAGAACGGATGTCCTCATGATCGTTCCACATCTGCTTCATGTCGTATTCATCATTTCTTCCGCAGGGGGAGCCGCAGGTATCACATTCCGGCACCAGTCTCTGCTTCTCTGCTCTGACCTTCTCAGTCATTGCCCTGATTGCCTCATCATCGAAGCTTACGTTTGTAATCGTTGTAAACAGACCCTCGATCAGCACCTTTGCTGTCTGTTTATCCACACCATTTCCCTCAGTGGCTCTTGCCAGGCTGATCAGTGCTCCTGTCAGCTCATCCTGCAGTCCTGCTGTATCCGCCTTCTTGCCGCAGACACCTGCTTTTCCTGTACATGCTGTGCAGCCTGCTGTCTGCTCGCACTGAAAACAAAACATCTCACTCATTCCTTGATCCTCCATTAAAATAATCTTATTCCTGTTCAGTCCCCGGCTCATGGGTTACCTTTCGCGAATGAACTCACCTGCCTGCTCAGACGCTGCCGTTTCACAGCTCCGGTTACCCATATTCTGCACATGCCTCGGACCGCATGAATTCCTGTTGTTTCGATGAGTTGAGTATAGTACAATGGCAGTGGATTGTATGTTTGATTTCCAACAAAAGCGATTAGTATGAAAATAATTTTCATCACTATTTTTCCGGAAAAACGAAAGGAATGAGTGATTTTTATGCAGGAATTTTTACCGGTTATGAAACAAAGTCCCTTTTTTTCAGGGCTGGAGGATAAAGAGATTCTTTCTATTCTGGGGTGTATCGGAGGAACAGTGAAGCATCGGGAAAAAGGCTCCTTCCTTCTGCAGGCAGGAGACACTACAGAATCCATGGGTCTGGTGCTGACAGGCTCTGTGCTGGTCATCCAGGAGGATCTGTGGGGGCACCGCAATATTCTTTCCAAATGCACTGCCGGAGATTTCTTCGGCGAGCCCTACGCAGCAACACCCGATGCCGTACTGAACATCAGCATCTACGCAGACTCAGACTGTGACGTGCTCTGGCTGCATGTCCGGCAGCTACTGACTACCTGCCAGAGTGTCTGCGGCCAGCACCAGACTCTGATCCGCAATCTGATCAATGTACTTTCCAGAAGGCTTCTGACCTTTAATGATAAGATCACCCATATCAGCAAACGGTCCACAAGGGATAAGCTGCTGTCCTATCTGTCATCAGAATCCATCCGGCAGAATTCTCTGTCCTTCGACATTCCCTATGACCGGCAGCAGCTGGCTGATTACCTGTCAGTGGAGCGGGCAGCCATGTCCTCGGAGCTTTCCAAGCTCCAGAAGGAAGGACTGCTGAAAACAAATCGAAAGCATTTTGAGCTGTATGCTCTTGAAGACGCAGAAGGAGCCGACTGGTGATCAAACCAGCCGGCTCCTTCTGTTTGCAGGGCGGGCATCTTACCTCCTGAGAGACGGAAGCATCCTACCTGATACAGCCGAAGTATACTGCAGCGTTTCAGACCTTAAACCGGTACCCCACACCCCAGATCGTTTCGATGTACTGGGGTTTTGCTGTATTGAATTCAATTTTTTCACGGATCTTTTTGATATGCACTGTGACGGTTGCAATGTCCCCGATGGACTCCATGTCCCAGATTTCCCGGAAGAGCTCATCCTTGGTAAATACATGGTTGGGATTCTCTGCCAGGAAGGTAAGAAGGTCAAATTCCTTATTGGTGAAGTTCTTCTCCTCTCCGTTGACCCATACACGACGGGCGGTTTTGTCGATCTTGATTCCACGGATCTCGATCACATCGTTTTTTGCCGCTGTCGCACTGACAAGGCGTTCATACCGTGCCATGTGAGCCTTCACTCTGGCAACCATTTCACTGGGAGAGAAGGGCTTGGTGATGTAATCATCCGCTCCCATTCCGAGACCATGGATCTTGTCGATATCTTCTTTTTTCGCCGATACCATAATGATCGGGATATCCTTGATCTCACGCACCTGGCGGCAGATCTCAAAGCCGTCTGTTCCGGGAAGCATCAGATCCAGGATCAACAGATCAAAGTCCTCCTCCTTCGCCCGTTTCAGTCCGGTGTCACCCTCATTTTCTATTTCGACCTCGAAGCCGGACAGTTCCAGATAATCCTTCTCCAGCTCTGCTATTGCCATTTCGTCCTCGACGATCAGTATCCTCCGATTGTTCTGCATCAATTGTTACCTCCTGATATTTTCTCAGCACCACATACATCACGGTGCCTACATCCTCCTTGCTGGTTGCCCATACCTTGCCGCCGTGATCCTCCACGATCTTCCGCACAATGGACAGGCCGATTCCGCTGCCTCCCCGGGAGGAATTCCGGGATGCATCGGTCCTGTAGAAACGCTCGAAGATCCTCGGCAGATCCTTCTGGGCAATTCCCCTTCCGTTATCCTCCACCTCGATCTGCACAAAATCCCCCACATCCCTGAGGCGCATGTTGATGATCTTATGGGGCTTGTTCATGTATTTCACTGCATTGCTGACAATGTTGTTGATCACTCTGGACAGCTGCTCCGCATCGGCAATTACTATGCTGTCCTCTGTCAGATAATTGAAGTAGGTGAATTCCACCTGCTTCGCCTGAAGATCCAGCTGCAGCTCCTCCACGCAGTCAGCAAAATAATCACTGATATGGATCTTAGTAAAGGTATAGGGGATCTTATTGGTATTGATCTTGGAGTACAGGGTCAGCTCGTTGATCAGGCGGTCCATCTCAATGGTTTTATTATAAATGGTTCGAATGTACCGATCCAGCTTTTCCGGTGTGTCTGCCACACCGTCGATGATCCCCTCACAGTAGCCCTTCACCGCCGTAATCGGGGTTTTCAGATCATGGGAAATGTTGCTGATCAGCTCCTTGCTGTCCTGATCATTCTTTACCCTCTCGTCTGCTGACTCCTTCAGCCGAAGCCGCATCTCCTCAAAGTCCGAGCAGAGATCATCGATCTCCGTGATGCCGCAGTGATCCACCGAAAAATCCAGATTTCCGTCCCGGATCTCCTGTGCAGCCTTTTTCAATCCGTTCAAAGGAATGATTACACTGCGGTAGATCCAGAAGCTGACAAGTGAGCTGGTGAGCGCAAGCAGCAGAATGATCAGCAGGATCATACTGAACAGCCAGCTTTTCACTGTAGGACTCAGCTGATTCGTGTTGATCAGAATAAATGCCGATCCCTCCGAGGAATCCGAAAACAGAAAATCCACCTGCCTTACCAGATACCGTCCTCCGGACTCCAGAAGAACAAAGGTATCAGCATCCTCCTCGCCAAAAGCAGGCAGTACCTTCTGCACAACCGAATCGCTTGCAGAAGAATTACCATTATAATAGATGTCACTGTCCTTTCGCACCACCAGGAAGCCGCTGTAGGTGGATATCCTTTCATTCAGCTGATTCAGGTAGGCATTGTCTTCCAGATCCTCCGACTGCTCCTCTGCCTTCTGCTGAATCTCCTCATATATTTCGTCTGCCATCGCCGAAAGCTGCCGGGAATTATCATACAGAGTTTCATAACCTGTCTGAAGTCCGTACTGCTGCTTTGCCTTGCTGGTCTGCAGCTGCAAAGTCACTGCCACCACTGCTGCAGTAACGATTACCGGTATGATCGTCAGAACGAGAAAGGAAGCTACTACACGATTTTTCAGTTGTACCGTTTTTCTCTCCATATGCGTATAAGATCCTTTCCAATCATTCGCACTCATGACTTATTGGTTTTCTGTTTACGGATACCCTCCACTTCTTATATGCATTGCCTGTATCCCGGGATCCGTACCCTCATTGGTCTCATTATAGCACAGGGCAGTTGGATTGAATCCTCTATAAATATAAAAGTATTATAAAACAGGACCGGGGCTGCAGCCTCGATCCTGTCTGTTATCAGTTATATTCTACTCTTGTTGAAACCGGTGTATCTGCAATCTCGAACTATCCGATTATACAAGATACCCCTTCAGTGTCTCCACCTTATCCAGCTTCTCCCATGGCAGATCCAGATCATTTCTTCCGAAATGTCCGTAAGCTGCTGTCTGCTTATAGATCGGACGACGGAGATCCAGCATCTTGATGATTCCTGCCGGTCTCAGATCGAAATGCTCACGCACGATCTCTGTCAGCTTCAGATCAGAAATCTTTCCTGTTCCGAAGGTATCCACACGGATAGAGGTTGGATATGCTACACCGATTGCGTAAGACAGCTGGATCTCGCATTTATCAGCAAGACCTGCTGCAACCAGATTCTTTGCAACGTAGCGTGCAGCGTAAGCTGCGGAACGGTCTACCTTTGTGCAGTCCTTGCCGGAGAAAGCGCCGCCGCCGTGACGGGCATAGCCGCCGTAGGTATCAACGATGATCTTTCTTCCTGTAAGACCGGAGTCGCCATTCGGGCCGCCGATTACGAAACGTCCTGTGGGATTGATGAAGAATTTTGTTTCCTCATCGATCATCTCCTTCGGAAGAACCGGCTCAAACACATATTTCTTAATATCTTCGTGGATCTGCTCCTGGCTGATCTGCGGTCCATGCTGTGTGGAAAGGACAACTGCATCAATACGTACCGGCTTTCCGGCCTCATCGTACTCAACAGTCACCTGTGATTTTCCATCTGCACGAAGGTAAGGCAGCACACCTGTCTTACGAACCTCTGTCAGTCTTCTGGTCAGGTTGTGAGCCAGATAGATCGGATAAGGCATGTAGGTCTCTGTCTCATTGCAGGCATAACCGAACATCATACCCTGATCACCGGCACCGATCGCATCGATCTCTGCGTCAGACATGGTATTCTCTTTTGCTTCCAGTGCTCTGTCCACACCCATGGCAATATCAGCAGACTGCTTGTCCATTGCAACCAGAACAGCACAGGTGTCACAGTCAAAGCCTTTTTTACCGCGGTCATAGCCAATCTCGCGAATCGTTTCACGAACGATTTTCTGATAATCAATATTGGCGGTTGTTGTGATCTCACCCATCACTACGACCATTCCAGTAGTCGTTGCAGTCTCACAGGCAACACGGCTCATGGGATCCTGTTCCATGCAGGCATCCAGGATTGCGTCAGAAATCTGATCGCACATCTTATCGGGATGTCCCTCAGTAACAGACTCTGAGGTAAATAATCTTTTCTCCATTTTACTTCAACTCTCCTTTTCACATATAACATGATTACAGGGTATTTCTTCAACCGGCTCTGAATCCGATTGATGTACTATTGAAATATTGTCCAGAGCTGATTTGGATAAATCCTCTTTGAACAAATTCCTATTCTATACCTAATCATATGAAATGTAAAGAGGTTTCTTTCGTTTCAAAAAAGAGCCTGTCACATATATGATAAAACACATACGTGACAGCCCTGCTAATGCATTCAGTTATATAAAACATCATTGTGACAACTCATTTATTTTCTTCTGTTCTTTTCTTGTGATGTATCCTATTATTAATGCCACAACAAACGATAGTCCAATATAGAGTTTTACAATACCATCAACAATAAAAATAAAACTGTCATTTTTCATATGTGATGCTATGGATATGAGAATTAGTATTCCGACACCTATTATAAACCAAAACAATGTAAACTTATGAGTTTTTTTCATATGCATCACCTTCAGACAGTATAATAATATGGTCCATAATATGTTCCCGTCGGTGCTCTAAAACGCCATTGATATCTGTATTGAATAGGATTTGGGTACATATGAAGCTGACGGTAAATAGTTCCTCCAACACAACTTGCATCCAATACACTCAAAGCAGTAGTTCCCATTGCCGCTATCACGCCTGCAGCCCCTAAATTTCCAAGTCCTGCTGATATAGCACCTGCAACTATTGCAACAGCCACACCTGTTCCCCAAGTAATTAAAATAGTATCGCTCCCCATTATCTGCCAACCATCTGCTGTATATCCGAGAGGGCCCACAGCACCAATTACTTCGTCATTTAAATATAGCAATCCATCGATTGGCACATACAATACAGTATCAATTTCGTTAGTATTTAAATTAGTAATTTTAGTTATACGATTTCCATCAATATAATAATAATCATATCGATAAGTGATATTTTCAATAATAACTGTCTCAGTGGTTCCATCTAAAGAATACGGACTAATGTCACACTCCTTTGCATACACAGAAGT
Organism: Lachnospiraceae bacterium; assembly: GCA_030527645.1. GTDB lineage: Bacteria > Bacillota > Clostridia > Lachnospirales > Lachnospiraceae > JAKSRN01. The sequence continues at coordinate 25,288 of JAUNAJ010000015.1, read as the reverse complement.
CGATAATATATTTATACTGCATACACAAACCAGTATCATAGCTATAAATCTTTTAAATATACTCATCCCTGATGCCACCTCCCCACTAAAAATTTAAGTGTTGATAGTTATATTACACATTCCCCATTTCTTACATCTTTAGTTTAACATACGGCTTATTATCTGTCACTATTATTCTTTATTCTTTTTTATTTGAAAATATAGATTTATTTATTATTTTTCGAATCATTAACAGCATATATCCGAATATAATTCCTCACTAGCAATTAATTCTGTATTTCTTTGCGATTTCCCGTATATTTTCAGTTAATTCAGTTCAAAACACATAAAAGAGGCCGCCGCACTATGTGCGGCAGCCTCAAAGTAATTTTCAATGAAGTTATAACGCTTCCGGCAGAAATTAATAGATTCTTGCCTCTGCACGGCCTTCCATAACGCCCTCGCAAGCCTTACGTACAGACTCTTTCTCGGATGTGGTAGCGATACCTACGTTCCACCATGACTCATATCCGTCGGTCATTGTCTTAGGAATAACCTTCAGATCGAACAGACATGCAACAGTCTGTTTCTTGGAATCCTCAAGAGCAGCCTCCAGCTCAGCAACTGTCTTACATGTGTAAGTTTTCAGTCCGTAGCCTTCACCGATCTTAGCATAATCAACAGGGATCAGATCACCTGTCGGTTTCTGTCCGTCTGTGTAACGGAACTCTGTAGCGATGGATCCGATACCATGGTTCATCTCCAGGTTGTTGATGCAGCCGAATCCGCAGTTATCGAATACAAGGATGTTTACTTTCTGTTTCTCCTGCTGGATGGTCATGATCTCACTGTGGAGCATCTGGAAGGAAGAGTCACCAACCAGTGCATAAACCTCGTTCTCAGGATCTGCAAAACGAACACCAAGTGTAGCAGCTACTTCATAGCCCATGCAGGAATATCCATACTCTGCATGATAGCCGCCGCGTTTGTCGGTGGTCCACATTCTCTGCAGACAGGACGGAAGGGATCCGCCGGCTGTGATCAGGTTTGCGTCCTTGTCAATGACACGACGAACCGCACCGATTGCAGCTGTCTGAGTCAGGTCAGAACCTGTCAGTTTAACGAACTCCGGAACAGTTCTCGGATCACGTGCTTTGATGATCGGCTCGAAGTCATCGCCTGTGTAAACGATGCCTGTCAGGCGCTCCATCTCTTTATCCCAGATAGCCTTAGCCTCTGTGATCTCTGTTGTATATCCTGATTTGTATCCTTTTGCACGCAGCTTAGCAGCGATTGCTTCGATAGTAACCTTTGCATCACCGATTGCTTTTGTTGCGTCCATCTTGGATCCGTGATATTTGTTGTTATTAACTGTAACGAACTTAACGTCCTCTTTGAACAGTCTCTTGGAAGATGTTGTGAAGTCAGAAAGTCTGGATCCGACTGCAATTACAACATCAGCGTCATGAGCGATGTGGTTGGAAGCATAGGTTCCTGTTACACCGATACCGCCGAGGCAATATGGATGGCTGGATACGCAGCCGGATTTTCCTGCCTGAGACTCGCCGAACGGAATTCCGAACTCTTCGCAGAATTTCTCAACTGTCTCGCCTGCGCCGGAGTACTTCACACCGCCACCAACGATCAGGAGAGGTTTCTTAGCATTGGCGATGATCTCAACAACCTCGTCTACCTCTTCCTCTACTGCTACAGGACGTGTGATCTTATGCACACGTTTCTTGAAGAAGTAATCCGGATAATCGAAGGACTCACCCTCAACATCCTGAGGAAGTGCGATACATACAGCACCTGTCTCAGCCGGATCAGTCAGAACACGCATAGCGTTGATCAGAGCTGTCATGATCAGCTCAGGTCTTGAGATACGATCCCAGTATTTGCAAACCGGCTTGAAAGCGTCGTTTGTAGTGATTGCCAGGCTTGAGCTCTGCTCCAGCTGCTGAAGTACAGGGTCAGGCTGTCTGGAAGCAAAGGTATCTGCCGGGAATACCAGCAGCGGAATATTGTTAACTGTTGCAGTTGCGCAAGCTGTAACCATGTTAGCAGCTCCCGGTCCTACAGAGGAAGCGCATGCAATGATTTTTTTACGATTGCTCTGTTTTGCAAATGCAGTCGCAACATGGCACATACCCTGCTCGTTACGTCCCTGCATAACATGAAGGGAACCAGGGTTGGTGTCCAGAGCCTCTCCAAGACCAACAGCGATTCCGTGTCCGAAGATTGTAAAGAAGCCTTCAACAAACTTTGTCTCTTCTCCATCCATGGAAACATACTGATTGTCGAGGAATTTAACGATAGCCTGCGCTACTGTCATACGTGTTGTCTTCATTAGTTTTTCTCCTCTTCTACAACTATATTTTCTTACTGCTACAATTTCACTGCGAATCATGCTGCAGGCACAGCAATGCCCTGCATAATTACATCATTGTATAAACTATACATTACCTGTTTTTCAGACAAGCGTCAAGGGCATTTTCCCGTCTCAGCACACATGATTACTAAATTTTTAACGTTCTTCGGACACTGTATTCTGTCCGTGTTTCAGATTGATTTTCAGTACCGTTTTTCCCTGTCACCTCCTTCGGACTGTTTTGTTTCTTTTCCTGTAACTTTATCATATCCTCTGTTTTTCAAATGAGCAAGAATGCACTTATTAGTGCCTTAGTACCCTAAAGGATACCGTTACATTTCAGTCAGGCTGTGTCAGCAGCAGCCCCCGCTGTGTAACGGCGGGGACTGCGCATAGATGGGAGGTTTTCCCCGTGAACTTCATGCGCAGGATACGAAATGTATTGCATTTTCCCTGTAAACTGTATATGTTATAAATATATGTAACTTCAGCTTGCTGAGCATAATTAGAAAAGAAACGGAGTGTTATTATGAAACCGATCAAAGAAGGTAAAGTACGTGAGATCTATGACAACAATGACAGCCTGATCATGGTTGCAACCGACAGAATCAGCTGTTTTGATGTGATCTTAAAAAACACTGTAACAAAGAAGGGAACTGTCCTTACCCAGATGTCCAAATTCTGGTTCGACCTGACAGAGGATATCATTCCCAACCATATGATTTCTGTAGATGTAAAGGATATGCCGGAGTATTTTCAGCAGCCGCAGTTTGACGGAAACAGTATGATGTGCAAGAAGCTGGAGATGCTTCCTGTTGAGTGCATTGTCCGCGGCTACATCACCGGAAGCGGCTGGGCAAGCTACAAAAAGGACGGCACTGTATGCGGAATCACTCTTCCGGAGGGTCTGCAGGAGTCTGACAAGCTGCCTGAGCCGATCTATACACCTTCCACTAAGGCTGAGATCGGTGATCATGACGAAAACATTTCCTATGAGCAGAGTGTAGAGTATCTGGAAAAACGCTATCCGGGAAAGGGCGAGGAGTACGCTGCCAAGCTGAGAGATTACACCATTGCTCTTTACAAAAAATGTGCGGACTATGCACTGAGCAAGGGTATTATCATTGCAGATACAAAATTTGAGTTTGGTCTGGATGAGAACGGAAACATGGTGATCGGTGATGAGATGCTGACCCCTGACAGCTCCCGCTTCTGGCCGGCAGAGGGATATGAGCCGGGACACGGACAGCCGTCCTTCGACAAACAGTTTGCAAGAGACTGGCTCACTGCCAATGAGCACGACTGGGAGCTTCCCCAGGATGTAGTGGATAAAACCATCGAGAAATATCTGCAGGCTTATAAGCTTCTGACAGGAAAGGATCTGTAAGCAGCAGACAGTTATCCACGCTCCGTGCATATCGAACCTAATGAATAAAATAACTGTTTAAATAAGGGAACGGTGCTGCCGCACCACACATGTGGTACTGCAGCACCGTTCCCTTTATTTTTGAACTTACCTGTTCAGAGTCTGTCTTCGCGGGAAGATCAGTTCCATTCATCTCACACTTATTCAGCCATTACCGCCTTGATGGCTGCCAGCAGTTCCTCGTAGGTCTCAAATGCCGGATACTGCGGGTAATCCTTTTTGATCTGCTCTGTACTGCGGAACAGGAATCCTGCCTTGCTGATCTCAATCATCCCCAGATCATTGAAGCTGTCACCGCTGGCGATGGTCTCAAAGCCAACGGACTGCAGTGCTTTTACAGTACTGTATTTGGACTTCTCACAGCGCATCTTAAAGCCGGTGATCTCACCATTCTCAGCCACCTCCAGAGAGTTGCAGAAGATCGTAGGCCAGCCAAGCTTCTTCATGAGCGGCTGTGCAAATTCCGAAAAAGTGTCACTGATGATCACTGCCTGTGTAATAGAGCGAAGCTCATCCAGAAACTCCTTCGCACCCGGAAGAGGATCGATCTTCTCAATGGTTGCCTGGATCTCTTTCAGTCCAAGACCATGCTCCTTCAGGATCCCCAGTCTCCAGTTCATCAGTTTATCGTAATCCGGTTCATCTCTGGTGGTTCTTTTCAGCTCCGGAATGCCGCTTGCCTCAGCAAATGCGATCCAGATTTCCGGCACCAGTACACCTTCCAGATCCAAACAAGTAATATACATATTCTTCTTCCTCCATTGTGGATTTTCTGTTCGGCCTTGCGTGCAATGCCGTCTATCCGGCTGCGCTTGTAACTCCCACCTGATGATACAGAGGTGAAAGTCATCTCACCGGATTAAACGTGCCGGGGCATGCAAAAGGAGAAGTGCCGAGACGGCGCATGCCCCGAGCCAGACTAGTCTGACATAACACCAGGTTATTATAACATGCAGGTCATCTGTCCGCAATGGGAATACGAATGTTTTTGCAAGCTGTACAAGTGCCATGTTACCGTACAGTAACGGTACCATTTATGTAATCCGGAAATACTATTTCAGAAACTTTCTGAATCCGAAGGCAATTCCTTCGTGATCATTGTTTCTTGTTACATACTCTGCCATCTCACGCAGTTCCGGAACGCCGTTTTCCATGGATACACCGAAGCCTGCTGCCTTGATCATAGTCAGATCGTTGGAGCCGTCACCGAAGGCAGCCACCTGCTCTCTGGGAATGTTCAGATAGCCTGCCAGTGCCATCAGAGCGTCTCCCTTATTGGCATCCTTGAAGTTCATTTCAATGTTATTTACAACTGATGAGGTTACCGCCAGCCAGGGGAACTGCTCACGGATGGCCTGCATCATACCTGCCTTATATTCCTCTACCTCGCCGGGCAGCATATAGATCTGCAGCTTCTGTGCATCCTTCTGATTTTCCCGGATATAGGCCTTCAGATCCTCCACCGGTGTGCGGAAGGTTTTCAGCATCTTCAGATAATGGGCATCGGGGCCGAAGGGCTCCACATTCTCCTGCATGACCCGGGGCATCCATCCCCAGTTCTCAATGTAGGCATCATAGACCAGCGGACGAGGCAGAGTTTCAATAAACTCCAGTACCTCAATTGCTTTTTCCCAGGGAATACAGGAGGAGTACAGCTCCTTCTGCTCCCGCACATCGTACACGGAGGCTCCGTTGACAGTGATGGCATAATGAAGGAACGGAAATTTCCGGACATTCTCCGGCATTCCTCCAAAAAAGCGTCCGGTGCAGGGCACGATCTCAATCCCCTGTTCTGCCGCTTTGTACAATACCTTTCTGCTTTCATCGGTTACCTGTTTATCAGAATTCAATAAGGTTCCGTCCAGGTCCAGTGCGACCAGTCTGATTCTCTCCATATAGCCCCTCCTGCATTCACTTGTTTTCATTAACAACTAATGTTAAAATATACCGTGAATTTTAATAGAAAGCAAGGTATTGCCAATGAAAAATACGTGGAATAAAAAATCTTTACTTCTTCTTGGATGTTCTGTTCTGCTTCTGACTGGCTGCGGAAAGGGTGAAGAAGCAGTTGTTTCTTCCTCCGGTGAACAGCCTTACACTGTCAGCAGCAGTTCTTCCGTTTATCCGGAATCTGTAAATGAAAATATCACCACCTCCTCAAATTATTATGAGGAGCCGACGGAAACTGCTGATACTGGTGATGCGGAGGGAACCGTTCCGGATGAACTTCCAAAAGGAACCCTTCTTACGGCAGAGGTTGGTGACGAACTTACGTTTACCGCGAACGGCACAGACACTCATTCTGTTACGATCGAACAGATTGGCTTCACCGACCGGCGTTCTGTCATTCCGGGAGATGAAACAGAGCAGGTTCTTCTTATTACCTACAGCTACAAGTCTCTGAACGGAGAAGGAGCACTGGTGGATGATATGAGTTTCCGCCTGTTCTATGATGATACTGCCTGTGATGCGTATGTTGTCTCTGATCAGCTGACCGGCGATCTCTCCACCGGCGATCCCGTTACAGCGGAGGTTTCCTTCTCCGTACCTGCGGATACGAAGGAATTTACTCTGTATGTAGTGGATAATGCAGAGGAGGAAAATGAAAATTACCGGATCAATGTTGTATTGTGATCCTTTGGAACAGGGGGACGGTGCTGTCGTGCCAAAAGAATGGAACGACAGCACCGTCCCCCTGTTCCAGTACCGTTCCGGTTTCGTTACTCCGGATCTTTCTGATTCTCCCAGAATTCCCGGAGACCTGCATCGATGTGCGGCAGAGCTGTCACCTGACAATCCCTCCATTCTGCCGGAAACAGCGCTCTTGTCTCTGAATTTCGAAACCGGTCATCCAGCAGCAGGATCACCCCTCGATCCTCAGATGTCCGGATCACCCGGCCTGCAGCCTGCAGAACCTTGTTCATGCCCGGAAAACGGTAGGCAATATCAAAGCCGTTTTCTCCCTTCCGGTCATAATACCGCTTCAGCAATTCCCGTTCTTCCCCTACCTGAGGAATGCCGGGACCTACTACTGCTGCGCCGATCAGAGCTTCTCCTGTCAGATCGATCCCTTCTCCGAAAATACCGCCCATCACACACAGACCCAGACAGGGACGTTCCCGATCTGCAGAAAATGCCTGCAGAAATGCCTCCCTTTCTGCTTCATTCAACCCCGGCTGCTGCCTGAACAGCTCTCCCTCCCAGGGCTGTTCCTGATTCAAAAGCAGATCCTCTATGTATTCTGCTACCGATTCCAGCATGGAATAGGACGGAAAAAACACCAGATAATTTCCCTCTCTTGCCCGAACCATTTTTTCGATATACGAAGCTACTCTCCGAAATTCCTCCGGTGTCCTTCTGGTATAGCGGCTGCTGACATCCGCACCGATGGCGATCATTCTGTTCTCTGCAGGAAAAGGAGACGGAATGTATACTGCGTAATCATCTTCCCGGGCACTGAGCATCTTCTGATAGTATCGCACAGGAAGCATGGTAGCCGAGAAGAATACGGTGCTGCGTCCTCTGTCCAGACATTTCTGGAGATTGACAGCCGGATTTACACAGAACAGACGAACCATAAAGCTTCCATCAGAAAGATATCCGCCGTAGATCATATAATTCTCATCCAGCAGGTCTGCGATTCCAAGGAACTCATACACCCGGAAATAAAACTCCAGCAATTCGTTTCTCAGCCCGCCACCCTTCAGTTCTCCCAGCATCTCATCCATCTGTCCTGCCAGGTTCATCAATGCGAGGATCAGGCCGCCCGCCTGTTCCAGCTCGGTGGTTCCGTCGCATTGCCTCTTCAGTTCCAGGAGAACTCTGTTCACCCGCTCCAGAGCCTTTTCCACCTTCGGAAACTGTCCCTTGATCTTTCGCTTCACGTCAAGCACTTCCTCCTTCACAATGGAAGCACTGTACATCTCCCTGCCCCGCTCCACAAGATTGTGCGCCTCATCGATCAGAAACAGCCCTTCCCCCTGAGCGGCTCCTTCACCAAAAAAGCGTTTCAGCCGCACAGTGGGATCAAAGGCATAGTTGTAGTCACATATGATGGCATCCGCAAACATGGCAAGATCCAGCTGCAGCTCATAGGGACAGACCGTGAAAGCCTCACTCTGCAGCAGAATACTTTCCCGATCGTACTGCACCTGCTCCGTCAGCATATTATACAAAGCAGCATTAACCCTGTCATAATGCCCCTTTGCCCGGGGACACAGCTCCGGATCGCAGTCCGGCTCCTCACAGACGCAGAGCTTCTCCTTTGCAGTAATCGTGATATTTCTGCATTTCAGACCGTGGGACTTCAGAATGGAAAATGCCTCCTCCGCCACGGTTCTGGTAATTGTTTTTGCTGTCAGATAGAAGATCCTCTCTGCCAGTTCCTCACCCAAAGCCCGAACAGCAGGATACACGGCAGACATAGTCTTTCCCACACCGGTGGGAGCCTGCACAAACAGCTGCTTTTTCCGGAGTACGGTCCGATAGATATCAGCCACCAGCTGCTTCTGCCCCTCCCGATACTCAAAGGGGAACGCCAGCTCCTGCATGGAAGCATTCCGTTCCTGCCGGGACAGCACCTGCAGATCCGCCCAGACTCCGTACCCGTCCAGAAGATCCGAAAACCAGAGTTCCAGCTCTTCTGCGGTAAAGTTTTTCACAAACCGCCGGATCTCCTCTGTTTCCATCTGGCAGTAGGTCAGCTGCACACGGATGTTCTCCAGTGAATGCTGCCTGCAGTAAATGGCTGCGTAGCATTTCGCCTGGGACAGATGCACCTGTACCGGCTCCTCCAGCTCCGAAACATCCAGATAGACTCCCTTGATCTCATCGATCAGGACTCCGTCCGCATCCTCCAGAATTCCGTCCGCACGGCCCTCCAGAACCAGCATGCAATGCTCTCGCTCTGCCTCATATTTCAGCGGAACCTCCGCCTGATAACCGGGACCCATTCTTTTCTGGATCTTCCTGTGGATCCTGCTGCCCTTCTGCATGGCTTCCTTGTCCCGCCAGCCGCCGGATCCACCCTGGAGATCGCCGCTTCTTCCCATAAATTCTACGAGAGTACGGACCGAAATCCGTACTCTCCTTTTTTCAACACAATCTGTCATTTATTATTTCCTGTCTGCGAGACCTGGCTCCGGGCTTGCAGGTCCAGTGCACCTGCGTGAGCGCCGACCGAAGCGGAACGCAGAATTCGAGTCAACTACGTATAAGTTCGACTACGCAAATCGCAGATTTGCTGTCTCACTTAAGCTTCAGCTGACATTTACCTCTCCGAATCCGTGCGCATCCTCGCGGAGCTGCGTGTACAGCCCCATTGCCGTTCCCGGATCGGATTCTTCAGATCACTGCAGTGCCTTCACTGCCTCCACAAGATAGTTGTTGATGATCGCACCAAAGGTTCCTGTATCCGCTGCCAGCGCATATTCCCGGCGGATCGGCACCTTGCCCAGTACCTCCGTATGAAGCGCCTCTGCAATCTCGTCAATATGGCTTTCTCCGAATACAGAAATCTGCTTTCCGCAGTCGGGACATTCAATATAACTGTAGTTCTCTACGATTCCAAATACCGGAATGCCCATCATGCCTGCCATGTTGAATGCCTTGGTCACAATCATGCGCACCAGATCCTGCGGGGAGGATACGATCACGATTCCCTCTACCGGCAGAGACTGGAACACAGTCAGAGGAACATCTCCTGTTCCCGGTGGCATATCAACGAAAAGATAGTCCAGATCGCCCCAGATCACATCCGTCCAGAACTGCTTTACCATATTTGCGATGACCGGACCTCTCCAGACCACCGGCTCCTCCTCTGTAGGAAGAAGAAGATTCACGGACATCACCTTGATTCCGTTTGCTGATACGGGAGGAACAATTCCCGTTTCATCTGCTGCTGCCGCTCTTGTCAGTCCATACATTCTGGCAATAGACGGTCCGGTGATATCTGCATCCAGAATACCCACCTTATAGCCTTCCGCCGCCATTGCATTGGCCAGGGATGCGGTCACCATGGATTTTCCTACACCGCCCTTTCCGCTGACAACTCCGATCACATGCTTGATACTTGACTGCTCGTTCAGATCCACAAGGAAGCTGTTCTGCTCCCTGCTCTGGCATCCCTCGCAGCTCTCTTTGCTGCAGGATGAATTGCTGCACTCTCTCGACATACACATTTCCTCTCTTTTTACGTATATTTAGTAATTATTCAGAGCCTGCATTCACATGGCTCTGAATAGTTACTATATTTATAATCATTCGTGCAGGCACAATGTCTGCATCTGATTTTCTGTCATCCTTTTGAACCGGTACCATCGTATCCTTATTTCATCCACTGATCGATGGCTTTATTCAGGTCTTCAATCGCCTGATGATCGCCGCTTTCTACTGCATCCACGATACAGTGCTCGATATGATCATGCAGGATTACTTTTCCGGTATTCTTCAATGCGGAAGTTACTGCCGAAAGCTGGATCAGCACTTCTGCGCAGTCTCTGCCCTCCTCCACCATCTTTTTTACGGATTCCAGATGGCCGATCGCTCTGGATAAGCGGTTTACTACCGCCTTTGTATTCTGGTGCGTGTGCGTATGGGTATGTGTATGCACATGCTCTACCACAGTTCCGTCTTCCAGCATATGTACATGTTCCCCGGAGGACAGATGATCGCCGTTCTCCTCATGCGGCGCATGAAGCAGGTCATACTCATGGGGATTCAGACCCTGTTCCGTTTCGTTAAACTGATGCATATCTATTCTTTTCCTTTAGATATCTATCTGCATGCAGATAGATATGAATTTCCCAACTGCTGCTGTTCTAAACATGTATTGTTTATATTTCTGTAAATGTATACCGGTGATGGATGCCGGATACAATAATATCAAAAGCAATCGTGCCGTCAGGCAGAACCGACTTATCATAGGAGATCTCCTTATCCCGGAATTTTTCCAGAATAAACTGCTCCGGATCCTCTATCGTAATTTCATCGATAAATACATCCCGCATCTGATTATTGGGACATTGATTAAAAATCTCCCAGACCGTTTCATAGCTTTTCTTCATAGTCTTATCCTCTGCTTCATCTCAGCTGCAGAAGCTCTGCCTCTGCAGGCGGTAAAAATACTTCTCAGCCCGAACCCATCAGGAAAGTTCCTCTTCATCGAATTCCACAATGGTGTAGAATCCTCTGGGGGTTTCGTTGATCTCCCGTACAATTCCGGTTGTGGATCGCAGACGCTCATACGCCTGATAATTCTTGCTCATGGCCACCGCCGGGATAATCGTGTAGTAATAGGAAGTGGGGAGAGCACTCTCCGTTACCGTAACCTCCTGTCCTATTTCCAGCAGTCCCTGCCGCTCCATTTTGAACTCCATCTTTCGCATGGTTCTTTCCGCCTTTCACCTCGATGGTCGAGGCTCCACCTCTGACAGGTGGGGAGTAATCATTGATCCCGAACGTCTCTCATTATAGCAGAATCAGTCCCGCATAGCAACTGAGCAGCAAAAGGCGGCACCGGGAAAACCCCGATGCCGCCCTGTATATCACCTCTTCAGATGACAGCTAGTATAAGCATTAGCCGAACTGACAGATCGTCCGATCAATGATGGAACAGACGGATTCCTGTGAATGCCATTGCCATTCCGTATTTGTTGCAGCAGTCAATGACTGCATCGTCTCTTACAGATCCGCCCGGCTCCGCAATATATTTGACACCGCTCTTATAAGCTCTCTCAATGTTGTCAGAGAAGGGGAAGAATGCGTCGGATCCCAGAGTTACTCCCTCCATCTGATCCAGCCATGCTCTCTTTTCCTCGCGGGTGAAGACAGCCGGTTTTACCTTGAAGATCTTCTCCCATGCTCCGTCTGCCAGCACATCCATGTACTCCTCGCCAATGTAAACATCAATGGCATTGTCTCTGTCTGCACGACGGATATTGTCTACGAACTGCAGTCCCATTACCTGAGGACTCTGACGAAGCCACCAGTTATCAGCCTTGGATCCGGCCAGACGGGTGCAGTGTACACGAGACTGCTGTCCGGCACCGACACCGATTGCCTGTCCGTCTTTTACAAAGCATACAGAATTAGACTGGGTATATTTCAGTGTGATCAGAGAAATCTTCAGATCACGGATTGCCTCTGCAGGAAGCTCCTTGTTTTCGGTAACAACGTTGGACAGGAACTCGTCGTCAATCTTCAGTTCCTGACGTCCCTGCTCAAAGGTGATTCCGAACACCTCTTTATGCTCCATTGGTGCAGGAACATAGTTCTCGTCGATCTTGATCACAACGTAATTTCCGTTCTTTTTCTGTTTCAGGATCTCCATTGCTTCCTCTGTAAAGCCTGGTGCAATAACACCGTCGGATACCTCTCGTTTGATGATGGAGGCTGTATCTGCATCACACACATCGGACAGTGCAATGAAGTCTCCGAAGGAAGACATACGGTCTGCACCTCTTGCTCTTGCATAGGCACATGCCAGTGGTGAGAGATCGCCCATGTCATCTACCCAGTAGATCTTCTTCAGGGTGTCGCTCATGGGCAGACCAACTGCCGCTCCCGCCGGGGATACATGCTTGAAGGATGTCGCTGCCGGAAGACCTGTTGCTTTCTTCAGCTCTCGAACCAGCTGCCAGCCGTTGAAGGCATCCAGAAAATTGATATATCCCGGACGGCCGGAGAGCACTTCGATCGGAAGCTCTTCTCCGTTTGCAACATAGATTTTTGATGGTTTCTGATTTGGATTACATCCATATTTTAATTCAAGTTCTTTCATGATTTCTCCTGTTTTATCTGTATTTATCCAAGGGGCACGCATCGTCTGCAAGGCGGGAGCCGCCTTACATTGCGGTCACACATTTTTATTTACGATTCTTGTCTCATATTTGCCTGTCTCAATGTCGATATAGCGAACAAACAGAGAAACCTTGTTATCCTCGTTGAGACTCTCCCATACGAGGGATGTAAATCCATCAATATCATTGGGAATAGCGACCAGCTTCGGCTCACCCTCGAAGGATGGAAGCGGGCTGCCGTCATGCATATAGGTGTGGATGAAGTGTCCTTCACCGGCTGTGGCATTGCTGTAGCTGAAGGTATAGCGGTTGCACTGCTCCGGATTGCCGTTGTTGCTCTTCAGGATGGACATTGCATAGTTGTAGGTTCCATTCTCAATGTGCATGATTCCTGAAATACGAGGTGTATAGTTCGGAGCATCCGGCTCAAATTCTCTGGAGCGAAGACTCTGCTCGAAGGTCAGCTGCTTATCCATTCCCTCGTAGATCGTATCGGTCTGATCACCGTTGGTCACGATGGTTTTATTTCCCAGCACACGTACCGGAGCATAAATGATCAGGCTTGGATCAGACAGCTTGGAAGGATCAAATGCCTGGGTACGGATGCCTTCTCCCTCCTCAACAAACACGCGGTTTCTGCTGTTTACGCTTCTTCCCATGATAAAATATGCGGTTACTGCTGATTTTCCGTCCTCAGAACGTCCAATGACGATTCCTCTTCCCGGATAAGAATTATTTTTCAGTTCCTGCTCAAGTGATAACATGTTCATCTTATCTTGTCTCCTTTTCTGTACGTTGGCTGAATCATCCGGAGTGCACTGTTTTTTTGACGCTTTACGCAAAAGGATTCAGGCAGGATCCATTAAACTCCTGCTCTTTTCTCATCCCTTCGAATCGCTTCAAAGCAAAAAAACAGCCGCCCCCGGACACACAACTGCCCAGACGGTCGGCTTCTACTGTTATACTCCCTGTGGTCAATTCCACTTCCGTCAGTCGTATAACTGTTTTAAACATAGCATCAGACACTTAAAAAGTCAACGGATTCATCTGATTTTTTAAAAGAGGAGCTCCGCTGCAAACGCGAAGCTCCTCTGCTTTACAAAATATTGTCCGATTGTCACTGCTTCGCTCGAACCGGGAACAATTCGAAGGGATCGTTACGGTTCAGGAAACCTCTGACCTGCTTTACTTTCTGAAGTACGGCAGCGGATATTTATCTGTCAGAACCTTTACATTGGCTCTTGCCTGATCCGCGTAGCCTTCCGGATCATTGATAATGTTTGCAATGGTCTCAGCGATCAGATCCATGTCCTCCGGCTGCATGCCGCGTGCAGTGGCAGCAGGGCTTCCGAGACGGATACCGCTTGTTACAAAGGCACTCTTCGGATCATTCGGGATGGTGTTCTTATTGGCGGTAATGTGTACGCTGTCAAGAAGTACCTCTACCTCTTTACCGGTTTTGCCCAGCTTTGCAAGATTGATCAGCATCAGATGATTGTCTGTTCCGCCGGATACGATCGGAATGCCTCTCTTCAGCAGACCGTCGCAGAGAGCTTTTGCATTCTCCTTCACACGTTTTCCGTATTCCTGGAATTCCGGACTGAGAACCTCTTTAAAGCAGACTGCCTTTGCTGCGATCACATGCTCGAGAGGACCACCCTGAATACCCGGGAACACTGCCTTGTTCAGACCATGCTCCTTTGCAAATTCCTCACTGGAAAGAATCAGTCCTCCTCTCGGACCCCGTAAGGTTTTGTGCGTAGTTGTGGTGGTGACATGTGCATAGGGGATCGGGCTCGGATGCTGTCCTGTAGCAACCAGACCTGCAATGTGAGCGATGTCCACCATCAGATAAGCTCCGACCAGATCAGCGATCTCCCTGAAACGCTTGAAATCAATAATACGGGAATACGCACTTGCACCGGCAATGATCATCTTCGGCTGAGCTTCCTTAGCAATACGCTCCACCTCATCGTAATCGATAAATCCTTCCTCATTCACGCCGTAGCTGACAACCTTGAAGTAGGAACCGGACAGGTTGGCCGGTGAACCGTGAGACAGATGTCCGCCTTCTGACAGGTTCATGCCCATTACAGTATCACCCGGCTGCAGCAGCGCATAGAAGACTGCCATATTCGCCTGGGCTCCTGAATGAGGCTGCACATTGGCATAGGTACAGCCGAAAATCTTTTTTGCACGCTCAATCGCCAGTGTCTCCACTTCATCCACAACGGAGCAGCCGCCGTAGAATCGCTTACCCGGATACCCCTCTGCATACTTATTGGTAAACGGACTTCCGTTTGCAGCCATTACTGCATTGCTTGTCCAGTTCTCTGAAGCGATCAGCTCGATATGTGAATTCTGTCTCTCCAGCTCCTTCACTACAAGATCTGCGATTTCTGGATCCACAGCTCTGATTTCATCAATTGAATACATGGTTTGTCCCTCCGTGAAATACTTTTGTTCGCGAATAGCGAACACTGTGTCCATCTTAAAGAAAAATCCGGAAAATGTCAACACATTCCGGATTTTTTCTTAGAATATTGAATTACAGGTTACTGCTCACGGGGCAGCCCCCGCCGTGTAAACGGCGGAGACTGCGCATGTCAGGGAGTTTTCCTGTGAACAGGCACATTGCCTCTTTGCAGATCTTACAGCTCGATCAGACACTTCGGAGAGGAGGCAAGATTTCTATAACCATCCTCCGTCAGCACGACCATGTCCTCGATCCGGACACCGCCGAAGCCCGGCACATAGATTCCCGGCTCTACGGTTTCGATCATTCCG
This sequence comes from Lachnospiraceae bacterium, assembly GCA_030527645.1. Classification (GTDB taxonomy): domain Bacteria; phylum Bacillota; class Clostridia; order Lachnospirales; family Lachnospiraceae; genus JAKSRN01. The sequence continues at coordinate 9,930 of JAUNAJ010000015.1, read as the reverse complement.
GCTTCCAGTACGTCCAGTCCTGTCGGGGACAGACGGGGCTCCTCATGAATAAAAAGTCCCACACTGTGTCCAAGACCATGTCCGAAATATGCACCATAGCCGGCATCGGAAATCAGATCTCTGGCCGCTTTGTCTACTTCCTGTCCGGTCAGACCGGGGCGAAGAACAGACAGCGCCGCCTCCTGCGCTGCAAGAACAGTCTGATAGATTTCTCTCTGTTTTTCATCTGCCTCACCCAGCACAATGGTTCTTGTCATATCGGAACAGTATCCCTGCCAGGTGCAGCCGAAGTCCATTGTGACAAAATCACCCTGCTCCAGTTTCTTTTCTGAGGGCACTGCATGGGGCATAGAGGTGTTTTTACCGGATGCCATAATGGTGTCAAAGGAAAATCCGCCTGCACCGGCTTTGCGCATCTGATATTCCAGCTCTGCTGCCGCTTCCAGCTCAGTCATTCCCGGCTGCAGAATTTTCAGGATCTCGAGAAATGCCTGATCTCCGATGGCTTCCGCCTTTGCAAGCAGCTCAATTTCTTCAGGGGTCTTGATTCTCCTGGTTCTGTCGACCTGATCGCCCAGAGGGATCCAGTTCAGCTCTTCCGGCAGCTCACTGCGCATACGGTCAAACTCTGCACATCGAAGTGACAGATCTTCGTACCCTATACTAGCAGCACCTGCTTCCTTCAGACATTCCCGGAAGATCTGCATGCGGGGGTGCGATCTGTTCTCCTCGATTACTGTAAAGGAGCTTTCTCTCTCTGCCGCCTCTGTATAGCGGGAATCCGTGATCAGCACCAGACGGTCTTTCGCAAGAAACAGTGCTCCCTCACCACCGGAAAATCCGGAAAGATAGCGCATATTAAAAGGATCTGTGATGATCAGTGCATCGGCTTCCACCGTCTGAAGCAGCTGACTGATCTTAGTCTGCATGATTGTATATTCCATAATTTCTCCATTCTCCTGCCTTCCTGCCTGCAGTGGTTCTATTCCGGTTTTTCAGCCGGAGCGCTCGATACTGTTACACCTTTCCGTAAATTTCCGCCGGAACATAGGCCTTGATCTTCGTTCCCTCAGCCAGAAACTCTTCAGACAGAAGGGTGCCGTACTGCCGGATCAGGGCGATTTTTCCTCCCTCCTGATAGCTGTACAGACGCTCGATATAAATCTGTTCCTTCAGAAGGATCTCCTCCAGAGCTGCTCCGAACTCCTCCAGTCCCGCACCGGTCTTGGCAGAGATCCGGAAGGTATGATCCGCCATGGGATCCGCAAGCCGCTGTCCTGCAGCTGCCGCCTTATCCTGCTTGTTAAACAGGGTGATCACGGTTTTTTTCTTCATTCCCAGCTGCTGCAGTGTCTCATAGACCACTGCCATCTGCTCTTCCATCTGGGGATTCGAGGAATCCACCACATGAAGGATCAGATCTGCATGAACCGCCTCTTCCAGAGTACTTCGGAAGGCATTGATCAGGTGATGGGGCAGCTTTCGGATAAAGCCGACCGTATCCGTCAAAAGGATCTGCGTTCCCCCGGGAAGATCCAGTACTCTGGTGGTTGGATCCAGCGTCGCAAACAGTGCATCCTCCTCCAGTACTCCCGCCCTTGTCAGGGTATTCAGAAGGGTGGATTTTCCTGCATTGGTATACCCTACAATTGCCGCCACCTTCGCTGCGTTCCTGCCTCTTCCCTCACGGATCAGCTCTCTGTGGCGTTTTACCTCCTCCAGCTCCTTCCCAAGGGATGCGATCCGATCCGTGATCAGACGACGGTCCATCTCCAGCTTCTTTTCACCGGGACCTCTTGTACCGATCCCTCCTCCCAGTCTGGACAGGGAGCTGCGAAGTCCAACCAGCCTGGCCTGTCTGTATTTCAGCTGAGCCAGCTCTACCTGGATCTTACCCTCACTGGTTCTTGCCCGTCCTGCAAAGATATCAAGGATCAGCAGCGTCCGATCCATTACCTTGCATTCCAATGCCTGCTCCAGATTGTTCATCTGTGCCGGCGAAAGCTCATCATCGCAGATGATGCCGTTGGCATCCAGCATGTATAAAAGCGCCTTCAGCTCTTCGATCTTACCCTTGCCCAGATAGGTACCCGGATGTACACTCTCACGATTCTGGATCACAGTTTCAGCCACAGAGGCTCCTGCAGTTTTCGCCAGCTCCGCCAGTTCCCGGAGCGATGCCTTCGTCTCATTTTCAGAATCCACAGAGACTGCCACCAGAATTACTCTGTCTTCTGTCGGTTTCATTTCAAACATATATGTTCCTCACCGGCTCTGCAGGAACAGGTTTTCCCGCACAGCTGCTTCATTCTCAGGATATTCAGCCAGAAATTCTTCCATCTTCGATTTGGCAGTCTGAAAATCCAGTTTATATTCATAGGCTGCAATCTCATTCAGCAGAAGACTTTCGCGAATCTCGGTATCCTCCTCTGCCAGTCCCTTGCTGATATTGGCAAGTGCAGCATCGTAGTCACCCTCTGCCAGATCGCAGAGGGCAAGACCGTTATAGGCAATTGCCGGTCGTACGGCCTCGTTCAGATAACTCTGGTACATGGATCTTGCAGCCTGAATCTCCTGATTTTCAAGATACAGACTTCCCATCATGGGAACCGCCTCCGTACTTCCAAGGTCAATTGCTCTGGCAAAGCTTGTTTTCGCCAGCTCCGTTTCACCCAGACTGTAATACACCTGTCCCTGACTGCAGTAATCCTCTGCGTCGGAAGGGGTCAGAGTCAATGCCTGTTCCAGGAATACAGCACCGTCTGCCTCCATACTGGCATTCACATACAGATCATAGATTGCCAGATAATTCTCATAAGACTGTTCTGCAGATACAGAGGCTGTAAAATGCTCCTGTGCTGCCTCCGGATCCTCCTGCAGAAGGCAGATACGCCCCAGAATGATCTCTGCTTTTCCGGATTTCCCTTCCTCCAGCAGCTCCCGACAGAGTTCCTCTGCTTCATCCAGTTTCTCCTCAGCAAGGAACGTTTCTGCCTGGTACAGCTTCACATCCCGGATAAAGGTCTTGTTCTTTGCCCCGGCATACTCAATCGCCGCCTCGAAATATTCCATCGCTTCCTGATACTGTCCCCGGGCAAGGCTCAGGATTCCCATTCCCCTGGCAGCCTCGGCAGGACGATCATCCGAAAGCTCTGCCTCAGCCAGCTTTTCTTCTGCCAGATTGTAATTCCCCAGATTCAAAGCTTCCATCGCCTGATCATAGGCACCGGAATCCTGCTGCGTGCATCCTGCGGCGCCCAAAAAAAGCAGTCCCGTCAGAAGCACACCGAGCATTTTCTGTCTATTACTCATTCTGCTGCAAGTCCCTCATTCCTGATTACATCGATCACGCTGTCTACCATTTCCAGACAGACATCATCATTTTCTGCTTCAACCATCACGCGGATCAACGGCTCTGTTCCGCTTTCTCTCACCAGAATCCTTCCGTTTTCACCAAGCTTTTCCGCAACGGCCGCAACGGCTGCCTGTACTGAAGGATTTTCTCTTGCTTCTGTTTTGTTCACCACACGGATGTTTTTCAGGAGCTGCGGATAGATCCTTACCTCCTCTGCCAGAGAGGACAGGGAACGTCCGGTGGCATTCATTACCTCCAGCAGCATCAGCGAGGTGAGCATTCCGTCTCCTGTAGTTGCAAACTCACGGAAGATCACATGGCCGGACTGTTCTCCTCCCAGTGCGTAGCCGTTTGCATTCATATTCTCACAGACATATTTATCGCCTACGGCTGTCTGTTCGGTATGCAGTCCGTCTCTTTCGCAGGCCTTATACAGTCCCATGTTAGACATAACTGTAGTCACGATCGTATGTCCGGGAAGCCGTCCCAGACCGTCCAGATACTTGCCGCAGATAAACAGGATCAGATCTCCGTCCACAAGATGTCCCTTTTCATCCACTGCCAGACAGCGATCCGCATCACCGTCATAGGCAAAGCCGGCATCCAGACCATGCTCCTTCACATATTCCTGAAGTCTGCTGATATGGGTAGATCCGCAGTCCCTGTTGATATTGACGCCATCCGGCTCACAGAACAGGATTTCTGCCGGAATCCCACAGGCAGCAAAGACCTGTCCTGCCAGATCGGAAGCACTTCCGTTGGAGCAGTCAAGGGCAATTTCCCTTTGTCTCACCGGACTTTCAGGAATGGATTTCAGATAGTCTACATAAAGTGCTTTCCCCTCCGGATACTCAATGCTCCTTCCGATTGCTTCTCTTGCTGCAAGGGGAAGCTCTCCCCCTTCACCGTCGATATATGCCTCAATCTGATCCTCCACTGAGGCTTCCATTTTCTGACCGCGGCAATTCACCAGCTTGATCCCGTTATCATAGAAGGGGTTATGGCTGGCGGAGATCATAATTCCGCAGTCAAATCCCTCTCTTTTTACCAGATATGCCACGCTGGGAGTGGTGGTCACATGCAGCAGATACACATCGGCTCCGGAAGCAGTCAGACCTGATGTCAAGGCAGACTCAAGCATATCACCGGACAGCCGGGTATCCTTACCCATTACAAATCTGGCTTTCTTATCTCTGCCATAGTACCAGCCAAGAAAGCGGCCGATCTTATAGGCATGCTCAGCAGTCAGCGAAACATTTGCTTCGCCGCGAAAACCGTCTGTTCCAAAATATTTTCCCATTGCCATGCTCCTTCTTTCATATTACGGGGACTGTTCAGAGCTGCATTCGACTGAGATCAATTCCGTCGATCTTACGCTTATGCAGCTTCACTCTTTGTTACGATGCTTCATTCATTCTTGTCAGCCGGGCCGCCTGATCTGCAGCAGTGAGGCTGTCAATCAATTCTGTCAGGTCGCCGTTCAGGATACTGTCGATCCGATGAAGCGTCAGTTTGATCCTGTGGTCTGTTACCCTGCCCTGCGGGAAGTTATAGGTTCGAATCTTCTCGGACCGATCTCCCGTTCCGATCTGGGACCGCCGGGCTTCCGCTTCCTCGTCATGGCGCTTTTCCAGTTCCATCTCATACAAACGGGAACGCAGCACCTTCAGAGCTTTATCTTTATTCTTCAGCTGTGATTTTTCATCCTGGCAGGATATCACGATTCCCGTGGGGATATGAGTCAGGCGTACCGCTGAATCGGTGGTATTGACGCACTGTCCCCCATTTCCGGATGCACGGAACACATCGAATCTGCAGTCATTCAGATCCAGCTGAAAATCCACTTCCTCCGCCTCAGGCATAATGGCAACCGTGATCGTGGATGTATGAATTCTTCCGCCGCTCTCTGTTTCGGGAACACGCTGCACACGGTGTACACCGCTTTCATACTTCAGTCTGGAATAGGCACCGTTTCCATTGATCATAAAGGTAGCCTCCTTGAAGCCCCCGAGACCATTCTCATTGACGCTCAGCAGCTCCGTCCTCCAGCTTTGTGTATCGGCAAATTTCTGATACATACGATAGATTTCAGCAGCAAACAGGGCCGCTTCATCGCCTCCTGCCCCTGCACGGATCTCTACAATTACATTCTTTCCGTCATTGGGATCCTTGGGAAGAAGAAGGATCTTCAGCTCCTGCTCCAGCGAAAGGATCTCCTCCTTTGCCTCATTCATCTCTTCCTTCAGCATCTGACGCATTTCCTCGTCGGACTCCTCCCGCAGCAGCTCCAGGCTGTCCTGCACTGTCTGCTGACATTTTTTATAAGAAATATAGGCATCTGCAATGGGCTGCAGCTCCGCCTGCTCTTTCATCAAACGCTGAAATTCTGCAGGATCCGAGGTTACGCCCGGTTCATTCAGGCGGAGAAGCACTTCCTCCAGACGATGCAGAATATCTTCCAGCTTATCAAACATGCTTCATTCTCCTTTCAGCTGTGCACAGGCAACTCTGTCCAGTCCGGACAGATCCCTGATGACCTGAATATTAATAAATTTTTCTGATTCCTTCAAAAGCTTCTGAAGCTCTCCGCCCTGATCGTAACCGATCTCCAGGCAGAGCCAGCCGCCGGCATTCAGATAGTCCGGCGCCTCCTGCACAATCCTTCTGTAAAAGAACAGACCGTCATGACTGCCATCCAGAGCAAGATGCGGTTCATGATCCCGCACCTCCGGATCCAGCGTCAGGATCACATCGCTGCAGATGTAGGGAGGATTGGACAGGATCATATCAAAGGTTCCTCCGATATGCTCAAACAGATCACTGCAGATAAAGTTTGCCTGCACATTCAGGCGTTTTCTGTTCAGCTCTGCCACAACCAGAGCATCCGGAGAAATATCAGAGCCTACACCTGTCACAGCAGCTTCCTTCAGAACAGTCAGCAGAATGCAGCCGCTGCCGGTGCACAGATCCAGCACCCTCATTTCGGGGCGGATTCGCTTCAATGCCTCTTCCACCAGTACTTCTGTATCCTGTCTGGGAATCAGCACAGACTCATTGACCCGAAAGCTGCGGCCGTAAAACCAGGCCTCACCGGTCAGATACTGAACCGGAATATGCTCCGCCCTGCGATGGATAAGGAGTGCATAGTCCTCTGCATCCCCTGCATCCATGGGCTCATGCATGTGCATATAATAGAAGTTTTTGTTAATATTGGCTGTATATTCCAGCAGAATCCAGGCATCTGTCCCGGCATCGGGAATCTGATGGGCTTCCAGGAAGCCGACTCCGTATTCCAGCCACTCCTTCATAGAGCGGACAGGTCCGTTCGCACTGTACATATCAATCTCCTTTATTCTCCTCCAGATATGCTCTCCAGTCAAATACCGCCTCAACAGCAGCAATCGCAACCTCAGCTTCTTCCGCATCCGGCTCTCTCGTGGTAAGCTTCTGCAGGGCCAGTCCGGGCCTGCTCAGCAGAGAAATGACCGGATTGTCGGAATTGCCCGCCAGACGGATCAGTTCATAGGAGATTCCGGCAACTACCGGGATCAGTACCAGCCGCCAAACGATCCGCATGAGGTGAGATTCTGACTGAACCAGCATCAGAAGGAACGCACTGACGATCACTACAAAGAAAAGAAAGCTGGTTCCGCATCGTTTATGAAGCCGGGAGCTTTTCAGCACATTCTCCACGGTCAGTTCCATTCCGTTTTCAATACAGTTGATACACTTATGCTCTGCCCCATGGTATTCGAAGGTTCTCTGAATGTCCTTCATCCGAGAGATAAGAAGCAGATACAGCAGAAAGATGACAATGCGGAGCACAGCCTCAATCAGACTTACAATATAGGAACTGGCAATTACACTGCGAAGAAGGTCCGTCAGAAAATATGGCAGGAGAAAAAATATTCCTACCGCAAGGACCAGAGAAAGGGCAAGTGTTCCTGCCATAAACAGCTTCTCCTCCTTCTTTTCCTTCTCTTCTTTTTTCTTTTTTTCCTCTTCCGAGAGGGATTCGCTCTTCTTCTCTTCCTCATCCTCTTCAAAGAAGGAAGCAGAATACATCAGGCAGGAAATTCCGACTACAAGAGAATCTAAAAAGCTGAAGACGCCTCTGATAAAGGGGACTTTCAAAAGGGGACCGCAGTTCAACACCGGTTTATAAGGCTCTACCTTCAGTTCAATGGTCTGATCCGGCTTTCTGACCGCAATCGAATACTGATCCTTATGCCGCATCATGATACCTTCCATTACAGCCTGCCCGCCGATACCGGATGATTTCATATGATTTCCTCCATATCTCAGTATAGTAAAAGAGGTTGAGATTTTTCAACCTCAACCCTTCTCTTACTGAAATTAAATTACATGCCGTATTTCTTGTTGAATTTCTCAATTCGTCCGCGAGCTGTTGCTGCTTTCTGCTGTCCTGTATAGAAAGGATGGCATTTAGAACAGATCTCAACGTGGATATCTTTCTTTGTAGAACCAGTTGTGAATGTGTTTCCGCAGTTGCATGTTACGTTAGCTTCGTAATATTCCGGATGGATTCCTTCTCTCATAATTACACCTCGTTTTCCATAATATTTTTACTGTAATTTCGTTCTCATTAATCAACGGCTTATGCATTATATCATGTGTTCAGAATAAATGCAATACCCGGCTGTCTTTTATTTCAAAATCTATGCTGTTCACGGGGAACCTCCCCTTCATGCGCAGTCCCCGCCGTTACACGGCGGGGGATGCTGCTTACGCAGCCTGACTGCTTATGCAGGGTTACAACTTCTGCTTTTTGATCTGCTGCACAAGCTCTGTATTGTTTCTGGTTCGGGCAAACATATTCAGGATATTTTCCGCTGCCTCCTCGGCCTTCAATCCGTTCAGCGCTCTTCGCATATAATTCACGGCGTCAAGCTCTTCCGGATTCAGCAGAAGATCCTCTCTTCTTGTTCCGGATTTGATAATATCAATTGCAGGGAAAACCCTTCTCTCCTGGAGCTTCCGGTTCAGTACCAGCTCCATATTGCCGGTTCCCTTAAATTCCTCGTACACAACATCGTCCATCTTACTGCCGGTCTCCACCAGAGCAGTAGCAAGGATCGTAAGACTGCCTCCCTCCCGCATGTTTCGAGCCGCTCCAAAGAAGCGTTTCGGCATGTGCAGCGCAGCGGGATCCAGGCCTCCGGAAAGTGTTCTTCCGCTGGGAGCAACCACCTGATTATACGCTCTCGTAAGACGTGTGATGCTGTCCACCAGAATGACCACATCCTGCTTCATCTCCACAAGGCGCTTTGCTCTTTCGATGACCATCTCCGATACCTTTTTATGATGCTCCGGAAGCTGATCAAAGGTAGAATGGATAATCTCCACATTCGGTCCCTGCACCGTCTCCTTCATATCCGTTACTTCCTCCGGTCTCTCATCGATCAGAAGGATGATCAGATGTATATTCTGATTATTCCGAAGAATAGACCTGGCTACATCCTTCAGAAGTGTGGTTTTTCCCGCCTTCGGCGGGGAAACGATCATTCCACGCTGCCCTTTGCCCACAGGACTGATCAGGTCCAGAATGCGCATGGCGGTACTGCAGCCCGGATATTCCATGCGAAGCCTTTTATCAGGAAAAACAGGGGTCATTTCATCAAAATTCATGCGACGGCCGCAGTGATGGGGGGCAAGACCATTGATGCTGATCACGCGGATCAGTGCAGCATTCCTGTCCCTTTCTTCCTTTACCTTCATGGTTCCCTTAATATAATCGCCGGTCTTCATGCGGAATTTTCTGATCTGGGAAGGACTCACGTACACGTCATCGGAGCCGGACAGGAAGTTGGTAGAACGCATAAACCCGAAACCATCCTCCATCACTTCCAGTATTCCGCTGACCTCAATTCCGCTGTCCAGCGCTCTGAGATCCGGCTTGATCTGATTTTTTTCCGCTTCTACTCTTTCATCCTCCTCCAGCATTCGCTGAATAAGCTCCTGCTTTTTACATGCAGAGGTTCCCTTCATCTCCCTTGCCTTTGCGATCTGTCGCAGTTCGCTCAGGGGCAAAGATTCATACTGTTCTTTTGTCATGGAAATTCCTTTCGGCCCTGCCGACGGCAGGATAAAGATTATGTGATCTGAATCGTGTCCGGGCCTTCTATACCCGGCCTGCATTTGTAATAGTAAAGATGCCAGACGGAAAAGTATTCCTCTCTTCCGTCTGACAATGTGATACAAGTACGGCTAACAGGACTTGAACCTGCATGGTTGCCCAACGGGACCTAAACCCGCCGCGTCTGCCAATTCCGCCATAGCCGCATAGTTTAAAAAAAAGATGATAACCTTCTCGCGAAAATCATCATCAAAGTGAAGCATCGGGGATTCGAACCCCGGACAACTTGATTAAAAGTCAAGTGCTCTACCGACTGAGCTAATGCTCCGAATCATAACTGGGCCAGCTGGATTCGAACCAGCGCATGCAGCAGTCAAAGTGCTGTGCCTTACCGCTTGGCGATAGCCCATTATTTCGCCATTCGGCAGGGTGGATAAAGGGATTCGAACCCTTGGCCTCCAGAGCCACAATCTGGCGC
>JAUNAJ010000028.1 GCA_030527645.1 Lachnospiraceae bacterium | reverse complement strand
GGAACATGGGGACGGTGCTGCCGTTCCATTCCAATGGAATGGAACGGCAGCACCGTCCCCATGTTCCACCACCTGACGCGTCATATCCGGATTCGACAACACCGACCTTCATCTGCTACAATACATACAACTATCATTCACAGCATAAATTACCGCAGCGAGGAATTCCCATGAAAACAGCCGCCATCATAACTGAATACAATCCCTTCCACAACGGCCATGCCTACCAGCTGTCTGAGGTTCGCAAACGCTCAGGAGCTGATTTTCTTATTATTATCATGTCCGGCGACTATGTACAGCGGGGAACACCGGCGATCCTGGATAAGTATGTCCGTACCGAGGCTGCCCTGTTAAACGGAGCGGATCTTGTACTGGAGCTGCCTTTGCCCTTCGCCACCGGAAGTGCGCAGCGCTTTGCTGGCGGAGCTGTTTCTGTTCTGGATGGTCTGGGAATCGTGGATGAATTGTGGTTTGGAAGTGAGGAAGGGGACTTGAAGCTGTTCTCTGACCTTACAGAAATTCTGCTCCGGGAACCGGAATCCTTTCAGGGGTATCTAAAGGATGCATTGAGGGCTGGTCTTTCCTACCCGGCAGCGCGATCTGCTGCACTGTCAGCATATGCATCCGAGCAGAAAGAACTCAATTCCGCTTGTATAAATGTTCGGGAGTTTCTGAAAAAGCCTAACAACATTCTGGGACTGGAGTATGTACTCGCCCTGAAGAAGCGGAACAGCTCCATTCAGCCCTGTACACTGAAGAGAAGCGGCAGCGGCTACCACGAGGAACAGATCACAGCCGCTCTCAGCTCTGCCACAGCCATTCGCGCCAGTCTGACTGCCGGTGACCTTGCTTCGATCGGTACAGCCGTTCCGGAAAACTGTCTGTCCCTGTACACAAAAAAAGCTTCTGCCGGTGCTCTAATAACAGAGAACGACCTTTCAGAAGCACTCAGATATCAGTTATGGAAGGAGTCTGCAGACTCCCTGCTGCGAATCATGGATGTGAATGAGGATCTTGCCAACCGCATTCTGAACCTGCGGCCAAGATTCCGGGATTTCAGCTCCTTTGTCGAACTTCTTCAGACAAGAAATCAGACCCGTACCGCCATGCAGCGGGCGCTGCTGCATATTCTTCTTGGGATCACGCAGGATGCAGTCGATCTTCTTCCTGAACAGGAAAGCACTATGGAGCACATCGTGCATCTTCCTGCATCGGGAGACAACAGGGAGCACACCGTGCATCTTCCTGCATCGGGAGACAACAGGGAGCACATCGAGCATCTTCCTGTGCAGGAAAGCACTATGGGGCACACAGATCTTCCCGCGAAGGATTCGACTACTGACAGCAGAAGCAGTGGAAATCGGCAGCGCCTTATTCGTATACTGGGGCTATCAAAGGATGCCCGTTCCGGCTGTCTGCTCTCCGGGATTCCCAAGGATGGACCGATTGCAATTACTGCCAATCCGGGAACCCATCCCTTGAAGGAACAGTATGAACAGGACCGGATTGCTTCGGAGTATTACCAGTCACTGGTCACAGCCAAAAACGGAGAGGCATTTATTCCGGAATATTCAAGAAAGCTGATCGTGATCTGAAATAGAACAGGGGGACGGTGGTGACGTTCCACGAATGTGGAACGTCACCACCGTCCCCCTGTTCCATTAGTTCTTAAAGCTGTGGATCGGAGCCGGGATCCGTCCTGTTCTGTTGATGAAGGCATCGCAGGAGAAATTATTGACCGGCATGATCGGCGCGTAGCCCAGAAGGCCGCCGAACTCTACGGTATCTCCCACTGTCTTGCCGATAACAGGGATCAGACGGACAGCTGTGGTTTTCTGATTGATCATACCGATGGCCATCTCATCGGCAATGATGCCGGAAATGGTGGTTGCCTTGGTATCTCCGGGGATGGCGATCATATCCAGTCCTACGGAGCAGACACAGGTCATGGCCTCCAGCTTCTCCAGCGTCAGCGCACCGTTGACAACGGCATCGATCATGCCCTGGTCCTCGCTGACAGGAATGAAGGCACCGGAGAGTCCGCCCACATAGGAAGAAGCCATAACGCCGCCTTTTTTCACCTGATCATTCAGAAGGGCAAGGGCTGCGGTCGTTCCGGGAGCACCAACGGACTCAAGACCGATCTCCTCCAGGATCTCCGCAACGGAATCTCCGATGGCGGGAGTCGGAGCCAGGGACAGGTCGATAATACCGAAGGGAATTCCCAGACGTCTGGAAGCCTCCTGTGCTACCAGCTGACCTACTCGTGTTACCTTGAAGGCTGTCTTCTTGATGGTCTCGCAAAGCACCTCGAAGTTCTCTCCTCTGACCTTTTCCAGCGCATGCTTTACTACACCCGGTCCGGATACACCGACATTGATGATGGCATCGGCCTCGGTCACACCGTGGAAGGCGCCTGCCATGAAGGGGTTATCGTCGGGAGCATTGCAGAATACCACCAGCTTCGCACAGCCGAGGCAGTCATTTTCCTTGGTATTCTCCGCTGTCATCTTGATCACTTCACCGAGAAGCTTCACTGCATCCATGTTGATACCGGTCTTTGTGGAGCCTACATTCACGGAGCTGCAGACAAAATCCGTTTTTGCCAGTGCCATGGGAATGGAACGGATCAGCAGCTCATCGGCTTTGGTCATGCCCTTGGATACAAGTGCAGAATAGCCGCCCAGGAAGTTTACTCCCACTTCCTTTGCCGCACGATCCAGTGTCTGGGCGATAGTCACAAAATCCTCCGGTGTCTTGCAGGCAGCGCCGCCGACCAGAGCGATGGGTGTTACGGAAATTCTCTTGTTTACGATCGGGATACCGTACTCTGCTTCGATCTCTTTTCCGGTTTCCACAAGATTGCGGGCATAGGAAGTGATCTTATCGTAGATCTTGCGGTTCAGCTTATCCAAATTGGAATCAATGCAGTCCATCAGACTGATTCCCATTGTAATGGTACGCACATCCAGATTCTCATCGGAGATCATCTGGTTGGTTTCATTCACTTCATAGATATTAATCATGCTAGACCTCCCCTGAATCAGATTCTGTGCATCATGTTGAAGATATCTTCATGCTGGCAGCGGATGATCACTCCGATCTCCTCTCCGATGGCCTTCAGATCAGCAGAAAGAGTCTCTGCAGATTTATCGCATTTACTTGTGTCGGTTACCATCATCATATTGAAATATCCCTGAATGATGGTCTGCGAGATATCCTCTACATTGACCTGATTCTCTGCCAGATAGTTACAGATTTTTGCAATGATACCTACAGTATCCTTTCCTACAACGGTGATGATCGTCTTCTTCATGCTATTCCTCCAAATATTTCTATCATATTATTCAGCGCCAGTACTATGTCCAGGCCGGATGTACCTCGTCAGAACCTTCAGAACTCCAGCAGGGCTCCCGGCTCGTCCCTTTTAGCAACGGTGATATGGAAATCTCCTGACTTCCAGGGATTGTCTCCCATGGTCACCTCGGAGCACACAGTTTCATATGCCAGCGACGGATAGTTATTCTCCCGGCTGAGATGACCCAGCACGATGTGCTTCATATTGTCGTGGAGCACCTCGCAGAGCAGCTGCCCCGCCGCTTCATTGGACAGGTGCCCTCTGTTTCCCAGGATCCTCTGCTTCAGATGATAGGGATATGCCCCCACCTCCAGCATACGGATATCGTGATTGGATTCCAGAAGCAGTGCATCCAGATCCTTCAGATGGTCCTTGATATACTCATTGTAAAAGCCAAGATCCGTGGCTACCGCAGCTGCCTTTCCCTGACTCTCCACGCGGTATCCCACCGGATCCGCCGCATCGTGTGAAATGCTGAAGGGCTGCACGGTTACATCACCCACCTGCACCTTCACATCCGGTGTTACGGGACGGAACAGGCCCTCCGGCATCTTCCCCACACTTTTTGTCCGGAGAACTGCCCTGTAGGTGCCCTCAGTGGCGTAGATCGGTATGCCGTACCGTCTGGCCACCACACCCAGGCCTGCGATATGATCGATGTGCTCGTGGGTCACAAAGATCCCGTCGATCTCGGCAGTTTTTCTGTCGATGCTGTTCAGGCCGGCTTCGATTTTTTTTCCGCTGATGCCGGCATCGATCAGGATACCGGTGGTTTCACTGCCGGCAAAGATACAGTTTCCGCTGCTCCCGCTGGCGATACTACATAATTTCATATTGTTTCATCCTTGCATCGATCTGCTCTTGAAACTGCTCCGGACTGCCGTTATTGTCGATCACAAAGGATGCATGGGCGCGGAACACCTCTTCGGAAAGCTGATTGTGCAGCATGAGATCGATCTTTTCGTCCGAATACCCTCTGCTTTCCTTCAGTCTTTCTCTTCGTACAGATTCTTCTGCATAAACATACCACACTTCATCGCAGATTTCATCATATTTTTCTTCAATGAGAAGAGCCGATTCCATAAAGAAGAAATCCACTCCCTGCTGCATGGCCTCCTCCAGCAGAGAGTCCACCCTGGCTTTCACCGCCGGATGTACGATGCCGTTCAGCTTCTCCAACAGCTCAGCATCGGAAAACGCTCTGGCTCCGATGGCTCTTCTGTTCAGTTCACCATCCTCCAGAAGAACATCTGCTCCGAACAGAGCAAGGATCGGCTCATAGCAGGGGGCTCCCTTCGCCATCAGCTCATGTCCCAGCAGATCCATCAGAAGCACTCTGGCTCCGTGCGCCGTTTCCAGATAGCGGATGATCTCACTTTTTCCTGCACCAACCTGCCCGGTTATTCCAAATATATACATCTCTGTTACTCCTATATGGATTTATTTTGCCTCATACCAGCTGCTGCCGGAATGCATATCGATCTCCAACGGTACAGACAGATCGGCCGCATGCATCATCTCTTCCTTCAGGATATCACGCACCTGCTCTTCCTCCTCCAGAGGAGTCTCGATCAGAAGCTCATCGTGCACCTGCAGAAGAAGCCTTGCCTTCAGCTGCTCCGTCTTCAGCCGCTCTGCCACCCGGTTCATGGCAATCTTCATGATATCTGCCGCCGTTCCCTGGATCGGTGCATTCATTGCCACACGCTCTCCAAACTGCCTCTGCATGAAATTGCCGGAGGACAGCTCCGGAAGTGGACGCCGTCTGCCGTACAGAGTAATGGAATACCCCTTTTCCTTTGCATCGGCCACCGTATCATCCAGGAATTTTTTGATGCCCGGATAGGTCTCAAAATAGCTGTTGATATACTCCTGGGCCTCCTGTCGGCTGATATCCAGATCCTGACTGAGACCGAAGGAGCTGATGCCGTAGACGATGCCGAAGTTCACGGCCTTGGCATTTCTTCTCTGCAGAGGAGTGACCTCTTCAAAGGGCACATGGAATACCTGTGAGGCGGTGATCGCATGAATATCACTGGCTTCATTATAGGCTTTGATCAGTTTTTCATCCCCGGACATGTGGGCAAGGATCCGAAGCTCGATCTGGGAATAGTCTGCATCCACAAACACGCAGCCCTCCTTCGGCACAAAGACCTTGCGGATCTGCCGTCCCAGCTCCATGCGCACGGGAATATTCTGCAGATTCGGATCGGCACTGCTGAGTCTTCCCGTTGCAGTGATGGTCTGGTGGAAGGTGGAGCGGATCCTGCCGTCCGTATCGATAAATGCACTGAGTCCTTCTGCATAGGTGGATTTCAGCTTGGTCAGCTGGCGGTACTCCAGGATTGAAGCCACGATCGGAGCCTCCGGTGCCAGCTTTTCCAGAATGTCTGCTGCCGTAGAATATCCTGTCTTGGTCTTCTTGCCTCCCGGAAGTCCCATTTTTTCAAAGAGGATCACACCCAGCTGCTTGGGAGACAGGATATTGAATTCCTCTCCCGCCTGCCGGTAGATCTCCTGCTCCAGCTCCCGGATCCTGCCCTCCAGATTTTCACCGTAGGCCTTCAGCTCCTCCTTCTGTACCAGCACGCCTTCCCTCTCCATGGCACTGATGGTCACCACCAGAGGCATCTCAATGGTACGGTACAGCTCCTCCATGCCGCTTTCTCTGAGGGCCTGCTCCAGAGGCTCCTTTGTCAGCCTTGCTGAAAGGGCGGTATAGGCCGACAGTCTTGCTCTCTGCTCCTCCGTCATTTTGCCGACGGGAGGCATCTTCTTCCCGTCAAACAGCTCCTCTGCGGCCGGGATCACCATGCCGGAATATTCCTTGGCAATGTCATCGTAGGTATAGACAGATTTCAGCGGATTCAGCAGATAGGCAGCCAGATGTGTATCAAACCAGTTTTCTCTCAGTTCAGCCGGCGCCTGCTTCAGAAGAGGCTTCAGGGCAAATGCACTGAGATCCGAAGCATTGGCAAGAAGCTCTCCCAGGGCAGATACCAGATAGTCTCCGGTCACGAAGCCCTGTACCGGGATGTAAGACAGCTGTTCCCCTGCCAGTGCAAGACCGTAGATCTCCTTCCCGTCCTCCAGCAGATGCACGCCCAGCACACCGTCCTTACCGGCAGTGTTCAGGATGCCCTGCAGAGCATTGAAGTCCTCTACCACAGTTACCTCCGGCAGCTCCTGCACCCGATTTGCCTGATCAAAGCGGCTCAGCAGATTTTTAAAATCCAGTCGTCGGAAGCATTCGTATGCCTCCGGTGTATACAGGTCTCCCAGACGGGCAGCTTCGTAATCACACTCCACCGGACTGTCTGTATGGATGGTCGCCAGCTCCTTGGACAGTACTGCCAGATCGTAATGATCCCGGAAGGCCTCCATGGCCTTCTTCGGCTTGATCTCCTCCATATGGGCATGGGCATTTTCCACTGACCCGTAGGCAAGCAGGAGCTTGGTTGCCGTCTTCTCTCCCACACCCGGCAGACCGGGAATATTATCGGAGGAATCGCCCATCAGTCCCTTCAGATCAATGATCTGCTTCGGCTCCAGCTGGTAGGCCTCCAGCACGTCCTTTGCATAATAATTCTCAATGGTGGTCTTGCCGCCCTTTGTTTTCGGGATACGGATCTGCACCCGGTCCGTTGCCAGCTGCAGGAGATCCCTGTCTCCGGAAAAAATGGTGACATCCAGCCCCTTTTCCTCTGCCTTTTGGGCCAGCGTGCCCAGAATATCGTCCGCCTCATAGCCCTCCCTTGTAACAATGGGGATCCCCATGGTGCCCAGCACCTCCTTCATGAGAGGCACCTGCTCACGCAGGGATGGATCCATAGGTTTCCTTGTCCCCTTATAGGCATCGTACATTTTATGCCGGAAGGTCGGGGCATGTACATCGAAGGCAACCGTCAGATAATCCGGCTGTTCCTCGTCCAGCATTCTGAACAGCATATTCAGAAATCCGTACACCGCATTGGTATGCAGCCCCTCTGAATTCGTCAGGTCCGGCAATCCGAAAAATGCCCGGTTCAGAATGCTGTGTCCGTCGATCAGCAGCAGTTTTTCACTCATATCTATTCCTCCAGATCAAGTCAGATTCTTACTCACCACCCGCAGAGATGGGAGCCTTCTTCACTGAAATACAGTTCATGTCCTGCATGTATCACTCATCACCTGTAAAGACGAGCGCATTCTCCATGTATCACTCATCACCTGTAAAGACGAGCGCATTCTCTCCATGCAGAACCAACTCTCCTTCCTATGCTTTACAGAAGATAGGACAATGAAAAGATCCCGTACATATCCAGAAAGATCCAGATCATGCACAGAGCAGTCAGAACTGCAAAAAATATTGTGATATGCACGTTATTCTCCAGTCTGGAAAGCATGGTCCAGCGTCTGTTCAGATCCTTCTCCAGCACCTTTGAAAGATCAAAGGAGGGATCATCCTCTGTTTCCAGAGTTTCCATGGCCTTTTCAACAATATAATAGGTTTCCAGCTCATTATAGCAGGTTTTGCAATCCCGGATATGCATCATGAATTCCAGCAGTGTATCCCTATCCATGGAATCATCCAGATACTTCGGAATCAGACCTTCTGCTTCTTTACAATCCATCGCCTGTCCCCCTTCCGCTCCTTGTCTTTCTTTCAGCCTGCCGGCCGGCTTCCTTCATCTCCGTCAGAAACCGGGAGGGCTGCAGCTTCTTCTCGTACCGCTCCCGCACATTGTACAGATACAGGTGCTTTCGTGCCCTTGTCATTCCCACATAGAACATCCGGCGCTCCTCCTCCAGATCTGCATCCAGCACAGCCTTCTGATACGGGATCACGCCTTCATTGATATCCAGAATAAACACTGCATCATATTCCATTCCCTTAGATGCATGCAGAGTGGAGATCATCACACTGTCCGGATTCTTTTCCCGACTTCTCTGCTGCTGCAGATTGTCTCTGTAATCCCGGATATGCATTTCCCAGTCCTCCAGCGTCTTAAAGTTTCTGGCACTCTCACAGAGCTCATCATAGATCTGGAACAGCTCCTCTGCCTTCAGCTTCCTCTTCAGTGCATAATCCCTCAGATATTCCTCATATCCCACCGTATTGCGGATATACTGCAGAGCACCATAGGGGGAGACCCGTCCGATCACTCGAAGATCTGTTTCCAGCTGTTCGATCCGGTCGCACATCCAGTCCTTATCCTCATAGTAATCATACAGCAATTCAAAGGAGATCTGCTTATCCATCAGGGCATCTCTCGAGATAAAACGGTTCGGTCTGTTGCAGATACGAAGAAAATCACTGCGCGATGTGGAGCCCTTTGCCAGACGGAAATAAGCAAATACATCCTGAGCGATCCAGTGATCGTACAGACATGGCGGTGTATCACCGATGGAAAAGGGGATCTGGTAGGCCATCATCTGCTCCACTGCCGTCCTGCAGCCCTGGTTTGTCCGCACCAGAACAGCGATCTGTTTCCATGGGACACCCTCTGCAGACAGTTTTCTGATCTCCTCCACCAGCTGTCTGCATTCCTCTCCCGGATGCCCGAAGGTCTGACAGACCACCGGTGCCCCCTCCGGAGAAACCGCAGCCAGCTCCTTGGGAAAACGTTTCTGATTATGGGCGATGACTCGTCCGGCACAGCTGAGGATCTGCGGCGTACAGCGATAATTTCTGTTCAGAGTCACTGTCTTTGCATCCGGATAATCCTTCGGATATCCCAGCATGATCTCCGGGCTGGCTCCACGAAACCGATAGATGGACTGATCATCGTCACCGACAATAAAAAGATTATTCTCGGGAAGCGCCAGCATTCGTACGATCTCATACTGCACCGGACTGATATCCTGGAACTCATCAATGAGGATATAGGTGAATTTCTTTTGCCACTGCTGAAGAATGTCCTTTCTTTTTCTGAGAAGCTCACAGCATTTGTCCATGATATCATCAAAGTCGATCTTCCTGTTCTGCTTCTTCCAGTCCTCATAGGCCCTGTACACCTTCCGGAACACATCCTGGGGAAGAGAACCGGAATAATAATGCTGCAGATCCAGCTGCCTGCTTTTGATCAGACCGATCTCCCGGATCACATTCACGGGAAGCTCCGCCTCCTGCTCTCCGGATCGATAGTAGTGATCCACGATCTGCCGGATCAGCTTCAGCTTATCTTCCTCAGACAAAATGTTGCTGCCGGAGATATGAAAGACCGATTTCAGGATTCCGTAAAACACGCCATGAAAGGTTCCGAAGGTAACTGCCGTGCTGCCTGTTCCCTCCTTTGCCAGAAAGCGGGCCTTCATCTCCGCTGCCGCTGCCCTTGTAAATGTCACTACAAGGATTCCGGAGGGATCAACGCCTCCCCGGATCAGGGCATGGGTTCTGCCTGTGATCACTGCAGTTTTTCCGGAACCGGGGCCTGCAAGAACCATCATCGGTCCGTTCTTATGTCTGACCGCAGTCAGCTGTGCTTCATTATATGCTGCTCTCAATCTGTTCTCCGTTCCTCTCTCTTCCTCGGATCCCATGAAATTCAAGTCGATCAACAACCCACCACCTAAGAGGCGGGAGTCATCCCCATACTGATGTACTTTGTAACAAGCAAGAAGAGCAATCCGGCACCGCCAAATTGCTCTTCCGATTATCTGTATTCTACTCTATCCTGCAGGAAATCGCAACTGTTCCACGTAAAAGGAACCTGTCTCAGAACACCTTTGTCAGGATCTCTTCAAAATCACCGATGCAGACACAGTCTGCCTTCCTGTCCGCAAAATGGGGCACACTGTTTACGAGGGCCACCTTCTCGCCATTGAAATAGCGGAGCATGGAGATCAGCGGGGAGTTCATGTTTGTACCGAGAATGATCAGCGTATCCGCTCTGGATACGATTTCTGCCGCACGGGTCATATTATAATTGTCTACCATCTCACCCTTCAATACCACACCCGGATGGATCGGAATCTGACAGACATCGCACTTTGGAATCCCTGTGCTGTCGATGATGTAGTGTGAATCAAATATTTTTCCGCAGCGCGGACAGCGATTGGCATCGATACTTCCATACAGCTGGATCTCTTTGGTCACCCCTGCTCTTTTGCAGCGGTTAAAGAAGCCCCTGGTCACAACACCCTCCAGCTTGTCAGCATCCTCCAGCCTCTTGATGAAATAATCCGCAGCATCCAGCTCGCCCTGCTTTTTCAGAATTTCCTCCCGATAAAACTCATAGAATTCCTTCGGCCGATTATGATAGAAATTGCTGGAGAAAATCTCCTCAGAGGATCTTCCGTACTTTTCCTCTACATCATAATCAAATTCCTCTTTATAAAACTCACATCCGGAATTCATGGCGGGATTTCTTCCAAGCAGAACAGCGATTCTCCGACCATTCTGAACTATGTTCCTTAGATACTCAACACTCATATTGCTAACCTCCTGTATTATTTGTTCCTTTCTTTTTCCGATTGATGCAATCCTGTACCTGACCGGTACCGTTCCATTAGCAGTTCCTGTTCAAAGGGCTACATATATTCAGATAGGACTCACCGTCTCTGCGGCAAGATCCAATTACACTGATATTCCGCTCCGTACCCTTTCCGTTACTGGTATTGTATCACGAACAGAGAAAAGTCGCAAATAAAGTCAGAAAATGAAAAACAGCCGCTGTGCGATGCACAGCGGCCGGAATGCATGTACCGAATACCTTAAAGAACAATGCCTTTTTTAGTAATATAATCCAGAAAACCTCCAACAGTTGTAAGATCAGCAAGTTCCTCTGCCGGAATCTCAATGTTGTACTCTTCTTCAAGATTCATAACAAGCTCAAACAGATCCAGCGAATCTGCACCCAGATCCTCTTTGAATCTTGTGTCATTATTAATGGAATCTGTATCAATGTTTAACTGCTCACTGAGCATTGCTGCGAGTTTTTCTAACATACGTATCATCTCCTGTATTAATATTTCTTGTTATGTACCGGTAACTATTGTATCACATCAATTACCATACAGCATTAAACAGTTACATATTTTGACTATCAAACTATATAACCTTCTTTATCATTTGTCAACTGTTTTTTGTTTCCGAAACCTGATCTGCCGGGAAATATTCAGGCAGACACCGATCTCACCCATCAGAAAAATGATCGCTGTGCCTCCATAGCTGACAAAAGGAAGCGATATACCTGTAGTCGGAATCAGATTCAGAACAACAGCGATATTCAGAATAATCTGAATTGCCAGATGGAGCATGACTCCTGTTGCGATCACAGATCCGTAAAGATCAGGAGCATTCTGGGCAATATAAAACAGGCGATACAGCAGGTAGCCGAACAGGATCAAAAGCAGAATCGCTCCGAACAATCCCAGTTCCTCGCAGATAACAGCAAAGATCATATCATTCTGAGCCTCGGGGATTCTCGTGATCTTTTGCGCGCTGTTTCCGAGTCCCTTTCCGAAAAATCCTCCCGATCCGATTGCATACAAGCCCTGCAGCACCTGGAACGAACCGTCACTGCTGTCACTTTCACGGTTCAGCCAGCTGTACACCCGCGCCAGACGGAAATCATTACTGACGACATCCGGATCTGCAAAATACTTCAGATACAAAAGCACAAGAGCAACAGCTGCTATTACTATCAGAGCCAGAAAAATCAGCTGCTTCATATCCGGATAATAGATCAGCATAATTCCTGCACCGATTCCAAGAATGATCACACCTGTACTCAGGTTATCAGTCAGCTGGAATGCACCAATAAACAGGATCAGAATCACCATGACAAGCCAGAAAAGATTCCTCTTATAAGCGATTTTCTTTCCAAAGCTTACGATCATCGATGCCAGTGCCAGAATCAATGCAATTTTTGCTATCTCAGAGGGTTGAAAACTTAACCCCCCATCTGTTCCCAGCCATCTCTTAGCACCATTACGTTCAATTCCAACTATTGGTACCAATGCCATCAGACCGAATGCAAGCAGATAAATTCCGGGGGCTAATCTCACCAGTATATGATAGTCCACTCGGGAAACCAGCAGAACTCCCACAATTGATGCCATAAAAAACACGGCCTGACGCATGAAGTAATACATATCATCAGATTGTTTCGTATATCCCTCATAAGAGCTTGCGCTGTACAGCATGATCAGTCCAAAGGTGATCAGAAGGATCACTACCGCCAGCAGCTGATAGTCCATATAGGTCTGCCGCTTCTTATTCCGGGGTCTGGCAGTCCCGGCTGAAGCCTTACTATTACTCATTAAACACCCACTTTCTGCAAGACCCGACCGACGTGTACGATCGAGCAGACCACAACCGTTCAGCATATTGCACGTCCCACATCATGCGGGCATTTTCACGGAAGGATCATATAGCGGATCATGGATCTGAAACTTGGTATCACATCGTACTCTCCTAGCAGTTCCTTTCGAACCAGTTCCGGATTGTCTGTGATCACATTATCCACTCCCGCATCAATGGTCTTGCGAATGGACGCCCTTGTATTAGTTGTCCATGCGCAGATCAGTTTTCCCATCTCATGAATCCGTTCCACCAGACGGCGATTCACAAAAGTATATTTTACACTGTAAAAATCAGCCGCTTCCATATCCTCTACCCTGCCGTACACCATAGAAAGAGTATACCCTGTAACCGCCTCCGGGCACAACTCCTTTATCTGCTTCAGCAGAGAATAATCCATTGAAGTAATAACGCAGTTGGGCAGAAAGTTCTCTTCCTGCACAATTGCAAGCACCTTTTCCGCAATACCCGGATTATGTCCGTTGGATTTAATCTCAATATTCAGACGAAGCTTTCCGCGGCATGCCGTGATCGCCTCCCGAAGTGTAGGAATCCTTTCCCCTGCAAAGCGGCTGGAAAAGAAGCTGCCGGCATCCAGATCCCGAATTTCCTCATAGGTAGTATTCCAGACCGCCTGCTTCAATCCGGTGGTACGTGCCAGCCAGTTGTCGTGAAGCAGAATTATCTCACCGTCTGCTGTTTCCTGCACATCGATCTCCGCATAATCCGATTTCGTGTCAATGGAATACTGAATCGCAGCCAGCGTATTTTCAGGTGCAAACTTGGCACCTCCCCGATGTGCAGTAATCTCCAGGTAATCCTGCGAAGCCGTTGTGTCCGGTATGTATGTAATCCCTTCATACACCAGTATAGCACCTGCGGCCAGAAGAACAAGCGTCTTTGTAAGCACAGGCCTGACTGCCGGCTTCGCCTGCTCCCAGGAAATGCAGGATTCCTCTGTATTACGAAAAACAAGATACTGATACCCTGTAATAGTGACTGTTCCAAAGAATCCAATCACCAGTCCGATCAGAATCCTGAGAATACTTGCATAAAACAGTGTATCACTGACATATCGTGTAACAGGACGAAAACTGCGGATCAGAAAGACACAGAGCACCACCAGAAGAAGATACAGGACAGCGGTTCCCAGAAACACTCGTAAATGCAGAAAAACAGAGGATGTCACCGCCTTGATCTGCCTTTTTCTCTTTTCCACAAACGCATGGAATCCGGTGCTGAAGGGAATCTCTTTACCAAACAGCTTATAGGGGAGCGTCAGGGAATAGATGATAGAAACAATCAGCAGCAGAACCAGAATCGCTGCAAACAAAGGTATACCGATTCTTTCACAGATGTTTGCTGCAACAATATCAATAAATCTGGCACGCTCCACCTCCCAGATCAGGAGGTGCAGGTACAGATTCGGGAAACACAGAAACATGAAAAAGATCCAGCGTATCGGATATTTTCTGATAAAAGATGCCGTATATCTTCCTGCCAGCTGATAGATCTGAGGCAGTGTCACCTTCTGATTCCTGTTACCCGCATCAAACAGAAGAAACAGACCATAGCATTCATACAAAACCAGAAGCATCAGCACCACAGCTGCAAGAAACAGACCGATCAAAACAGTCGGCTGCTTCAGGAAATTCGCATAGTTATTCTGCGTAACGTAACTGTAACCCTGAAAATGCAGAAGAAAGTCTATGATCTCATTCAGGCCCTTCGAAAACAAAAAGACCAGAATAATTCTGAACTGTATTTCAAACAAAAGAAATACACGAAGAATAGATTTCAGCAGCTTCATTTTGCTCCTCCTCAGAGGATTCCAAAAATACAGCTTCTCCGGTGTCCTCGCCATATACAACAACCATGGTTCCTACCTCTACCGTATTGTAGATCTCTTCCACCGCATCATAGGGAGTATTGATGCATCCATGCGATCCGTTGGTCTGATAGATTTTCCCGCCATAATCCACGCGCTGGTAATTATCGTGGATTCCTACCTGATCATTGAATGGCAGCCAGTAGGTAACCTGAAGAGTATATTCATAAGTACCGTAGGAAGTCATCGGACCTTTCATCAGATGAGGGGATTGTTTCTTTTTTATAGTCCATATTCCGTTTGACGGAGTCGACCTGCTGTTGAAGTCCGAGATCAGGAATTCCGTTGTCGCATTGCTGACCTGGGATTCATCGGCTCCTCCTGTAACAACCGGAGTTTCCAGCTGCACCTCTCCGTCTACTATGAGCCACATGGTCTGCTCATCAATGGAAATTTCCACATAGGTATCGGTCAGTACATTGCCCTCAGCATCCTGTCTTGTCATGACAGGACCGAGGACACCTCTGTAGCCTTCCTGGATCGCCTTCAGATACCGTTCACAGGATCTGTCCACATCGATGTTCCAGCCGTTTGCCTCGAAGGTCGTGAAATCCAGCAGTACTCTCCCGTTCTTCGTCTTAAACAGCTGATTCTCCCTGCCTGCATTGTATGTATCATACAAACCCTGAACAAATTCCCGAAGCTTGTTTTCATCAATTTTATATCGTTCTTCTTTATCCTCTATCAGCCAATCCTTCAGAATCTCCTCATCCAGGGTAATCTGCTCCTCATTGAACTGGATCAGAATAACTGCACGAGTCAGACGTGCAATAGCGTTTTTTTCCTCCAGCTCTTCCTGAAGATCTTCCTCGTATACCTCCGGATTCAGGTAATATTCCTCCAGATCAAGCTCAGCACTCTGGCTTTCTACCGCTTCCGCCAGAGCCTCATAGGCAGCCTCCTGATCCATCTCGGTTCCGATCACCTCGGGATCCAGCCGGTAAGTTCCGTCTTCATTTTCCAGAATCTCCGCATCCTTTACCGGAACATATTCCTGTACCTGCTGAAAATTCTCAAATCTGCTTCGAAGTTTCTCTTCACTGTACGAAAATCCGGTTGGAACTTCATGTTCATTACTTTGAAAAATCCGATATCCCCAGAGCAGCGGCTGCTGCGCCAGAAACAGGTCAGCAAGCGTCCCGTCATTGGTATAGGTCATACTTATATCTTCAGCGTTGATGGTCTCCGTTACCCCTTCTCGTTCCAGAACAGTAAGCTCCCAGGTATTGATCCGCTCCTGAAGCAGCTCTGCAGCCTCCTCCAATGTCAGGTCTGAACAATCAATTCCATTTACTATTGTTCCGGAATAAAAATGATCAATATAATACCGTACCCGCACACCATAAGCCCAGCCTCCGACAATCAATCCAACTGCCAGCAGCGGTAAAACTGTCCAAATCACAACTTTCTTTTTTGTCCACTTCTTGTTGACGGCTTTATCTGTGTCGCTCATGTCACCCTCCGATTTTGATCGAACTATTTCCAACTCACCTGCATGTTCCGGCAGCAATACTCTCGATGAAACGATGATTACAGCCCATTTACGCGTCATTTTTCAGTATAGCATCGCATATTCGTATAGACAAGAAAGAAAATCACCGGAACGTTACCGAAGCACGGTTACTGTTACCGTTCACGAGGAACCTCCCTGACATGTACATTCCCCGCCGATTCACAAAAAAAAGACTGCTGCCGAAGCAACAGTCCTTTATTTTTCTGATCGACTAAGTATTAGTCCTCTACGTAAGGCATAATAGCTACGTGTCTTGCACGCTTAACAGCTACTGTGATTGCACGCTGATGTTTTGCACAGTTTCCTGTAACACGTCTCGGAAGGATTTTTCCTCTCTCAGATACGTATCTTTTCAGTTTTGCAACATCCTTGTAATCAATTACATTGTCTTTTCCGCAGAAAACACAAACTTTTCTTCTTCTACGAGGTGCTCTTTTTCTTACCGGAGCATCTTCTCTTTCATTATTCTCGAATGCCATGTAAATGTCCTCCTTCTGCTTTAATCAATTGAAATACTAATTACTCTGCGTCCTTGCGAACAACAAGGTATCTCAGCACATTGTCCATGATACGAACACGTCTCTCGAGTTCTGCCGGACAAGCTGCATCTGCTTCAAACTGAATAAAGTAGTAGAAGCCTTCACGCTGATGCTGAATCTCGTAAGCAAGTCTCTTCTTGCCCCACTCTTCAACCTCAGTTACATTACCGCCAAAACGAGCGATGTAGCCTTTTGCCTTCTCAACAACGGCTGTTCTCTCCTCGTCTTCCAGTTTTGCACTGACAACGAATGCTAATTCATACTTGTTCATGTCGATTTCCTCCTTATGGTCTTTTGGCTTCCCGAGATTCCGGGAAACAAGGATGTGATTGATGTCTCACGAGTAAGTATGATACCATAGGCAGCTGAATTTGTAAAGAGTTTTTTTACGATCCATCTAATGGCGGATACTGAGCTGTTCCCTCGGTGAACTGCAGCGCAGAGCCTTCCTCACTCACTCAATGCCAGCGTGAAGTAGAACGCCACTCCGTTCTCTTCATTTCTTACCCAGCATTCCTCCTTGTGAGCATCCATGATGGCTTTTACGATAGAAAGACCAATGCCGCTTCCTCCATAGGCTCTTGTTCTTGCCTTATCAACCTTATAGAATTTGACCCAAACCTTTTCAAGTTCGTCCTCGGGAATCGGCTTACCGGTATTGTATACCCTTGTGATCACCTGATTTCCGGCAATCTGACAGCTGATCTCCACCTGACGCTCACCATCCAGATGATTCAGTGCATTGGTGAGATAATTGGTAACGACCTCTTCGATCTTGAACTCATCCGCCAGAACCATGATCGGCCCCTCCGTATTGAAGGTCACATGTGCCTGATTCTTCTGGATCAGAATATCCGTGCTGCTGAGTTTTCCGTGAATCAGCTCACACAGATCAAAGCGTTCCGGCGACAGCTGATCCTTTCCGAATTCCAGCTGGTTCAGATTCAGCAGCTTCTTCACAAGCTGGTTCATTCTATTGGCTTCATCCACGATTACTTCACAGTAATACTCCATGCTCTCAGGATCATCGGCGCCGAAATCACTGAGACCCTCTGCATAGCCCTGGATCAGGGCAATGGGAGTTTTCAGCTCATGGGATACATCAGACAGGAAGATGGTCCGCATCTCTTCAATCTGGACCTTCTCGTCCAACTCCTTTTGAAGTCTTGTGTTAGCATTTTTCAATTCTGTAATTGCCTGCTCCAGCTTATCTGACATCTCATTGAAATTCTTTCCGAGAACTCCGATCTCATCCTCTCCGCCGCTGGTATAGCGGGCATCGAAATCCAGCTGTGCCATCCGCTGTGAGATTCCCGCCAGCTCACGCACCGGCTTCACGATCCTCTTAGAAAGAAAATAAATGACAATGCAGCTGATCAGAGTAACGATGATACCTATATATAAGAAGAATCGCATCGAGATGTCCGCAGCAGTGTCCATACTGCTGATGGGACAGCGGACAATAAAATAATTACCGGCATCTGTTGTTCCCCAGAGTTCCAGAAAATCAATGCCCAGAAACTGATCATGGATCTTTGTTACCTGATAGGAATCGGTCTGCTCCAGCACGGTAGTATTCTTTTCATCCATAGACAAAAGATGTCCCAGAAGTCTTCCTGCCATTCCCTCTCCGTCCGAGGAGTTTGTAATGATCTCACTAAGACTTGAGTTTGTATAAGCATAGACCAGGGAATTCTCACTGCAGAAATTGTTGAACTCATCGGTATTGACTGCTTCTTCATCCGCATTGAGCTTCGTCAGACTATCCACAAGAATCTCTTGTTTTTCACTGTAATAATACCTGTTCAGCAGCAGCTTATTGGCCAGCCCCATGATCACGAGCGCAGTCACCATCAGAACGGCAAATGCAATGGCCATACGGGCACCGATGGATTTTTTCATGCTTCCTCCACCTCAAACTTGTAACCCATGCCCCAGATCGTCTTAATGCAGGATCCGTACTCGCCCATCTTGCTGCGAAGCTTTTTTACATGGGTATCAATTGTTCTTGCATCTCCGAAATAGTCATAATTCCATACATTGTTCAGAATCTTTTCTCTGGACAAAGCGATGCCCTTGTTCTCTACAAAATAGGTAAGAAGCTCAAATTCCTTATAGGAAAGATCCAGCACCTGCTCCCCGATCGATACCTGATGGGCAGCCTTATCGATCACCAGCTTCCCTGCAGTCAGCTTTTCGTTCTGATCGACATTGGCGGTTCTGCGAAGGATTGCCTCCACTCTGGCCACAAGGATCTTGGGGCTGAAGGGTTTTGATATATATTCATCCACACCGAGTTCAAAGCCCAGCAATTCATCCCGTTCCTCACCTCTGGCTGTCAGCATGATGATCGGCACCTTCGACTGCTTTCTTACCTCCCTGCAGACCTCATAACCATCCATCTTCGGCATCATCACATCCAGCAGGATCAGCGCAATGTCCTTATGTGCATAAAACTGATCCAGTGCCTCTTCTCCGTTCTCTGCCTCCAGAATATCAAAGCCCTTCCTGACCAGGAAATCCTTTACAAGCTTCCGCATTCTGCTCTCATCATCTACTATCAGGATCTTCAGTGCTTCCACGATTACCCCTCCTTATCTGTCTCTATGCTGTTTCTATGCAATCCTGTATGTGTTTTATACAATACACTAATTTGCTCCTACTGTACCACCATTCTGTGAAAAAATGATGAATTCAGTAAAATGCATTCGTTACGCGAACAGTAACCATGCATTTGCTGTGTGATGCACGCATAACGCAGCAAATCCTGTAAGAATCCGTTTTGGATACTTACAGGATTTGCTGTTTGTACTATTCGATTTAATTATTCAGATTAGCAACGCCTCATACGAGGTCACCTGAATGTGTCAACCTTATTTCAAAAACGGAACAGGCCTCTGAAAATACGAACCGCGTAGCGAACTACAGATTTTACCGCACGATGTACAACTACAATTATCGATGTATGGCTGTCGTCATCTTGATCATCTGCATCCTTCTTGGAATCATCATCCTGATCGTCTTCATCCTTCTTGGAATCATCATCCTGATCATCTGCGTCCTTATTGGTGTCATCGTCAGCATCTTCCGCAGGAACCGGTTCGGTGGTGTACACGAAAATATCCGGTACTGCATCCACACCTGTATTCCAGTACAATGCCGCCTGCGCATCATCTGATATCAGATCATTCAGAATTCCGTTCTTTACGGAGCGGCTGCTTCCTTTCACCGCAACACCGTCAGGATTTGCAGCGCCCGGTGCTCCGGAAGCACCATTCAGCATATTGCTTTCTCTGGTAGAGCCTCCCTGAAGGAAGATATCATCAGTTTCAATGGTTCCGCTGCCTCTTACTGCAGCACCGCCATTTCCAAACTGACCGGCTCCACCCACAGCAATCAGCTTTCCACTGCCTGTGATCGTTCCGTTGACAAGCTCTATGGCTGTACCGCCGTCTCCGGTAAGAACTACCTTTCCATCTCCTCCATATACCGCAAGTACAGCTCCCTCTTCTAAAGTCAGAGTTCCGTTCTGCACCAGAAGACCTGTCTGTCCCACATTCGGATTGCTGCCCGCTTCATCGCCGGCGATAAACACCTGCCCCTTTACAGTTACATTGCCCTTCACAGCAACTACGGCATCGGCATTAGTTCTGTCATTCACTGCACCGTTGGCAATGTAATTGGTGTGGGAAACTACCGCTGCATTCTCAATTACGGCGCCATCCTCCAGAATGATCTGACCGTCTACTGAAGAACCGGTCTGGAATCCTGCATCCTCGCCGAATCCATTGTAATTCATGGAGAAGGAACCGCCGCCTTTTACATCGATAATTCCCTGAACAACGGAATCACGAAGCGTCAGCTTTCCTCCGTCTTCCACAATGATCTTCACGCTGCTCTGGAATTCCATATTTACCATTGTAAGATCGCAGCCTGCAGGAATGATCAGTGTCTGTGGAATCCGATCTGCCTGCACATCAGCCCAGGGAATGGCATATCCGAGATTTCCGTAGAGTCCGCTCTCACTGGATCCGTACCACGCTTTCAAACCTGCCGGAACTACGATTGTTTCAGATTCTCCCTCGACATTGCTGCCGAATACGGTGATTGTCCAGGGCTCCATATTTTTCCACATATATTTTCCATCTGCTGTCTGTGTCAGATTCTCTACAGTCAGCATTTCGGCGAGGGTCTCTTCCCCTGAATGGATCTTCAATGGAATAGCATTGCTGACCGCTGTTCTTCCCTGCGTATCAGTAATCGTGACTGTAACCAGATAATCGCCCGGATCCTGAGGTGCTCCGATCAGTGTAAGCTCGTTTCCGATCGTTAGGTAAAGTCCCTCCAGACCGCTTACACGATCCTCCGAAGTCCCCTTTTCTGTATCCGGTACAATAGATACAAATGTTTTGTCCGGATCAATCTGAATCTCGGAATTCACGCCAAGCTCCTGCCATGCATCCGAAGACAGCTCAGATCCCTTTTCACTAATTGCTGCATAAACCTTTACATCACTGTTGTCACTGGAGGATACAACTCCCGTTGCAGAGGAAACAGCATCGTATTCTTTCTGTCCTTTGATAGCCGATCCGAAGGTACCCTCCAGCTTCACATTCAGCTGGTACAGATCCCCCTCACCGTCATCCTCAGTGATTGCTGCATAGGTTCCGTCATAGTTAAACTTCAAAGTCAGATCTTCGTACACAGAGCTTGTAATAGTGATCACGTCTCCGCTTTTCAGAATATCATGACCCCCGACTGTCCACTTGGTTCCCACAAATCGAATTTCATTATCATCCGTATTCTGATAATACTTTCCACCGAGATTTACTTCATAGTCCTGAGCAGCCCACTCTTCTCCATTGACGCTAAGACTTTCAATGGAAGAAACGTAGTCCGTTACCTCAGGGAATGACAGGATCCAGCGACCGCTTTTTGAACCAAGACTGACCTGATCGATGGTGATTGTTTTTTTCGTGGTCTCAGCCGGAGTTTCATCGGGATCTGTATTGTCCCCTGACGGGTGAAGATCCTTCATCTGCGCAGCGTAGCTTCCATCCGCATTCTTCACAACAGAAACGATTACATCCTCATAACCTTCAGCCGTTACCAGAAATTCTGTTGTATCTGCCTTATCATTAGTAACTCTGAGATAATAAGTGGATTGATACGTATCGTAGTCATATCCTTCCTCCGCATACCAGGTATTTGCGCTGGGCATCATATTGATCCAGGAGTCTTTCTTATACTCCGTTCCATCCACAGATACACCGGTTACAGCTTTCAGCCAATCCTTGTCGTTCTCTGAAAAATCAAATCTGAGAACCTGCGTTCCTGCCACAGAACCAGCAATTCCCAGGCTTACTTCTGTCGGAGCAGCCAGCCCCTCTGCAAACACACTGACCGGCGTCAGTGACAGAATCATTGATGCAGACAACGCTGCTGCAAATGCTTTCACAGTTTTTCTTCTCATATTGTCCCCCTGATTTAAATACTGTTAGATTATTCTAACCCAAACCAATAATACAACATATGATTACTAGAATCAAGTTATATTTTACTAACCTATTTGCAGTGACAAAAGAAGTTCGTATTTTCAATTTCCTCATTATCCTGATTTAGGAGCGCACATGAAAGTATACTTTTAGGCCATTCTTCTCATTATTTACAGAGGATAGGTGGATTCTGCCTTATTGTTGATAAATGCAGATAGCTAATGCCCGATGGAACACTTACAAAAATATGAAAAATCCCTGCAGCCGAAGCTACAGGGATTTTTTCATGATGACCAGGGGGTCAGGTTCAGACTGTTCACATTATCACTTGTAATAATGGGTGTACTGATATAGGTGTGAAATTCGGGAAGAGAATTTCCGAGAAGCAGATTCAGCGAATGATTAACTGCAGTACGGGCATCCACAATAGGCGATTGAATCGCAGTTGCCGCTATCATACCATCCTCTATATAAGAGAGACTGTCATAGGTGCCGGTTGCAGCCACATATACCTTCACTTCTCCGCTTCGATCCGCAGCATCCATCGCCTCCAATACACCAAGTGCACATTCATCGTCATAGCAAAATACTGCATCGATTTCTCCGATGGCATGTTTTTTCAGGAATTCTGCCATATAGGTGGCAGCAATGGATTGTTCTGTACAGTTGGTATACTCCTCGATCAGGTTTACATTCGTACCTGCAATAGCACTTTTCAGCCCCTGCCTGCGTTCCATAACCGGTGCATAGTTGTCCTGTGCAAAAAATCCTATGACACTGCCCATGCCTTCCAGATCTTCTACCATCTGACTGGCAGTATGGTAGGCCTCATCCACTCCGGAAGGACCTACATATCCCTGGATATACTGCTCTCCCTCTGAGGAAACGTCCGTATTAACAGTCACTACAGGAATGCCTGCCTCATTGATGGACTGCACCCAGGTAACCGCCGTATCAGAGTTCGCCGGCCAGAGAAGGATCAGATCCACATCCATGGAAATCAGTGTGGCGATCTGAGCTGCCTGCTGTCCGGTATCACCAAAGGCATCAAAAACAGTCGTATTCACCTCATACTCTGCCATTGCCTCATTCAGCGCCTGCACATAGGAAGAGTTATACGTATTGAGCGTGCAGTTCGCAAGACTGACCCCCACTCTGTAGTCGGAAAAATCCTCTCCGCTGAGATCCGGACCAAGATCAATTGTCACATCGGAATCCGCAGAACTGATATCCAGTCCATTATTCTTAGCCTGCCCTGAAGTGCAGGCACAAAGAGACAGAGAAAGAATTCCTGCTCCGCAAAAGGCCAGAAAACGCTTCGCAATTTTTATCATATTATATTTTCTCCTGAAATTGATTACTATGTCACATACAGGCTCACGGATGATTGGTAATTTCTTACAACAGCAATTTCGGAGCCCGATTTGTACTATTGTAACATACACCTTCATACAAGTCTAGACAACAGCAGGAGAAGATATCATTATCAATGTACCTGTTCACGAACGAGTAGGAGGCGGTGACTAACCGCCGTCCTCTCACAGCACCGTGCATACCG
>JAUNAJ010000043.1 GCA_030527645.1 Lachnospiraceae bacterium | reverse complement strand
TATGTTTCTCTTTTGCTTTTTCTTTGTGTTCGTTGTTCTTTTTCCTACGACCCGGGTTTCTTTGTGTTCCCCGCTTCGTTGTACTTACTATACTGCAGAAAGAGAGAGATGTAACTAGGCGTGGTTGTTTAAAAATTTATCAATCTTGCTTAATTCAAAAGATAATTACTCCGGTTTGCTCATCAATTGACCAATCTTGCTTTTTGATGAGACAAATTCCTTTACAGCAATCGGATGTTGTTCTATACTGAAGAAAATTGTAACTGTTCTGCAACTATTGAAGGAGAGTATCTATGAAGAGCGTTGACAGAGGCGTGCTTCCGCATTCTTACTGTTTTTACCATACTCCACCGGAGGCCAATCAGAATCTGATGTATTATTTCACCTGGATCGGTCATTACTTCTGCACGGATGAGTATGAATTCAAAAGAAAGAATTATCCCCATCCCCTTGTGTTCTACATAAAAAAAGGGGTTCTGAATATTGATTTTCGGGGGGAGCATAAAAAGGCAAAGGCCGGTGACGTGGTTCTTATTGAGACACTGGAGCCTCACCGCTATTATGCCGATGACGGTTTGGAGTTTCTGTATATTCACTTCGGAGGAGTCAATTCTCATGAAATGTGCAGCTACATCATCGAGCAGCACGGCTGGCTGATCTCCAGGGAATCCAACCACCGGGTCGAACGTCTGATTGACAGTACTCTCGATTTTATCCGGCACGAGGGCTTTGAATCCCCCTTCCAGACCTCCATGCGGATCTATCAGCTTTTCGATATCCTTCTGGCCCCCACAGATTCCGAGAAACAGGAGCAGACTCCCATTGATGATACGATTCACTACATCCGTACCCACGTTGGGGAGTCCATCACGCTGGAGCAGCTGGCAGATATCGCCGCTCTGAGTCCCTACTATTTCTCCCACCGGTTCAAACGGCAGACAGGCTTTTCTCCGATGGATTATGTGATCAACACAAGGATCGAGAAGGCAAAGGTAATGCTGCTCCGCACCAATACACCCATTGCAGACATCGCAGATGAGGTCGGCTACGGCTCCAGCAGCAGTCTGATCAATCTGTTCGTAAAGCGTGTAGGCATATCACCTGCACAATATCGTAAGAATCATCAGGGGAAGGATGGGTAAACATCTGGAAAGTCAGGACACGTGATAACGATTTTCTTTTTTGTAATTTGTATATTTCGGATCCTTGTGCTTCTGTTCTGCCCAGATCTGATCTGCTGCCTTTCCCCAATGCTCTGCGTAGTGCTCGCATTTTTCGCAAAGATGCTCGACCTCCTCCGGTGACTCCAGGTCTGTGCTGTGGGCGCCGCTCTCATGCACCATCTTCTTGATCAGCTCCGGATTCTCCAGCATCGGACACGGCCGTAAGTGATTGTGATTGAACGGCTGACCGTTGTGATATGCCATAAACAGCGGGCTCTGAAGGATCTCCAGGATGGAATGTTCATGGATGTTCATGTTGGAATAATGGATAAATACACAGGGCTCTGCGTCACCTGCAGAGTTGATGTGGAAATAATTTCGTCCTCCTGCAATACAGCCGCCTACAAATTCTCCGTCGTTCTGGAAATCCATGGGATAGAAGTCGAAATTGAACTCTTTTCTGACACTGCGGATCCGGTCGATCATGTAGGTTCTCTGCTCAACTGTAGGGATCAGATCGGGCACTGCATTGTTTCCAACCGGCATATAGTGGAAGTAAAAGCCGTATCTTGCGCCCTTCTCTGAGATCAGCTTGAAGAAATCATCGCTTGTAACTGCCTCTACATTGGCTCTTGTGTAGCAGATGGAGGTTCCAAACAGAATGCCGTACTTTTTCAGAAGATCCATGGCTTTCATTACATTGGCATAGTGACCGTCTCCTCTTCTTGCATCATTTGTCTCCGGTGTTCCTTCAATAGAAAGCAGGAAGGTCATATTGCCGAGCTTCACCACTTTTTTGCAGAACTCCTCATCGATCAGGGTGGAGTTGGTATAGAAGGCAAATTCCACATCATGATGCTTTTCCGCAAGCTTCAGGATATCCGCCTTTCTGACCAGCGGCTCTCCTCCTGTCATCATATACAGATAAACGCCCAGTTCCTTTCCCTGGGTAACGATCTTATCCATATCCTCAAAGGACAGATTGAACTTGTGTCCGTAGGTGCCGGACCAGCATCCTGCGCAATGCATGTTGCAGGCAGTAGTCGGATCAAAGAGGATCAGCCAGGGAATGTTGCACTGATATTTTTCTCTGTTTTCACGGATCATCTTAGTTCCCTTAAAGAAAGCATTGTAGCCGAGATTCATCAGCGTGATCTTAGCCACATAGGGATCTGTCTCATCCAACACCTTATTGATAAACTGAACCCATTTATTATCCGGATCGGCAAGACCCGCTTTCACAGATTCATAGGTAGCCGGATCGAAGGCGCTGCCATAGAAATGCTTTGCCATATCCACCAGCTTCTGCAGATTCTTCGTTCTTTTATCTGCAGGTTCCTTGATCATCAGTTCTACGATAGATCCCGCTGCTGCTCTCATTGCCTTGTCTGATAAATTTTTCATTGCTGCCATAAGTATTCACCATCCTTCAGGTTTGATATTGTTACAGTTCATCCCGTGAACTGCAGCTTGCTTTTTTCTACATGTGGGTATTATAATAGGGTCTTCAGGTGAAAACTATTGCCAGTTTTTTGATTTTGTGGAAAAATCCACAGTTTTTCGAAAGTGGGGAATTATGGATAGAAGAGTAACGAAAACAAAGGCAGCCATACGGGATGCCTACTTTACTTTGCTGAATGAGCATCCGGAGGGGCACATCTCCATTGCACAGATTGCCAGAGTTGCAGATATAGACAGGAAAACCTTTTACCTTCATTACGATTCCATTGAGGCTATTATCCACGAGTTCCTGTACGAGCAGGTGGAAGCTGCCGTGGATATTCTGTTATCCAACGGATATTTTAACAATCCGCTGCAGACGAATCTGATGTATGAGGCTCTGCAGCATTCCATGGTGCAGAACACAGCACTTATGAAAAAAATCCTTAATTCATCCTACGCGCAGATTTTCTGGGATGAGATCGTGAATATCATGGAAAACACTACGGTGGAGATTTACGGCGACCTATGCAGCTGCCCCGAACAAGAGTTCCGGGCAGCAATGCGTTTTGTGGCACATGGCTGCATCGCCGTATACAAGGACTGGCTGAATCAGAATCTGTCCATTAAGCTGAAGGATCTGATGAATATCTCTCACGAGCTTGTCCATAACGGTATTGACAAATTCGTCACCCTGCATGACGAACCGGTCATTCCGGAAAACCGGATCACGAAACCGGATCAAGCCCGATCTGAAAGACATACTTCCCCGGACCGCTGATTCAGGATGCAGTAACATTGTATTTAGCTTAATAACAAGAAAACCCCGGATCCGTCCACTCTGGATTGATCCGGGGTTTTATTGTTGTTCAGCAGCAGCTCCTTATTTTCAGGCAGCTGCTGTCTGAACTTTTGGAAAAAGATTTAAAAGCAAGTGTGGATTACTTTCATTAACCAAGGTATGTTTTCAGCAGATCCAGACGCTCCTGTGCAGTATCAATATCTACTACTCCGGATCCGGAATCAACGAAGGACTCTACTTCCTCACCGTTCAGGTATGCAACAGCAGTCTCAACTGCTTTGTATCCCATTCCGTATGCATCCTGGATTACAGACATTGTCTCTGTTCCTGCAAGGATTGCTTCACATGCTGCACGATCTCCGTTGAAGCCAAGGAAGATTGTGTTTGCATATGCTTCGTTCTCAGCTGCTGTACGAGCTGCTGCTACAGCCATATCATCGTTGTTTGCACAGATGATCGCAACGCCCTCAGGGAATTTCTGCATGATTGCTTCCATAGCGGTTACAGCCTGATCTGCAACACCGTTTGCATACTGTACCTCGTCCTCAAGGAATTCTCCGCCTGCTTCATTTACGCCTGCCATGTATCCGTTCAGACGGTCAGTGTTGGTTCCGTCACCCTGTACACCGGAGATCTCAATCGCTTTGATTTCTTCCCAGCCAGCCTCTTTTGCTGCTGCAACTGCTGCCTCGCCGCCGAGCTTTGCTGCTTCCTCATTACCGGTTCCGATGAAGGAAAGAACCTCCGGTCCCTCGAATTTGGTATCAACAGCGAAAACCGGAATATCGGTTCCGCTTACAAGTGTAGATGCCTGATCTGCCTGCAGAGGAGCAATGATGATCGCATCGTATGCACCGGAGTTCAGGTCTGTCTCGATCATGTTCTGCTGCTCATCGTAT
Source organism: Lachnospiraceae bacterium (assembly GCA_030527645.1). Classification (GTDB taxonomy): domain Bacteria; phylum Bacillota; class Clostridia; order Lachnospirales; family Lachnospiraceae; genus JAKSRN01. The sequence continues at coordinate 537 of JAUNAJ010000043.1, read as the reverse complement.
GCTGTCTCAGAGCTTGCACCCTTAACGTCAACTTTCACACCCAGGTCTTCTCCTGCCTGGTTTGCACCTGCCTGCACATACTGCCAGTACTCAGCCGCTGTTGTTTTCAGGATTACGTCGATCGCATAATCACCGCCTGCCTCTGTTGTCTCTGCTGCTTCGGATGAGGAAGCTGCAGAAGAAGCTGCTGCCTCTGAAGAAGAAGAGCTGTCAGAAGAAGATCCGCATCCAGCCAGCATTCCAACTGTCATTGTTCCAGCGAGTGCCATTGCAAATAATTTTCTTTTCATGTTTACCTCCCAAATAAAGTTGTTACTTTTTCCTTGTGTGTACATATTTACAGAGAATCGGGAGGCTGTCAGTGCATCATTTTAGCATATTCTATACAAAAATTACTTTTCCGCGTATGAAGTTGTCTATTTCGTACAATTAGCTATTTTGACAAGTTGCTGCAACTGTAACTTTAACGAAACAACTGCTTGATCATTATTTTCTGCCGGCTCCGTCCCGTAGAAGAAGACAGACATTTTCAACGTG